>CAKUBM010000010.1 GCA_934643145.1 uncultured Collinsella sp. | reverse complement strand
ACGCCGCTCACCGTGCTGCGCGCCAACGCCGACTTCGTGGCGGAGGAGCTGGAAGACGAGAAAGACGCCGACCTCGCGGCCGCCGCGCGCGACATGGCCGGCAGTGTCGAAAGGCTCGACGGCTACGTGCGCCTGCTCATCGAGGCCTCGCGCGGGTCCGGCGGGGCGGAGAGGGCCCCCATGCGGCCGGCCGAGCTCTGCGAGCAGGTCCTCGCCGAGGCCGCCCAGATCACCCGGGCGCGAGGCGTGACACTCGACGCGGCCACGGGCCCCGCTGTCGCGGGCGCGCCCGAGGCCCC
This sequence comes from uncultured Collinsella sp., assembly GCA_934643145.1. Lineage (GTDB taxonomy): Bacteria > Actinomycetota > Coriobacteriia > Coriobacteriales > Coriobacteriaceae > Collinsella. The sequence goes on along the minus strand of CAKUBM010000010.1, from coordinate 82,533 downwards.
GCTCGACCGAACCGCCCTGGCGCGAGCCGCCGCGAACCTCGTGGCCAACGCCGCCGAGCACGCACGCTCGCGCGTGGCTGTCTCCTGCGACGTCGCGGGCGGGCACCTCGTCATCGAGGTTGCCGACGACGGACCGGGCTTTTCTCCCGCCGCCCTCGAACGCGGCTGCGAGCGCCTCTTCACAGACGACTCCTCCCGCTCCTCGCGTGACGGAGGCCGCCACTACGGGCTCGGCCTACACGTCGCCTCCGAGGCCGCGAGCGCCCACGGGGGCTCCGTCTCGCTCGCCAACGGCCCCTCGGGCGGTGCGGTGGCCACCATCGCGGTCCCCCTGTGCGGGATCTGACGATTTCCTCGATGTCTACCTCGACTGCGATATGTCGCTCGCCGAGGCCGCGACGAGATGGTGTTGCGTCTGCCCCGTTTGGTGCTTCTAGCTCAAATTTGATCTGATGTAAGGCCCGTGCAATCCTGCATGGGCCTTTCTTTTGGCAATTGCTCGACCGATTCGTGGCTTGAAACACAAATAATCGAGTTAAGGAGACATGGGGTCATACAGCGGCTCTCAGGGCGCCTGCCGCACTCCCCCGCCATTACCTCTGCGGCGTCCCCGAATAGAGCCCATCCCGTTTGGCATATCGTTGCAATCGCCCACTTGTCCACCGGTCAAGTGAACTACTGGAATAAATACAGCGACACGCTTGTTCGTCACAGTCGCAATATCCGTGTAAATCGCCGCGATAAATACAGCCTGTACTCGGCTGTATACCAGCTGCGCGTATGTAGATTCATATCGCGTTAATAAATCGGCTCAAGCGTGTGCAAAACGCACAAGTAGCCGCAATAGGCGGTTATCGCGTAGGTAGATTTTTGGCACCCTGTTGCTTACTGAAAATTAAACAATTGCTTAAAACAAAAAAGGTCAGGCACTAGGTGCCTGACCTGCAAACTTCTGGTCGGGACGACTGGATTCGAACCAGCGACCCCTTGACCCCCAGTCAAGTGCGCTACCAAGCTGCGCCACGTCCCGAAGCTTTAGTTTGTTGCTCTGCTCTCGCTCGCAACAGGAAGTATATTAACCCGAAACTTTAGCCTTGTGCAAGCACTTTTTTACAAATTTTGAAGCAAGTCCAAAATTGTATCTGCGAGCTGGGGTTTTGTTAGCACCGGAAGTTCTTGCGTGCCCGTTGTGCTCACAATCCAGGCCTTGTTGGTATCGGTTCCAAAGCCCGAATCGGCGCGCGAGACATCGTTGGCGATAATTACATCGCAACCCTTGCGGGCTAATTTGTGCTCGGCGTACTCGACGACGTTGTCGGTCTCGGCTGCAAATCCGATCACGCGGCGCTCGCCCTTCTGGCGCGAGAGCTCGGCCAAAATATCGACCGTCTCGACCAGTTCGATGCGATCGAGGCGTTCGTTGGCCTTTTTGAGTTTATGGTCCGCAGGGGTGGCGGGGGTATAGTCGGCGACGGCGGCCGCGCAAATGGCCGCATCGGCCGTCTGGAAGGCGCTCAGCGCCGCCTGCAGCATCTCTGCGGCGGTCTGCACGTGCACGCATTCCACGCCGCGGGGAACGTCGAGCGATGTCGGTCCCAACACGAGTGTGACGGCGGCGCCGCGGCGAGCAGCCTCCCCTGCCAGGGCGATGCCCATCTTGCCCGAAGAGCGGTTGCCAATAAAGCGCACGGGGTCGATCGGCTCGTGCGTAGGACCGGCGGTGATCACGATGCGCTTGCCCGCCAGGTCTTGCGGCACGGGGTTGAGCACCTCGCAGGCGGCCTCGACGATGTCCTCGGGCTCGCTCATGCGGCCCGTGTCCACGTCGCCGCAGGCAAGGTAGCCGCTGCCAGGTCCCACCACATGGACACCGCGCTCTCGCAGCGTGGCCATATTGGCCTGTGTAGCCGGCGCTTTCCACATGCCATTGTTCATGGCCGGCGCGATCACGACGGGTCGCGGCGTTGCCAGCAGCGTGGTGGAGATGAGGTCGTCGGCGATGCCGTTGGCCATCTTGGCGATGATGTTGGCCGTTGCGGGCGCCACGACCACCAGATCGGGCTCCTGTGCCAGCGAAATGTGGTGGATGGGGTCGGACGGATCGTCGAACAGTCCGACGGCAACCGGCTCATTGGTGAGCGCACGAAAGGTGAGCGGGCCCACAAACTCGGTGGCATGCTCGCTCATAACGACCTTGACGCGGGCGCCGCGCTTTTGCAGCAGGCGCACGATATTGCACGACTTATAGGCGGCGATCCCGCCGGTAATGCCCAGCAGGATCGTTTTTCCCTCAAGTTGCATTGAATTGTTGGGTGCCGCCATCGTTTAAGCTTCCTTGCTCGGGAGTACCAGCAGGCGGTGGCAGTACGGGCAGTGCGTGATCTCGCTACCATCGTGGTTAAGGTCGCTCATGGACGACGCCTGCAGCGCGGTGTGGCAGACCGTGGGGATGTTGCCCTGGATGGTCTCGACAGCCAGGCCGCGGAACTGCTTGAGCAGGCGCTCGTAGTCGGTGAGCACGTCGGTCGGCAGCGTGGCGGCAAGCGCGGTGCGCTCCTTGGTCGCGGCATCGATCTGGGCCTGCAAGTCGGCAGCCTTAGCGCGCGCGGCCTTGGTGTCGGCCTTCACGCCCTCCTCGAACTTGGCGATGATGGCCTGCGCGCGAGCCTCACGGTCGAGCGCCTCCTTGTGAGCGACGACGACATCCTTGCGGGTGTGCTCGATCTTGTCCAGACGCTTGGCCAGAGTGGCGAGCTCGTTCTCCAGGTCCTGTACCTCGCGGTAGTCGGAGCCGTCGACGTGGCGCTTCTTGGCAGCCTCGATGGCGTTGTTGGTCTGGATCTCAGTGGTGTTGAGGTCGTCGAGCTCAATGTCCAGGTCCTTGCGCTGGGCGTAGAGCTTGGTCATCTCGGACTTGAGCTTTACATAGGTCTTGCGCTTGGAAGCGAGCTCCTTGAGCTCCGGCATATTGGCAAGTTCGCTCTTGTTACGGGCGAGCTCCAAATCGATCTGTTGCAGCTTGAGTAGCGTAGCGCCGGCGCTCATAAGTTCTCTCCTTTTGTCACAGTCCACCATTGGCAAGGGTTCAGTATTTTAATCGTATGACGGGGGTCGACCCCGGCGTCAACTGCAGAGTTCATCAAGATATCCACGAACGGCTCCTCGGAGCGGTCGTGGCCGAGCAGAACTACGGGCAGCCCACGCAAGGCGAGGTCCTGCGCTACGTGGTAGCCCGTCTCGCCGGTCACGATAACATCTGCGCCTGCGGCGATGGCAAGCTCACCAAAATCGCCGAGGGAACCGCCCAGAATGGCTACGGTGCGGCACGGGCGCTCGGCTTCGCCCCATACGCGCGGGTCACTGCCATAGGCCGTGGCGGCACGGTTGGCGAGATCGCGTAGGTTACAGGGGTCGTGGAGGGTCGCAAGTGCGCCCAGACCGGTGAGCTCAGGCTCGTCCACATGCTCCAGCGAGCTCATGGGCTCAGCGCCCAGCAAATTGCTCAGGCGAACGCGCGCTTCGTGCGAGCGGTCCAGGTTGGTGTGAAGCGAGATGATGCTCACGCCGCAACTGGCTGCCTCGTACAGTGCGGCGCTGCACTGGGGACGCGCGGAATCAGCCGGACAAAAGGCATCGGGCGCCTTGATATAGATGGGATGATGCGTCAGCAGCACGTTGGCGCCGGACTCGAGAGCGCGGTGCACGTTGGCCTCGGTCGCATCGAGCGCGCAGGCAACGCCGGTGATCTCGGCAGCGGGATCTCCGACCGATAGCCCAACATGATCCCATCCTTCGGCATCCGCCTTGGGATAGCGCGCCAGCAGCGCGCACTCAAGCTCAGCGACGATCATGCGGCACCCACGATCGAGAGCAGCGTCTGGGCAAACAGATCCAGGTCGGCGGGGTTTACGCGGTCATCGAAGGAGATACGCAGCGCACCCAGCGCCTGCTCACGACCGATGCCCATGGCGCTGAGCACGTGGCTCGGATCCATGCTTCCGCTCGAGCAGGCAGATCCGGCGGAAACCTCAAAGCCGGCAGCGTCGAGTTTGATGATGAGCTCCTCGGAGTCCATGCCGTCGACATAGATCGAAACCATGCCGGGCAGGCGATTGGCCTGCGCATAGTCGCCCATCGTGGCGTGAATGCGCGGATGGGCCGTAAGCGTGGCATAGAGTTTGTCAGACAAGGCCTGCAGCGTCGCGCGATCCTGGGCCACGTTGGGGGCCAGCGCAGTCGCGGCGGCGGCAAAGGCCAGCTGTGTGCGAAGGTCCTGCGTGCCGGCGCGACGTCCAGCCTCCTGTCCGCCGCCAAAGATGCGCGGTCTCAGCGGTGTGCGGCTCTTAAGGTAGAGCGCGCCAGAGGCCACGGGCCCGCCGATCTTATGGGCGGCAACGGTCATGGCGTCGACGCCCAGCTCGGTGGCGTCGAGCGGAATATGCAGGTAGCCCTGGATGGCATCGGTGTGGAACAGGGCGCCGGCAGCGTGTACAGCGGCGGCGAGCTCGCGGATGGGCTGTACCACGCCGGTCTCGTTGTTGGCGACCATAATGCTCACAAGCGCTACGTCGTCGCTCAGCAAGTCGCTCAACGCGGCGGGCTCGATGTAGCCCGCACGGCAGGGCTGCACCAGGTCGACGGTAAAGCCGGCGGCACGCAGCAGCGGCAGGTTGTCCAGGATCGAATCGTGCTCAATGGCGGACACGATCACACGGTCGCGCTTGCGATCACGCTGGCGTGCGCCCTCGGCAAGGCCGAGCAGTGCCAGCTGGTTGGCCTCGGTGCCGCCGTTGGTCAGGATAATCTCGGACGGGCGGACGCGCACGCCAAAGCTGCGGGCGATCTCGCGACGTGCCACTTCCAGACGCGCGGCGGCCTTGCGGCCGAGCGAGTGCAGCGAGTTGGGGTTGACGCCAGCGAGTTCGCTTTCGTCGTATTCACGCTGCGCGAGGCGCGCCTCGGCGCGCATGGGCGTCGAGGCGGCATAGTCAAGATTCACGGGTATGCGGTTTTGACCTGCGGCCATAAGGGATTATGCCTCCTGTGCGGCCTCGTTGCCCAGCTTTTGCAGCAGTGCAACCTCGGCGGCGGGATCTTCGGACTTAAATATGGCGGAGCCGGCCACGAGCACGTTGGCACCGGCCTTGACGACCTCGGCGATGTTCTTGGAAGAGATGCCGCCGTCGACCTCGATCAGGGGCGACACGCCGTGGCGTTCACACATGGCCGTAAGCTCGTGCAGCTTTACGATGGTGCCCGGGATAAAGCTCTGGCCGCCAAAGCCGGGGTTCACGCTCATCAGCAACACCATGTCGACGACATCGATAATGCTCTCGAGCACGCAGACGGGGGTGGCGGGGTTGAGCACCACGCCGGCCTTGACGCCGCGCTGCTGCAGATGGGTGAGCGTGCGGTGCAGGTGCGTGGAGGCCTCGTAGTGCACGGTGATCATGTCGGCGCCGGCGTCGGCGTACCAATCGACCGTCTCGTCGGGGTTCGACACCATCAGGTGCGCGTCGACCGGCACATCGGTGGAGCGCTTGACGGCCTTAAGGATGTCGACGCCAAAGGTGAGGTTGCCGGTAAAGTGACCGTCCATAACGTCGAAGTGCACGTAATCGGCACCGGCGATCTTGTCGAGCTCGCCCTTGAGGTTGGCCATATCGGCCGAAAGGACGGACGGAGCGATTTTGATGGAACCCATGGTAGAAGCCTTTCTGCGCTAGTCGGTGAGTCCGTAGAACTCTTGCGAGGGGACGCGGTCGGTAAGAATCTCGAGCGCCCTATCCAAAGTAACACCGTTGTAGAGCGTTTGCTCCACGGCAAAGGTGAGCGGAATGTCTACGCCCAGTGAGCGGGCGAGTTCGCTGACGCTGCGGGCCGCGACGGCGCCCTCGACCACCATATGCGTGCGCGCCTGGTACTCGTCGAGCGACACGCCGTGGGCGAACTCGTAGCCAAAGGTGCGGTTGCGCGAATGCTCCGAGGTGCAGGTGGCGATAAGGTCGCCCATGCCTGCAAGCCCCATGCACGTCATGGCCTGGCCGCCGCGGGCATGTACCAGGCGACTGATCTCGGCCAGACCGCGCGTCATGATGAGGGCGAGCGTGTTGTCGCCCGCGCCCGAGCCGGCGGAAATGCCGCACACGATGGCGATGACGTTTTTCATGGCACCGCAGACCTCGACGCCGGTCATGTCCTGCGATAGGTAGATGCGGAAGGCCGTGGAAAGCAGCAGCTCCTTAAAGGTCTCCCCCACCTGCTGGTCCTCGCTGGCGATGACGGCGGCCGAAAGTCCGCCGCGGCAGATTTCCTCGGCATGGTTGGGGCCCGAGAGGGCCGCCACACGACGCTCGTTGCCGATCTCGCTGGCAATGACCTCGCTCATGAGCAGGCCGGACTCGGGCTCGATGCCCTTGGTGAGGCACAGGACCGGCGTGTCGGCAGCGATAAACGGCGCGGCCTGGTGGCACACGCTGCGAAGGTGCGTCGAAGGAACGGCAAAGATGATGGCCTCGGCGCCGGCGAGCGCCTGTGCCAGGTCCGTCGTGGCGACGACGTTGTGGGGCAGCTCGTAGCCCACCAGATAGCGCGGGTTACGATGCTCGGCGTTAATGCCGGCGGCCGTCTGCTCGCTATGGGCCCACATGGTTACGCGCTCGGCTCGCGCGGCGGCAAGGCCGGCGACGGCAGTTCCCCAGGAGCCGGAGCCAATCAGCGCAACATTCATGACTCTCTCCTACTTATCGTCGGGCTCGGTGACGCGCTTGGTAAACGAGAGCTTGGACTCCTTACCGGCCATGAGCTTTTGGATATTCGAGCGATGGGCCCACACCACGGTGATGCCGATCATCGCCATGCAGAACTTGAGGCCCAGGCTGCTGTACGGAAAGACCGCGCAGGCGGCGATGGGAAGGCCGATGGCCGCGGCAAGCGAGCCCACCGACACATACTTGGTGATGGCGACGGCTACGATGAACATGCCCAGCAGCGACAGGCCAATGGGCCAGTACCAGGCCAGGATGACGCCCAGGCCAACCGCGATGCCCTTGCCGCCATGGAAGTTGAGGTAGGGCGAGAAGATGTGGCCCCACACCGCCGCCAGGCAGATGACGCCGAGCATCCAGTCGCCAGGAGCGCCGGGCGCCATGACGCTCGGCGGAAAGCCATAGCCCATGTCGGCGATGAGCGGGCGCGCAATCAGGACGCAGATGGCGCCCTTCAGGCAGTCGAGCAGCAGCGTGAGCGCGGCAACCTTGGGGCCGGCCACGCGCAGGGCGTTGGTGGTGCCGATATTGCCGGAGCCCGCCTTGCGAATGTCGGTGTGGTTGAACATGCGGCCCAGGATTAGGCCAAACGGAATCGCTCCGATAAAGAACGAGACCACGGCGCAGACGGCGGTCAGCAGAATCGGATTATGCATCCTTTTGCTCCTTCTTCCTAAAGAAGAGTCGAATGGGTGTGCCGGCAAAATCGAAGGTCGAGCGCATGCGGTTCTCTACATAGCGCTGGTAGGTGTCGTTGACCAGGTCGCTGTGGTTGACGAAGAACGTGAACGTCGGCGGGTTGACGCCCGTCTGGGTCACGTAGTGCATGCGCAGGCGGCGCTTGCCGTCCACCACGGTATGGCCAAATTCGCGCAGGTCGGTGAGGAAGGTGTTGAGGCGCGAGGTGGTGATCTTTTGCGAACGCGTCTTCTCGGCGGCGTCGACCATCGCCCAGATCTTCTCGATGCTGCGGCCGGTCAGGGCCGAGATACGCAGGTACTGGGCCCAGGGAGCCATGACGCCCAGACGGCGGTCGACGGTTTCCATGCAGGCCTCGCGCTTGCGGTCGTCATCGAGCAGGTCCCACTTGTTGAGCAGCACAACGATGGCGCAGCCGCGCTCGATGGCAAGACCCATGACCTTCTGGTCCTGCTCGGTTACGCCCACGGAGGCGTCGACGACGAGCAGCGCCACGTCGGCGCGGTCGATGGCGCGCAGGCCGCGAACCATCGAGTAGTACTCGATGTTCTCGTACACGGTGCTCTTTTTGCGAATGCCCGCGGTGTCGACCATGCGGTAGTGCTTACCGTTGCGCTCCACGACGGTGTCGATGGCGTCGCGCGTCGTGCCGGCAATGTTGGACACGATAGAGCGGTCGGCGCCCAGGATGCGGTTGAACAGCGAAGACTTACCGGCGTTGGGGCGGCCGATGATGGCGACGTTCAGCGCGTCGGGGAACTCATCGGCGACCTCGTCCTCTTCCTCCGGAAGCAGGGCCACGATATCGTCGAGCAGGTCGCCCGTGCCATGACCATGCAGGGCCGAGAGCGGCGTGGGCTCACCGATGCCGAGCGAATAGAACTCCCAGATGCTGTCGTTCTCGCGATCGGGGTTGTCGAGCTTGTTCACCAGCAGAAAGACCGGCTTGTCGCAGCGCTTGAGCATGCGAGCGACCGACTCGTCCTCCTCGGTGACGCCGGTGCGGCCGTCGACCACAAACAGGATGACGGCGGCTTCCTCGGCGGCGGCGAGGGCCTGGTCGCGGATGGACGTGGCAAAGACGTCGTCGCTCTTGAGCGGCTCGATACCGCCCGTGTCGACGATGGTGAACTCGCGGCCGTTCCAATCGGCCGTGTGATACGAGCGGTCGCGCGTGACGCCGCGAGACTCGTGGACGATGGCGTCCGAGGTCTGGGCCAGGCGGTTAACGAGCGTGGACTTGCCCACGTTGGGGCGTCCGACGACGGCTACGATAGGTTTCATCTGCTCTCCTTTAATGGGTAGGGTCAGTGGAAATGTTAGAGTCCGCGGGCATAATGCCAAGGATGTGCTCCAGGGTATCGAGCAGCTCATGCGGCATGGTCGACACTACATGAACCTCGGCGCCGCGACTGGTAAGGCTTGCGAGTAAATCGTCACGATGATACTCGTCAAGCGTCATGCCGTCAGCGTTGAACATGAGCTTAGGCACAAAGAGCATAACCCCAGAGAGGTCCTGCGGCAGCTGCTCCAGAATGTCACACGCGACGATGAGGCCGGTCACGTCCACGTTGCCGCCAAAGTAGCGGTTCTTGATGGCTGTGACGGTGCCGCCGAGACCATGCGGCGACTCCACAAAGCGCGCCACGGTGTCGCGCGCGCTGGCGCCAGAGAGGCACAGCAGGCGCTGGTCGCGAGCGATGATGGCTTCGCGAACGCGGGCCAGGCGCTCGGCGTCGGCGACAAGGACATCGTCGGTCTCGTCCAAGTACGAGCGGATCATGCCGATGCCGTCGTAGTACTGCGGGTAGCCGTCGTAGAAATCGGCCTCGGGCGGCTCGATGCCGGCATCCAGGTAGAACTCGTCGCTCATCTGGAACGTGTGGCGGCCAAAGCGCTCGTACGCGCGGTCCTGATAGGGCCGGATCATGGCGATGGTCTCGCGCGCGAGTTCGGGCTTGTCGCTATAGGACCAGCTAAAGCGGTTCTGGTGTTTGGTAAAACCGAGCGGCACAATGCCCAGGCTCGTGATCTGCTCGTGCTCCTCGCAATAGCGCAGGGTCTTTTCCAACTCCTCGCCGTCGTTCATGCCGGGGCACAATACGATCTGCGCGTGGATCTCGATGCCGGCGGCCATGATGGCCTCGAGCACGTCCATGCCGCGCTGGGCGTTGCGGCCCATCATGCGACGGCGGACGTCGGGGCTTACGGCATGGACTGACACGTTCATGGGGCTCATGTTGCGGTCGATGACGTTTTGCACGTCCTCGTCGGTGAGGTTGGTCAGCGTAACGAAGTTGCCCTGCAAAAAGCTCAGGCGGTAGTCGTCGTCGCGGATATAGAGTGTGGAACGACCGCCCTTGGGCAGCATCGTCATAAAGCAAAACACGCAGGCATTTACGCAGGTACGCATGCCATCGAAGATGGGGCCGTCGAACTCCAGGCCCCAGTCCTCGCCGGGAAAGCGGTCAAGCTCCACGGGGGTTACGGTGCCATCGCGCGGGTCAAAAACCTCCAACTCGACGGTATCGTCGTCGGCCTCCCAGAGCCACACGATCATGTCGGTGAGTCGCTCGCCGTTGACCGTGAGCACGCGCATGCCCGGCTCGATACCCACATCCCATGCGGGCGATTCGGGGCGCACGTTCTTGACGAGCGCGCCCTCACCCGGCTCGGGGTCGCGGCTGCGCCCGTAATCGGCCACCTCGGCGGCGTATGCGGGTACGGTCTGGTCCATGATTAGCGGCAAAGCTCCTTGATGCGCGCGACGGCGCGTTCGATGTGTTCTTGCGGGGTGGAAGCGCCGGCGGTGATGCCGATGTGCTGAGCATTGGCAAACCAAGTGGCCTCAAGCTCGGCGGCCTCCTCGATGTGGTACGTGTGCTCGCAGGCGTCGGCGCAAATCTGCGCCAGGCGACGGGTGTTGCCCGAGTTCTTGCCGCCTACGACGACCATGCAGTCGCAGCGGTTGGCAAGTGTGGCTGCTGCCTGTTGACGCTCGCTCGTGGCGGCGCAAATGGTGTTGATCACACGCAGCTCCTGCACGCGCGGGGTGATAGCGGCCACGACCTCGGCCAAGTTCTGTGCGGTCTGGGTGGTCTGCACAACCAGACCCACCTTGCCCTTGAGCGGCAGGGCATCGGCGTCGGCGGCACAGCTCACGACCTGCGCATCATTGCCGGCGTGGCCCAGGATGCCCTCGACTTCGGGGTGGCCCGGCTCGCCCACGACTACCACGTGGTAGCCCTCGCGTACCAAGCGCTCCGCCGCCACGTGGACCTTTTTCACGTAGGGGCAGGTGGCGTCGACCACGTCGAGGCCACGCTCGCGTGCGGTATCGATCACCTGCGGCACCACGCCGTGAGCGCGGATGATCACGGTGCCCGATGCGGCATCGTCTAGGGTCTCTGCTAGGCTAACGCCTGCCTCGGCAAGCTCGCACACCACGATGGGGTTATGGATGAGCGGTCCTAGGGTGTGGACCTGAGCGTTCTCCTCCGGCTGCGGGGCGGCCGCCAATGCCATATCGAGCGCACGCTGCACGCCGTAGCAGGTACCCGCGTGGGCAGCTATCTCGATGGTGGGGACTGCCTGACCGGTCACAGCCTCGACGGTGTTCATGACTTCCTCACCCATGGCTAGAACCTGTCCGGATGCTCGTCGCACAGCTCATCGCGCATGGTGTAGACGCGGCCCATGGCTTCGGACTCAAACCAGGCCAGACGCTCCGTGCGCTTGAGCCCGGCAGGAGCGTCAGAAAGCGAGACGGCCTTGCCGGCACGGATCCAGCATTTTTTGGGGCGCATGAGCTTTTTGCCCTTGGGCGTAATGTCGGACCAGCCGCAGATGGCGAGCGGGTTGACGGGCGCCTTGCCCATCTGGGCGATGAGCGCAAAGCCACCGTGGACCTCGGGCTCGATCTCGCGCGAGCGGATGCGCGTGCCCTCGGGGAAGATCAGGACATCCTCGCCGCGCTGCAGCGCATGCTGAGCGGCGCGCAGGCACTTCATGTCTGCGGTGCCGCGCTCGACGGGGATGCCGCCCACGCGGCTAAAGGCCCAGCGCACGATCTTGGTCTTGGCGAACTCCGATTTAAAGATGGGACGAATGCGGCGGCCGCCAAAGAACAGTGCCGTCTCCACGGCCAAGAGCTCGGCCATCGAGGTGTGGTTGCAGATGACTACGCTACCACGGCCTTCCTGGCGCTCAAACAGCAGGTCGGCGTCCTCGACCATCCAGCGCCACATGAGCTTGGAGAAGGCCCAAAGAATCGCCATGACCACGACGACGGTGCCGCGGATGAGTGCCGGGAACTCGGCGTAGGGGGCGTTGTAATAGTCCTCGGGCGTCTGCTTAAACAGGCGCATGGGCTACCTCCTTTGGTTGATGAGGTCCTCGATGATGCGGACGACCTCGTCGATGGTGTGGGCGGTGGAGTCGACGTGCACCGCATCCTCGGCGGGTACAAGCGGTGCGACCTCGCGGCTGCTGTCGAGCTTGTCGCGCTGCTTGAGGGCGTCGAGGGTCTCGTCGACCTCGGCCTCGAGCTGCTCGGCAGTAAGCGGCTGGGCGTCGTTTTGGTGGCGCTGCAGCACGCGGCGGCGGGCGCGCTCACGCGGGCCGGCGGTCAGGAAGACCTTGACCTGCGCGTTGGGGAACACGACGGTGCCGATATCGCGACCCTCGGCAACGATATCGCGGTCCTCGGCGGCGCGGCGCTGATGGATGAGCATGGCGGCGCGCACACCCGGGTAGGCCGAGACCTTGGACACGTTGGCGTCCACCTGCGGGGTGCGGATGGCGGCCGAGGCGTCCGTGCCGTCGATGGTCAGGCGCGTGTCCTCGCCGGTGCCGTTGGTAAAGCGGATCTCGATCTGCTCGGCGAGGGCGTCGATGGCCGCCTCGTCGTCCAGATCGATGCCGCGGTCGAGCGCAGCGAAGGTGACGGCGCGATACATGGCGCCCGTGTCGAGCTTGTTAAAGCCCAGCTGGCGGGCGATCTCCTTGGCGATGGTGGACTTGCCGGAACCGGCGGGGCCGTCGATGGCGACGATCATGCAATGCTTCCTTTCGATGGTTGACGTGCTGGTATGGTTCGCGGGCGCTGGGGCGCGGCGGGTTGCCTAGCCCGTGTAGCGCTCGCGGTAGGTGTTGCGCTTGGGCGCAGAGCCGTGGCTGCCGTGATGGCGGGTGCGGCTCGCAGGGGTGTCTTGAGGCCTGCCGCCGTTGCGCTTGGCTCTGGCCTGCTTGGGCGGGATACCGCCGTCTTTGAGGATCTGCACCTCGCGGTCGGTGAGCTCGCGCCACGAACCCTTGGCCACGCCCTCGAGCTCCAAGCCGGCAAAGTTGCAGCGATGCAGGCGGATCACCGGATGGTGGATCTTACTCAGCATGCGCTTGACCTGGTTCTTGCGGCCCTCGCGGATGATGACCTCCACGGCGGTGGTGCCGGGTTTGACGCCCTGGGGAGCTACGGCCTCGGCCTCGTGCGCGGTAATGACACGGCAGATGGCCGGCTGGCACAGGCCATCATCGAGCTCGATACCGCGGCGAAGTGGTTCCAGGTCGCGGTCGCTGAGGCAGCCGTCTACAAGCGCTTGGTAGGTCTTGTAGACGTGCTTGCTGGGGTGCAGTAGGTCCTGCGACAGGTCGCCGTCGGTGGTAAAGAGCAGCAGGCCTGTGGTGTCGCGGTCCAGGCGGCCTACCGGGAAGAGCCCGGGAAAGCGGTCGCGGGGGACCAGGTCGGCTACGCAGGGCCGCTCCTGCGGGTCGCTCATGGTGGTGAGGTAGCCGGTCGGCTTGTAGAGCATCAGATACACGGCGCCCTGGTTGAGCTTGACGGGCATGCCGTCGACCTCGATATGGTCGCGGTCGACATCGACCTTGGTGCCCAGCTCGGTCGCGACCGTGCCGTTGACGGTCACGCGGCCGGCTGTCATCAGGTCCTCGGAGCCGCGGCGGCTCGCCACGCCCGCGCGCGCCAAGAAGCGCTGCAGGCGCATGGTGTGCGGGTAGACGGGCTGGGCGCCGGATTCGGGCGATCCCGCGGTGCCGACGATGCGCGTCTCCCCTGCTTCGTTAGTTCTCGTCATGCATATCCTCCGAGGTCTCGTCGACGGCAAGGGCGTCCTCGTCCTCGACTGCCTCAACATCCTCAACATCGGTATCCAGCAGCTCGCGCTCTTCGTCCAGGTCTTCGGCCTGCTCCTCGAGCGTGGACCGAATGCTGCGTCCGCTCAGGCGCTCGCGGATAAACTGGCGCGACTGCTCGTCGGGGGCAAATTGCTCCAGATCGGGCAGGTCGCGAGTGGAGCGCAGGCCGAACTTCTCCAAGAAGGCGTTAGTCGTGCCGTAGATGATGGCCTGACCGCGCTGGGGGTCGCGGCCGAGCTCGCGCACCAGGCCCTTGTCCACGAGCGACGCGATGACGCCGTCGGAGTTGACGCCGCGGATACCCTTGACCACCTCGCGCGTGACGGGCTGGTGGTAGGCGATGACGGCGAGGGTCTCGAGCGCAGCCTGCGACAGCTTTTGCGTGTCCCAGCTCAGCACATAGGCCTCGACCACGTCGTGGTAGGCGGGGTGCGTAAACAGGCGCCAGCCGCCGGCGACCTCGCGCAGCTGAAAGCCGCGGTTGGCCTCCTCGTACTCAACCTTGAGCTCGGCCAGCAACGATGCACATTCGCCGGGGGCGATGTCCAGCGCGCCTGCCAGCGCAGGGGCGCTCACGGGGTCGCTCGAAACCAGCAACAGCGCCTCGAGGGCGCCTTTGAGGCTGTTTGCCTCCAGCGTGGAAAGGTTTGACATGGTTGGCCGCTCCTATTCGGTGAGCTCGGGGCCCTCGCCGGGCACGTAGGCCTCGGCGCCCTCGACGCGGTTGATCTGAATGGTTCCAAAGATCTCGTCCTGGCTCAGCGTGAGCGAGCCGCGCTTGGCGAGCTCCAACATGGCCAGGAAGGTGACGACGAGCTGCTCGGTGGTGGCGTCGCCGTCCAGCAGCTCGCGGAAGGTGCAGGTTTGGTGCGCCATGGTAAAGCGGTCGACCGAGGCCACGGTCAGGTCGAGCGGCACGCGGTGCGGTGCCACGTGCTCGGCCTCCAGCAGGAAGGTCTGGCGCTTGCCGTCCAGATCGGCGCAGATGACGGCCAGGCCGCGCAGTGTGATGCCGGCCAAGTAGTCGGGCATGAGGCCCAGGAACTCGGGGTCGGGGCCGGCCACGCGCGGATGCATGCGGCTTTCGGCCTGCATGCGGGCGCCAAGGGCCGCCGCTGCGCCCTTAAACTGCTTGTAGGCGATCAGGCGCTGGATCAGGACCTCACGCAGGGCGTCGCCGTCGAGCGCGCTTAGCTCCTCGAGGTCTTCGTCGAACTCGTCATCGTCGTCATCGACTTTGCGCGGGGCCTCCTGCGGCACCAGAGAGGCGGCCTTGATGTCCAAAAGGGTTGCCGCGACCAGCAAAAAGTCGCTCGCCACGTCCAGGTCCAGCGCCTCGATGCGCTCGGCCTCGGCAAGGTACTGCTCGGCCACCTCGCTGATGGAGATGGCGCCGATATCTACTTTTTGGCGGGTTACCAGCTGCAGCAGCAGGTCGAACGGTCCGCTGTAGACCTGCGTCGACACGCGATACGACATCTTCGACCTCCTTTGACGGCGCCTTCGCGGCGCGGTTTGGGTGCATATTACGACCGTTTTGCAAGGTCGACCTGTAAGTTTACCTTAGATGCCGGCAATTGCGAAGGAAAGGAGCTGCTCTGCCAGCGGATACACGGTAACGTCGAAATAGCGGCCGATCACGTCGATGCCAGTCCACATGGGTAGCAGATACAGCACGATGATGAGGGTGGGCATAGCGTATTGCTGCAAGCGGTAGTAATTGGCGAGCGCCTTGCCTTTGAGGAACGGGACGATGATCGATGAGCCGTCGAGCGGCGGGATCGGGATGAGGTTAAAAAATGCCAGCGACAGGTTGACCACGATAAAGGTGGCGCCGAAGTTCATGATTTGCGACGCCACGGCAAAGGACATGCCGGCGTAAAGGTTGCCATAGGTCAGGTGCATGAGGGCCGCGGCCAGGCACGCGAGCACGATGTTCGACGCGGGACCAGCCGCGCTCACCAGGACCTCGTCGCGCTTGGGGTGCTTGAGGTTGTTGAGGTGGACGGGCACCGGCTTGGCAAAGGCGAACACTGGGCCGTCGGCCGCGAGCATCAGCAGCGGCAGGATGATGGTGCCAAACGGGTCGATGTGGTTGAGCGGGTTGAGCGAGACGCGTCCGCGCGAACGGGCCGTCTTATCGCCGAGTGCCCAGGCCGCGGCGGCGTGCGCGCTTTCGTGGATCACGATGCCGACGATGACGGCGACGGCGCTGGCGAGCAGGTTCATGAGGTAGCTGCTGGACATGGCACTCCCCTAGCGGACGCGGCGCGAGGCGCGCGTGAGCAGGTAGTCGGCGGCTAACAGGATGACCGCCACGATGGCATAATCCAGGCGGAACACGCCACCAAAGGGCGATGTGATGACGCCGTAGCCGGCGATGGCGCTTGGTAGCGCGCGCGAAAGCTCAACGACAAAACCGACGATCTGCAGTTTGGCGGTCAGACCGCTAAAGCACAGGAGCACGGTCATCGCGCTCATAAAGATGCCGCAGACGCGGCAGGCGATGGCGATGATGCTCATCGCCACGGCGGCGGCTTTACGAGAGTTCACGCGCGGTCTCCTCTTCGATCTGGGTGGAAAGCTCCAGCCATTCGTCCTCGAGCTTGGGCAGCTCTTGCTTAAGCCCGTTATATTCCCCCAGCGCGGCGTTGAACTTGTCCTGATCGGCATAAAGCTCTTCGCTTGCCATCAATTCCATAAGCTCGTCATAGCGGGCGCGCTTTCTGTCGAGCTCGGCCTCGATCTTCTTGAGTTGGTTGCGCACGCCCTTGAGCTTTTTGTTGAGCGCGGCACGGGCCTGGGCCTCGGCACGCTTTTGCTCCTTGGTCTTTTTGCCCTCGGCCGGCTTGGGTGTCGCGGCGGGGGTGCTGGCCTGGGCGGCGCTGGCGGGCTTGGCGTTCTTGGCTGCGGCCGGCACGCTCTCCCCTGCCGCCTCGGCGGCTGCGCGGGCGGCGAGGTCCTCGCGCTTGTAGAGGTAGTAGTCGTAGTCGCCGTCGTAGACCGTGACCTTGCCGTCGCGGATGTCGATCACGCGGTTGGCCACGGCGCGCACCAGGTGCTCATCGTGGCTGATCAGCACGATGGTGCCGGGGAAGTTTTGCAGGGCGTTCTCGAGCATGTCCACCGAGTCGATATCCAGGTGGTTCGTGGGCTCGTCCAAGCACAGGAGCGCCTCGGGCGCCACGAGCATCTTGGCAAGCGCCAGACGGGCCTTCTCGCCGCCGGAGAGGACGCGAACCTGCTTTTCGATGGCATCGTTGTCGCTAAACAGGAAGGCGCCCAGCAGGCTGCGCTGCTGCGGCACGGTCCACTTGGGCGTGACGGTGTCGATCTCTTGCAGGACGGTATTGGACTCGGTCATGCCCTCGAGTGCGTGCTGGGCGTAGTAGGCCACGCCCACGTTGGTGCCCAGGTCCCGGGTGCCGGTGGTGGGCGGCTCCAGGCCGGCGAGGATCTTCATGAGGGTGGACTTGCCGGCGCCGTTGGGGCCGACGAGTGCCACGTGCTCGCCGCGGTAGAGCTTGAGGTCGATGTCGCTGTAGATGTGCTTTTCACTGTAGGACTTGGACACGCCCTCCAGGCCCACGACCATGTCGCCGGAGCGCGGCGGATCGGGGAACTTAAAGTCGATGTGCTTGTGGCCCTCGGGCAGGATGACGAGCTCCTTTTTGATCTGCTCGATCTTGCGGATGCGCTCCTGGGCCTGGGCAGCCTTGGTGGGCTTGTAGCGGAACTTGTCGACGAAGACCTGCATGTGGGCGATGTCGCGCTCCTGGGCAGCGCGCTTGGCGCGCATTTGCTCCAGGTTGTCCTCGCGCTGCTTGAGGTAGCTGCTGTAGTTGCCGGTGTAGGTGGTCACGCGGCGGTTCTCGAGCGCGGCGACGTGGTCGACGCAGGCGTCCATGAAGGCGCGGTCGTGGCTGACGATGAGCACGGCGCCGTCGTAGTTGGCGATAAAGCCGCGCAGCCACTGGACGCTCTCGAGGTCCAGGTGGTTGGTGGGCTCGTCAAGCAGTAGCAGGTCGGGGTGGCGCAGGAAGAGCTTGGCCAGCGCGATGCGCATCTGCCAGCCGCCGGAGAACTCGGAGCACGGGCGCTCAAAGTCGGTGACCTTAAAGCCCAGGCCGGACAGGATCTTGCGGGCGTTGCTCTCGAGCTCGTAGCCGCCCAGGTGCTCAAAGCGGTCCTGGACCTGGCCGTATTCGTTAAGGAGTGCGTCGACGTCCTTGCCCTGCTCGGAGAGCTCGGTGATCTGGGCCTGCAGCTCGTTAGCGCGCTCGCCCATGCGGCGGATTTCCTTGGCGGCAGCCATGACCTCGGCGAGGATGGTGGTGTCCTTGTGTTCCAGATTGGTTTCCTGCTCTAGGTAGCCCACCTGGCAGTCCTTGGCGTACTGGACCTGGCCGGCGTCGGGGCTGTCGATGCCCATGATGATCTTGAGCATGGTGGTTTTGCCGGCGCCGTTAGGGCCAACGAGTGCGAAGCGCTCGCCGGGGTTGATCTGGAAGGACGCGCCGCTAAAGAGGACGCGCGCGCCGAAGCTTTTTTCGATCTTGTCGACCAGGAGGATCATGGTGCCGCCTTTGACCTTGTGTGCCAATATGAAAAAAGGCCCCAACTTGCGTTGGAGCCTCATTCAATGCTCGGGTGGAGACGAGGGGGATCGAACCCCTGACCTCTTGACTGCCAGTCAAGCGCTCTCCCAGCTGAGCTACGCCCCCGTGCGAAAAAGTACTATACGGGAACTCGGACGGCGATGCAAGGGCAATTTTGGAAAAACTTTCCGGGGGCGGTGACGCCGCCGCCCCCGCGCCGCGCGCGGGGCCAATCGTGCTCCCCGGCCCGCCCGCCCTCTCCGGACCCACGCGCCGCCCGTTTGAGCTCGCGCGGGAGCCCCGCCACCCGGCATCGGGCCTCCCGCGCGCTGACGGCCCCATTATCGGGACCGGTCTAGAGCCGCCCCTGCCCCGTCGCGCCAAAAGCAGGCCGGTTTACTACGATGATTCCGGGAAGGCCGACCACGCCGCCGTTTTTGCCAATCTCGCAAGCGCCCTACCTGCGGTTTTGCAAACGGAAAATGAGGCGCGCTCGAGGACTGTCGGTCCGTCGTGGTAAACCGGCATAGTTTTGAAATGGTACCGGGCTGACTTCGCCCATAAATGAATTGGAGCCTTGTAATAATGGCCATAGCTACCTCTATTACACATCTTATCTGCGATGCGACGAGAGTTTCCGTTGTTTGCTAATGGGTTTGATCGTGCGTTGTGCGACTTGCTCGCGCATGGTAGTATTTCACGACGTGAAGTGAAGCAATTGGGCAAGGATTGCCGTTGTTAGAATTGTCTTCACTGCACATAAGGGCTCTTGGCGCAACGGTTAGCGCAGGGGACTCATAATCCCTGGGTTCTGGGTTCGAATCCCGGAGGGCCCACCAGAGTATTTCGAGGCCGGGCAACACGCCTGGCCTCTTTACATTGCGTTGACACCTTATTGTGGCCTGCAAGGGCGTGGGGCATTGATTTCATTCATATTTACAATTTAGGAATGGCTTTACTTCAAACAGCCGCTAAGCAAAGATAAAAAGCAGGGCGATTGATATGAAAAAAGGCCCCAACTTGCGTTGGAGCCTCATCCAATGCTCGGGTGGAGACGAGGGGGATCGAACCCCTGACCTCTTGACTGCCAGTCAAGCGCTCTCCCAGCTGAGCTACGCCCCCGTGCGAAAAAGTACTATACGGGAACTCCCCCGCCGATGCAAGGACAATTTTGGAAAAACTTCCGGCGGCGGTGACGCCGCCGCCCCCGCGCCGCGCGCGGGGCCAATCGTGCTCCCCGGCCCGCCCGCCCTCTCCGGACCCGCGCGCCGCCCGTTTGAGCTCGCGCGGGAGCCCAGCCACCCGGCATCGGGCCTCCCGCGCGCTGACGGCCCCATTATCGGGACCGGTCTAGAGCCTCCCCTGCCCCGTCGCGCCAAAAGCAGGCCGGTTTACTACGATGATTCCGGGATGGCCGACCATGCCGCCGTTTCCGCCAATGTCGCAAGCGCCCTACCTGCGGTTTTGCAAACGGAAAATGAGGCATGCTCGGGGATTGCCGATTCATCGTAGTAAACTGGCATAGTTTTGAAGAGGGACTAATTTACTAACATCTTTTGAGGTCCAAGACGACACTTATCGACAGACTAAATGCCTATTTCGAGCCAATTGCAAAGAGCGTTGGCTCGAAGCTTGGTTTCCGCGGATCGCATCGCGCCGGTCTTCGGTTTGTATTGCAGCCCAAGGCGGTTGCACACGCTTCGAATAATGGTATCTAGCTGATCGTGATCGTTAAGCATATCGTGGGTTACCAGTAATACGTCGTATCCCATGCTTTGCAAAGCTGTCATTCGGGTGGCGTCATGATCGAGCACCGCGCCCGAGCCATGAATGACTTCACCTTGAATCTCGATGATCACTGCCTTCATAAGGACCGGGTTTACGATGACAATGTCGCCGTAACATACTTTTTGGCCTGCTATTTGTTGCGCAGAAACCGACAGCGGCGTTAAATCGTTGACGTATACATTCTCAAACCCCGCTCCCCCGAACCGTCTAGGCTGACTCAACAGCATGATTCCCGCAACTTCTAATGGGGACGCTGCGATGCCGATAACCTGCTGCGCAGCGTCATAGAATTGCCTTCCCCACATTTCGCCTTTTACTTTTGTTGCGAATCGTCGTAGCTCCCCAATCTCAATTAGAGGCTTTCTCATCCATAGAGATGTTCCTTTCCCCTTATCGCTATGTTCGAATTTGTTATTTGCCTGCTCGTCCTCATCGCCCTCGGCTTCATTCCGGTTCATCCGGGTATAGACACGTTTCCATGGCGCCTCTTCTTGGGTCTCGTCGAGTTCGAATAACTTATCAGTGCTGGAGCATGGTTCGTTTGCATCTGCCTGCTCAAGAGCCAAATCAACAGCAGTCGATGGCTTGAAAACCGAGAACCAGCCACAGAATTCATACATGGCAAGAACTAGATCGCTCTGAGAAACACTGCGCGTCATAGTGAATAGCGTGTTGAGGGGGCTCGTGACGCTAAAGCCCATATCGGTGTCAAAGGACACATTATCTTTGTACGCCTCTGCCCATCGTATGGTGCGTCGTGTGCTCGAATGTAAATTGCTTCGGGTAGATGCGGCAGTAATAACTGGCGTCTTGAGGACGTCGGTTACGAAGGGGGCTTGGGATAGGGCTCGCCAACCGTCTTCGGAGCTTGGTAGGCGTGGGTATAGGTCGCGCACCTGGGGCGGGCAGCGCCAGTAGCGGAATGCGGAGTTTGCGCAGACGATCTCATCCATATGGGCCTCCCCTGGCTTTGGCTGGTATCAGTGCGTATTGCGAGGCCGATTATCTACGACAGCGTCATGCGGGTAAGTACCGGAAGCTGACCAAATACTGACCAAAAACGTGATGAGTTTTGTTGAAAGGCAGGCTTTCAGCGAGAAACCGCTTGTGGGCGCTTTGGGCTATTGGTCCCTGCCTCCACAATTGCTTGCGAAATGCGTGAATAATTCAACGAATGAGCGCAAGTTATTAATGTGAGACTTGCGATGGCGTCAGCAAATTGGATGAGCACTAAAAGGCTAGACGTCGCTCGCGAAAGATCGCAAATGACCGCGATTTTAAAAACGAGGAGAAAAAGTTCTTGGAAAACCACGTGAGGCTATGTTAGTATCTCTTTTGCCGAAAGGCGACGGGCGATTGGCTCAGGGGTAGAGCATATCCTTCACACGGATGGGGTCACAAGTTCGAATCTTGTATCGCCCACCATCTAAATCAAAAGGTCAAAGGTCAAAGCCTTTGACCTTTTTTATTAACTAAAAGACGCGTCAAACAATAATACGAAGTTGCATAGGTGCTATTTTTGGCAATGGATTGTGCAATTGCGCCTAAGCTCATCGGCAAGCTCTTCGCGCGTGCGGTTTCCGGAAACCTGGTCCTGGATCCAAGCGTAGTACTGGTTGTCTTTGGGCTCGGGGCTATCGGAAAGCGCGACCGGGGCATGGGCAAGCCTTAGGACGGCCAACGCGAAAACAATGCTCGTGCGCTTGTTGCCGTCCTCGAAGATGTGGTCCTTGGCCATGTGCTCGGCCACGTAGGTGACCTGGTCAAAAATGTCTGTAAATCGATCGGTCGGAGGCTGTCCAAAGATCGTGCAAAACGCGCCAGAGAGCACCGACTCGACGCGCCCGCGCTCAAGTTCGGATCGATTACCCGAGGCATCGGTCGTATAGACCCTTCCAGTTGTCAGCAGCATGCCATGCAGGCGCATCACGGCATCGGTCAGGCCCTCGAGTGACCCGGTATCATCTAGCACAAGCGGCGCAACGGGAAGCGCTTTCCCTCCAACGGTCGCCATCATGAGTTCTCCAGGAGTCTGAGCGCGTTGGGCATGGTGGCGATGGTCGAGTGGACGGCAGAGTCGAACAAAGTGATGCCGTCCAGATTATCGAGTGAGGTACAGAGTGCTTCGGGCACGACGGAGTCAGCTGCATCTGTTGTGCAGGCGTCAAAAACTACGCCTTCAGAATTGTCGCTACGACAACAATCAGGGCATTTCGTCGCATTCAACGTTTTCATTTGCCGCCCTTCCACTGGCTAAGTCCGAGCGTTCAATCCGAGCATTTCGACCATGCGAGCAAATTAGGTTCATCTTTAGACAATCAACCATCGCTATCCATGCGTCTGGCTGCCAGATCGAAAACCCTACCCTTATCCCTTGCGCCTATCGCGATAATCTGGACCACTTCGACGTGCCCATCGCGGATGCGATAAATTACGCGAATGCCATCAGTACGAAACTTAAGTTCCCTACAACCTGCAAGAAGACCCGAAAGCGGCTTGCCGATTTCATCGGCCCGAAGTGCAAGACGCGCAATACCTTTGTCCACCATAGCGCGAACCGAGCCATCGAGTGACAGATACTCTTTCTCGGCAGTCTTGTCGTAAAACTCAACCTTAAACCTAGCCACGCTCACTCGAACAGCTCCTCGTCGGAAATGAGATCGGTCGCCTCGGCTTCTAGCATGGCCTCGAACCTCTCACGTCCCACGGTATCGGAGAACGGAATGCCCTTGCGATTCGAATCAGCGTCGCCCTGCGCGAGCCTTGCAGCGGCTATAGCGTGCAGGCGCTCCTCTCGGAGCTGTTCGAGTTCGACAGCCATCGCTTCGAACTCGTCGAAGCCAACGATAACAGTATCGATGCCATCGTTCCTGTCTGAGACAAATTGCGGCTCTCTTCGAGCGCGACGCCTCGCTTCGCCAAAATTTTTGCTTGCCTGCGTCGAAGTTAGCACCTGTTCGCGTCCGAAAACGAGTTTCTTGTCTATCACGGCAACCATAGCAACCTCCTTTAAAATCTGTCTCTAATACGTATTATAGTTTCATTTAAATACGTACGTAAAGGAAAGTTAAACAGCAATATTCTTACTATTGATTGTTTCGGATGAACAGGGTTTCGAATCGTACTCCAGAGGAACCGGTTGCCTGACAGGGTCTTCGATGGCGCAGTTTAGGGTCTTTTCGAGCGCCAATGCCGAAGAGACCGAGGCACGGCGTAGGTCGAGTCGGACCTGCTCGTAGAGCTGTATAACGCGAAGTAAACCCCCGATTGGGTGGCGAGCTATTTTTACGTTAGACCGGCTGGGCTTTCCCGTGGCTATTAACGCATCCCCATCGCGGATGGCCTCTAGGCTCTCAACGTCGAGTACATCGTGAGGATCAGGTAGCAGGATGGTATTCGCAAACTCATCGTCCCGCACATGTAGCTTCATAGATGCGCACCTCATCTTGCTCGATGCTTTTGCGGAATGCCGTGCGCATGTGCTCTGGTGGGTTGGTGATGATATCAACCTTTCGCCCAAGTTCCCTCTCAAGCTCATGGGAGAGTTCGTAAAGCGTGCCGAATGTCATGGTGTTGCCACAGACTAGGCGCAAGTCAATATCGCTATCGGGCGTTTGCTCGCCTCGGGCAAACGAACCAAATAAATATGCTTCGCTGACGTCGTATTGAGCCAGCACGCGGGATACCGCAGATGATATGTAATCAAGTGAAATCATGTCTCAATTGGGCGATTAACAGTAGAACGTCAGGGGGCCAGCGCCGAAACCGCCGGTTCGGCTTTTTTGCGTTTGGCGAGCTCGAAGATAAACGGGGCGTTTGATCTAACAAATTCTGTCAAGAAATTGAGGTCATCAGCAGTAAATCCTTCGACGTTGAACCATTTGACCGCAGGCAAGAAGCATTCCGCATGGTCAAAGTCAAAGTCAACCGGCCGTTCAACGGCTACGCGAACGGTTCCGTCTTCTCTTGTCTCTGAGTAAGCAAACTGGGTGCCATCATCAAGCTGAACATAGCTCCAAAACATGACTACCTCCTTAGTGTTTATATCCGAGTATAAAGAACAGATTAGATGCAGCGTGATGCGAATTGAATTATCCCCATAAGACCTGAACTGCTGAATATTTGTTTTGTTGAGAGTTGAGCTATCTCACGCTTCACTGTCTTTTTGACATGGAAAACCGTCGTTGTGCGTTGATCATGCGGTTAGTGATGAACTTTGAGCATAAGCAGAGTTCATCAATCCGCCCGCTGTCCTAAATAAACTCTCCCGTCTCAAGGTCAACGAAGTCCGCGAGCTTTATCTTTCCGGAGAAGCCGCTCCCCTTGTACTTTCCCGCATAGGTCTCAGAGTCGAACTTGAACGAAATGTTATACAGCTTGCCGCTCTTTGTCCTCCTGACTAGCCCGTTATCCAGCATATAGCTCAGTATCCTCTTATGGCCTTCTCTATCGTTACCGTTTAGGCAAAAGCAGTAGACACCTTGTTTCGAGCCTGCCACGATGGCCGTTTCGGGGCTCGAGTATTTGACTTCTATGACGACGCCATCAAGAACTGCCGTTCCAGCGATGTGATCCATGAAGGCAGTTTTTGAATGAAGAGAAGACTATGTTGCTTTAAATGAAATCCGTGATAAAAGTGACGTAGTCATTGAAAATCGAGAGAAAAATGAGCGAGAACATGGACGGTAGGGTTACAAATATTCAAACGCTCTCTTACCCGGGATGCATCGAGGCTGCGGAGAAGATCATTTCTTACATCAGCCAGTTTGATATCGAAAGCGTTGCTTGCGCCGTATTCTGTATCAATTCCTGGCATGAGAACAGATCTTGTCAAACTAATGTATACGCACTCAACGCTGCATTACTCGCTGTCAGCGATTTCGGGACAAATCAAATCGCAGACTACGAAGAGTTCTCAAAATTTTTCACTCATGTTAAGGATACTCTTCCGACGTCAACCATATTTGAGGATGAGATCGTACCAATAATGGGACAAACCTTGATTCATTTTAAGGGTAAATGGAGGAAGGCGTTACACGGCTGTGGAGCTACGCTCGAATATCCAAGGCTCTGCTTCGCCGATGCCATTATTGATGAACCTCGTGAAATTAAAGAGTTTAATGAGTTGCTTGATTATATCGACGCCATGTCTCAAGCGTTGGGAGGTGGAGGATGGGAGGGATCAAACTCGATTCCCGATGAAATGAAAATTCCGCCTTATGAATACTGGCACCAGACGTATAAATGGATGAATGCTAACCCTATTAGTCCCATTTCAGCCAACACCATAGCGGCAATACAAAAGTCGACAGACTATATTGAAAACAAGTGCTTTGTAATGAACGGTAGTAAGCCGATTCCTTTATTCTGCCCTTCAATTCTCCAAGATTATATATCTCATATTATTAAGGATAAGCAGGCGGATGAGTATCGAAATGCCATTGATATCACCCTACTGAATCAGGCCCGATTCAATTATGACTCGGTTGAACAAAGGGGCAGCTCCGTTCTAACTTTTCCCCTCTTTAAATTAAACGGCGAGCCTATTGAAAGTTGCCCAGCTACATTTTTAATCATCGACGGAGAAAACAGACTAGCGCTTTTTTACAATGCTGCCTGCGTCCGTAATGATAGCGGGCTGGTGAATCTCAGGTCTCTCTTTAGCCAGGAAGAGAATGCTCTTGAGATTTTAGATTATGTCAAACACAATGGGCAGCGAAGAAAGCTCGTAGTCAGCCGGCCGAACACTCTCGAGTTCACGGTTGTTGCATATCACGATAATGTTGACATGAATTTAGGCTTCCGGACTGAGATGAGATCTGAAGTTGCCGACTATGACTGTGGCGCAGCGGATCTCATGGCCATCCTGATGGCTGCCAATAGCGCTAGCGAAATCTGCTCATTTTTCCATTCTGTAGCAACGTCTCCGACAACGTTGCTGAGTCCTTTTGTTGCGGCGAGCGATTATTTTATCGTTTGGATGGCCAACAATCGGCAAATTCTGGATGGCGTAGAGGACCGAGATACAGGAATAACATTGGCCCTGGACTACAACGAAACTGACGGTTTTTTTGCAGAATATTTTCGCAATAGTGTTAAAGATTTCCCCTTTGATCGTTGCGGAAAGTGGATTTTAGGCTCTCCGTATGCATTCACCTTTAGAAAAAATGAGCGTGGCTTTATTGAGATCATAGGCAAAAGTGACCACCAGAGCTTTGGATTGACAAAGCGGCTTCTGGACATGAATGGCGAACCGTGCTTCATTCACTTGGGAGCGTCTATAGAGAGCGCAAGGGATGTACCTCCCATGATTCTTGAGCAGGGTGCCTCCGTGCTGCCCCTGTTTGAGGATTTATTGATGTGTCTAGTATTGGATGCTGAGCCTGAGATTGCATCGCTGATTTCAGGAAAAGGTTATCTCGAGCTTATCTATGTTATGCCCGGAGGTGCCGCGGCAAATTCTCTGCCCACGGTAGACGAACAGTTGGGTATTAAAGCGTTTTATACCGAAATGAAACACAGCACGGTGTTCTACAGCGTTGATAGTGAAACATTCGTAAATGCCATTTCAAGAGCTCAAGACAGAAGCACTGAAATGCGCTTTGCTTGGGGTATTCTTTCACCTGTCAGATGTAGCTATTCAGACGCCATGGATTCATTGGCACAAAAGTTAACGCATCTTGCACAAGGCCAAAAGATGGTAGATGCGGAAAGCCTTGCTCTTCCCTATATCTGGAGATATGGGGTGGAAAAACCAGCTCTGACCGAGACCTCCAAAGTCGCTGCCTTAAAAGCAGTGGCGTATGCAATTGACGATGAAAACGTTAAATCCGGGCGCTATTTTGGATCCGCCGCAAATGATGTGATTAGAAAATTCCAGAAAGCGCTAAGCACGACTTTTGAAAATAGGCTAATGCAATTCGATAGAAAGGATTTGTTGGAAAAATTCTACGACATCCTAGCGAATTCATCTCATACCTTCTATGTCAACACGGTTAGGTATGGCTCTTTTTCGAATCTGCAAGATGAAGAAGAGAAGAGGGTTTACGCAACGATTTTTGAGCTAAGAGAAGATTCACGGTATGAGATTCAGGCTGCCAGGTTTTCAGTCGAGACGTTGCTTACCCTATCTTCTCATGGAAGTCGAATCGCTAATTCAGACGAGGTTGCAAAACTTGTAGCTATTGGCGGCCAACTTCTCTCGGCATCAGAAGTTGCTGACATGCTAATGTTTGAGCCTAAGGGAATGGGTGTAGAAATTGCTGAAAACTGCGTCGCCACTTTAATTGAGGATGAAGGAATTCTTGAGGAAGTTCGCGCTCTTAAAAGCCGCCAACTCCGCGATGAGGGTCACGCTGGGTCAAATTCTACGGAAGATGCGAAATATATCCAATTGGCTAAAGTTGCTTTTGAGGAAGACACGGGCGTATCTTTCAATTGTTTTCTCGATGTTCTCAATAGTCTTGCGCTCGGCTGCCCTTCGAATTTTGAAGGGGATTACGTCTCGTCTAATGTCCTATCTATTGAAAGCTCGTCTTTGGTCAATTTCGTCAAACAAGATCTTTTGAACAACTATACCGATGAAACGATTAGTGATGCTCTTGATTTCCTCACGCTTGATAATGAAAAGTTGAAAGAGATAGACGGCAGGTCATACGATTATCTGCCTTTTGGCAATACAAAAAA
This sequence comes from uncultured Collinsella sp., assembly GCA_934643145.1. Lineage (GTDB taxonomy): Bacteria > Actinomycetota > Coriobacteriia > Coriobacteriales > Coriobacteriaceae > Collinsella. The sequence goes on along the minus strand of CAKUBM010000010.1, from coordinate 54,842 downwards.
TCGCTTAAATAGACTTGAGCTGAAGCCCATTATCAATGATGGTGGACAGCTTATGTATTCACCGATTTGTGCGGGCCTGCTTAAAGATCGATGGGTTCGTGGCTTAGCGGAAAGATTTTTGCCAGCGAAACTCGCTTTTCCATCGTTAAATAAGGTTATGGAAAGCTGGAAGCACCTTTATGAAAAGGCACTTGAGTCAGATGTTCAGGATTACTTTCTTAAGGCTGGGTTCCTACACAAACATGTCTATAGAGGAGTTAATCTTTGCAAGAAGGGGGACCATCCGCAATATCTTGGGGATTACGATGGCCTAGCGTATGACCCAGCAACTGAAACGGTGTGGGTTATCGAGTGTAAAGAATTCGAGAAAATAGAATCTGCTTTTGACTACATGCAGCTTCAGCAGCGATGGTTTGGAAAAGATGGGAAGCTGCTTAAATATGAGCGGCGGATAAAATATCTGCAGGAACATCTCGTAGAAGTGGCCGCGGATTTGGGCTTCGACCACACTGGAAAACTGCGAATACGCCCTTACCTTGTGAGCAATAAGCTATTCATGAACGTTCTTGGGCAGTCAAATTTCCAAGTAATTACGTTATCCGAACTTGGGTCTCTGCTTGAGAAAGAAAATGGAGCGTAAATAAACCGGATTCGTTGTCCGTAGGTTTGGTATTCGAATGAGGATAAGTGCTTGGATCGTATCTCAGCAGCAATATGCGTTACCTAGAAGCGCTAATCCCAGCAGTAATAACATCGAGAGCGCGACAATCCAGTTGCTGTCACTGGTCTTTGGGAGCGCTGCCGTGGTCCCGGCAGCAGACTTGGGCTTGGATGGCGTGGACGCCCTGGTCATGGTCACCGTCGTTTTGGTGGCCGTTGTCGTGGTCGTCTTTAACGTGGAGGCCGCTGGCTTCACCGCAGGATCCGTACCGGGTTGTCCCGCAGCAGGGTCAGTAAAACCGGCAGGCTCACCCGTCCCACCGCCAGGCACGTCGTTCCCGTCGGTCTCCCCCGTCGGCGCCGTGGCACCCTCGGGTTCAATCATCACATGCGCAGCCGTGTCCCCGCCGGCATCCGCCGCGCCGTCAGCACCAAAGGCACCACCAACGGGCATCACAAATCGCGCGGACACAAGCGACCCGCCCAAGCAAGCCACGAGGCATCGACAGAAAGCCGACAGCCGGCCGTGCCATCGCTAAGACCTGCGTCCTGCAGACACACACCATAAACGCGAACGCCCGCTTCGGGTCTGCGCCGATGGCCTCGCCAGAAAACCCGCTGAGCTCCAGGTGGTCGGCATCGGTCCAGGCCCAGCTGGGATCCGACACACTGAGAGCCTGGCCCCGGCTGTCAATCAGGAAAAGAAGGGACGCTTTGTGGCCTTCACATAGCCTCCCTTCCTTTTATTCTCGTGTGAATGTGATTTAAGCATACGGCGGAGCCTGAATCCACTATGCTCCAACTAGGCTACAAATCATAATTCTGCAACGTAGAATACTTGATAAGCGATTGATAGCGCGGATGTCCCGATCGAACAGCCCGCTTGTAAAGCTTGATATATTTTTCAAATCCCTTTTGAACTGCGAATTCATTTCCGCGGAGAGCTTCATATTCGTTCTGGCGCAAGTGTGGACGCACCAGTTGATCTATATATTCTGGCCTGTCTACAACAACGGCTTTCGAATAATCAATCCCGCATTTGTTTTCGGCATCGGTAAAGAATGCGTGCCCATGGCGAATATGCGAGCGAAAAGGTATGGCCCACGTATGACCTTCGATTTCGACCAAAAAGACAATGTAAGGACGATTTTGCTTTTGTTCCATCTCTTTGAACGGCGGGTTTGGATGATCTTGGTAAAACGAGTTTGTCAAAAAGACGATTTTAGAATTCATGCAGACCCTCCGAAAAAGAAAATGCCTCCAACCCAAAGAGATTGAAGGCATCTTCTCAGTGGGCTTTCTTTTGATTCCGTTGGTCGCGCCCTACGACCAAAATCTTCTCAGTGGGCTTTCTTTTGATTCCGTTGGTCGCGCCCTACGACCAATTTCTGATTTAAGTATACCCAAGTAATGAAGGAAATGGGTGAGGTTTCGAAAAAATGAACTTGGCAGAATTAGGCAGAATTAGGCAGAGTCAAGTAACGAATGGGCGAAGGAAGCGCCGGTCGCGGAGGGTGGCTTCGGATGCGGCAATGCAACGGACGAACAGGTCATCCTCTCCCCTGACCCGCAAGTCAAGATTGCAGTATTTAAGAATCAGATTCTGAACCTCCGGCACGAGACAACAGAAGTTCCGGTACATCTCACGTGAATAAAAAAGATTATTGTGCATGGCGGCGACAACGCAAAGCGGAATTTAGCCTCTGTCTGAGTAATACCTCGAGATAAACTCGACCACCTGCGCCTTATTTCCTTCGGCGTGTCTACGCTCGTCTCTCTCGTCCTGGCGACGCTCGAATTCCTCCATACACCTGCTCTGGCAATACTGTTTCTTGCCAATGATGGCTGCTGCAAGTAAAGAGATAACAGCGCATATTAATTCAGCCCATGGTCGCGTCCGTATGGCCTCTGCCTTCGATAATTGGGCGCCTATAAACAAACAGGCAAATAGCTATCCTTTCTTCCAAATGACAGCCATCTCAGCAGCAACATGCGGCAGCCAAGAGCACTGTCCCAAGCAGGAAAAGCGCTACGGACGCGACGACCCAGTTGATGTCGCCGGTCTTGGGGAGTGCCGCAGTTGTCGCGGTTGCAGCCTTGGGCTTGGAAGGCGTGGACACCGTGGTCTTGGTTACTGTCGTTGTTGTCTTGGTTGGCGTGGCCGCGGGTTTCAGCGCGGGATTTGCCGTGGGCCCTGTGGTGGGCTCTCCAGCAGCGGGGCTTGCATCGGCGGGAGACATACCCGCACTATCGCCCGGCACCTCGCCCCCATCGGCCTCCCCTGCCAGCGCCGTAACGCCCTCGGGCTCCACAACCACATGCGGTGCCACCGCACCGGAAGCATCCACCACGCCGCCAGCACCAAAGGCCCCGCCGACAGGCGTCACAAACCGCGCGGACACAAGCGACCCGCCCGTGCATGCAACGCCGCCGTCGGCACCGATCGCATCGAGCCGCGAGGCGTCGACGGAAAGCCGACAGCCGGCCGCACCATCGCCAAGGCCCGCGTCCTGCAGATACATGCCGTAGGCGCGCACGCCCGCTCCGGACCCGGCGCCCGCGGCAACGACGCGCCCGCCGCCGCGCACGGCCATGTCGCCTGCGATCACGCCGGCAACCGCCTCGTCCGTTATATCGGCCCCGTCCGCCCGCGCATCGACGGTGCATCCGTCCACCACGAGCGCCTGCGAAGCGTGGATCCCGCACTGCGAGCCCGTCGCCGTCAGGGTCCCGGTGCCGCGAAGCGTCAGGTTGCCCCACACCTCCATGCCGCACAGCGTGATGTCCGCATCGGGCGCATGCGACTCCGTCACGGAGTTTTGCCCGGCAAGCGTTAGCACCAGGTCGCCTTCGGCGCCGATGGCCTCGCCCGCGTAGCCGTTAAGCTCCAGGTGGTCGGCATCGGTCCAGGCCCAGCCGGGGCCCGACACGCCCGGCTCGCAGTACGTCGCGCCCGCGATGATGAGGCTCTCCGCGCCAGCGGCATAAGAAGGCCCGCCCAGCAAAACGCATAGGCAGGCCATGGCAACAATCGGAATGTAATGACGGCTGGTGTGGGACTTGGCAGCAAACATACCTGCTCCGATCTTCGCAGGAGCCAATAGAATGTGCACCAGAAAATGCCCTGGTAGCAGCAATTAATAGTTTAGCGAGATCAATGCGGGAGCAAAGAGAAATCGTGTGGGCAATGTCCACAATTAGGTGTAAATCGTTTTGCCAGTCGGTGAAAGGAGGGATCAACGGATTAGATATCCATCTTATTAAAGTCGATGGAATATTCCATGGACTTGAGTTCTTTCAAGAGGCCGAACTCCCAACTGTCTGTTCCGGTATAAACGACGCCCTGTAGATCGGAGGGAATCTCGATACCTTTGTCAACAAGAATTGCAACGTTTTCCCTGCCAAGCCGACCAATAAAGTATCCGGCTTCAAATACAACATTTTGTCTAGCCCTGGGCTTTTCCGACTGTTCTGCCTGGGCTCTTCCTTCGTCGTCCGCCGTAAAAAGGCATACCGCTCCTGCTGCATCGCCTTCAATTTCCAGCTTTTCGATGATTGTCTTGCCCTGATTTGACTGCTCGTTTAGGACAACCGCCGTCAGGCCCTGCCTTTCGATGATTCTCGCGACCCTTTCTCTAAGCTCTCCGTTGTGACCATGAACGATAAATACCTTCGAATAATCTCCAACATTTGCAGTCGATCCGGTTTCCCCTTCGTCTGAAAACTCATCAAGGTATGTCTCCAGCACAGCTTTTGCACTGCGCAGGCCGTCCGCACAGGCTTCAACGAAAGCCGAGTCGGGCGTACCGGAGGTGAAGAAAGACAACGAGTAGCTGATTTTGTTAAAGCTTTTAAATTCGTAGCTGTCTTTTCCAAATCGCCTAATTAAAAGCCTGTCCGCCCTTGTCTTCCATGCTTTAAAGTCAGGCGAACTAGAGCTGATGTATTTCTTTGAAAGTTCGTCTGCTGTTTCGCACAACTGCTGCAAAATTTCAAAATCAGACATTAAGCCTTCTTTCTATAACCAATAACGGAGCTAAGAAGCATCTTATTCCAATGAGCGGCCAAATCTCTTTACTGTTTCCTCGGTGCCCCTATCGGAGATGGACTTGCCCAGTGCGAACTCAATAGCGTCCAGCAAAGCCATGACGCGAGCTTTGAAATAGGCATCAAAGTCATCATTAATGAACGCATCCCAGTCAATGAGATTCGATTCGATGACGGAGTTCACAGTGTTCGATGTCAGCTTTCTTAACGAATTTCGCTGAGTAGACGCTGGGGGCCGCGCCTCCAATTTCTGTGCCCGAATAGGAGTACGAGCACGTCGGTCAAGATGCATTCGGTGGTCAACATGGCGGGATCTATCTGCGAGCGGAAAACAAGCGGCGCTGCTAATGGTAGCGCCGCTCGCATCATCAAAGAAGAATCGTTATCGATTGTCTCTGGGACTTTTCGTTCAAAACCAGAGCATGTCGACTACTGCTTATCGAAGTACATCCACCCTACAGGCTGCATTAGATCGTAATAATCGACGGGCGTTTTGAAGCGAATCCTGCCCAAATAACCACGCTTTTCAGCAACCAACTGCATCTGTCTGCGTCACGGCAAACTCTTTGAATTGGCGTTGCGGCAAGTTTGTCTTAAGAAAATAAGGCTGTTAAGACAAACCCATTTTGACGTTTACGTAACGTCGACCATCGATCAAGCCGTATTATTCGGAGTTAGAATTATCGCCCCACGACGCTGAGCCGGTGACCATCCAATGATTTTTGGCATCGATATAGACATCGCCAATCTGATTGTCCAAGCATTCATCGGACTCGTTACCTTGGGGGCCTTGATTGCCGCACTCTGGCAAAGTAACCAGAGCAAAAAGAACAGGGAGGACGACATCAAGCGGCATCAGCCATCCCGCATATCGGCATGGTACGAAGGGGATCGAAACCGAACTGATCAGCCCGAGGACAATCGGTTCGTCTGGCAATTCGTCGTGCTTCGAAACGAAAGCGAGTCCCCCGTCTACGACGTAATCGTCACCTGCGTCGGGATTAGCGGGGCCGGCCCCTCTTTCAAAGGTGAGGATAACCGCCCCGCTTATCCCAACCGCGTCTGCGTCGGCACGCTTCCTCCTGGAGCATGGTGCATATGGCTCCCGACGGAAGGGCACGGAATGGGAGTTCGCACGGCACCCGAAACGGCTTTCACCGACGCAAGCGGAACTTCATGGGTTCGGCGGGGCAACGGAAGGCTCGAGGAGATCCCTATGGAGCCAACCTCGTTCTACAGGCTGCCCCTTCCCTTGACCTGGCACGGATGCAAGAAGCTGACCGAGTAACCCCTTGGCATCGTCGTTTCAGGCATTGGGTTTTCCGGACTGGGACGCGAACTTCCCCAGATGTTCCGGATAACGGGAAAGTCAGAACTATTCGGGTTTGCGAGGCGGGATCGAGAGAGCGACTCCGCCCTATTATTTCGATGCGTCCATGAATTGAAGTGAGATCGGCATCATCACCTCGAAGCACTTACATACAGTTCCATATGGCAAAGGCAGCAATTCGCCACCTTGGTTGCAGCAGCGGAGGTTATTACTCAGGATACAAGCGGAAGTAGCCAAATAGGCGCTGGGCGCAACCGAGACGCAGCCAGAGAAGGGTGACATGAGAGTTGTTTCAGAGGATTGGGGTGATATGGATGAAGTTGACTGGTAAGTGCATCTCCAGGTTCAACGGATGGCTGATCAAGGCCGTCTTTAGGTTCACGTAGGGATCCGCTTTTGCTGACAAACAAACACGTGATTGATTTATGGCTTCCAGACGCTTAGCGTGTCTGGAAGCTCATTTATTTTATTGTCAGCAACCACGAAGCCAGCGCTGAACCTCGCCCTAGTAATTGCAACATAGAGCTTGGAGCGTGTCTGCGGCTTCAGGCCCGTCGAGGCATCTTGCAACCAAGAGGCCATATCGGCAACTGGATAAATCAAAACATGGTCATATGTTCGGCCCTTTGCTTTGCCGAAGTTGCAGATCGATGAAGCGTTCGCGGTCTGAGTGGCGACGCTACGTCTCAAAATCACTGGATCCAAAAACTCGCAATACCTTTGCGCAAGTGACTCTGGAATGGCCCAAACTCCATTATGGGTTTCATTTGAGGCGGCGCGCAAAGATGCGGTTGGTGAAAACTCCGGATAAACCATGTTTGCGAATCGCCATTCTTGATTTGCTGCTTTTTCGTTATCTTGTCTATGCAATGCAACTGAAACGCATCGGTGTCTCATCTGCAAATACTCGTAGGGCGATAAATGATTATTTAGCCGATCCTTCTTCGAATCCGAAAAGCAAACCGTCCTCATTTGGTAAACAGCCCCGTTCGACGCATTCCAAGATTAGCGCTTGCAATAATTTTGCAGAATCGGAAACACAAGACTCAGAAGGTTGTTTTCCCTCATGAACGGCTTCTGACCTTGCTCTATATAGCTTCTTTATTTCTTGCTGTTTTTGCTTGCCTCCTCCAAGAAACAAAGCTGCGAGAGTACTGACACGAAAAACAAGTTCGCTCCGGACTCCAAACAATGACTCAATCCCAGCCCATATAATCGCCATTTGAACTGAAGGTCGAAGCGATTGCTTGTAGCTCCACAAGGAATTCACCGCGGTCTCAAATCGCGTGTTTTTATCAAACAGTTCCCATGCGTCCCGATAATGCTGTCTTATCCACTGCTTCTCTGAATCGTTGATCACTTTCAATTTTCTTGGAATGAACAACCTTGTAGAAAGAACAACATTGATTGCCGAGCATGGCGAAAAATCTTCTGTCCGCGAATCGCTCTGAACATGCCAATACAATTCGCAATTCAAAAGCGCGGACAATAGAACTATTGCAGATTGGGCATTCCAAACTCGAACTGCAAGCTCTTTGCCCTCTCCAACAACGCGCAACTGAGCTGTAGTTTTCCTAAGGACGGCAATCAAGACACCTAAATCGGTCTCATCTCCGCTGCCATATTTCATCATAGAATTTATCATGTCGTCCGGCGAGGCCTTGCACGTGGCCGGCAATAGAGAGAGGTGTTGCGTAAGCGGCAGCTCTTCGTCTATGGTTAATCCCATTAGGTATAGATATGAAGCAGCAGCCGATTCATTTACAACAATCATCATCTTCGCCCCCCTGCCATAGCGCTCTATACCTAATCCATCCGAACAGCGCCAAACTGAGAGACGTCGATTTCGCCCTACATGAGTTTGGGAAGCAATGCGTCACGCAGTTCGCCAAGAGCCTACGACTTGAGTATATTAGCCTATATGAGCTCAAGAATACCATTGAGCGTCGAAGTCGTTCTTTCTATTGCACAAGCTGGAGCAAACGGGACGTTCATCGACTTAATGTTTTTTAATGCAAGCTTGGTCTGAACGGCACCAACAGTTCCAAGCCTAATAGCTTCCATGCCCATTGAGCTACGAAGAAAGAAATACGACCACGCCGCAAAGTCGCCTTTAAACGAAGTAAGTTTGTTGCAATTCTCTGTGAGGTTTGCCTCATCGAGCGTTTTTCCGATATACGCCGTAAGGCCAATCGTTCCGACAACGGAAACAATTAGATCGCCAGTGTTGACAACGTAGCGCGAAATATTAGATCGTGTTTCATCGTCGATATATAGCATTTCCGAAGTGAGTAAGAGAACAGAAGCGTTGTTTAAGTCGCGGACTCGAATATATGGATGAGAGTTTGCCTCTGCAATTAGCTCTGAACCTTTAGGGAGCCTCTAACCGCCCTTGACTTCGCAGAATGACTCGACTGAACGGTAATGATTTTCTCGCTTGTTCTCTTCAATTGTTTGAGCAAAAAGGGCTTCTCCAAGTTCAGCTAAATAATCATTTACCGGAACATAGGCCTGCACTTCAGAATTGTTTCCATCGAACCAAGGGGAAAGGAGCCCCCGGTGGAAGCGATGATCAATATGGTTCTAACACAGATGTAGCCGGTTCTAGACTATCTGCAGATAAAGCAATCTTAAAAGCAGTGCTCGAAAGCACTATGTGTAGCCATGCCGAAAGCAGCGTGCCCAGCAACTCGAGTCTACTCGGTCTCTTCCTTACCGACAAGGAAGTCGAGGGGTGCTCTCCGAGAACAATCGCGTACTACGAAAGCACCCTCAAACCATATGAGGCATGGATGGAAGAGAAGACGATGCTGAGCGAAGACGGCCGAATCGTCAGGGTGGACAACCCATGGTGTTCGTTCTACATCGACACCGAGCTGGCACCTGCGCTAGACGAGAGCAGGTGCGGGAAATGGATGTTCTACTTCAACGATATCGAGTTCGCGGAGGAAGTCTGCCGCAAGGCGGCCCTCGGAATGGTCGTCGCGGAATGCAAGCACAGCTCATTCGAGTCCGTTATCGAGAACGGCAGAGGCGTCGCCTGCTTCTACCTGAACTTGGACGACGTCGAAGCACATCGCCGCGTTGTCGCATTCATGTTGGAGCATGGCCTGGTTCGGAAGACGAAGTCGGGGAAGCTGTATAACATCGGCTTCAAGTTGGATGACCAGGCACGGGCGGGAGAATATGGAGCCGGTTTCAAGGCACGAATCACGTTGAGCGATCGCTCGAATTAGGCGAATTTTACCTGCGAAGAACAATGAAGGGCGGGGGTGTATCGGCTAATGCCGAACACCCCCGCCCTCGACGCGGTTAAAATAGCGAATGATTGAAGCGGATCAGCCTGGTTCCGCCCTCTCCCCTAGTCCCTCTTAAACAGATCACTCGTGTACACCTTGTCCGCCACGTCCACGAGCTCGTCGCTCCAGCGGTTGGCGACAATCACGTCGCAGCCGGCCTTGAAGGCCTCCAGGTCGTGGGTCACCTCGGAGCCGAAGAACTCCGGCGCGTCCAGCGTGGGCTCGTAGACCACCACGGGCACGCCCTCGGCCTTCACGCGCTTCATGACGCCCTGGATGGAGCTCGCGCGGAAGTTGTCGGAGTTGGACTTCATCGTCAGGCGGTACACGCCCACGACCGGCTTCTCCTTGCCCTCGTACACGCGGTCCCAGACCATCTGCAGCACCTCGTCAGCGACGAAGTCCTTGCGGGTGCGGTTGGCCTCCACGATGGCCTCGATCAGGTTCTGGGGCACGTCCTTGTAGTTCGCCAGCAGCTGCTTGTTGTCCTTGGGCAGGCAGTAGCCGAAGCTGGGGCAGTCCCAGTTTAGTCCGATACGCGGTAACGAATGGTTGTTCTACTTAGACCCACTCTTAATTCCCGAGAAATTGTTTTACGGCTGCTTCAATCAACGGAATGACAATTGACGCTAATGGGCCAACGTTCTTTGCGATAGCCGAAAGCTTTTCAATCTTTTCGAGAAAGTCCTTCTTATCATCCCTTTTTGAGGATTTATCTAGATCAGCGATTGCGCTCAGGGCGACATTCCTGTCTTCATCACTTAGTTCAAGTTTAAGCACCATCTGAATGGCATTAGTTGAATTCATAGTCGACGAGGAAGTAGATGAGGACGCTGAAGTTGAAGAGATGCTCGGATTATTTGAGACGTTATTGGTGAATACGGGGTTTACATTGATATTCATTGGAACCTCCTGGTCCAGAAACCATCCTTCGAAGTAATTCCACCCGTCGTCGGTAATTGAAACTAAATAAGGGATATTGCTTGACCATTTAACTCGCAATAGGCTATTGCGAGACAATTCACGATAATCTTCGACTCGATTTCTTACATATGAAGGCCCCTGATGAGCTTTAGCATTATCGTCGCAGCACAATATATTGAGAAGCTCGTCTGCGCCATCGCTTATACGCTTGAATCTTCTTCTGGCTTGGCGCGTTCGACTATAGTGCTCGCGTCCAGAAGGGCGCAATGCCTCAACATATGCCATTGTATTGGACATATCGGTTTGCATAGATATCATTCCGCTATCGCGAAGCGCCAAGAGATGCTTCGTGATTTCCAAGTCTGTCAGATCAAGCGGAAGTTGGTCTTGGCGCATCCAAACAATAGATAGCGCCATCTCCTGCTTTGCGTTTAATTCAAACATGCATCACTCGTTTCCCACTATTGGATTTGTTAGTTTACGGCAGGTTTCATTACTTGAGGATAAGACATTGTAAAGACAAATATCCGCGTCGAATCAAACCAGCTCACCAAGAAGCTCGATAGGTGGGTCGGATGGCACGTACTCACGATCAGTTATTTCTTGCCGGCCTAGACGCGATGACATTCTACTTGCATGCTTTGTTTAATCCACTTGAACAGTTCCGTTTCCTTTAATTCAAACATGGTACATTGGCCTGTTTTGATCCGGCTCCAAAGCCAATCAAGCTCATCTGCCGCTTTTCGGCCTAGCTCAACTTCATTGTCATCAAGAAGCTTAGCGGTCTCAACGCAAACAAAATCTGACGCAATAGAAAACGAAGTAATGAATGAGCTAACGGGAGAAAACTCATGCGATATATCAAGACTAGCGAGATGACAGATCTCCGCGAGTGGAACGTTGACTCCGCCAAGTTGACTCGCGTAGTCACTCATGTCTGAAAGGTACAGACCGCTTGATGGTCTTGCCGAATTACTAAACGCATCAAGCATGCCGGTTATATGAATGGCAATTACTTTCTCTGAGAATAGTGCAGTGAATAAAACAGCAGTTGCCTCATATAACGTTAACTTATCTAGCTCATCAAGAATGTCTTCGATGCTAGACAGATCAATATAGTGCACGTTTGAAACATTATATGTTGCCTCCTTCAACTGAGGAAATGTTGACTTAATCGCATTCACCCAATTGCGGTAATAATTCGTCTCAATGTAGTGTTTAACAAACTCGTTTCCCAAACAATTATCAATAAAGCTCTGGCCGAATTCGAGTGTCATACAATCAGGGAATCTGAATTCGCATTCGGGGTCGCTCAGTAATATGGGGAAAGGATCGACGGCAAGTCGAAAAATTGCACAGACCTTTACAGTAGTCGTGAAATAATCGGTGAAATCCTCTCGAATATGCTTCGCGCTTTCGGGAACCACCTCGTAAGGCTTGGTATAAAAGGATTCGTGGCCTTGTTTGTGAATATACTTGTTCGCCCTCTTATTGAGCTTGCTGATTAGCTCATCAATTTCGGGCATTTGTTCAAGAAGGTCTCGATATTCAATATCTTTTGAACGCAGCATTTTGGACAGTTCGCTAAATGAGGGGAACCTGTCGAGCGAGACCCATTTCTCATATTTAGCCTTGCGCTCAGATTCTTCTAGATTCGAAAACAATGTACCGACAAGGATGATCTCTCCAGCTTGTCTAACTGAATAAAAGGCGGCGTCGAAGTAACCTTGATGAATTAGATCTAGCGAGTTAGCCAAAAGCTGACAGGATTCAAGTAAAAACTGATTGAAAGGTGGAGTAGAGACAATTCCGCTAATGGAATCTGCCAATTGTTCTACGTAGTTATAAAGATGACTGAAATTGAGGTCATCTTCCCTTGCCATATACCGCATTGGATGATGTCTCCAGCTGAACATTTGGCTATTTATATATTCGTCCTTAAAGTTCACCTGAGTCAGCTTCCGATTCTTATTCCAGCACTGAGTTATATTCTAATTGGTAACGCTCTCAAACCCGCAGCAATGAAAGCTGACAGATCTTGCGCAACTTTATAGCTTAAGAGTTTTCGCTCATAGGGCTAATGGCATTGAGGTTTGGTGCGGCATCGACCATCTTGAGCAGCCAATTTTTAGCTCAGCGCCATATTGGGCCTGCTAGTTGTATTTGGCGCTGAATTGCACCTCTCTTGTTTAGCTGGCATAGAGTCTTGTATGATGCGGCAAGAGTGTTTTCTCTTTCAAAGAGATCTTCCCGTTGATCGGGCTCATGTAACTATTTAGAAGCCTGTTCAAGCGTCCATTGATATTGCTTTGCGCTCTGAGACCTCTTATTCAATAGAATCTGATACTGATACATTGAAAACAAAAGGGATTGATAGGCTTCTATGAATTCGGCTATTGCGTTTCCACTCTTTCCTTTGAAGCAAAATCTCGCCTCCATGGCGAGCGATTTCATTTTATCAAGCTTTAAATGCAAATTAAGTTGAGGTTCGGCATCTAACACATGAGTTATTGAGGTTGAAATTGATTGCAAGTACGTGGTGTTAGTTAGCAAAGCAAATTGCAGGTCGATATCCATTTGTGGTTCGTCATCATGTTCCAAGTCCTTCGCGTTTTTTACGTAAACACTCATGAGTTTATCGACGGTTATCCATATATTTAAACGTCGATTGAATAGAGACTGTTTATTACTGAGACGAACTTGGTAACAAGAAATGAGCAATGCGATGATTGCCACAATCGCTGAGATGTACTCAGGTAGATTCGTTAGGTCCATTGTCTCCTCCGCCACCAAAAATCAATTGCCAATACTACAATTATCGCTCTGCTTTCAGGATTCTTTAATTCAGCTCCCAAATAGTGGGACTATGCGATCATTGACGCGCCTGGAAGTTCCGGGTCAACCTGGCCTGGGACAGATGGAACCCGATCGCAAGGGTGGTGCGCCATATCCTAATGACCGACGCGACCTACCGCAGCTTAGGGCAGGCGCGGTGTCGCACGATATCTAAACTGTTAGAAATACAAATAAATGATACAGATTCTTATTTGCATGACTGCTACGTATAGCGACTTGCAGGCACTTGCTTAAAAAATAAGGCCCACATAGACATAACTAATGTGAGCCTGATTCTAAATCAAATTATGTAGTCATCATGACCCTAGCGAAGGGCCCTTCATTTGTTTTGTTTTACCAAATACCAAATAGCGAAGACACATTCAAGTGCCTACGGTAGGTTTACGTTAGATCGCAAGTTGTCGTAGTCAATTATTGAACCAACGTAAGTCAAAACTCATAGAGAGAGTTTACGTGGAAGTAGCCAAATTTCGGCTTCCGTTATTCGCAAGTTGCTGCTTGCGTTGTTATTAAATCAATGAAAGATAAGCATGCAATCGAGATACAGGCCGCTATCACCCAGAAGAATGATGGTCACCACTCCCCCATGCTTCAGATTACGGCATGAATAATGCGTCGAGTGTATATCTAAGCGCGGTTATCTTGCTACGCCCTCACCACAGGTGTCGCTCCCGAGCTTGATAGGCGACAGTTCGATGTGGTCTTTACTTGCGTCGAATTGGCCCAGCAGGCCAGCTATGGCGGCGGATACACTATCATCGATGTAAAGACCGCATTTGCCTCCACGCTCAGCTGCTCGCGCGAACTCGACGAGCTCGTTGCGAATTCCCTCGCCGTCAAGCTGGAAGAAATACCGCTTGTTTTGAGAAGGATCCTCTTTGCGTACCTCGAAGTAGTCTGTTTTCCACCAGGGAGCGGGTACGTAAATGTAGCCATCCGTGCCGGAAACCACAAGCGACCCCTCAGATTTAGCCGCCTTGCCGAAAACCGCCTCGCCGTAGCCATCCTCGAATGCCAGTCGGATCTCACCAAACGCGTCAAAGCCAGCGTGACCTTCAAGGTCGGCCCTTACAAAATCGGCTGATTGATAATTAGTTCCGAGTAGCTGCAAGATGGGCAGCAACGCTGCTGGACCCCAGGCTTTGGAGCTCGACCACTTGCCCTCAACGCTCGAGATGTCCTCACTGCCAAGATCAACAAGGCTGGTGCATACAGCGCGCACCGACAGAACTCGTCCAATGTGACCACTCTTGGCGAGCAGAAGCAGTCGATGGTAGGCCGTTGAATACGCCGTCTTGATCGCGTCGGCCAAAACGAGGCCCTTTGAGCGTGCGAGCGCCTGCAGTTCCTGGCACGCCTCACGCGTTGAGGCAATGGGGCTCTCACATAGAACATGTTTGCCCGCCTCAAGCGCTCGCTTAATCTGTCCATAGTGCTGATTGGGATGCGATGCAAGGTAGATTGCGTCGCATCGACCGACTATCTCATCGAAATCATTAGCCTGTTCGACTAAGCCACAGCCTGCGAGGCTTCCATCACTGTCGATCATCGCGCAGGTGGGGTCAACGCCATTCACGAAGGCACTTTCACGCAGATACTTCTCCACTAGCACACGCTTGCCCACGTACCCCATTCGTAGATGTCCACTTTCGGCGCGAAGCTCGGTGCTCGAGACGCCTTGCGTGCGATCAAGGTAGACTACCTCACAGTATTCCCTGAGATAGTCGAACTTACCAACCCAGTCAGAGCCTACGGTGAACACATCAATTCCCATACGTCTGATGTCGTCAATCTTCTGGCCCTCGTACTCTTCAACGATTACTTCGTCAGCAATCCCGAGCTCTTGGACAGAACGCATGCGCTCGTTGAGGGTTTGGGAAACGTTAATCTTCCCGCGCACCTTGTCGAAGCCATCGGCGGTTACGCCCACGACCAGGTAGTCGCCGAGCGCCTTGGCGCGTTCCAGCAGGCGCACATGGCCCCGGTGCAGAAGGTCGTACGTTCCATATGTGATCACTTTCCTCATGGGCCTCACCTTCCCTTTCGTGGCTTGTTTAGTAATTGCCGCAGTGCTCGAGCTTCGCGACGTGGAAGGCTTTCTCCCACCCATGGGCCTCGTACCAAGGCCACAGTGGCTCTATGTAGCAGTACAGCAAAGGTATGAGGCCGCGCGCGGCCACTTCGACGGCCAGCGTTGAGAGCACCCGCGCCCCGACACCCTTCTCCGCGCCAGGGCGTGCCTTGAGCCCGGCGCAGACGGCAACATCGTCGGACTCGGCATAGGTCGCCATATGCGCAGCAATTCCTTCGCTATCCCTAATGACTATGCTCCTGCAGCCCTGAAGCCGCTCTCTCTCACACAACTGAGCCACGAGCGCGCTGACGTCGTAGTGCTTGCCAATCTCCTCGTCGCCGCAGATGAGCCTGGCTATCTCAGGATAGTCGGCCTCGGTCGCCCTGACCGCCGCGGGGTCTGGTACCTGAGTTCCGTCAGCCCGCATAACCCACCCCTCAGACAAACTGTAGTCGGCGAGCACGGTGGCGAGCTCTGCCGCTGCACTGTAAGAGGTCTGGACCATGGAGGGGTCCATTTTCTCAACGAGGGTCGCGACGGCCCGGATTGCGCGGTGGCCTGCCTGCCCGCAGAAGACGACCTGGAGTCCGTCATAATATCGGTAAACGACCGCCTCGAGTCGGCTTTCGTCGAAGACCTCCCAGCACGCAACATTGTCGCCCTCGAACCCGTAGGTCAGCGCATCGATAAGTGCGTAGGGGTTTTCAACGCGCTGACCTTCCAGAACACGCCGCAGGCCCTCGTCCCAGCAGGCCACTTTCTTCACATTCACGTTCGTTTTCCTTAAAACTCGTAGCTCGATACCGGAGAGTGCTGCCCTCGGCGGTCCTCGGGCGGCAACTGCATGTAGTCGCCATAGATGTAAGTGAGGATCGCGTCGAAGTCACGTGTCCCCATCAAACGTTTCCCTTCGAACTCGTACTCCGACAGGTCCTTAAACCACTCCTTAGGCATCGCGTAACGCTCTTCGAGCGGATTTTCTCGATAGAGGGTACCGGTAGCTGGAAACAGCAGCGTCCTTACGCGGTTGGGGCTGTCGTCCGTGCTCTTGCGCTCCATTGGAGCGGCTAGAGCATAAACCGCCTTTGCGGGTATCTTGGACAACAGCGAGAACCAGGCCCTGAGCGGAGCCGACACGCGGGGGTCGAGTCTGCCGACCTCAGACCATAGGACCTTGCGCAGGCACATGCACCAGAAGTCCTGCAGAATTTGGCCGCCCACACCAAGAGGCACGTCGTCCATGGGGAACACGTCGACAAAGACTCCTGTCTTGCACTTCAAGTGCTCCTGTCCGACCCTCACGTACTTCGTTCCGGTGCGCCTGAGCTTGCCGTACCCCCACCTGTATTCAGGATCGCTCAGATGGTCCTGGAAGAAACAGATGGACGGGTCCATCTCATGGGCGACAGAACGGAACCTCTCGTAGTCCTCACGAAGCATTGCAATATCAGCATCATCATCCCAGGGGATATAGCCCTTGTGGCGCACTGCGCCAAGGAGCGTCCCGCCGAAGATTGTGTACGCAATCCCGTGAGCGCGACACACGCGGTCGAACTCCACGAGCATGTCGAGCTCCAATAGCTGCATGCGCCGGAAGTCCTCTCCTTCTATGACCTTTACCTGTTTCATCTGCGCCCCCACCTAGAACAGACCCTCGGCCGATAGCGAGGTCAGGCAGTCGATAAGCCTGTCGTTGTCCTCCTCTGTGATGGCACCGATGTGCCCGATGCGGAACACCTCGTCGCACAGCGCGCCTCCGTTTGGGCACAGCCACATGCCGTACCCGGTTTTGGCGCGCTCGATGATTGCCTTTGCGTTGCTCGCGGGGCAACGGAGCGCCGTCACTGCATTGGAGGGGTTCTCGGGGACCATCTCGAGTGTGGTGCTCGTCAGGGCGTCGCGCACGGCCTTCGCGCGCGACGCGATCTCGGCGCGCTCCGCGTCGATCCCGCGCGCCTCGATCGACCTCAAACGCGCATTGATCTCAAGCAGCGTGTTGACAGCAGGCGTCCAGGGAGTCTGCCCACGCTCGCCGTTGCGCAGGGCTTCCTTTAGGCTCAAGTAGGAGCAAACCTCGGGATTCTCCGCTACCCTTTCCTGTCCGCGCGGCGAGAGAGCCATGAGGGAGATGCCCGGGTGGCAAGCTAGCGCCTTTTGCGAACCCGTCAGTACCACGTCGGCGCCGAGAGCCGCCATGTCAATCTCTTCGGCGATGAACGCGCTCACTGCGTCGACGATCAAGAGCATCTCGCGTTCGCGGCAAAACTCGGATAGGAGCCTCATGTCGTACAATAGTCCCGACGAGGTCTCATGCATGTTCACGAGCAACGCACCGCAGCCGGATTCCACCGCATCCTCGAGGTTTTTCCGCGTGACCTGACGCCCGAACTCAAGCTTAATCTCGTTGACGTTGTGCCCGTGAAGTTGGCATAAGTCGACGAACCTCTGCCCGAAACTACCGCCATTGACGACGGCAACACGCTCAGCGGGTGCCAAGACACTCATCACAGCGGCCTCCATGGCACCTGTGCCCGAAGCCGTCAGGAACACACAGCGCGAGTTCCTAGGAGCGGACAGCAAGCCCAGCATGATGCGCTCGTTCTCCAGCATCACCTGAGAGAACTCTGGCGTACGGAAATAGGGCGCGTTCTTGGCTGAAACTTCCAGTACCTCGCTAGGGCTCATAACCGGTCCCACAGTAAAGTTAAGCATCTGCATTCTCCAAATCTCTAGTTAATTCAGATTTCAATTAAAAGGTGAAACCATCACCCGAAACCAATGGCGGCAGCTCTAAACACGCCTAATGATTGAGTAAACGTGGTGCCCCATACGCTCCTCTTTTGGCGGCAGCTGCATATAATCACCAAAGCAAGACCTCAGCAGCGGGTCATAGCCGCTAGGCACGGGTACGTCCATATCCTCAAAAGGCATATACACGGTGTCTTCGAACCACGTTCGCTCAAAGATGCTCGATTCCGGAGTTCCGGCCCATGAGATAAGGCCAACGTACTTTCTGGAATCGAACGAAGACTCCGTGCACACAGTATTAAGTTGTTCCTGGTACCTCTCAGGCTTTCCTAGCATTCGGCTCAAAATATACTTAGCTAGTTTTTTTGCTGGATTGATATCTCTGTTGCAACAATCAAAATTGCACGCCTGTAGATAGCGCAACATCAGCTTGTGTGCTGCTCTCTTTTTATCCAGAGCTTCGCCCATGTTGTCGGCTAGGCCGTCCAACGGGTAAATATCGATGAAAGTCCCAAGTTCATCGACCTCGTTGCCGTACTCCCCTACCATCTTATATTCAGGATTAGAGATGCGCGTTATAAGGAACGGCCTTCTCAAACCGATCTCCGGTTTCACGGGCGTGTACTTGTCGAGTTCTGGGAAGCGTCCATCGAAGCAAGCTAAGAACCGCTCGTAGTCTGAACGGGGCATCGCGATATCTAAGTCATCATCCCAGGGAATAAACCCTTGATGTCTCACAACGCCGATGAGGCTTCCGTACATCAGCCAATACGTAATACCTTCGCGTCTGCAAACAGTATCGATATCTTTCAGAATCTTTAGGGACTCTAGCTGAATATCCCTTAGCTCGAGCTCCCCCTCAACATGCGGTGCGCTGGACTGCATAAGTCCCATAAAAATCATTTCCTTTCACAGTTATTATGAAAAAGCAACGTGCGGGACACCGTCACCTACGGCCTTAGTTTTTTCATGGTCCCTACCAGTTCGTGGCGGAAAAAGGTCAGAAACGCCAAATAAATCGAAGAATACAAGCAGAAAGCCGGCACTGGTGATAGTAAAAATGCCGACAGGATGAAACCAACAGTCAGCATGATCTCAGCAGCACCGATGGAGCTTGCAGGGACCTTCATCAGACGGTTCATGTAGAACTCTGACCACAGGCTTCGGGCGACAATCACTACTGTCATAACCGAAATGACTGCAAAGACGGAACCAAAAGCGTAGACAGCTAATAGGGTAAGGATTAAGCAGGTAAATGCGGATACCATGTTTACAAGCAGCATCACGCGTTCTCGCCGAAGAACGTTATAGTAAGTCACGCCAGTGATGTTGTACTTGCTGTCAAAAACACAGATGGGCAGAAGGAATATCAGGTAAGTAAATGTACTTGAGTAGTCGGGCAGCCACATCGATAGCAACCAGACCATCGGGAAGTACAGAGCATAAACACCCGGAAACAAAAGCCCCATGGCGTCACGCGCGGCGCGGTAGAACTTTCGAACCTCATCAAGTGTCGCTTGCCGCAACGAGGGGAAAAGAACCATGGAGGCTTGCGAAACGAACGCAAGGAAGAAGCTCACAAGAGAAAGGGCGAGCGACAGCTTGCCGAATGTCTCAATCCCCCACCGCGCATCGATGAAAACACGACCGATACCAAGGATTAACATGCTCATCACATTCGCGAGCATCATTGGAAAGCCGATCTTGATGCTCGCCCATCCAAGCCGCGCCGCCCGGCGAAGGCCAAGCCACTCAGCTTCCCAAAAGTCGCGCAGGTTCCATACGCAGTAGCCCAGCTGCATCAAAGTGGAAGCCGTATAAGCAAATACGTAGGGATAAAACGAGTCTATCCTCAAAACCAGCAGTACCAATAGTGGCACCAAGAACGCCAAGCGCTCTATAATCGTTGAGAACGACGACTTCTTCGTCTCGTTCATGCACTGCAGCTCATTCATCATGAAAGTCGCCAAGTTCTGAAGTACTAGGTAAATTGCGGTCATAACCACAACGAACGTACGCTCAGCACCGGTTTGTAAGAAGCTGGACAAAGAGACGATTACGATGGCCATGAATGTCTGGTAAAAGACACCGAAGAGCATCTGGCTCTTAATCGATGCCTTGTCCATCTCTTCTCGCTTCTGACCACCGGTCGTCAGGTAGACTCCCGAGGAAAGACCCAAGTGGAAAAATCCAACATAGCTTACGTAGAAGATATATAACTGCCAGTAACCAAACTGCTCAACACCAAGCAGCTTCGGGACAATCATCGTCTGAATAACTGATAAAGCAAGAGTAACGCCTTGGGCCAGAAAAGCGACACTCATGTTTTGCAAAATAGTTTTCTTGTTCAAAAGGAATCCAAATTATTAATAATTAATAATTAAATCAAGCAAGTCGAATAGCCATGAACGCTCTCATGTTTTTGATCGAGCCAGACTAAGCGTATTAAATTGAAGCTATCACCCCCTGCAGGCAAGCACCGCGTCAACAAGCAAGCCTTTCCATGTGGCATAAAAAGACCTGTGCCGTAAAATGGAGGAGAATTCTCTCAGCCCTCTTGATTTAAGGAATGAGATTCTGAAGTTCAACCATGAATTTATATCGTCCAATAGTAATTCATCCGCTTTTTCCAAGGTCTTTTTTTCAAGGCCAAATCGCTTCATTAATCGGACTCGATCAATTAAATCCTCGACATCATGTATTCTGTCTTCACGCGTCATCTTCTTTCTAGCAGACGCGTTGGCTGCATGTCGGCGAAACTTTACGAGCCTTTTGTCATACAAAGCTAATGTGCCTTTTACCTGGGACAGCTCCCAAAGCATGGCATCGTGAGCCCAAGATTCTTTCCAGAACGGTTCAATTTCGTTTGCGAAAGTCTTGCGAATACAATAAGCGCAGCCAGGTCGGGTAACGTATATCGATTTAGCATTAATTTGCTCGTGCAGGAGAGCACCATCATTGGCGCCGTTTCCGACATTTGGAACCTTTTTTGATCCGGTTTCATAGAAGGGCTCGACATCGCATGCTAAGACGTCAATTTCTGGATGGTTTTCCATCAGAAATGCCATCTCGGATACTTTAGAGGGTAGCCAAACATCATCTTGGTCGCACAAGAAAATTAAATCGCCGGTTGCATGCATAATTAGCTTATGGAAGTTGACCTTCCATCCATTGTTTACTGCGTTTACCGCAACTGACCACTTTTCAAGCTTAAAACGATCAATATAACTGCGAATAATGTCATATGTTCCGTCTGTCGAGCAGTCATCACATATTAATACTTCGTCAAAGGTCCTATCTTGAAGCCTAAGTGAATCAAGCTGCTCATCGATATATTCAGAACCGTTATAACTTGAGAGTACAAGAGAGATACGCAAAGTCACTAACCCCTTTCCTCAATGTACAACCGGCTCTCCGTTTCATTTTTTTCATTACCCCTAGTCCTTGTCGTAAAAAATGTGGTCAGGAGATCGATAGCAATTACCGCGAAGGCACAGACCCAAAGTGGGCCGGAAAATACCGTGTCATCGAAAATGCTCCAAAGTGGTCCTTGGATTGCAAGAGAATATGTAATTAGCTTAGTAAGTGATGAAAGGCGCTGCCAATTCAGCATTGCCTTTACAAGCAGAGAGACAAGACCGTAAAAAAGGGGGTAAATTACAATGCCTAAAATTGAAAAATCCTGGAAAGCATCCATTAAAAAAGAGCCAACAGTTAAGCCAGGATCTGTTGCCATGTACGAATAGACAACAGTACTTGACCCTAACCACGAGGAAAAAGTCGTATCGAATCCGAGAAAGTTAGAGAACAATTTGATAAATGGATAAAACAGATGCGCACCAAATGTTGGTGTTTTGACAACGATGTTGTCGAGGGCATAGCGAGCGTTTTCAAGTGGTGAACTGATATAAATATATAACCAGGTAAAGCCATCAGGTACATCAACGTTCATCTTGTATTGACTAGACACGCTCGAAAATAGGGTCGCAGTTCTAATCGAGCCAAAGTAATCAAATGCAAATACGACAGCGACAAATACACCGACAAGAAGAAGAAAAGTTTTACCGGAAACCTTTGTTTTCCCAGTGCGTTTTACGTATAAAAGCAATTCAAACAAAAGGCAGCCTGTAAGAATCCAAACGATAGGCCCACGACTCAAATCACAGGCAGTAAAATAAAGAAAGGCTACAAACAGCAATAGGCTAAAAATTTTTGACAGCTTTTGTTTTGCCATTCTTCCCACAAGATAAAAACAAATTGCAATTGGTACAGAGAGTCTGTAAAAATAGCCCCCTTTGAAATCTACTTTCATGCCAGCATTGTTGCTCAACCCTCTAAGTTGCCCTGCGTCAGCATTAGCCTTAAAAGCAAAAAAGGCCAATATTGCAATTAACGCTAAAAAAAACCAATAAATGATATTGTTTGGGATTTTTAACTCTCCGAAACACTCTTTCAATAAAGAGACATCCTTCCGACTGTTGGATGCGAAAAACCAAAATATAACGAATACAATTAGCGAGACAGCATTGATTAATAAACTGGGATGATATAAATCTGATAAGGCGAAATCATAGAGCCCCGTTCCTAAACTCCAGATCATCATTCCGATTCGATTCAAATCTAGAAAGAAAAGAACGCCATCATCTTGATACCAGTTATAGCAAATCAAAATGAATACAATAATCCATATAAAAGCAACGAAAAACAAACTAATCACCGTATGTAATGGCTCGCTAAAAATCCCTAGTTAACAATCTGCAATTTTTTTGACTAAAGACAGTTCTCATATAGGGCTATTAAATTTCGATAATAAACTTCGTCCGAGAGAATCTTCGGCTTCGGCCTCAGAGGTCGCTCCAGCATCTTCTTCATCGCGCGTTCAAGATCCTCAACATCCCCAGTTTTGAACAGAAGGCCGTTTACACCTTCTATGACATAGTCTCGGGCAGCACAGCAATCCGGCACGATGCATGGAACACCCTGCTCAAGCATCTGAAGGGGGGTGAGCGGGGCCGCTTCGTGCCATCGCGACGGTTGCACCATCGCGATGGCACGAGCGGCCCCGCGCAATCCCATTTCTTCGGGCTTAAGCCAACCAGTGAACTCTACGTTATAAGAGAATCGTTTCTTAAGGTCGGACAGCATTTCACCGTCACCAATAACGATGCCTCTGGCGCCAATAGCGGTAACTGCTTCACAGAATAAATCAGCCCCCTTTTCTGGGCTGATTCGACCTATATACAAGAAGCGGTCACGAACTTGTTGAGTACCACTGTTATCGAACTTAATATGATCAACTGGATTGCGCAGGACCTCATAGGGATACTTGCTGTGCAGGAACGGAATAAGAATATCGCGGCAATATTCAGACACAAACGCATAGTGAATGTTTCGATTGTTGCGAACCCAACGGTCCTGCTGTGCCTGACGAGCAACCCGCCATAGCTTTTGAGCATAAGAGCGTTTGTCACAGTTGTGACAAACGCAAGCGCCCGACATGGGTTTACGCTCACAGATACGTTTCTCGTTATAATCATAAAAACCACCGTTGGGACAAACGGAGAAGTAATCATGGACAGTTAGAAGAACTGGATTGCCTTTCTCAGTTGCTGCGGCAAATACAGCACTGCTCAAAACCTTTGTCCACGTATGTATATGGATGATGGCGCCCTTCAGATCATTGCGATTTAGAAGATTTCTGAATGACTTATAGACATACGTGTTCCAGACGCCTTTGCGAATGGCATCGAGTTTAGACGGGTTGCTGTTAATGGACGGCATGCCAAGACAAATAGTTTCGACATCGGAAGCAGTAAGCTCATCGCAAACAGGTCCTTCACCGCAGAAGAAAATCACCTTACGTCCCTTGGACGCAAGAAGTAGGGCGGTTTTAACCGCAACAGCAACAGCCCCACCTTCGATATAACCAAAGTCGCTAACGACAACGATGGGCTTATTTTGCATTCCGATGTTCACTAGGATAACAACCCCTTAATGTACTCCCCGAGCTCTTCCTCCCAGTCGGGCATGTGGAACCCGACCGACTCGAGCCTGGACAGGTCGAGCGCGGAGTGGACCGGGCGCGGGGCGACGGGGCCGGCGGCATTCGCGTAGTAGTCGGCGGTCGATACCGGCACGACCTTCCCGCCGTTGCCGTTGGCGGCCTCGAAGACGGCGCGGGCGATGTCCGCCCAGCTCTTGACGGCGCCGGAGCCGGTGCAGTCGTAGGTGCCGTAGGGAGCCTTGTTCCCCAGCACGTGGAAGATGGCCTCGGCCATGTCGCGCGTGAAGGTCAGGCGTCCCAGCTGGTCGTCGACGACCGTGACCTGCTCGAGCTTATCCTGCGGGTCTGCCACGCGGTCGGAGAGGCCCTTCATGGTCTTGACGAAGTTGTGGCCCTCGCCGATGACCCAGGAGCTGCGCATGATGTAGTGGCGCGGGCACCCTGCCACGGCGATGTCGCCGGCGGCCTTGGTCTGGCCGTAGACGGACAGCGGGCTGAGGGGCTCGTCCTCCGTATGGACCTCGGCGGTGCCGTCGAAGACGTAGTCGCTGGAAACGTGCACGAGGGTGATCCCGTGCTCGGAGCAGGTGCGAGCGAGCAGCGCCGGGCCGGTCGCGTTGGCCTTCCAGGCGGTCACGCGGCCCTCGGGGGTCTCCGCTTTATCCACGGCCGTGTAGGCGCCGCAGTTGATCACAGCGCCGTAGAGCGACCAGTCGTACTGCGAATAGGCCTCCGGGTCGGACATGTCGAAGGTGTCGATGTCGCAGAAGTCGAAGCCCTTGGCCACGCCGCGCTCCTCGGCGAGCGCACGCACCGCATGGCCCAGCTGCCCGTTGCAGCCGGTGACGAGCGTCCTCTTGGGCGCCATGGGGACGACGTCCTTGAGCATCGGGTGGTCGAGGTCGGCCTCGGAGACGGTGGCCTGGTCCAGCGGGATCGGCCACTCGATGGCGAGCTCGGGGTCGGCGAGGTTCACGAAGGTGTAGGTCCTCTTGAGCTCCAGCGACCAGTGGGCGTCCACCAGGTAGGTGTAGGCGGTGCCGTCCTCCAGGGCCTGGAAGGAGTTGCCCACGCCGCGCGGGACGTAGATGGCCTTGCTGGGATCCAGAACGGTCGTGAACACCTTGCCGAAGGTCTCGCTTCCCTCGCGCAGGTCCACCCAGGCGCCGAAGACCGAGCCGCGGGCCACGGAGATGAACTTGTCCCAGGGCTCGGCGTGGATGCCGCGGGTGACGCCGCGGCTGTCGTTGTAGGAGATGTTGTTCTGGACGACCCTGAGGTCGGGGATGCCCAGGGCGGTCATCTTGGCGCGCTGCCAGTTCTCCTTGAACCAGCCGCGCGAGTCGCCGTGGACGGCGAGGTCGACGACCTTGAGGCCCCCGATGCCCGTCTCGGCGACGGAGAGGTCCTTCTCGAATGCGATGTCTGCCATAGATCTATCCCCTCCTACTGGCCCTGTGCGCGGTAGCGGGCCTCCGTGGCCTCCTTGGCCGGGCGCCACCAGGACTCGTTGGCGACGTACCAGTCAATGGTGGCCTTCAGGCCCTCGGCGAAGTCGGTGTGCGCCGGCCTCCAACCGAGCTCGCGCTGGAGCTTGGTGCTGTCGATGGCGTAGCGGCGGTCGTGGCCGGGGCGGTCGGCGACCCAGTCGAAGTCCTCTGGGTCCTTTCCCATCGCCTCGAGGATCATGCGCAGGACCGTGATGTTGTTCTTCTCCCCATTGGCGCCGATGAGGTAGGTCTCCCCCATGCGGCCCTTGGTCAGGATGTCCCAGACGGCGCTGGAGTGGTCCTCGGTGTGGATCCAGTCGCGGACGTTCTCGCCGCGGCCGTAGAGCTTGGGGCGCACGCCGTCGATGATGTTGGTGATCTGCCTGGGGATGAACTTCTCCACGTGCTGGTAGGGGCCGTAGTTGTTGGAGCAGTTGGAGATCGTGGTGCGAAGGCCGTAGGTGCGGGTCCACGCGCGCACGAGCATGTCGGAGCTCGCCTTGGTCGAGCTGTACGGGGAGGACGGGTGGTACGGCGTCTCCTCGGTGAACTTGGCGGGGTCGTCGAGCGCCAGGTCGCCGTAGACCTCGTCGGTGGAGACGTGGTGGTAGCGGATTCCGCATTTGCGGACGGCCTCCAGAAGGCGGAAGGTGCCCTCCACGTTGGTGCGCAGGAACGGCTCCGGGTCCGCGATGGAGTTGTCGTTGTGGCTCTCGGCGGCGTAGTGAACGATCGCGTCGTGGCCGGGGACCAGCCTGTCCAGCAGCACGGCGTCGCAGATGTCGCCGACGACGAGCTCGACGCGGTCGGAGGGAAGCCCGGCGATGTTCTCGGGGTTGCCGGCGTAGGTCAGCTTGTCCAGGACGGTCACGTGCACACCGGGATGGTTGTCCACCACGTAGTGCACGAAGTTGCTGCCGATGAAGCCGCAGCCGCCCGTGACGATGATGTTCTTCGGTTCGAAGATCTCGGACATGAGGGGTTCCTCCTAGTACTCGCGCGGGCTGTTGACGATCTCGCCGGCGGCGACCTTCTTGAGGTGCTGCCCGTAGACCGACTTGCCGTAGGCCTTCGCGGCCTCCTCCAGCTCGGCGGTCGTGATCCAGCCGTTCTCCCAGGCGATCTCCTCGGGCACGGACACCGGCAGGTCCTGGGAGTGCTCCACGGCGCGGACGAACTCCGCCGCCTCGTGCAGGCTCTCCATGGTGCCGGTGTCGAGCCACGCGTACCCGCGGCCCAGGGTCACAACGGACAGCGTCCCCTCCTCCAGGTACATCTGGTTGAGCGTGGTGATCTCCAGCTCGCCGCGGGCCGAGGGCTCGACCCCATGCGCCTTGGCGGCCACGTCGCCCGGGTAGAAGTACAGGCCGGTGACGGCGTAGGAGCTCTTGGGCTCGGCTGGCTTCTCCTCGATGGAGACGGCACGGCCCTCGCGGTCGAACTCCACGACGCCGAAGCGCTCGGGGTCGTCCACGTGGTAGCCGAAGACCGTGGCGCGGCCCGACTCGGCGTTCTGGACGGCGCGCGTTAGGTGGCGCGACAGGCCGTTGCCGTAGAAGATGTTGTCGCCGAGCACCAGGGCGCACGGCTCTCCGGCGATGAAGTCCTCGCCGATGGTGAAGGCCTGCGCCAGGCCGTCGGGGCTCGGCTGCTCTGCATAGGACAGGTTCACTCCGTAGCGCGAGCCGTCCCCGAGCAGGCGCTCGAAGTTGGGGAGGTCGGTCGGCGTGGAGATGACCAGGATGTCGCGGATGCCCGCCAGCATGAGGGTGGACAGCGGGTAGTAGATCATGGGCTTGTCGTAGACCGGCAGCAGCTGCTTGGAGGTCACGAGCGTGAGCGGGTACAGGCGCGTGCCGGACCCGCCGGCGAGTATGATGCCTTTCATTTGCTATAGCCTTTCTTTTCTAGCGGCCCTACGGCCAGCACGGTTTCCCAGAAGGCGCGCGCAGCAGTCGACAGCGAAGGCGATGAACTCGACCAGATTGCCCTCCCTAAGGAGCTGGGAGGAGACCGCCTTGACGAGTCGGCCTCCTTCACCAATCTCACTTGCCTGCATGAGGTCGTCCGCATGCGTTTCGAGAAAGAAACCGACGGCACGGTTGCGGGCAAACTGTTGGGATGGCGTCAAGTTGTGCGAGTGATAGACCTCGGCACGCGGCTCGTAAGCGACCTTCATACCCGAGGCGATAAACTTGGCGGCCATGAGCATGTCCTCGTTGGTGTTGACATGATCGAATCCACCGCATTCGAGATATGCGGTCCGTCGATAGGCAGAACAGGTGTCAGATGCAAAGAACGTCTTAATCCCAAATTTCTCGAGATCGCCTTTTGACCGAACAGACGGTGTGTCGGGATAGTTGAAATCACGAACCAATTGTTCAAAACGACGGGCATTGGCCTTGGGGAGCTGCCTTCCGCTCACAAGCGCGACAGAGTTATCGGCCAGTAACGGTTCGACAAGCGTTTCCAGGTAGCGACTGGAAGCGGGCACAGCATCCTGTGTGAGAAAACAAACGAAATCACCCGCGGTGTGCCTCAAAGCTATGTCGCGGGTCAAACCGTGATTGAATTCCTTACGTTCTATGCGAACGAAGTTAACCCGAGGATGCTTGGCGACCTCGTCAACGGTGCCATCTTCGGAGGATGAGTCAACCACCAAGATATCGAAGGGCCTGAGAGTCTGAGTTTCGATGAGGGTCAAGAGCTCATCGATCTCGCCCGCCGCATTTAGGGTTGGTATGACTACGCTCAAGGAGGGAGCCATCACTTGCCCTTCCTCATTGCCTTGAAGGTCTTAACAAACACGCGGGCGTCTAGGCCAACCGATTGATGGCGCACATAAAATAACTCGCGAGCCTGCCTCTGGCCACTAGCCCACGTTGAGTCATTGCGGTCAGTGGCAGCCCACCAGCCGGTGATCCCCGGTTTGCAGGAGAGCACTTCATCACGGGCATCTCCATACTCGTACGTCTCTTCGAGCGTCACCGGTCTGGGGCCAATGACAGAGAGGTCACCCATGAGCACGTTGATAAACTGCGGCAACTCATCGAGTGAGGTGCGTCGCAGGAAGCGACCAACGCGCGTAATGCGTGGGTCATCGTCGACCTTCTGCTCGCGTTTCCACTGAGCCAGCTGTTCGGAAGTCATATACTTCTCGGGATGCTCATGGGCATCCGACACCATGGTGCGCAACTTAAATATGTATATCGGTTTTCCATTCTTGCCGATACGCTCCTGGCGGAAGAACGGCTTGCCGGGGGTGTCGATCTCAATTGCAACGCATGCAGTCACAACGGGGATTAAAAGAACTGCGCAAACACCCGCCGAGAAAACAATATCAAATGCACGCTTAATAGCGAGGTAGGCCGGCCCACCTTTCTTGGGGGCGGCACACGACGAGTCCGGCGCAGGCGCCTTATAAGTGCCAGTTGCAACGAAACCCATAGCAGGAGCTGGGTTCTCGACAGGAGGCGGAAACTCTGTTGCCCTAGGAAATCTTGTGACTTTGGGCAAGTCCATTACATATTCTGTTTTATCTGACACGTTCTCTTCCAAGATTTCGTCCCCGGGTCGGGGATCCTCCCTGTCCTTTGCGGAAATCGCCAGCAGCTAGGCGATTACCTTTTTGAGGTTGCGCATGACGCGCTGCTCGCTTGAAAGCACGGCAAGGCCAACGCGCGTAGTTACGCGTCGGCCGCACAGGTTGAGCTCCAGATAAGCAGTGCATTTACGTCTATTAATGGTTTTGATGAGGCCCTCGTGGCCCAACAGCGGACCTGCCGTCACTACGACCTGGTCGCCGTCTTTTAAGGCCTCGCTCATGGGCACTACGCGGTCTCCTCTATTGGTAAAACTGCCAATGAGCTGGGTCTCTTCTTTTGCCAGCGGCACAAACTGACCGTCCTGGGAAAGCACCCGGGCAAAGTCGTCCATGCGTAGCAGATACTGTTGCACGGTTCGGGGATCTGCCGTATCACAGATAAGATAACCGGGAAAGAGCGGCTTGGTCGTAACGATCCATTCGCCGTGTACCTTGATCTCGGTTTGATATTGGGGATAAAAGAGCTCCTGCATGGCACCAGTTGGCAGCATGCGCTCGATGCGCTCGCGCATTACGTCTTCGCGACCGTTAATGACCTGGATCACATACCACACGAGCACCACCCCCTTGCTGTCTTACGTGTGGCTCACGGGGTTTGGGTATGGCTTCGCCAGGGCGCTTGTGCGCGAAGACGCTCCATATTCAAACCCTGAGCCCAGTCAGACAAGCACGTGGCTCTGCCCCACCGTGAACGGTATGTATAAAAGCAGCGCTGAGGTTACAGGCACGTATCGCAAGAATGCCTACAACCTCAGCTGGCTGCGTGCGGCCCGGTCAAGTGATTTCAAAACTGAACCGCACGCAAACAGCTGAAGGACTGCTGTGGTTTGTCATAGCGATACATCGCACTGTCCAATGTGAGCTTATAAATAGCCACAAAAGCATGTGCAAAATCGCTCGTGACAATCGGTATTGGAGCTCGTGGTGTTTCTGGCACCGCCGTTACGGCCGGATGCTGATCGACCCTGTGCTATGTGGCCCGTTGGAGCCGTGAGGACAGTTGAACCCATGTAACGTTAGCTATCCTAGCACAAGCTGTTAGCAAAACTGATTTGGGTTGTGTTGGACAACATATCGTTCATTTGGCGTGCTTAAGGGGGTTGTTTTGGGATGTTGTTCACGTTGGCGCAGGTTATTGGGGTGCAAGCGGTGATTAGAGACGTTCATGAAGCCCGAATTGACCAGCGAGGCGTGCTGGTAATCGCGTTCGTCTAACAAACTATGTACAGACATGGGAAATTAATTGTGCAACTTTTTGTTGGTGTGGGTATGGGTTTATGTACCGAGGTGTTTTGGCATGAAAAAAGGCCCTCGGAATTCCGAAGGCCTTTGCATTCACAATGGTGGAGACGAGGGGGATCGAACCCCTGACCTCTTGACTGCCAGTCAAGCGCTCTCCCAGCTGAGCTACGCCCCCGTGACGAGGAGATACTATAGGGGAAGTTGGCGTGGGGTGCAAGGACTTTTTTGGGTCAGACTCTAAATGTCTCTTGATATAGGTAAGCGATGACGGTGCCGGTGTGGACTTGGATCGTGGCTGTTGACCTGACGACGTTGCTGATGCCGGTGTCGGCCAACAAGCCCAGCGGGGCGTGATTTAGTTCCCATTCTAGGCCGTGTTCGCTTACCTCGGTGTTGGGGGCAATGGCGATGATGGAGAAGGTGCTGCCCTCGTGGCCTTCGATGATCCAGGATTCACCTGCGCGAAGGATGCGGGAGACTACCTTGTCCTCGGCAATCCAGACTGGGGCGTCATCGTAGCCTGCGAGTAGACCCAGTACGGAAAGCGCCATATCCGGACGGCCGCCCGTAGCGCAGGTCGCAACCACTTCGGCACCCGGCCAACGACGGCGGACGGAATCGAGCGCTAGCGCCAGATCGGTATAGTCCTTGTAGGGATTGTGGCGCTCTACTTCGAAGTCTTTGGCGGCTTCGACTAGCGCTCGGCCCTTATCGCTTACCGTGTCGGCGTCACCAACATAGACGTCGCAGTCTAGGCCGGCACTCAGCAGCGCGTCGAGTCCGCGGTCCACGGCGACAACGTGGTCGCACTCCTCCGCTAGTCTACGCAACAGATCCGCGCTCGCCACCACGGGCGAGCCGCAGACCACTAATACCTTGCAAGCCACAGCTCTCGCCTATCCCTCAAACGCAAGCAGGCGAGCCAAATCCAGCTCCTCGTAGCTATCGATAAAGATGTCGCAGTTGTCGCGTACCTCTTCGCGCTCCATGCGACCTTCCGGGTCATAAATACCCACACGCTTAAAGCCAGCGACCCCAGAGCTCTTAAGGCCAAAGACGGCGTCCTCAAACACCCATGCGCGCTCAAACTTGCACCCATGGCGCTCTTCCAGGCGGCGCAGCGCCAGCTCGTATACATCGGGGAACTGCTTGGTGCGTCCTGCCTCCCCGGTGGTGGTCACAAACTCCATGTAGGCATCGAGCCCGGCGCCCGCAAGCGCAGACTTAACCAGCTCGGCCGGCGTAGACGTGGCAACGCACATGGCAATGCCGGCCTCCTGCGCCTGCTTCAAAAATGCAAGCAGGCCCTTGCGCGGCGGTACCTTGGAGTAGCCATCGATCAGAATCTCGCTCAGCTCGCGATACAGCTCCTCGCCACCCTCGCCAATGCCCCACGTGTCGTGGTAGGCCTGACATTCGTCCTCGAGCGAAAGATGCTCGAACTGGGCAAAATCGTCGACCGTCACGTCAACCCCGTGGCGGTGCAATAACTCTGGCTGGGCATAGGCCCAAACGGGGGTGCTGTTCACCAACGTGCCGTCGCAATCGAAAATAAAAGCAACGTTGGGGACGGCGGTCTGGGACATAAACGAACCTTTCGATGTCAAATGGTAAACATCCTGCTAAAAACGTTTTACCAAACGTCAAACTATCAATCTTGAAACCCTAATTGGTAAAACTGTCAAGAGTTTTACCATCGCAATTCTGCCAGTGGTATAAACATGGCGCTCACCGATTAAAAGCCACCGCAAAACCACTTTCCTCCATAAAAGTAATGTACAGGTGTTATGGTAGTTTCTGCCGAAAGTTCCACCGAGCACGCGAGGTGGAACGAATCATAGAACTATCGCCGTCCCTTCGATTCGTGCAGCCTTGGACCTTTCGCATCTAGTCACCAAGGCAACACGCTGCCGCGTCATGATGGGATCAAACGTGAGCGATACAAAGCTAAAGCCAACGGCTAAAAAGCCCGCAACCCGTAAAGCCGCCCCGCACGCACCGGAGCTCACCAAGGACGATGTCTATCTGTTTGGCATCGGCACGTGGGAGCGCAGCTGGGAAAAGATGGGCGCGCACCCCGACACGCAGAACCGTACGCGCGGCTGGCGCTTTTGCGTTTGGGCGCCCGATGTAAAGAGCGTGCATGTCATTGGCGAATTTAACGACTGGGATGAGGAAGCCAACCCGCTGGTGCCCGTGCATACGAGCGCTATTTGGGAAGGCTTTATTCCTGGTGCCGAGCAGGGCCAGCTCTATAAATATCTCATCGAGACCAACCAGGGCGAAAAGCTCTATAAGGCCGATCCGTATGCCTTTAAGGCCGAGTGCCCTCCGGGTACCGCCAGCGTGCTGTGGACGCTCGATGGCTACAAGTGGAACGATGCCGCGTGGCTCAAGCGCCGTGCAGGCCATAACCACATGTCGCAGCCCCTTAACATCTACGAGGTGCATATTGGTTCGTGGAAGCGCCACGGCGACGCGCCGCAGGGCGAGCCCGACGAGTACGGCAACTATCCCGGCCCCATGGATCCCTTCCCCGCGCAGCGTGGAGAGTTCTACACCTACGACGACCTGTCGGTGGAGCTCGTAGACTACGTGCGCGACATGGGCTATACGCACATCGAGGTCATGCCGCTCATGGAGCATCCCTTCGACGGCTCCTGGGGCTACCAGACGACCGGCTACTATGCCGCAACGTCGCGCTACGGCGACCCGCAGCAGCTCATGCACTTTATCGATGCGTGCCACGAGGCGGGTATCGGCGTGATCATGGACTGGGTGCCCGGCGGTTTTTGCGCTGACTCCCACGGCCTTGCCACCTTTAACGGCCATATGCTGTTTGAGCACGAGATTCACCCCAACTGGGGCACGCATAAGTTCGACTTCGCCCGCGGCGAGGTTCGATCCTTCCTGGTCTCCAACGTGCTGTACTGGCTCGAGAACTTCCACGTGGACGGCATTCGCATGGACGGCGTGTCCAGCATGCTGTACCTCAACTTTGGCATCGACGATCCCGGCCAAAAGAAGTTCAACAAGTACGGTACCGAGGAGGACTTGGACGCCAGCGCGTTTATTCGTCAGGTCAACTGCGCCGTTGAGGCGCACCACCCCGACGTGATGATGATGGCCGAGGAGTCCACCGCGTGGCCGCTCGTGACCTATCCGCCGCAGGACGGCGGCCTGGGCTTCCACTACAAGTGGGACATGGGCTGGATGAACGACACCCTGCACTACATGCAGACCGATTTTCCGTGGCGCCCCGGCAACCACGGCCTGCTCACGTTCTCCATCATGTACGCCTTTACCGAAAACTTCATTTGCCCCTTAAGCCACGACGAGGTCGTGCACGGCAAGTGCTCGCTGATCGGCCGCATGCCGGGCGACTGGTGGCGCCAGTTTGCCGGCCTGCGCACGCTGGCCTTCTATCAGATGACGCACCCCGGTGCCAAGCTCAACTTTATGGGTAACGAGATCGGCCAGTTTATCGAGTGGCGCTACTACGAGTCCATCCAGTGGTTCCTGACCGAGGAGTACGAGACCCACCGTCATCATCAGGCGTTTATCAAGGCGCTCAACCACCTGTACACCGCCGAGCCCGCCCTGTATGAGCGCGGCTACACCGACGACGGCTTTACCTGGATCGATGCGGACAACTCCAAGCAGTCCATCGTGAGCTTTGTGCGCCAGGGTGAGGACGTCGACGACGATCTGGTGATCTTGATCAACTTTGACCCGGCGAGCTACGAGAGCTTCCGCGTGGGCGTGCCGCGCGAGGGTGACTGGGAGGTCATCTTCGATTCCGACCGTCCCGAGTTTGGCGGCAGCGGATACGCCGGCGAGGAGCCCTACACCTGCTCGAGCGAGCCCTACCCCTGGAACGGCCAGATGGACTCTATTGAGATTAAGGTGCCCGGCCTGGCAGGCGTGGTGCTCAAGCGCCGCGGTCCCAGCAGCTATAAGCCGCCGGTGGTTGAGGAGCCGAAGAAGGCAACACGTAAGCGCACGTCCTCGGTGAAGCCCAAGCCTGCGGCTGCTAAGAAGGCTCCCGCTAAGGCGAAGGCTACGACGACCAAGACCAAGGCTGCTGCGAAGCCCGCTGCCAAGGCCACTACGGCTAAGAAGCCGACTGCCAAAAAGGCAACTACCAAGGCCAAGTCAGCGACTGTTAAGTCGACAGCCAAGGATGCGTAACAAAGCCGTTACCACTGTAATCACCCGCCCCGCTAGGGCGTAGGATACAAGTCATAACCGTTCCGGGAGATATCCCCGGGGGAAAGGAACGTATGAATAAGATCTTCGACAACAAGCAGGAGTTTACCGAGCTCTATCGCGATGCCGTCATGAGCATTAGCGGCAAGAGCGTCGAGACCGCCAGCGACCTCGACCGCTTTAACGCCCTGGCCAAGCTCGTGGCCGAGAAGGCACGCACCGTTGCCACCAAGAGCGACGCCCGCGCCACCGCCGAGGGCAAAAAGCGCGTGTACTACTTCTCGATCGAGTTTTTGATCGGCCGCCTGCTCGACAACTACCTGCTCAACTTTGGCGTGCGCGACATGGTCGCCGAGGCGCTCGACGACATGGGCTTCGACCTGTCCGTCATCGAGAACCAGGAGCCCGATCCGGCTCTGGGCAACGGTGGCCTGGGCCGTCTGGCCGCATGCTTCCTGGATTCCATGGCGGCCGAGGGCATTGCCGGCTACGGCAACGGCATGCGCTACCGCTACGGCCTGTTTAAGCAGGAGATCGTCAACGGCAGCCAGGTCGAGACCACCGACGAGTGGCTCACCCACGGCTATCCCTGGGAGGTCCGTCGTCAGGACAAGGCCGTGACCATCAAGTTTGGTGGCCACGTTGAGGGCTTTGAGGAGGACGGCCGCACGTTCTACCGCACGGTGGACACGCAGGACATCCTGGCCGTTCCCTACGACATCCCCGTCGTTGGCTATGCCGGCGAGACCGTCAACAAGTTGCGCGTCTGGGCCGCTGAGCCGGTCGAGGAGCACTTCGATCTGGAGGCCTTCAACCGCGGCGACTATGCTCTGGCCGACGCCGAGCGCGCCGAGGCCGAGGCCATCAGCGCCATCCTCTACCCCAACGACGCCGGTGAGCACGGCCGTCTGCTGCGCCTGAAGCAGGAGTACCTGTTTGTCTCGGCCGGTATCTACAGCCTGCTCGACACCTTTGAGAAGGAGCATGGCGAAAACTGGGAGCTGCTGCCGCAGTTTGTGGCCATCCACACCAACGACACGCACCCCGCCATGTGCGGCCCCGAGCTCATGCGTATCCTCATCGACGAGAAGAAGCTCGAGTGGGATGACGCCTGGAACATCGTGACGCAGGTCGTGAGCTACACCAACCACACCATCCTGCCCGAGGCTCTGGAGAAGTGGCCCATCGGCACGTTCTCCAAGCTGCTCCCCCGCGTGTACCAGATCATCGACGAGATCAGCCGTCGTTGGCACGAGTCGTTCGACACCACACAGGAGGGCTGGCAGGAGCGTCTGCGCCAGACCGCCATTCTGTGGGACGGCGAGATTCGCATGGCCAACCTGTCCGTGATCTGCAGCCATAGCGTCAACGGCGTGGCAAAGATCCACTCCGACATCATCAAGAACATCGTGCTCAAGGACTTCTACGCCCTCACGCCCGAGAAGTTCAACAACAAGACCAACGGCATCTCGCATCGTCGCTTCTTTGCCGAGGCCAACCCCACTTACGCCAAGCTTGTCACCGAGGCTATTGGCGACGGCTGGCTCAAGGACGCCTTTGAGCTGGAAAAACTCAAGGAGTTCCAGAACGACACCGAGTTCCTGAAGGCCGTGGGTGCCTCCAAGCGCGCCAACAAGGAGCGTCTGGCCGCCTATGTAAAGGCCGAGACCGGTCTGGTCATCGACCCCAACACCGTCTTCGATGTTCAGGTGAAGCGCTTCCACGCCTACAAGCGCCAGCTCATGAACATCATGAAGGTGATGGACATCTACAACCGTCGCATCGCCGACCCCAACTTCCACGTGACGCCGACGACCTTCATCTTTAGCGGCAAGGCTGCCTCGAGCTACACCTTTGCCAAGGAGACCATCCGCCTCATTAACTCCGTGGCCGAGGTCATCAACAACGATGCCCGCGTCAACGAGGTCATGAAGGTCTGCTTTATCCCCAACTTCCGCGTGAGCAACGCCCAGCTTATCTACCCCGCCGCTGAGATTTCTGAGCAGATTTCGACCGCCGGCAAGGAGGCCTCGGGCACGTCCAACATGAAGCTCATGATGAACGGCGCCATTACGCTGGGCACCCTCGATGGCGCAAACATCGAGATCGCCGATCTGGCCGGCCGCGAGAACGAGGCCATCTTTGGCCTGACCGCCCCCGAGGTCGAGCAGCTCTGGGCGTCGAACAGCTACTTTGCGTGGGATACCCTCAACGGCGACCGCGAGCGTCTGGGCCGCGTTATGGACGAGCTCAAGGACAACACCTTTGCGGGTCTTTCGGGCAACTTCGAGAGCATCTACAACGAGCTCATGAACAACAACGACCCCGACCTGGTCATGGCAGACTTCCGCAGCTACGTCGACGCCTGGGAGAAGCTCACGAACAGCTACGGCGACCAGGAGACCTGGAACCGCAAGGCCCTGCTCAACACTGCCTCGAGTGGCTGGTTCTCGAGCGATCGCACCATTCGCGAGTACCGCGACGAGATCTGGCACGCGTAGGGGCGCGCACTCCCCTAGCCGCACGGCATTACCCGGTGGGCGCGAATAGGCTCCGTGCCCACCGCTAATGAATTAAGGAACATCGATGACAGAAGGAGAAATCGATGAGTAAGAAAGAATGCATCGCGATGCTCCTCGCAGGAGGACAGGGCAGCCGATTGGGGGCACTCACCCAAAAGATCGCTAAGCCGGCGGTTAGCTTTGGTGGTAAGTTCCGCATTATCGACTTTTCGCTCTCCAACTGCTCCAACTCGGGCATCGACACGGTGGGCGTTCTGACGCAGTACCGTCCCTACCTGCTGCATGCCTACGTGGGCTCTGGCGAGGCTTGGGATCTGGACAGCCGTGACGGCGGCGTGTCGATCCTGCCGCCGTACGAGACGCAGACCGGCGGCGCCTGGTATGCGGGCACGGCCGACGCCATCACGCAGAACCTCGACTACATCAAGGCCAACGACCCCAAGTACGTCCTGATTCTTTCCGGCGACCACCTGTATCGCATGGATTACCGCAAGATGCTCAAGACGCACATTGAGAACAATGCCGATCTAACGGTGAGCGTTATGCCCGTGCCGTGGGAGGAGGCCAGCCGCTTTGGCATCCTGACCACCGACCCCGAGGACGGCCGCATCACCAAGTTCACCGAGAAGCCCGAGAAGCCCGATTCGAACCTCGCGTCCATGGGCATCTACATCTTCTCGGCCGACGTGCTCATCGCCGCGCTCGAGGAGGACGCCCTGGACCAGCGTTCGAGCCACGACTTTGGCAAGGACATCATCCCCAAGCTGCTTGGCGAGGACAAGCGCCTGTACAGCTACGAGTTCCACGGCTTCTGGAAGGACGTCGGCACCATCGCCAGCTTCCACGAGACCTCGATGGACCTGCTGGGCAACAACCCCGAGTTCGATCTGTTTGACAAGAACTTCCCCATCATGTCCAACATCACCACGCGTCCGCCGCACTACATTGGACCGGACGGCCGCCTGGACGACTGCCTGGTCTCCAACGGCTGCAAGATCTACGGTACCGCTCGCCACTCGATCCTTTCGACCGATGTCATCATCGAGGAGCGCGCCGTGGTCGAGGACTCCGTGCTGCTGCCGGGTGCGCACGTTAAGAGCGGCGCGCACATCTGCCGCGCAATTTTGGGCGAGAACTCCACGGTCGAAGAGGGCGTGAAGCTCGGCTCTGTCGATACCACCAAGGATACGGCCGTCGTTGGAAATGACGTCGTTATCGGGAAGGGGGAATGATCCGATGATCAATCGCAAGGCCATCGGTTACATCACCGCTAACTACTCTTCGACTTACGGCAGCGTGCTGCTTAAGGACCGTCCCATCGCGTCCGTCCCGTTTTTGGGCCGCTACCGCCTGATCGACTTTCCGCTGTCCAACATGATGAATGCCGGCATCAAGACTGTCGGCGTCGTCATGCCGGGTAACTACCGCTCGCTGATCGACCACGTGGGCTCGGGCAAGGACTGGGGTCTGGACCGCAAGAAGGGCGGCCTGTTCATGGTCCCCGGCAACGCGTATGGCACCACCAAGGGCGGCATGCGCTTCCTGCTGCGCGACATCATCTCCAACAAGACGCTGTTCCAGCGCTCGGACAAGCCCTACGTTGTGATGATGGGCACCAACATCATCTTTAACATGGACCTCAACACCATCATCGAGGCGCACGAGAACTCCGGCGCCCAGATGACCGTGGTGTACTGCAAGGCCACGCGCAACGTCGATGACGAGACCAAGCTCGAGATTGGCGAGAACGGCCGTCTGACGGGCGTGAGCGCCGGCGTCGTGTACGGCGACAACGCGTCCATGGACTGCTGCATCGTCAACCGCGAGACGCTGCTCGAGATCATCGATCACTACCAGGCCGCCGACTATCTGGACCTGCTCGAGGCGCTCCAGGGCGACTTTGGCAACATCGACGTGTGCAGCTACGAGTACAAGGGCGAGGTCGTGGGCGTGTTTAGCGAGAAGTCGCTGTACCGCCGCAGCATGGACCTGCTCGACCAGACCGTGGCCGACCAGCTCTTTGATCCCGAGCGCCCGATCCTGACCAAGGCCCACGACGTGCCGCCTTCGCGCTACGCGACCGGCAGCCACGCGTGCAACTCGATCATCTCGGCCGGCTGCATCATCAAGGGCACCGTGCGCAACTCGATCCTGTCGCGCGGCGTTGTGGTTGAGGAAGGCGCTTCGGTGACCAACTCGATCATCAACCAGAGCTGCATCATCAAGAGTGGCGCTCGCGTCGAGAACGCCATCCTGGACAAGAACAACGTGGTTCCCACCAACACCGAGCTTCGCGGCACGCCCGAGAACATCCTGGTGCTGGGCAAGGCTCCGTTAACTTCTGACACCACCATCGTACGTTAACGTTGGCACCGCAACATCGCTCGTAACATGTAGAATAGCCGCCCGGTTTGTGCCAGGCGGCTATTCTCGAATTGCAACCTGGGAGACAATATGGCAGAAACCAGCAAAAAGATGCAGATCGTGTTTGCCTCGGCCGAGTGCGCACCGTTTGTTAAGACCGGTGGCCTGGGCGACGTGGCAGGCTCGCTGCCTGCGGCGCTTGTGCGCGCCGGCGCCGAAGTCATCGTGATGGTGCCCAAGTACGCAACCATCAAGGACGAGTACAAGGCGCAGATGGAGCACTTTGCCGACTTTTACGTGAGTCTGGGCTGGCGCAACGAGTACTGCGGACTCGAGAAGCTCGAGCACGACGGCGTCACCTATATGTTCATCGACAACGAGCGCTACTTTGCGCGCGACTATCCGTACGGCTTCTTTGACGACGGCGAGCGCTTTGCGTTCTTCTCCAAGGCCATCACCGAGAGCCTGCAGCATCTGCCGGCCGGCTTTGAGTGCGACATCCTGCACTGCAACGACTGGCAGACGGCACTGGCGCCCGTGTTCCTGCGCGAGTTCTACCAGGGCCTGCCGCTGTACGACCGCGTGAAGACCGTGTTCTCGATCCACAACGTGGCGTTCCAGGGCCAGTTTAGCGATACCGTGATGGAGGACATCCTGGGCGTGGCGCATATTCCGGCGGCCGCCTCGCAGCTGCGTTGCGACGCCTGCAGCATCAACTACATGCTGGGCGCGCTGCGCTATGCCGACGCCATCACTACGGTGAGCCCTACCTATGCCAACGAGATCCAGACGCCCGAATTTGGCGAGGGCCTGGACGGCGTTCTGCGTGAGCGTTCGTATGCGCTGCAGGGCATTTTGAATGGCATCGACGTCGCGGGCTTTGACCCGGCGACCGACAAGCGCATTGCCGCCAACTACACGGTCGAAGACCGTTCCGGCAAGGCCGTGTGCAAGGCCAAGCTGCAGGAAGAGCTGGGGCTCGAGGTTCGCGACGATCGCCCGCTGATGGTGATGGTCACGCGCCTGACGCGCCAGAAGGGCATGGACCTGGTCATGTATGCGCTTGACCGCATTCTGGCCGGCGGCGTGCAGGTGGCGGTGCTGGGCACCGGCGACCGCGACTACGAGGACGGACTGCGCTACTTCCAGGACAAGTACCCCGGCACCATGGCCGCACGCATCGAGTTTGACCCGGCGCTGTCACAGCGTATGTATGCCGCTGCCGACATGTTCCTGATGCCTTCGAAGTTTGAGCCCTGCGGCCTGTCGCAGATCATCGCCATGCGCTACGGCACCTTGCCCATCGTGCGCGAGACTGGCGGCCTGAAGGACACCGTGATCCCATACAACGAGTTTACCGGCGAGGGCACGGGCTTCTCGTTCAGCAACTTTAACGGCGACGAGATGGGCGATGCCGTGTTCCGCGCGGCACGCCTGTTCTGGGATAACCGTGATGCCTGGAACCAGCTGGTCACGCAGGCCATGAGCCAGGACTTTAGCTGGACACGCTCGGCGGATAAGTATCTGGATCTGTACTTCTTTATGCATCCGGAGATTGAGCGCCCGGTGGCCGTGGTTGAGGCGGCTGTTGAGGAGCCCAAGGCCGAGGAGAAGCCGGTTGAGGCTGAGCCCGCAAAGGCCGAGCCTAAGGTGAAGGCTGAGGTTGCTCTTGAGGCAGAGGACGAGGTCAAGCCCGCTGCAAAGCCCGCAGCTAAGAAGACCACGACCCGCAAGACGACCACTAAGAAGGCTACGACGACCAAAGCTGCCGCGACTAAAACAACGGCTGCCAAGACAACGACCACGCGCAAGCGCACGACCGCCGCTGCCAAGAAGGCCGCCGAGGCCGAGGCTGCTCCCGAGGTAAAGGCCGAGGTCGCTGAGGCCAAACCGGCCGCCAAGGCTCCGGCAAAGACCGCTGCCAAAAAGACGACCACGACTGCCAAGAAGGCAACAGCTGCCAAGAAGACCACGGCAACGAAGTCGACGGCCGCCAAGGCTACTGCGACCAAGGTCGCTCCGAAGGCTGCCGCAAAGCCCGCCGTCAAGGTCGAGGAGACGCCTGCAGAATCCAAGGCGGAGGCAACCGTCGAGGACAAGCCCGCTGCCAAGACCACCACGCGAAAGCGCACGACGACGGCCAAGAAGACCACGGCAAAGGCTGCCGCTCCAAAGGTAGAGGCTATGCCCGCCGCCGTCAAAGAGGAGACCAAGCCCGAGGCAAAGCCCAAGCCGGCACCGAAGGCCGCTAAGGTCAAGACCGCTCCGAAGGCTACGGCAAAGGTCGAACGCGCCAAGGAGGCCCCGGTCTCCCCCGCCGCTTCGACCGAGGAAAAGGCTCCGACCAAGAAGACCTCCGTCCGCAAGGCAACGGCCACCCGCAAGCGTCGCTAGCCCACAGACGATCCAAAACCTCATCAAACCCTAAGCAAGGGGCGCTCCAACCGGGCGCCCCTTCTCTGTAGGTAGTGGTAAAACGATTTTCTAGGACAACCGTTCGCCGATGGTAAACGGATGTTGTTTATACACCCTGTGTACTACAGATATACTTACATTTTAAGCGTAAAACCCATGGCCCGCAGGCCATGGTTCTATTGAACTGGACCGTACTATGAGATTGATACACAACAGCCGT
Organism: uncultured Collinsella sp.; assembly: GCA_934643145.1. Taxonomy (GTDB): domain Bacteria; phylum Actinomycetota; class Coriobacteriia; order Coriobacteriales; family Coriobacteriaceae; genus Collinsella. The sequence goes on along the minus strand of CAKUBM010000010.1, from coordinate 12,834 downwards.
CTACCGCAGTTTCGCACTCCGTTTGGCGCTGTGACCACTGGAACTTCCGTTGCGCTTTCGGTGATTTTGGAGGACGCCGATCCCAACCAGGCAACGCTTACCCTGCGCACCTGGGTCGACGGCATCGGCGAGACCCTCATCCCCATGGAGCACGAAGGCGACGGCATCTTTACCGGCGAGCTTCCGTGCCCCGAACCCTGTCTAATCTGGTATAGCTTTATATGCAATATCGAGGGCCAGCCCGAGGTCCGCTTGGGCGCACCGCAGGGTCGCACCGGCGGCGAGGGCGTAACCTACGACTACGCCGAGGTTCCGTCCTTCCAGGTTACCGTCTATAAGCACCGCGAGAACCGTCCCACTTGGTACGAGCGCGGCATGGTCTACCAGATCTTCCCCGATCGCTACGCCCGCGACGAGCACTGGCGCGAGCGCACGCTGGCTGAGGTCGAAAAAACGCGTAAGGGCATTCAGCGCCGCATGGTCGAGGACTGGAACGAGCCGCCCGTGTACGAGCGTGCCGAGGACGGCTCCATTAAGACCTGGGACTTCTACGGAGGATCGCTCAAGGGTATTCAGGAAGACCTGCCCCGCATTGCCGAGCTGGGCTTTACTGCCATCTACCTCAACCCCATTTTTGAGGCCGCGAGCAACCATCGCTACGATACGGCCGACTACACCAAGATCGACCCGATCCTGGGCACCGAGCAGGACTTTACCGAGCTGTGCCAGGCAGCCGAGAAGCTGGGCATTTCCATCATCCTGGACGGCGTCTTCAACCACACGGGCGACGACTCAATCTACTTTAACCGCTATGGAAACTACCCCGGTGTGGGCGCCTGGCAGAGCGAGGATTCGCCGTGGCGCGATGCGTTTACCTTCCACGAGGACGGCTCGTACGACTGCTGGTGGGGCGTGGGCAACATGCCCGCGATCAACGAGAAGTCCGAGCTCGTGCGCGAGAAGCTCTTGAGCAAGGACGGCGTCATCCGCAAGTGGCTGCGCGCCGGTGCTCACGGCTGGCGCCTGGACGTCGCTGACGAGCTTTCTGACGACTTCCTGGCCGAGATCAAGAAGGCAGTACTTGCCGAAAAGCCCGACGCGCTGCTGCTCGGCGAGGTCTGGGAGGACGCCTCTAACAAGATTAGCTATGGCCACCTGCGCCGCTACCTGCAGGGCTCCGAGCTTGATTCCGCCATGGACTACCCCTTCCGCGACATGGTCATCGGCTTTTTGATGGGCTACAAGAACGCCTATCAGGCGGCCGAGGATATCGAGACCCTGCGTGAGAACTACCCGAGCGAGGCATTGTCCTGCGCGCTCAATCTGCTGTCGAGCCACGATCGCCCGCGCATTATTTCGGTTCTTGGCGGCGGCCCTGACGAGTCGCAGCTGCCCGAGAGCGAGCGCAGCAAATGGCGTCTGGACGAAGGCGCAATGGGCCTGGCCAAGAGCCGCTTTTGGCTCGCGACGCTCATGCAGATGACCTTCCCCGGCGTGCCTTCGATCTACTACGGCGACGAGTATGGCCTGGAAGGCCTCACCGACCCGGGCAACCGTCGCACCCTGCCGACCAAGGAAGACCTGCACGACTTCGACACGCTCGCGATCGTCAAGAATGCCTCGGCCGTGCGCCGTACGCTGCCGTTTATGATCGACGGCGAGATCAAGGCCTTCGCGCTCAATGACGAGGTGCTGGCCTATAACCGCACGGGCAAGGACGGCGAGTCCGCGACCGTCATCATCAACCGCAGCCTGCGCAATTCGCATCGCGTGACAATCCCGGCGCTCGGCGAATGTGCAAGCGACGTCATTAGTGGCCACGAGTGCGTGATCCACAACGGTACGGTCACGCTCGACCTGTACCCACTGGGTTCGTCGATTGTCTATCACCACGCCGAGCAGCGTCTACAGGAGCCGCTCGATCACGGCGCGGGCGTCGTCTGCCACATCACCTCGGTGCCGACCGACGACGGCAATCCCGGCACCATCGGTGCTCCCACGCGTCGCTTTATCGACCATCTGGCCACCATGGGCATGCGCTACTGGCAAGTCCTGCCCGTCAACCCCACGGACTTCTTCCGCTCCCCCTACGCAGGTCCTTCCGCCTTTGCAGGCAATATCGACCTGCTGCCCGAAAGCCACGAGGAGCTGGCCGCCGACTTTAAGACCTGGAAGGCCCGCGGCGGCGAAGATGCCGACCCGCTGTACACAGCATTTAAGCATCGCAATGCCGACTGGCTCGAGAAGTACTGCGTCTACATGGCTGTCAAAAAGTACTTTGAGGGCGAGTCGCGCCACGATTGGCCGGCCGATGTCGCGCGCTACAACGAGCGCCTAATCGACGACAAGCGCTTCCACGACGAGGCGGAGCTGCAGGCATACATGCAGTACCGCTTTGACCTGGCCTGGTGCGAGCTCATGAACTACGCGCACAAGAAGGGCATCGAGGTCATCGGCGATATTCCGATGTATGTCTCGGACGATTCGGCCGACGCGTGGAGCGAGCCTGAGAACTTCTGGCTGTCCGATACCGGCAAGGCGATTGAGATTTCTGGCGCGCCGCCCGACAATTTTGCGCCCGAGGGCCAGGTGTGGGGCAATCCCACCTTCCGCTGGGAGCATATGAAGAAGACCGGTTACCGCTGGTGGATGGATCGCCTTCGCCGTGCGTTCTCGCTCTACGACCGCGTACGCCTGGACCACTTCCTGGGCTTCCACAGCTACTTCAGTATTCCCGCGGGTAAGGCATGCGCCGACGGGCGTTGGCTGGCAGGCCCGGGTAAGGACCTGTTCCAGACTGCCTATGACGAGCTGGGTCCGCTCAACTTTATCGCCGAGGACTTGGGCTATTTGACTCCCGGCGTTCGCGCGATGGCCTCGACCTGCGGCTTCCCCGGTATGGACGTGCTGGAATTTTGCGATTACGACGTCCGCAACGGGATTTTCCCAACGCCGGGCAAGATTCTGTACACCTCGACGCACGACACGTCGACGCTTGCCGGTTGGTGCACGCGCTCCTTTGCGGGCGGCGACGAACCGAGCGGTGTCGAGGTGGCGGCCAAGCTGATGGGTGATGCGCTGGCAAGCGATGCTCCGCTCGTGATGATGCCGCTGCAGGATGTGCTGGGCTTGGGCGACGATGCGCGCATGAACGTGCCGGGCGTGGCCCCGGGCAACTGGACCTGGCAGGCTGACGAGGCCGATATTGTGACCGCCGAGGACAAAACTGCACAGCTCCTGCGCAACACCCATAGATTCTGGGGCGAAGCGTGATAAAACCCCCGATATAGGGTACAGTTACAGACGTTTGAATTTATGCGGGCAGAGCGATCTGCCCGCTTTGTGCTGAAAAGGAAGTATTATGGCGCGCTACGATTACAAGTGCTCGAGCTGCGGCAACGTGTTTGAGGTTGAGCATCCCATGTCCGAGACTCCCGAGGTCGTGTGCCCGAGCTGCGGTGCCCCGGCGGCCAAGACGTTCTCGGCCAGCGGCATCAAGTTTGAGGGCAGCGGCTTCTACAACACCGACCAGCGAAGCGGCGGCTCCAGCACCAGCGCCACCAGCGGCTGCTGCGCCAACTGCCCGCACAGCCACTAGAAACCAATCAGCCCCGCGACCGACACCAATCGCGGGGCTGCTTCTTTAGCTACCCAGGTTTCCTTATGAGTTGCGGTGAAATAAGGACTGTTTGGCGGTTAGAAGCCGATATTCAATCCCTATTTCACCGCAACTTAGTAATTACTTGTGGACCAGTCTGGCGCAGAAGTGGCCGTCGTAGGAGTCGGCGTTTACCGGCACGCTTTGGAAGAGGCCTCGATCGTTCTGGCGTACGGATACGAGCTTCTTGGCCTGATCGAACTCGGGGAGTTGCAGAATCTGCGCCTCGGAGAGCGGCTCCAGGCTAAAACCGGTGCCCTCGGGAGAGTTCAGGAAAGCGTCCACCACCTGCATGTTCTCCTCGTCGAAGACCGAGCACGTCGCATAGATGAGCTCGCCGCCGGCAGCCACGCGCACAGCAGCCTCTTTGAGCATCGTCAGCTGCAGCTTGGGCAGCTCAACCGTCACATCCTTTTCGGTAAGGCGCCACGGGATCTCGGGATGACGGCGCATGGTGCCGGTGCCAGAGCACGGCGCATCGATAAAGACCGTGTCGAACTTAACCGGCTCGCCAAGCATGGCATCAAACGATGTGAGCACCTCATCAAGCTCGCAAGCATCACCCGAAACCGTACGAACGCCCTGAATACCAGCCTTATGCAGGCGAGCGAGATTCAGATCGCACTTGCGATCATGCAGATCGAGCGCCGTATGCTGACGCTCATAGCCCGTACGCTTGGCCTGGCACATCATCACATAGGTCTTGGTGCCACGACCGGCACCAATCTCAAGGCAGCTACCAGGGCGCGTGGCAGCTGTGGCGATAAGCTGGGCGTTAAGGTCCGAGGCCACGGCAGCAGCACGCTCAAATACGCCCGACGCAACCGTAACCTGAGCATCGACCGGAGCATGACAGCCAGGGAACACAGGCGCCACAAGCTGCGATAGGTACGGATCAGGTTTGGTTGCAAAGGCGTTCTCGTGCAAAGCGAGCGGCGCGGGCGCCAGATTGCCGGCGAAGCCGAGCGCACCCTCTGGAGTGTCAAACGACGCCATAATGCGAGCGCATAGCCAGCGCGGAAGACCCATAAGGCGCGACAGACGAACCAAGCGTCGCTCGGACTCATCCACGTCGGATGCCGTGGCAAAGTCCTCAACGTTGTCCGCAACCTTGTGCAGCACCGCGTTTGCCAGGCCCGCAGCAGACTTAGCACCACTGCGCACCAGCTCAACACCCTGGCTCACGGCAACGCGGCCCGGCGTATGCAGGTAGAGCATCTCGAAGGCCGAGATACGAAGCGCCATGCGAACGCGCGGCGCAACCTTTTTGGGTTTATCGAGAAACTGATCGAGCAGCTCGTCCAAAATACCCTGCGTAGCGGCCACGCCCAGCGCCAAGCGGGCGGCAAAAGCGGAATCGCGCTGGTCAATAGCCTTGGCCGATGCGCGAGAGGACAGCACGTCGCGCGCATACATGCCGCGGCGATCGGCCTCCATCAGCACATCGAGCGCAAGCTTGCGCGCGGGAGAAAGCTTGCTCATGACAATACACCCCACGAAAGATCGGCACCCTGCAAGCCAGCAGCCCAAGCAGAAGCAGTCATAGCGCGCTTGCCATCAGGCTTAACCTCGAGCAACTCAACCGAGCCATCGGAAAGACCAAGGTAAACACGCTTGGCCTTAACGAGAACCTGACCCTCGCCAAGCAACACATCAGCCGCCGCAGCATCGAGCACACGCACGGTCTTGCCGGCAATCACGCAACGAGCAGGCGCGGTATCGGACGAGGCCAGCACATGACGCACGCAATCGAGCGCCGCCATGTGCGGATCCAGGCGCATCTCCTTCTTAGATATCTTGGCAGCATGGGTAACGAGCGCCTCATCCTGTTCAGTCCACACGGCGGTGCCATCGGCAAGAGAAGGAAGCGTATCGGCAAGCAGTTTGCCGCCCAGCTCGCCAAGCTCCGTAGTCAGTGCCTCGGCATGCTTGCCTGCAACCGACGTAGACGCCTGGGCGCAATAAGCGCCGGTATCCACGCCATGCCCAATGCGCATAATGGAAACGCCAGCAACCTCATCACCAGCAAGAATGGCACGCTGAATAGGAGCAGCCCCACGCCAACGAGGCAGCAAGGACGCATGAACATTCACAATGCCGAGCGGTGCCATATGCAGCATCTCATCGGGCAAAATGCAGCCATAGGCAGCCACACAGAAAATATCAGCCTGGGCAGCCTGGAGCACCTCAACAACCTCAGGCGTCATACGATTCGCCTCAATGACCGGCAACCCCAGCTCCAGCGCCTTAGCCTTAACAGGAGACGGCTCCAGCTTCTTACCACGCCCACGAACAGCATCGGGACGAGTAATAACGAGCGCAACCTCATTACCAGCAGCAACAAGCGAAGTCAACGAAGGCACCGCAAAATCAGGCGTACCCATAAACACAATACGCATAAAGAACGTCTCCTCTCAACCAAAGCCGAGACGGCTACAAATAACAGCGCCAGGCCAAGTCCCAACCAAGACGCAAGAACAATTCAACAGATTCAAATATACCCAAAAACAAAGAAAGGACTGCATCAAAAGCAGCCCTCCCAACAAAGCAATTATCAGCGAAGACGCCCATCCCAGGCCCGACAGCACCCGGGCAAGACGAGCCAAGGAAAAGTAGTCCCCGGGGCGGGGCGCCTATATATCATCCCGCGCGCAGTTTCGCAGCAAAGCGAGAATGTTTGAGCACGGGATGATATATAGGCGCCCCGCCCCGGGGACGGACAACCTACTCCGTCTCGCCCGGTCGAGCGCCGCGGGCCAGGGCGTCCTGGTACTCCTTGACGGCCTTGATCCTCTGCATCGGCTTGAGTCGCTCGAACATGGTGTTGCCGTGCAGGTGGTCGATCTCGTGCTGCAGGCACACGCAGAACAGATCGCCCGAGGCCTCATAACGAATCAGGTTGGCGTCCAGATCATACGCCTCGACGACGACATGGTCGGGACGCTCAATCTCGCAGCTAATCCCGGGGATAGACAGGCAGCCCTCGCTAAACGGCACCAAATGGTCACTCTGCTCAACAATGACAGGGTTGATGAGCACGTACGGGTCGTAGTCGTTCTTGTCGCTGTAGTCGCAGTCGATGGTGACGAGCTGAATAAGCTCGCCGATCTGCGGAGCAGCCAGGCCGCAGCCGCCGTTCTCGAACATCATCTTCTTCATCTTCTCGGCAAGCGCCTCGATCGCCGGGGTGATCTCCTCGATGACGGCGCACTCCTGGCGCAAACGAGGGTCGGGCGACAGTACGATTCCGTTGGCTTCCATGGCCATCCTTTCAGGTTGTTACATCAAATCATAGGCGTCGACGTCAACGCTCACGCTCACGCCGCGCACGGAGCCCACCTCTTTGAGGCAGGCGTCGATATCATCAGAGACATGGTACCCCACGGGCGACTTCACAAGCAGATGGAAGCGGTAACGGTCCTTGGCTCTCTCGATTACACACGAAGCCGGGCCCAGCACCTGCGGCACGGCACTCCCTGCCCGCAAAAAATCGGGCGCGGCGGCATGCCAGCGACGCTTAAGAAGCTTTGCAATGCGCCCAATGTAGTCCTGCGCGTCATCCGCGTTCGCCGACCACACCAAAATGTTGACCAGGCGCACAAAGGGCGGATACAGCGCGTCGCGCCGCTGGTCAAGGTCGTAGTCGGTAAAGATAGAACGGTCGTGCTCGGCGACGGCGCGAATGACCGGATCCTCGGGCAGGTAGGTCTGGATGATCACCTCACCGGGACGATCGCCGCGACCGGCACGGCCGGCGACCTGCTCCAGTAAATCGTAGGCGCGCTCCCCTGCTCTAAAATCGGGCAGCTTTAACGCAAAGTCTGCATTGACCACGCCCACAAGCGTGACCTCGGGAAAGTCGAGGCCCTTGGCAATCATCTGGGTGCCCAGCAGCACCGCGCAATCGGCGGCATCGAACTGCTCGAGCAGCTTTTTGTGCGCATCCTTGCCGCGCGTGGAATCGGCATCCATGCGGATGATGGCGACGTCCTCGGGCAGCATCTGGTGCAGTGCGTCCTCGATCTGCTGCGTGCCCAGACCCATTTTTGCAAGGTAGCGACTACCACATTTGGGGCAACGACTCGTGGGCGCGGGATACGGCTGCACGCGCCAGGAGGATCCGCATGTGTGACATTGCAGCGTGTGCGTGCGCTCGTGATACGTAAGGGCGGTGGAGCAGTGGTTGCAGGTGGGGACGCAGCCGCACTCGCGGCACATCAGGAACGGCGCAAAGCCGCGGCGGTTATGCAGCAGCACGGCCTTCTCGCGCCGCTCTACAACGCGCTCCAGGCCTTCCATCAGCGGTTTAGAGAACATTGAGCGGCTGCCGTGCGAAAACTCGCGGCGCAGGTCGGCAATGCGAACCGCGGGCAGGACCGCGTGCCCCGGGCGTTCGGGCATCTCGACGCGCGTCCACGTGGCACCGCCGTACGTTCCGCGACGGCAGCGGTCGAGCGCTTCGGCAGAAGGCGTGGCCGAGCCCAGCACGAGTGGGCAGCGGTAGCGGCGCGCCATCTCGGCCGCCACCTCGCGAGCGTGGTAGCGCGGACTGGAGCCCTGCTTGTAACTAGTCTCGTGCTCCTCGTCGATGATGATGAGGCCCAAGTCGCTGAGCGGGCAAAAGAGCGCCGAGCGGGCGCCGACCACCACGCGGGCCGCACCGCTGGCGACCATATCCCACTGGTCCAGGCGTTCGCCGGCCGAAAGGCGCGAGTGGAAGACCGCGACCGTCTCGCCAAAGCGCGAGCGGAAGCGGCCGACGGTTTGGGCCGTCAGCGAAATCTCGGGCACAAGCACGCAGGCCGAGCGGCCGGCCGCGAGCACGCGCTCGATAGCGGAGAGGTAGACCTCGGTTTTACCGGATCCGGTGACGCCATCGACAAGGACCACGTCGCCATAGGCGTCAAGGCGGGCGCGCTCAATCTGCGCGAGCGCCTGTTGCTGGCCGTTGGTAAGGGAGACCGGCGCCTTGCCGCTTGCCGAGGACAGCGTGGTCTGCTCGGTGCAGCCACGCCACGCACGGCGCTCCTCCACCACCACGACGCCACGCTTTTCGAGCGCCTTGATGGTCGCCGACATGCTGTTATAGAGAAGATTGAGGTCGCGAGTCGTGACCGGGCCGCACTGCAGCGCCTCGATGAGCTGACGCTGACGGACCGCGGTCTTGGGCGGCGTATAGTCGAAGCCCTCGGGCGTGAGCATGACCCAGCGGTTTTGGATAGGCTTGACGGCGGGGCGCTCAACCATCCACACGCCGTCGTCGCCCTTGACCACACGCGGGCTGCCGCCCGGGGGCAAGAACAGGCGCAGGCACTCGGAAAGCGTCGCGACATACTCGCGGCTCATCCAACGTGCGATACGGGCAGCCTCGGCGGTAAAGAGCGGTTTGCTGAGAATAGCCTCAATGGGCTTAATGTGCGCGGGGTCGAGGGCGTTGTTACCTTGCAGGTCTCCCAGCTCGGGCGCAATGTCGACGATGTAGCCTGCGGCGGCACGGTTACCAAAGTGAACCAGGACCGTGGATCCGATCTGCGCCTCGTTGGCAAGGGACTGGGGAATGCAGTAGGCGAATGGTTCGGACAGCGCGCGGGTGGGAATGTCGAGAACCACGCTCGCGTAGGCGGCGATGGGCTCGGGTGCAGGCTCGGGCTTTGCCTGCTTGGCCGCGTGGGCATGCTTCACGGGAGCTTGCTCCGGTTCGGGCGAACCAAAAAGTGACAGTTGTTGAGCCATACGCCACCTCTAACGAACGGACCTGAAAGGGGTGGGACAAAATAATCAGTAGTGTTTGTCCCATGGCCGATACGAGTGTCGAGCTTGTTGCGTCACTCGAACATGGGACAAACACTACTGATTATTTTGTCCCAGCAACCCACTCATCGGGGCAGAAACAAGAGCCCCACTCGTGGGGAGCGGGGCTCGGATACATGCGTTTGCGCAGCTGCTACAGCGCCATCGTGCGGGCGCGGTCAATGCGCGCCAGGCAGTCGTCACGACCGACGAGCGCCATGGTCTCGCCCAGCGGAGGGCTCACCATGTTGCCGCAGACGGCGACGCGCACGGCCTGGAACACCACGCGCTTCTTGAGGTCCATCTGCTCGGGCAGCGGCTCAAGCGCGGCGTCGATGTTCGCGGCAGTCCACTCGTCCGCGCCCTCGAGCGCGGCCTTGGCGGCATCCAGAATGGCGCCCATGCCTTCCTTGGCCAGGCCCTTGTTGACGGACTTCTCGTCATACTCGAGCGTCTCGGCCGTAGCAAAGATGGGGGCGGCGACGGTCACGGCGTCGGCCGGCATCTTGGTGCGTGGCTTGACGATGGCGGCAAGCGCGTCAATCCAGTCCTCGCCGTACTCGACATTACCCTCGATGAGACCCGCCTCGTGCAGCTCGGGGACCATGATCTCGTCGGCAAACTGGGCATCGGACATGCCGTTGATGTACTCGGCATTGACCCAGTCAAGCTTCTTGGGGTCGAAGGTCGCCGGGTTCTTGGAGATGCGGTCGAGCGAGAACTTGCTGGCCAGGACATCGCGCGGGATGATCGTGGTCTCGCCGTCGAGCGACCAGCCGAGCAGTGCCAGGTAGTTGACGAAGGCATCGGACAGGTAACCGGCGTCGCGGTACTCCTCCACCGAGGTGGCGCCGTGGCGCTTGGAGAGCTTTTTGCCGTCGGCGCCCAGGATCATGGAGATGTGGGCGAACGTGGGCACGGGCGCGCCGAGGGCCTCGTAGACCATGACCTGACGCGGGGTGTTGGACAGGTGGTCGTCGCCGCGGATGACATGGGTGATCTTCATCATGGCGTCGTCGACGACGGTCGCGAAGTTGTACGTGGGCGTGCCGTCGGAGCGGAAGATGACGAAGTCGTCGAGTTCCTTGGCGTCGAAGGTCACCTCGCCGTGGACGGCATCGTGGATGACGACGTCGCCGCGGTCCTCGGGCACCTTGATGCGCAGAACGTAGGACTCGCCGGCCTCGATGCGGCGGCGGGCCTCCTCGGGATCAAGATCGCGGCAGCGCCGCTGATAGCCCTGGAAGGGGTCCTTGCGCTCCTGCGCGGCCTTGCGATCGGCGTCGAGCTGCTCCTTGGTGCAGAAGCAGGGATAGGCCTTGCCCTCGTCCCAAAGCTTCTGGGCAGCCTGCTTGTACAGGTCCAGGCGCTCGGTCTGGGCGTAGGGGCCAAAGTCTCCGCCCACCTCGGGACCCTCGTCCCAGTCCAGGCCCAGCCAACGCATGGCGCGCAGGATGATCTGCGTGTTCTCGTCGGTGGAACGGGTGGGATCGGTGTCGTCGATGCGCAGAATGAACGTGCCGCCGTTTGCGCGGGCGAAAGCCCAGTTATAGATAGCGGTGCGGGCGCCGCCGATGTGCAGCTTGCCCGTCGGTGAGGGTGCAAAGCGGACGCGAACGTCTGATGCCATGGAAATCTCCTCGATTGCAGGATGGATGTCTAACCGCATCAGTATAAAGCAACAAAGCAACCTCCGCACAAAGGGCACCGACCCACTTATTGGGGACAGGCTTAAATGACCAGTCTTTGGGCGACCTGTCGGCACTTAGGTAAGGCTGATCATTTAAGCCTGTCCCCAATGAGTAGGTGCGGAAAGGGTGTGAATGTTTGATTTACGCGCTATGATGTGCCCTTGCATAGAGAGCCCGGCGGAATGGTAACGGTCGCCGGGACACGTTTTTGAAAGGACAATCATGTCAGAAGAACTTCGTTCCATCCCACCCCAACACGGGTCCTTTGTTTTTACGTCGGAGTCGGTGACCGAAGGTCATCCCGATAAGATCGCTGACCAGATCAGCGACGCCGTCCTCGACGCAATCCTCGCCAAAGAAATAGAGCTCCAGGAGCAGGGCTACATCGCCCCCAACGGCGTGCCTGCCAACGTGGAGAACGTCCGCTGCGCCTGCGAGACCCTCGTGACCACCGGCACCGTCATCGTCGCCGGCGAGATTCGCACCCAGGCCTACGTCGACGTACAGGAAATCGCCCGCGACGTCATCCGCCGCATTGGCTACAACCGTGCCAAGTTCGGTTTTGACTGCGACACCTGCGGCGTTATGAGCCTCATCCACGAGCAGTCGCCCGATATCGCCCAGGGCGTCGACGAGTCCTTCGAGACCCAGACCGGTGCCACCACCGACCCGATCGACCTGATCGGCGCCGGTGACCAGGGTATGATGTTCGGCTACGCCTCCAACGAGACCAAGACCCTCATGCCTATGCCGCACTACCTGGCAAGCCGCCTGGCCGAGCGCCTGGCCGCCGTTCGCCACGACGGCACCCTGGCCTACCTGCGCCCCGACGGCAAGACCCAGGTCACCGTGCGCTACGAGGATGGCAAGCCCGTCGAGGTCACGACCATCGTCATCTCCACGCAGCACGCTGCCGCGGTTGAGGACATGGGCAAGATCAAGGCCGACCTGATCGAGCACGTCATCACCCCGGTCATGGCTGCCGAGGGCATGCCGTGGGACAACGCCGACATTTATGTGAACCCCACCGGTCGCTTCGTCGTGGGCGGCCCCATGGGCGACACGGGCCTCACCGGCCGCAAGATCATCGTCGACACCTACGGCGGTTACGGCCGTCACGGCGGCGGTGCCTTTAGCGGAAAGGACTGCACCAAGGTCGACCGCTCCGCCGCGTACGCCGCGCGCTGGGTCGCCAAGAACGTGGTCGCCGCCGGCCTGGCCGACCGCTGCGAAGTCGAGCTCGCCTACGCCATCGGCGTTTCCAAGCCGCTGTCGATCATGGTCGACACCTTCGGCACCGCCAAGGTCGCCGAGGACAAGATCGTCGAGGCCGTGGAGAAGACCTTCGACCTGCGCCCGGGCGCCATCATCCGCGACCTGGACCTGCGCCGCCCCATCTACGAGAAGACGGCAGCCTACGGCCACTTCGGCCGCGAAGACGCCGACTTCACCTGGGAAAACACCGACCGAGTCGAAGAACTCAAAGCAGCCTGCGGTCTGTAGGCTAACCCAAAAAGCTACAGCCAAATAACAACGAACCAAAAGAAGTACCGGCCCCAACCGGTACTTCTTTTTTATATAAACGGTGGTGAAGATGCTTCGATATGCAAGGAAAGACGGTTGATTTCCGATCTCAGCCGAACACATTGAGCAAATAGGCCGTTCCCGCAGTTAGCCGAACGCCCCCGCGGCCCC
>CAKUBM010000009.1 GCA_934643145.1 uncultured Collinsella sp. | reverse complement strand
CCATCGCGCCGAGAGTACTGCGGGGTCAGCCCGTGGGAGGCCAGGGCGCCGCTGACCGGTGGACGGCACCGAGCCGTCATCGAGATTGAAGAAGGGGGAGGCCTCGCGGCCTCCCCCTTTTTTGCGTTTGCGGGGCATAAATGACTCATTTACGCCAGACGATTTAATTCTTTTTGGTATTGAGCTTTTATTTAAAGAAAATAAAACGAATAACAAGGGCAACTGTTATGGCCGCAATGATCAAAAGCAGGATTGCTAGTCGATGTTGCTTGCGTCGTTTACTTGACGAAACGAAGATTGATTTTCCTTGTTTTGGCGTCTCGAGATAACGAGCCGAATGCGTTAAGGTTTGCTTTGGTCGAGGACCTCTTTGTTGATGAGCGGCTGATGCTTTCAGTGGCTCATCACTAGCTGCGCTGTTTTTAGATAATGGTGCGTCTTTCAGATATACAGGGTCTCCCGAGGCGACGCCCATATGTTTACGTCCCGTTTGGGCATCCTCGAGTGTTTGATATCGATTTCTCGTCACATACTCGGGCTCCGGATCATTAATGGGCTCTTGCGAGATGTGGGGGCGATGGAACCGTGGCGGCTGCGTGGAAGTATCTTCCCCCTGCGTCGGCATAAATATTTTGTTCTGGTTTTGGTCGTCCATGATGCCCTTTAGCTCGTTACCAACAACGTGTACGCGCTCATTGTAAGCCCCTTGTTATTTGTAGCTGCGAACATACTCGTTATTTAAGCTCTGGTTCAAAGAACCTTAACCTTACTAAAACCTGAGTCATACACACTTAGATATGCTTATAGTACTGGACTCAAAAAACTTTATAGTCGATGTATATATAAGCACTGTGTGGGCATATATAAGAGCGTCAAAAGAAGTCCCAGTCACCTAGAAGATGGCTCGGCAGTCCTTACAAGGAGTGGTAAACATGGCAAGCATGGTTCCTTATCGTTCGGTTTTTGGCGTCCGTCCTTCTGCAAGTTCGCTGTTCGATTTGTTTGATGACATGACCGACCTGGCGAATAGCTCGATTGCCTCCAAGGCGTTCCCCGTTGACGTTGAGGACAAGGGCGATGGCTACGAGGTCAAGGCGTATCTGACCGGTGTCGCCAAGGATGACATCGACGTCGAGCTCAATGAGGGTCGCCTGTCGATCAGTGTGAACGTCGAGGAGAGCGCCGAAAACGAGGGCAAGAACTTCCTCCAGAAGGAGTTCGGCTCGTACAGCGCGACGCGCGGCGTGTATCTGAAGGACGCTTCGAGCGAGGGCCTTTCGGCTAAGTATGCTGACGGCATCCTGACCGTTACGGTTCCCAAGATTGTCGAGAAGAAGAACGTCACGAAGATTTCTATCGACTAACGATGGCTCTGCTTCAATCGAGAGTATGAGTTAAGGGGGCTGGGAAGTGATTCCCAGCCCCCTTTTGTTGTCTTGAGGGGCTATTGAATAGTTGTCGGTTGATACTGACTTGCAGGGCGTATCGAGAGCTTCCGTGGCCCTTGAAGACAGGTGGCTGAGCTGCCGAGTTCATCATCGAGACTTGCATCAAGCGCGTTGGCATAGCTTTTGACGGTAAGGCTTGGACGATTATTGTCCTGGCTGATGTGCATGGCGATGAGCTGTTCTGTGCGATCGGTAACAAGTTCTCGCGCGGCTTCGGCGGCTTGGTTGTTGGAGAGATGCCCCTTTGTGGACAGGATGCGCTCCTGAAGAAAGCGTGGGTACGGTCCTTCGCGCAACATAGTTACATCGTGGTTGCTTTCGAGCGCGAGAACTCGACAGTCTTTGAGGATGCCTATGGCCTTGCTCGACAACTCTCCGGTGTCGGTGGCAAACCCAATGGAATCATCGAGAGCATTGAATCGATAGCCGACAGGATTGATGACATCGTGCGATGTTGAGTAGGTTTGTACCTGGATGCCGACAATGGGGAGCGTGTCGCCGGGGTCAAATTCCTCCACGGGCAGGTGCGCGAGGTTTTCTTTGCATGAAAGGGTGTCCCTACTGGCAAAGAGGGGGCCATGCCAGTGTTTGCACCATACATCGAGCCCCTTGATATGGTCTCCATGCTCATGGGTGATTACAAGAGCGGCGACGTCGTCTGCCGAGAGGCCAAGCTCCGCCATGCGTTTAAGTGTTTCGCGGCGGGACAGGCCGTTATCGATCATGATGAGACCTTGCGGTCCCTCGATGAGCGCGCAGTTGCCTTTTGAGCCGCTGCCGAGGATATGAAGGTGCAGGCGAGACATAAGATTCCAAAGGATACAATGGGTGCGGACGAATAGAGGAGGAAGCGAATGCCAACGGTATCTCAGCACTATGGACATCATGCCGCGCCGAGGACGGATAAGAACGTTCTGGCAACGCAGCAGACCGCTGCCCCCGTAGTGCTCATGGTATCAGGCGGTGCGGACTCGACGGCGCTGCTCCTTATGGCTTGCACATCAAAGCTGGATATCCAGGACGGGCGCGGCATCGCTTCCATTGCACGCGAGCGTTTGCACGTGCTGCATGTGAACCATCATCTGCGAGGCAAGGCGTCTGACGGTGACGAGGCCTTTGTGCGTGAGCTTTGCGTGCAATACGGCTTGCCGCTGTGCGTTGAGCATGCCTATTTTGATGACGAATCGGGCAATATCGAGGCTGCGGCCCGCGAGGTGCGCTATGCCGCGGCACGGAGATATGTTCGCGAACTTTGTGCCGAATCGGGCGCACCGCGGACGGCGGCTCGTATCTGTACCGCGCATACCTCGTCGGACCGCGCGGAAACATTTTTGATGAATGCCATTAAAGGGTCGGGTCCCGCGGGTCTATCAAGCATTCCACGCCGTCGGAACATTGTGGTGCGCCCCTTGCTCGACCTCACGCATGATGAGCTCGTGAGCTATCTGCAGGTGCACGGTCAGCCATGGCGGGAAGATGAAAGCAACGAGGACGTTTCGTACCTGCGTAACTATGTGCGCCATCGGGTGATGCCGGTGGTGGCGCAGCGCAACACGAACGTCTGTAAGACGATTGGCGCCGCTTGCGAAATTCTGGGCGACGAAGACGCCTTTCTTTCCCAGCTTTCGGCACAGTCGTTTCGAAGCTGCCTGCGCAAGGAAGCGGCGGGCGCACTGGTGCTCGATGCGCGCCGTCTTGCCGCCGCTGAGGTTGTGATTGCACGGCGTATCGTGCGGTTGGCGATTAAGCGCATCGATCCCGACGCGCGACCGGAGATGCGGCACGTGGAGCGCGTGCTCTCCTGTGTCGCTGCGGGCTCGGGCTCGGTAACGCTTCCTGCGGGAATTGATGCCCGTGTGGAGTTTGGCATGCTGGCGTTCAAGGCCCCGGCGGCACGCGAGGGCTTAGTGGCCGACTGGATCTCCGTTCCCGGTCGTCTGCCGCTGGGGGCGGGGCGTATGCTGACAGCAGAGCCGATGGCTGTGGAGCCGGGGCGCGATATCGTGCACCGTGCCCGCGAGCTTGCTGCTGCCGGAGAGGTTGCGGCCTTGGTGGATGCGGCGGCCCTGGGGTTCGCCGACCGCGATAGCGAGCGGATGTTAGCCGGCTCGCGCGGGGAGATTCCCGCCGAGGCGCGATTGGCGCGCCTGTGGGTGGATAGCCCTGTGCCGGGAGACGTGATGTGCCCGTTGGGGATGAACGGTCGAAGCAAGAAAGTGTCAGACCTGTTGAACGAGGCGCGCATTCCTGTTTCAGCCCGCTCTGGCGTACCCGTGGTAAGAACGGCTCCGGGAGGTGCCGTAGTATGGGTCGCGGGCGTTCGCGCGGACGAACGTTTTAAGTGCACGGCGGCGACGCGCGTGGCCTATCTGCTCCGCGTAGTCGATGCGGAATAGTGCCTTGCGCCTACTATTCTGTGCGACGTTGACGGTATTCCCGCACTGATGGCGCACGGGCTGGTAAATATACCCCGTGCGCTGCTAGAATGTGTAGTTCGCGTCCATACGGCGGTGTGTGGGCGATAAGCACAAGAAAGGGTTGTCATGGCTTCTCAACATCCGGATATCGAGAAGGTTCTGTTTACGCAGGAGGATATCGACGGTATCGTCTCTCGCCTAGGCGAGCAGATTACGCGCGACTACGCGGGTAAGGATCTGGTACTGATTGCGGTCCTGCGCGGCGCCGTGGTCTTTATGGGCGACCTGATGCGCAAGATCGAGCTGCCGACCAACATCGATTTCATGGCTGTTTCGAGCTATGGCGACGGTGTGAAGTCCTCGGGCATCGTGCGTATCATTAAGGACCTGGATATCGACATCCGCGGTCGCGACGTGCTGATCGTCGAGGACATTCTGGACTCGGGCCTGACGCTCAAGTACCTGATGAAGAACCTCGAGAGCCGCAAGCCCGCTTCTCTGGAGGTCGCCGCCTTCCTGTGGAAGGACGTTGAGGACCGTACCTCGGCCGTCACGCCCAAGTATGTTGGAACCCATTGCCCCGATGCCTTCGTGGTGGGCTACGGCCTCGACTATGCCGAGCGCTATCGTAACCTTCCGTATCTGGGCATTTTGAAACCGGAGGTTTATTCGTAAGATGCCCGACGACCGTAACGATAACAATTCCCAGACTCCCCGGGAGCCTAAGATCCCGGGGATGCCCGGAGGCAAGAAGCCCACGCGTACGGGCTGGCTGTATTTTATTTTGGCTTGCGCGCTTCTGGGCTACGCCTTCTTTAACATGGGCTCCGGCTTTGCCAATTCCAGCAATACCGTAAAGCTCGCGACGAGCGAGATGGTCAACGCCATTAAGCAGGATCGCGTCGAAGATTTGACCTATACGGTTCAAGACGGAAGCGTGGCGGGTCATTACTGGAAGACAAAAAAGGACAAGGGCGACACGAGCGAGCTCAAGAGCTTCTCCTCGACCTATGTCGGCTCCGATTCGCTTGCCGAGCTTATGGCGGAGCACCCCGATACCAAGTACATCGTCAACACCAATGACCCCGATTTTTGGGGCGACTTGGCGATGAGCGTGCTTCCGACGATCGCCCTGATCGCCATCATGTTCTACTTTATGCGCCAGATGATGGGCGCCAACAACAGGAACATGCAGTTTGGCAAGACCAACGCCAAGACCAGCGAGGCAACGCGTCCCAAGGTCAAGTTCGAGGACGTTGCCGGCGTGGACGAGGCCGTCGAGGAGCTCGAGGAGATTCGCGACTTCCTGAGCGATCCGGACCGCTATCGCAAACTGGGTGCCAAGATTCCGCGTGGCGTTTTGCTGGTGGGCCCTCCGGGTACCGGTAAGACGCTGCTGGCCAAGGCCGTTGCCGGCGAGGCGGGCGTGCCGTTCTTTAGCATCTCGGGCTCTGACTTTGTCGAGATGTTCGTGGGTGTCGGCGCCAGCCGCGTGCGCGACCTTTTTAAGGAGGCCAAGTCTCAGGCTCCGTCGATCATCTTTATTGACGAGATCGATGCCGTGGGACGTCAGCGCGGAGCCGGTTTGGGCGGCGGCCACGACGAGCGCGAGCAGACGCTCAACCAGCTGCTGGTCGAGATGGACGGCTTTGAGGAGAGCGAGTCGGTCATCCTGATCGCTGCGACCAACCGTCCTGACATTCTGGACCCGGCATTGCTGCGCCCCGGTCGTTTTGACCGCCAAGTCACGGTTGACCGTCCGGATGTGAAGGGCCGCGAGCAGATCTTGCGCGTGCATGCCGAGAACAAGCCGATGGACGAGGACGTTAAGTTTGAGAAGCTCGCCCAGATGACCGTTGGCTTTACTGGTGCCGATTTGGCAAACCTGCTCAACGAGTCTGCGCTGCTGGCCGCTCGCCGTCATCGTTCTGTGATCTCGATGGACGAGGTCGAGGAGTCGATGGAGCGCGTGATTGCCGGACCGCAACGCAAGGGTCGCGTGATGACCGAAGCCGAGCGCACCACGATTGCCTACCATGAGAGCGGCCACGCCCTGGTGGGCCACATCCTGGAGCACTCCGATCCGGTCCACAAGATCTCGATTGTCAGCCGCGGCCAGGCTCTGGGCTACACGTTGCAGCTTCCGCAGGAGGATCACTTCCTCAAGACCAAGAACGAGATGCTCGACGAGCTTGCCGTGTTCTTGGGCGGCCGCGTCGCCGAGGAGCTCATGTGCGATGACATCACGTCGGGCGCGAGTAACGATCTGGAGCGCGCGACCAAGATGGCGCGCGAGATGGTCACGCGCCTGGGCATGAGCGAGGAGCTGGGCACGCAGGTCTTTGGCGAGGCGCAGCATCAGGTGTTCCTGGGCCGCGACTATGCCGATCACCAGGATTACTCCGAGGAGACGGCGCGCCGCATCGATATCGAGGTTCAGCGCATTATGCGTGAGGCCCATCGCCGTGCGGTCGAGATTTTGGATGCCCGTCGCGATCAGCTCGATCTGATGGCGAAGGTGCTGCTTGAGCGCGAGACCGTCGAAGGCGACGCCGTGAACGCCCTGCTCGACAATGAGTGGGATGCCTACCTTGAGCGCGAGGGCGATATCCTGGCGGCCAAGGAGGAGCGCAATGCCAAGGCGGCCGGTATGCCGGCCAAGAAGCGTGCGCCTCGCATGAGCGAGGAGGAGCTGGCGGCTGATGCCGCGGCCTTTGCGCAGGCGGCCATGCAGGAGGATGCCGACGTCGCATCCGAGGATGCTGACGATGCCGAGAGCGCTGACGAAAAGAAGGCCGACGGCAATACTGACGTCGACGAGTAATCTTTGTCACGAAAGCCTCCGCGGGGAAACCTGCGGAGGCTTTTTCTTTTGAGCGATATGGGGCCATCTGTTGATTGGGGACAGACTTAAATGAGCGTTTTCACGCATTTAAGTCTGTCCCCAATCAACATTGCTGCGGCACTTTGCTCGACTAAAGCGTACAATAGCGCCTATGCGAAAGGGGAACAGATGATCAACGAAACTATGTATGCTCGCGGTGCGGAAAGCTCCATCATCCGTGAGATTTTTAGCTATGGCCTTGAGCGCAAGGCGCAAATCGGTGCGGAAAACGTGTTCGATTTCTCGCTGGGCAACCCGAGTGTTCCTGCTCCCGCTGCCGTCGCGGAGTCCATCAAAAAGGCGCTTGAACTGCCGAGCGAGCAGCTGCACGGATATACGCCCGCACCGGGCCTGCCGCAGTGCCGTACCGCCGTGGCTGAGTCGCTCAACCGTCGCTTCGGTACGAGCTATGAGGGCAAGGATGTCTTTATGACCGTGGGCGCGGCGGCTTCGCTCACCTGCACGCTCAATGCCGTTACGAACCCGGGTGACGAGGTCATTGTTATCGCCCCGTACTTCCCGGAGTATCGCGTGTGGATTGAGAAAGCCGGCTGTACGTGTGTCGAGGCACTCGCCGATGAAGATACGTTCCAGTTGAGCGTGGATAACGTGCTCAAGGCGATTACCGATAAGACGGCTGCCGTCATTATCGACTCACCCAACAACCCGACCGGTGCCGTGTATACGCGCGATACACTGACGCGACTGGCCAATGTTTTACGCGAGGTCAACGCCAAGCGCGATCCCGAGAATCCGATTATGCTTATCTCGGATGAGCCGTATCGCGAGATTGTCTATGGCACCGAGGTGCCTTGGGTGCCTTCGATCTACGAGCACACCATCGTGTGCTACTCGTATTCCAAGTCGCTTTCGCTACCGGGCGAGCGCGTGGGGTGGATTCTGGTTCCCGATACGAATCCTCAGGCAGTTCGTCTAATGCCCGCCGTTGCCGGTGCCGCTCGTACGCTGGGCTTCGTGTGTGCGCCGGCGCTCTTCCAGCGCGTGATTATCGATTGCATCGATGAACCGAGTGACGTTGAGGCCTATGCGCGCAACCGCACCGCGCTTACCGATGCACTGGCGGAGTACGGCTACACCTATGTTGAGCCGGATGGTGCATTCTACCTGTGGGTGAAGGCGCTGGAGCCCGATGCGAACGCTTTCTGTGAGCGCGCGAAGAAGTATGAGCTGCTTGCGGTGCCCTCGGACAGCTTTGGCATGCCTGGTTGGTTCCGCCTGGGCTATTGCGTGAGTTACGAAACGATTATCAATTCGCTACCCGCTTGGAAACAGTTGGCGGACGAGTATCGTTAAAAGTAAAGCGCTCTGCTTACAATGTTTTACGTGAAACGGGGTTTGGTGTTGAGCCAGACCCCGTTGTCTATGCCGTTGTGTGATTGGGATGAAGCAGTTTTACGACTGCCGAAAGCTATGCGTACAATGAATATACGCGACGGCCATGCTGGACAAGGAGACCTGATGCCCTACCTGCTTTCCTGTGATATCCATACTCATACGATGTTCTCCGCGCATGCGTACTCAACCATTGAGGAGAACATCTATTGGGCGGCGGAGCGTGGCCTTCAGGTGCTCGGTTCCGCCGATCATTTAAGCTCGATGGTTACGCCTTGCCCCAATGACCTGCGCAGTTTCCAGTTCTTTATTAACCAGGATATCTGGCCGCGCATTTGGAGCGGCGTGCTGGTGCTCCGCGGCGCCGAGGCCGATATCGTTTCGCTGGACGGAAGCTTGTTTGGCGAGGACATTCCCGTTTCGCTCAATATCGCCGGCGATTCGTATAGTCGTGAGCATTCGCTGTTCGATTTGGTGACGCGTAATTTGGATTATTTGGTGGCAAGCGTGCATAACCCGCAGTTTGCCGAAGGCGCGACGCTCGCCCAGACGACCGAGATGTACATCAATGCCGTGGAGCACCCCAAGGTGTTCATGCTTGGGCATACGGGGCGTTCGGGCGTGCCGTTCGATGTCGATGAGGTGCTGTTGGCGGCCAAGGCCAAGCACAAGATTATCGAGATCAACAACCATAGCCTTGAGCACGGTGCCGACACTGAGCATTGGGCCGTATGCCGCAAGATCGCCGAGCGCTGCGCCGAGCTGGGCGTTGGCATTGGCGTGTCGACCGATGCCCACATTGGCATGGCAATTGGCAAGCTCGACCATGCCCGCAAGATGCTCGACGAGATTCACTTCCCGTTGGATTTGATTGTGACGCGCGATCGCGAGACGCTGCTTCGCGAGATGGCGGCAGCCGGCGTCTGCGACCTGCGCAAGGGCATGTAACGGCGTTCATAAACCAAGTGAAGGGGGCGGTCCAGACGGGCCGCCCCCTTTCTTGTGCCGGTGGATTAGCGGCGTTCGAGGACCGCTACGGTTTCGGTGTGGTCGGTATGGGGGAACATGTCGACGGGCGTGATCTTGAGCAGGCGATAGCCTCCGTCGAGGAGCTGGTGCAGGTCGCGCTCTTGGGTCACGGGGTTACAGCTGATATAGGTGATGCGGCGCGGCTTGAGTGCGCAGGCGGCTTCGAGGAACTCGGGGGTGGAGCCGGCGCGCGGCGGGTCGATGGAAAGGACGTCGATCCGCTCGTTGTTGTCGGCAGCGTCCAGGATGTAATCGGTGGCGTCGTCGGCCATAAACCAAGCACTGCGGGTGAGTCCGTTGAGCTCGGCATTGCGACGTGCGTCGGCAATGCCGGCGGGGTTGCGCTCAACACCGAGCAGCATAATGCCGACACCTTTGTCCTGGGCATCTTTAGCTGCGCACAGGCCGATAGTTCCGCTACCGCAATAGGCATCCATGAGTACGTCACCCTGCTGCAGATCCATACCGTCAATGGCGAGTTGATAGAGCAGTTCGGTCTGCTGCGGGTTGGTCTGATAGAACGCGGTAGGGGAGATGTCGAATTCGCAACCGAGTAGCTGGTCGCGCATGCATTCGGCGCCATAGACGATACGGGTCTCCTCGCCCAAGATGGCATTTCCAGGGCGTCCGTTGATGTTCTGAGCGACGGTGACGATATGCGGATCAAGCGCCGCGACGGCTTCAAAGAACTCCTGCGCATGCGGCAGGTCGCGCTGAGCGGTCACGAGCGTAACCATGACCTGGTCGGTACGCCAGCCGCAGCGAACGACGGCATAGCGAAGCAGCCCCAGATGCTTGTCTTCGTTAAAGGCGGGAATGTGCAGACGTTCGGCCTCGCGAGCGATGCCGTTGAGAATCTGACGAGCGCCCGGCGCCTCAACGGGGCATTTGGGAACGGCGACGATTTTGTGCGTGCCGCGCTCAAAGAAGCCACAGCGGACAGCACCCTCCTTACCAGGAGCAAACGGTGTGGCGGCCTTATGACGAAAACCACGCGGCGCAGGATACTTGCCCGGGTCGCCCAGGGTGACACCCATACCACGAATGGGATCAACGGCAACACCCTCGCGCTCACAGAGCTCAGCAAACAGCTCCTCCATAGCAGCCTGCTTGGCCGCCAACTGCTTCTTATAAGGACGATTGAGCGCCGTGCACCCACCACAAGCTTTCATGATTGAACAGGGAGACTTGGGATCCACAGCCTTACGCGCAGACGAAACCGGATCTTTATGCGAGCGCTTGGAGCGAGTCTGAGATGCCTTGTCCTCGCTCCGACGAGAACTGGGGCGCTTGGCCTTAGCCTTGCCCTTCGCATCCTGAGACGACTTGGATTTCTTAGAAGATTTTTTCTCCTCCGACCCCTCAGCCGCCTCGATCAAAGCACGACGAGCCTTACGCTCCGCACGAGATTCTGCCATCAATAACCCCACTATTAAAGAAAAAGAAAAGTCCGAAGCAATTGTACCGTGCATTTAACGAGCTCGTTTGGAGAGGACGCCTATTTAAGGCCCCGAGCACGTTGTCTCCCGGTTGGGCGGCACCCGGCGCGGAGTTAAATTTGTCGCGAGTTCCGCACGAACAGGAGAGCACTTAATGTGCTCTCCGTCGTGAGCAGGACTGTAGGGCAGCAAATTAAACTCCGCGCCGGGTGCCGCCCAACCGGGAGCCCCAACCTTGTGCTCCATCAAGGTAAAGTGTATGATTCTGAACGTTACATGACTCACTTTACCTAACTAAAGTGCTATCGAGGGGGAATACCATGAATACCGATATGTCTCGTCGTCAGTTTGTTGGTCTAGCCGGCTCGCTTGCCACGGTGCTTGGCCTTGGTCTTGTCGGCTGCGGCGGTGGTGCCGGCAAGGGCTCCGCTGCCGGTTCTGCCGCAGCCAAGGACGTGAAGGGCGCTGCGGAGTCCAAGAAGCTCGTCGTGGGCTTTGACAAGTCCTATCCTCCGTATGGCTTTGTAGGCGACGATGGCGAGTACACCGGTTTTGACCTCGATCTTGCCAAGGCCGTTGCCGACAAGCAGGGCTGGGACGTTGAGTATGAGGCTATCGACTGGGATGCCAAGGACACGCTGCTCAACTCGGGTGCCATCAACTGCATCTGGAACGGCTTTACTATGGAGGGCCGCGAGGACGACTACACGTTCTCCGATCCGTACATGCTCAACGAGCAGGTGCTCGTGGTCAAGAAGGACGCGGGTATCAAGAGCTGGGACGATCTTGCCGGCAAGACAGTGATTACCCAGACTGATTCCGCTGCGCAGGACGTGCTCGAGGGTGACCAGAAGGATCTGGCGGCGACGTTTGCCACGCTCGATACCATTGGCGAGTACAACACGGCCTTTATGCAGCTCGAGAGCGGTGCGGTCGATGCCGTGGCGTGCGACCTTTCGATTGCCCAGTATCAGCTTGCCGCCAAGCCCGATGCTTACACGCAGCTTGATGAGCCGCTGTCCAGCGAGCACTACGCCGTCGGCTTTAAGAAGGGCGACACCAAGTCGGCCGATGCTGTAACCGAGTCGCTCAAGGCGCTCTACGAGGACGGCACGGTCAAGGACCTCTGCGATAAATACGCAGATTACGGTCTTTCCTTCGACAACTGGGTTCTCAAATAGCGGCTTTCCCAGGCACCCGATTTTGCCGTTCAAACCGTCGCTTGCGTACATTTAGTACGCGGCGCTCCTCTTTCACGGCAAACCCGGGCACCTGGAAAACCCGCTTTAGCATTGGGTTTGCTGTTCTGTTGCTGTGAAAGAGAGGGTAGGTTGTCTATCCAAGTCATGATGCAGATGCTTGGCCAGGGTTTCCTGGTCAGCTTGCAGCTGTTTGTGCTGACGCTGCTCGGGTCGATTCCGCTGGGAATCCCTGTGGCGTTTATGCGCATGAGCAAAATCGCGCCGCTTCGCTGGATTGCGCGCATCTATATCTCGGTCATGCGCGGCACGCCGCTCATGCTGCAGATGTTTGCCATCTACTTTGCCCCGTACTACGTGTTTGGCATTTCGCTCACGCCTGATTCCAAGTGGACGGCGTGCGTCGTGGCGTTCATCATCAACTATGCCGGCTACTTTGCCGAGATCTATCGCTCGGGCCTGCAATCCATTCCGCGCGGTCAATACGAGGCCGCCGAGGTACTGGGCTATTCGCGCATGCAGACGTTTCTGTACATCGTGATGCCGCAGGTCGCCAAGCGCATTTTGCCGGCGATGGGCAACGAGATCATCACGCTGGTCAAGGACACGTCGCTGGCGTTTGCCATCGGCGTGGGCGAGATGTTCTCGACGGCCAAGGCACTGGTCGCCTCGCAGGTGAGCATGGTGCCGTTTGCGATTGCAGCGCTGATCTACTGGGTCTTTAACTTCGTAGTCGAGATGCTGCTGGGCGCTGCCGAAAAGAAGCTGGACTATTACCATGACTAATTCAGTGATGAAAATCGAAAGCGCCCGTAAGGCGTTTGGCGGCAATGAGGTGCTCAAGGATATCTCGCTCGAGGTGAAGCGTGGCGAGGTCGTGGCGATTATCGGGCCTTCGGGTGGCGGTAAGTCCACGCTGCTGCGCTGTGCCACGCTGCTCGAGACGCTCGACGGCGGCTCGCTCTCGTTTGGCGATCTTGCGGTCGCGACGGACGCGGGCTCAGGCGCGGTCTATGCGAAGGGCGATGTGCCCAAGCAGGCACGCTCGCGGTTTGGCCTGGTGTTCCAGAACTACAATCTGTTCCCGCACTATACCGTGATGAAAAACATCACCGACGCGCCGATCCGCGTGCTCAAGCGCCCGCGCGAGCAAGCGGAGGCCCGTGCACACGAGCTGATTGCGCAGATGGGGCTTACGGGCAACGAGAACAAAGTGCCCTGCGAGCTTTCGGGCGGCCAGCAGCAGCGCGTGAGTATCGCCCGCGCCCTTGCGCTCGATCCGGAAATCTTGTTCTTTGACGAGCCGACCTCGGCGCTCGATCCCGAGCTGACGGCCGAGGTGCTGCGTGTCATCAAGGACCTCGCGGCGCAGAATATGACGATGGTGATCGTGACGCACGCGATGCAGTTCGCCCGCGACGTTGCCGACCGCGTGGTCTTTATGGATGGCGGCCGCATTGTCGAGGAGGGCCCTGCCGAGCAGGTGATCGACCATCCGCGCGAGCAGCGTACGCGCGAGTTCTTGAGTCGTATCGAGGGATAGACTCAGGTGTTAATTGAGGCGAAACCGCCGCAGGTCTTTTGGTCTGCGGCGGTTTTTATTCGCATCGGTGGGGCCCAACAATTGCCTTCCATGCCCGCTTTCTCCTCTCGCCGCCCGTATCCATACGCGTGCCGAAAGGTATGCATGGACAGGCGGCTGCAAGGGTAGGGTGGTGGCATAGGACATTTGGAGGGTGAGTCGGCTCGGCTGCCGACAATGCTGCTCCCGGGACGGCACCGACCGCGAACTCTCCCCGTTGGCGTCGCGCATCGCGCGCGACCCTGCAAGGAGGTCATCATGGGTGCTCCCAAGACCGGCAACGTAAGGAACGTGGTGCTCGTAGGCCAAGGCGGGGTGGGCAAGACTTCACTCGCCGAGGCCATGCTCCACCTTTCCGGCAAGACCGCCCGTCTGGGCGGCCACGACGGCACCAAGCCCACGCTTGACTATGACCCCGAAGAGGTCAAGCGCGCATTCTCCATCTCGACGACCATCGCGCCGATTGACTGGAAGGGCGCCCGCATCAACGTGCTCGATGCCCCGTGCTATCCCGATTTTATCGGCGACGCCTTTGCCGCGATGAGTGTCTGCGAGACGGCTCTGTTTGTGGTCGACGCCGAGGCCGGCCCACAGCCCACGACCGTCAAGCTCTGGTATGCCGCCGAGGACCTGCGCCTGGCGCGCGCGGTGTTCGTGAATCGCCTGTCGCGTCCCGAGGCCAGTTTTGCGACCACCATGGAGCTGCTGCAGGAGCGCTTCGGCACGCGTCTGGGCGCCGTGACCCTTCCCTGGGGCGAGGGCGAGGACTTTGACGGCATCATCGACCTGGTGCGCATGAAGGCGCGCCACTGCAACGGCGCCGAGGCTGTTGAGTCGGAGATTCCCGAGGAGTATCGCGCCCAGGCCGAGGAGGCCCATGACCATCTGTGTGAACTGGTGGCCGAGGCCGACGACGAGCTGATGATGAAGTACCTGGAAGGCGAGGAGACGCTGACGCAGGAGGAGCTCGAGGGCTTGTTGTCCAAGGCGATCGCCGAGCGCATCTTTGTGCCGGTCTTTGCGGGCGATTGCATTAAGGAGCAGGGCGTCAACTCGCTGATGGACGACATCGCCACGTACTTCCCGGCGCCGACGGACTACGGCGAGATGCCGCTCATCGATGGCGATTCGCTCAAGATCTCGAGCGATGACGACCGCCCGGTGGCGTTTGTGTTTAAGACGCTGGCTGATCCGCAGCAGGGTCGTATTAGCTTTATCAAGGTGTTGACGGGCACGCTTGAGCCGGGCCTTGAGCTGGTCAACGCCCGTACCCGCAAGAGCGATCGCCTGGCACACCTGTATGTGATGTGCGGTCGCGATATGACCGAGGTTGGTCACGCCTATGCCGGCGACATCATCGTGGCGCCCAAGCTGGCTGCCGAGACGGGCGACACGCTTTCCATTACCGGTAAGGTCGAGGCGGCTGCGTTCAAGTTCCCCAACTCGCAGTACCGCATCGCTATCGAGGCCGAGAACCGCGGTGACGAGGAGAAGCTCTACACGTTTATCGAGAAGGCCTGCAAGGCCGATCCGACCATGAGCATCGACCGCGACGAGGAGACGGGCCAGACCATCATCTCTGCCGTGGGCGAGGCACAGGTGTCGGTGCTGCTCAACCGCCTGGAGGACCGCACCAAGGTCGCGGCCAAGAGTGTGCCGATCCGCATTCCATATCGCGAGACCATTCGCCGCACGGCGAGCGCTCAAGGCCGTCACAAGAAGCAGACCGGTGGCGCCGGTCAGTACGGCGACTGCTGGCTGCGCGTGGAGCCGCTCATTGGGCCCGACGGCACGAGCGACGGCTACGAGTTTGTGGACGAGGTCGTGGGCGGCCGCATTCCGCGCTCGCTGATCCCCGCCGTGGATAAGGGCGTCCAGGAGACCATGAAGGACGGCATTATCGCCGGCTATCCGCTCACGGGCATCCGTGTCGCGGTGTACGACGGTTCGTATCACAGCGTCGACTCCAACGAGATGGCGTTCCGCGCGGCGGCTCGCATCGGTCTGCGCAAGGCGTGCGCCGATGCCGACCCGGTGGTGCTGGAGCCCATCGAGGAAATCACGGTGACCATTCCCGAGAGCTACGCCGGCGCCGTGATGGGCGACATCTCTGCCTCGCGCGGTCGCGTGACGGGCATGGAGACCGATGAGCGCGGAGACACCGTGGTAATTGCCCAGGCGCCGCTGGCCGAGCTGACGGATTACTCGACGCGCCTGCGCTCCATCACGCGCGGCACAGGCGACTTTACCATGAAGCCCGCTGGCTATGAGCAGGTTCCCTATGACGTTCAGGCCAAGCTGGTCGAGCGCTATGAGGAGGGTCGCGCTAAGTAGCGTGTGGCGTTGCCTGTAACATACGTGCCGATGCAAGGGCCGCTCTGGGCAATCCAGGGCGGCCCTTTTTGATCCCTAGGGGGGCGGAGAAAAACGGATCACGTTAGGTTTTGGGGCAGCTTGGTCGGCCCTAGTCCCCCGAGGCCTGATTGCGGCCGGTGGCGTAGTCGATCTGCACGTGCGGCTGCAGGTTGTAGCAATATACGTGGAAGCAGAGGGTCTTGCCGTGGTCCTCGACCGATTGCGCCTCGAGGCGCACGCCACGGCAGACAAGTTCCTCTTCGTTATACATGGGCGTGACGCGGTAGAGCACATGGTTGCCCGTATCGCGAATATAGTTGAGAATCTGCTCTTCAAACGGTAGCATGCCCGTCTCGTTGAGATAGCGCGTGCCGGTGAGGAGATTCTTACGGTTGGCGTTTTCGCCGCAGAGCGACCAGGCGATAAGGTGGCAGCGGTTGTAGAGGCTCTGGCCCGGAATAAAGTCGTAGCGCTGCTGACGCCATCCAGCGGGATGGATACGCGAGATATCGCCGCGCTTACCTTGGCCGAGCGATTCGGGCCCAACGCAGGCGAGCGCCTTGCGGGTGCGACCCAGGCTATCGAGCTTGGAGAATTTCTTAAAGCAACCTTCTTCGGCGGCTCGTTCGTACTCGTCGAGCGTGAACGACGGCGTGCCCAACGGGTGCGTGCTATCGGCGCGCAAGGCGACATAGGGGTTGCCCGCATAGTCGGGAATGCTGCTGAGGTATACGCCGCGTGCGCGGTCGAGGTCGGGGTTTTCGACCTCGTCGATGGGGGTGGCGGCACTATCCGCGGAGGTAACGTTGCCGTTGGTGTTGGTCGCGGTGGACTCGGAGCCATCGCCAGAGTCTTGGCTATTTTGAGAGTCCGAGGAGCTCGCTGTTCCTGATTCGAGCCGGGCAACCAGGTCTGCTTCGTCGTCGGTGCGGCTGGGGCTCTCGTTTTGTTTTTCGGCCAGGGCTGCCGCCTGCTCATCGCTTTGCGGCGACAACAGCTTGGGCGCCCCGTCGAGCGACCCTGTGAACAGCGCAAACCCCAGCACCACGGCGGTGCCGATGGAAAGTACTTGCTTGTAAGCGGGCTTGCGCGACATGGAGGCTCCTAGATGGACGGTTGGGAATCTATCAGTCTAGCAGGAGCCGACAGAGGCCGTTCTGTCGAACAAATACTTAAGATTTGGGACAAACGCTACGGATTCATTTGCCTCATATTTGACGTATGGCTAGATCGAGGTGGAACCGAGCCAATTGAGTTTACATTCGAGAATGCGCTGCTCACCGGGCGTGCTGCTGCCATCGAGTAGCGCGAGGAGCATCTCGGCCGCCTCTCTGCCTTCCTGGTCGACGGGCTCGATGATCGTGGAGACGGTCGGCGTGGTGAGGTTGGTCCAGTCTTCGCAGTTGAGTCCCAAAAGACCGATTTGCTGCGGAAGTAGATGGGCCATGGGCTGGAGAGCCTTGTAGACACGGGGAAGTGCCCACTGATTTTGCACGAAGATAAGGGTTCGCTTGGCGGGGTTGAACTTGTATTTAAAGTACTCGGTAAGCTCACCGACCGACGGCTTGTTGTGGTCGATGGGAATCGCTTTGTAGAGCTGTCCGTTCGCTGCCAGTGCCTCGGCATACCCCTGAAAACGCTCCATGCGGGTGCGCATTTCGGTCATGTTAGCGGCAATGGAGAAAAAGTCCTCGTAGCCGGCATCGAGAAGCGCCTGCGTGGCATTGTACACGCCGTCGTAGAGGTTGGTTTTGATCCAGCTGGTGCCTGGGCTGTAGATGGCCGCGTCAAAAAAGACGACGGGCTTGCCGGCGCGCTTGATGCGGTCGTGGACTGCCTTGAAATTTGCCGTGGGCTGGATGATAAAACCATCGACGCCCAGCGAGAGCATTTTGTCGACATACATGAGCTCGGTCTCGGGGTTAAAGTTGCTCGTGCAAACGACCGTCTGGTAGCCCGCGGGGAGCATGACTTGTTCCATGCCGTTGAGGACGAGGCCCGCCCACTTGTTGGTGTTATCCAAAATGATGATGGCGATGACGTGGGTCTGCTTGCCGGTGAGCGTTTGCGCTTGGGCGTTGGGAACGTATCCGAGTTCCTTGATGACGCGCGCAATCTTTGCCTGCGTCTTCTCGCTAAGCTTTTCTCGTTTGTCGTTGAGGTAATACGAGACGCTTGCCGTCGAGGTTCCCGCCTCTCGAGCGACGTCTGCGATCGTAACGCGCTGTTTTGCCACAGCGACTCCTTCCGACAGATGAGCATTTTCCAACATGATGACTTTGAGTCTTGGTGAGGGATGCGCTTCGGTGAGCGACCTTTTCCTTTCATATGAGTATGCAACAAATGCGGTATACGGGTGGGGTCGAAATTTGTGACCGGCATGCGCATCTGCCGTCTACCGAGAAAATCAAATACTTCTTGACTTTTGAAATCGAGGGTAAAATCGCAGGATTCATTTTTGGTTAAACGCATAACCAAATAGCATAACCA
Source organism: uncultured Collinsella sp. (assembly GCA_934643145.1). Classification (GTDB taxonomy): domain Bacteria; phylum Actinomycetota; class Coriobacteriia; order Coriobacteriales; family Coriobacteriaceae; genus Collinsella. The sequence continues at coordinate 67,942 of CAKUBM010000009.1, read as the reverse complement.
ACGCTCTGACCTGCGCGTTTACCGAAATAAGCTGGCATTAAGAAAAACGAGCACCTATATTGGTCTTGTCGAAAAGACAGCAAGTCCAAACGGCAGGGGATGCTCCGGAGGCCTCCGCAAACGGTGTCTTGCGCACGCAACTCTATGAAAAGAGGGAAGCAATGAAGATCGTAGGCGTTGCCGCCTGTACCGTGGGTATTGCCCACACGTATATGGCCCAGAAGGCGATTCAGGATGAATGCGCCGCCCGTGGCATCGAGTGCAAAGTCGAGGCTCAGGGTGGCCTGGGTATCGAGAACGAGCTGACGCAGGAAGACGTGGATTCCGCCGACCTGGTGCTCGAGTCCGTCGACGTGGGCGTCGAGAACGAGGATCGTTTTGAGCAGAAGATGGCCGAGGGCAAGTTCCTGAAGGTCGGCACCTCGGATGTAATCGCCGATCCGGTGAAGATCATCGACCAGGCCGTTGAGATCATCAAGGCGACGGGTGGCGCCGTTGACGCGCCCAAGGCCGAGGCCAAGGCAGAGAAGAAGGCCGTCTCCGCTGCCCCGCAGGCCCCGACACCGGCGTCCAAGCAGTCTATCTTTGCCGATCCTGGTAAGACGCTGCTCAATGCATTCAATACCGGCGTTTCCTATTTTATCCCCATCGTCGTTATCGGCGGCGTGTTTCTCGCCTTCTCGCTGGCATCCGGTACCGCCGGCGCCAACGGCATGGAGGTTACGAATCCGCTGATGGTGAGTCTTAACACCATCGGCATGGCCGGCATCTCCATGATGATCCCGGTGCTTGCGGCATATATCTCCTACTCGATGGCCGGCAAGCCCGCGCTCGCCCCCGGTTTTGTCCTGGGCTACCTGGTCAACAACGCAGTCGTTACCCCTAACGGCAACAGCGTTTCGACCGGCTTCTTGGGCGCCATGATCATGGCGGTTATCTGCGGCTACTTTGTCCGCTGGATGAAGACCTGGAAGGTCAACAACACCATCCAGACCATCATGCCCATCCTGATCATCCCGATTCTGACCTCGCTTGTCCTGGGTATGGCCTATATCTACATCCTGGCCACGCCGCTTGGCTTTGTGATGGACTGGCTTACCGGCGTGCTCGGCAGTCTGCAAGGCGGCTCCGCGGTTGTCCTGGGTCTGGTCATTGGCGTTATGACCGCCTTCGATATGGGTGGCCCCATCAACAAGACCGCCTCGACCTTCACCATGGCCATCATGGCCTCCGGAATCTACGGTCCTAATGGTATGTTCCGCGTCGCCGTCGCCGTTCCCCCGATCGCCTGTGGCCTCGCTGCGCTCATCGCCAAGAACAAGTTCGATGACGCTGACCGTCAGATGGGCATCTCCGCGCTGTTCATGGGCTGCATCGGCATTACCGAGGGCGCTATTCCCTTCGCGGTCAAGGATCTTGGCCACACCCTGCCCGGCATCTGCATCGGCTCTGCCGTGGGCGCGGCGCTTGCCGCCTTCCAGGGCATCGACTGCTACGTTCCGCATGGTGGCTTTATCGTCGCCCTCGCCACCAACAACGTCGCGCTGTTCTGCCTGGACATCGTGATTGGCTCCTTGGTCGCCGCTGCAATCCTGATTGCCATGAAGCCCACGCTCGATAAGCAGGCCAAGTAAACCTTTAAGGACTCCGGTTGTGCGGAGGGATGGATTTGACTCCGCACAACCGCCCCTACACAACAAAATCCATCCGTACTGATAGGGCCCACATCTGGGTCCCAGGGAACTTTTGTCAAAAATCCTCTGGAGAAGGAGAACAAAATGTCCAACCTCACCATCCGCCAGGCCGTTCAGGGCATGCTCAAGCTGCAGGTTAGCGGCGATCACGCAACCATGGTCGGCATTGGCCCCATGAGCCCCAACCTGATTCAGGCCGTGTTCGAGCTTGCCAAGGACGAGGATTTCCCGCCCATGTTTATCGCCAGCCGCAACCAGGTCGATATGGACGAGATGGGCGCCGGCTACGTCAACGGTTGGGACCAGACGCGCTTTGCCGCCGACATCAAGAAGGTTGCCGACGAGGTGGGTTACACCGGTCCGTACTACCTGTGCCGCGATCACGGCGGTCCGTGGCAGCGCGACGAGGAGCGTAACGCCCACCTGCCCGAGGACGAGGCCATGGAGCTCGCCCGCAAGTCCTTTGTCGCCGACATGGAGGCAGGTTTTGACCTGCTGATGGTCGACCCCACCAAGGACCCCTATCAGATCGGCAAGGTTATTCCGCTCGACGTGGTGCTTCGCCGCACGATCGATCTTATCGACTACCTTGAGCAGTACCGTCGCGAGCATAACCTGCCCGAGGTTGCCTATGAGGTCGGTACCGAGGAGACCAATGGCGGCCTGACCTCCACCGACAAGTACGAGGAGTTCATTTCTCAGCTGCAGCCCGAGCTCGAGAAGCGCGGCTGCCCCATGCCCACCTTTATCGTCGGCCAGACCGGTACGCTCACCCGCTGGACCGAGCAGGTCGGTCATTACAACTTTAAGAATGCCCGCGAGCTCGCCGACATGGCCAAGCGCTACGGTGTGGGCCTGAAGGAGCACAACGCCGACTATCTGGATGACGCGACGCTGCTCGAGCACATCCCGGCTCACGTGACGGCCTCCAATGTCGCCCCTCAGTACGGCACCGAGGAGACCCGCGCTTACCTCAAGCTCTGCGCTACCGAGCAGATCCTGGTCGACAACGGCCTGTGCGACGATCCCTCCGACCTGTATCACACGCTGCTGGTCAAGGCTATCAAGACCGAGCGCTGGCGCAAGTGGATGACCGGCGATGACGTTAACCTGCAGGTTGATGACATCCTGGCAGACGACGAGCTCAGCCTGAAGATTCTGGATGTCTCCGGTCACTACGCCTTCAACGACCCCGAGGTCAAGGAGCAGGTCGAGAAGCTCTACCGCAACCTCGCTGCCCAGGACATCGACGGCAAGCGCTTTGTGATCGAGCACATCAAGCGCCCGATCAAGCAGTACGTCGTCGGTCTTAACCTCAAGGGCGTCACGAGCCGCATCGAGAAGGCTCTCGAGGACTAGGTAGCTTTCCCTACACGACGCCGGGCCCGGGGCATGTCCCAGCTGCGGGCCCGGCACATAGGACAAAAGGGACATTCCCTTTGTCCTATTTTTTGAGTTTTGGATTCCTTAGAAGGAGTTTGCACCATGAAGTTCTTTATCGATACCGCCAACCTTGACGAGATTGCCGAGGCCAAGAGCTGGGGCTGCCTGGCCGGTGTTACCACCAATCCGTCCCTGTACGCCAAGACCGGCGGTAAGCTCGCCGACTTTGAGCCCCATATGCTCAAGATTGCCGAGCTCTGCGAGGGTCTGCCCGTGTCTGCCGAGTCTACCGCCACCACGGCCGAGGGCATGATCGAGGAGGGCAAGCGCCTTGCCGCCCTCGCCCCCAACATTGTGGTCAAGCTCCCCGTCTGCGAGGCCGGCCTCGCCGCCTGCCGCGCGCTGGCCGATGCGGGCGTGCGTGTCAACATGACGCTCGTCTTCTCGCCGACGCAGGCCCTTATGGCCGCCAATGCCGGCGCCCGCTACATCAGCCCGTTTGTCGGCCGCTTTGACGACATCGCCGAGGACGGCATCTCGCAGCTCGACAATGTCGTGACCTGCATCAAGAACTATGACTGGACCGGCAAGAACGTCGACGACACCGTCGAGATCATCACCGCTTCGGTCCGCACGCCCAACCACGTGACCCAGGCGGCTCTTCTTGGTGCCGACATTGCGACCGTGCCCATGGCCGCTCTCAAGAAGTGCCTGCATCACCCGCTGACCGACCAGGGCCTCGCCTCTTTTGAGGCTGACTGGCAGAAGGTCGTCGCTCAGGCCTAACGAGTGGGTTGCCCCGGCATCGCGTCATCCGGTGCCGGGGTTGTTCTCAAGAGAGGAATTCGTATGACCAACCAGGAGCTGGCGAAGGTCGCCAATGAGGTCAGGAAGGGTGTCGTGACTGCGGTTCACGCGGCCAAGTCGGGACATCCGGGTGGATCGCTCGGTGCTGCCGACATCATGACTTATCTGTACTTTGAGGAAATGAATATCGATCCTGCCGACCCTCACAAGGCCGATCGCGACCGCTTTGTGCTCTCCAAGGGTCACGCGGCGCCGGGCCTGTATTCGGTACTGGCACATCGCGGCTATTTTCCCGTCGAAGAGCTCGAGACGCTCCGCCATATTGGTAGCCGCCTGCAGGGCCATCCCAATATGAACGACGCCCCGGGCATCGATATGTCCACCGGCTCGCTCGGTCAGGGCATCTCTGCTGCAGTTGGAATGGCGCTTGCCGCTAAGCACTGGGGCGACAGCTACCGTGTCTACACGTTGCTGGGCGACGGTGAGTGCGAGGAAGGCCAGGTGTGGGAGGCGGCCATGTTCGCCGGCAACCATGCGCTCGACAATCTTGTTGCCGTCGTCGACCACAACGGCTTGCAGATTGACGGCACGATCGATGAAGTCAACTCGGCCATGCCGCTCGCGGACAAGTTTCGCGCCTTTAAGTGGCATGTGATCGAGCTTGCCGACGGTAACGACATGGCGCAGATTGCCGCCGCCTTTGCCGAAGCTCGCGAGGTGGATGGCGCGCCCGTCGCTATCATCGCCGAGACGGTGAAGGGCAAAGGCGTCTCCTTTATGGAGAACCAGGTTGGCTGGCATGGCAAGGCGCCCAATGACGAGCAGTTTGAGCAGGCCATGGCCGAGCTCGCGGCAGCAGGAGAGGAGCTCTAATGGCAGAGGTCAAGAAAGTCGCCACGCGCGTTAGCTATGGCGAGGCACTTGTCGAGCTGGGCAATGAGCACGATGACTTTGTAGTGCTCGATGCCGACCTGGCTGCCGCTACGCAGACGGGTAAGTTTAAGGCTGCCCACCCTGAGCGCTTTTACGATGCCGGTATCGCCGAGAGCAACCTGATGGGTCTTGCCGCCGGCATCGCGACCACGGGCCACGTTGCTTTTGCGAGCACCTTTGCGATGTTTGCCGCCGGTCGCGCCTACGAGCAGGTCCGCAATTCCATTGGCTACCCGCATCTCAACGTCAAGATTGGCGCCACCCATGCCGGCATTTCGGTGGGCGAGGACGGCGCCACGCATCAGTGTTGCGAGGATATCGCGCTCATGCGCACGATCCCGGGTATGACGGTGATCGTTCCTGCCGATGACATCGAGGCTCGCGCCTGCGTGCGCGCCGCCTATGAGTTTGAGGGCCCGGTCTACATGCGTTTTGGCCGTCTGGCTACGCCGGTTATCAACGACCACGAGGACTATGAGTTCAAGATTGGTCGCGGCGTGGTCGTGCGCGAGGGTTCCGATGTGACTATCGTCGCATGCGGCCTCATGGTCGCCGAGGCGCTCGAGGCCGCCGAGGCGCTCGCTGCCGATGGTGTCGACGCCGAGGTCATCAACATGCACACGATCAAGCCGCTTGATGAGCGCCTGGTGGTTGCCAGCGCCAAGAAGACCGGTCGTGTGGTCACCGCCGAGGAGCATTCGATTGTCGGCGGATTGGGCGAGGCCGTTGCCTCGGTGCTCGCGGAGCAGCATCCAGTGCCGATGCGTCGCGTCGGCGTGCGCGATGTGTACGGCGAGTCCGGCCCTGCGGTTGATCTGCTGCACAAGTACGGTTTGGACGCCGACGGCATCGAAGCCACGGTCAGGTCCGTGTTGTAAGGAAGGTTTCCATGGGATTTGTATCTGCCAACCAAGTGACGATCGGGTATGCCGCCGCCTCGCGCGAGGACGCCCTGCATTATTTGTCCGAGCAGGCCATCGAGCTCGGCTTTGCCGACGATGCTGCTGCTGTAGAGGCGGCCTTCATTGCTCGCGAGAACGAGGCCGAGACGGGCCTTGTCGCCGGTTTTGCCGTTCCGCATGCCAAGAGCGACGCGATCCATACGCCGGGCGTTGCCGTGCTCAAGCTGGCCGAGCCTGTCGAGTGGCCGAGCTTTGACGGCGTGCCCGTCGATGTCGCGCTTGCGCTGTACGTGCCCGCCGGCGAAGCTGGAACCACGCATCTGCGCCTGCTTTCCAAGGCTGCCGTGATGCTGATGGACGCCGGCTTCCGTGACAAGGTGCGCGCGAGCACCGATCCCGTCGAGATTGCCGAGCTCATCAACGCCGGACTCGAGGGCTAGAACGGGCTCTCCGTTTCATTAATCGATCCTTCTCCAAGGAAAGGGGCCGCGACGCTATAGACGTCGCGGCCCTGTCTGCGTTTCCCCAGATAAAACCTGCCAAAATAAACCTGTCCCTTTTTGGCAGGTTACTGATTCATGTTGCCGTGGATGTAGGGGGTGACCTCGGGGGAGATGTGGCCGCAGCCTAGGTCGCGCAGCGCGGACTCGATAGCGGCAGGCAGCGGGGTCTTGCCCTTGTCGTCGACGGCGGTACCGCCGAGGGCGGCAATCTTTGCGACATCTGCGGGAGCGGCTTCGATATGCATGCAGCCGCCGACCAGGCGTGCGCGGACCTGAGCCAGGTCAAGATTGTGCAGGTAATCCTCGCAGGCGCGAATCAGGGAGACCTTCTCGCGCGTAAGCTTCTCGCCCGTGGGGACGCGCGTGGCAAGGCAGGCCCCCGCCGGCAGGTTCCAAACGGGATAGCCCCATGCGCGCAGCAGCTCGCGCTCTTCGCCCTTGGTAAAGCCGACCTCCATAAGGGGTGAACGCACGCCGAGTTCTTCTGCCGCACGCATGCCGGGGCGGTAATCGCCTCGATCGCTTGCATTGCTGCCATCGATGACGGTGGGAAAGCCCAGCGACTTGGCGTGGTTGACGATGGCGGTGAAGCCGGCGCGCTTGCAGTGGTAGCAGCGGTCGGCATCGTTGCAGGCTACCTGGGGGAGCTGCAGCTGATCGACCGAAAGATTGAGCACGGGGAGCATAAAATGCGGACCCTCATCGGTTTGTCCGTCAACGGACCGCTCAAACGAAGCCTGTTCGGGCGTGCCGATGAGCGGCGTGGTGAGATGGACGAGGAGGGTATTGGTAGGCATGATGCGGGCGCATACGGCGGCCAAAAAGCTGCTGTCAACGCCGCCGGAAAACCCGATAGCCACGCGCCCGTATGCCAAAAGCAGCTGTTCGAGCGCCGATAGCTTGTCTTGAAGCTCCTCTGCGGGTGCCGTGGTGTCTAAAATCATGAAACGATCCTTATCGTTGAGTACTCGATCGAAAACTATAATCCTACTGGGCTGCTTGTCATAAGACTTCTATCTATGTAACGAAAGTGCAATATGGTATATACGTTATATACAAGTTGCCAAATGCGGTAGAGTTGCGGCAATGCGACAGCGAGAGTCGATGGGGGACCGATATGATCAAGGCTGTTATTTTTGATATGGACGGAACGCTGGTCGACACCGAGCGTCTGGGCATCAAGGCATGGAAAGCGCCCGCTGCTGAGCTGGGTGTCGCGATTGATGACACGCTGATTCATCAGTTTATCGGTCGCACGCTGCCCGATGTCATGGACATCCTTGAGGCGCATTGCGGCAGCAGAGAAACCGCTGAGGCGATTTATCATCGCCACAAGGAGATTCGCGACGAGATGGTCAAGACCGACCTGGAGCTTAAGGCCGGCGCCGCCGAGTGCATAGACGAGCTGCTGGCTGCGGGCTATCACGTAGGCCTTGCGACGTCATCGCGCCATGTTACGGCCGAGCGCAACCTTAAGATGGTCGGCCTCTTTGACAAGTTTGAAACGGTAACGTGTGGCGAGGACGTCGTGCACGGCAAGCCCGACCCCGAGATGTATCTGCTCGCCTGCGAGCGCGCGGGCTTTGCTCCCGAGGAATGTGCCGTGGTCGAGGATTCGCGCAACGGCTGCGTCTCGGGCATTACGGCTGGCTGCCACGTCTTTGCTGTCCCCGATATCGTGCCGCTGCCGCAGGACGTGGTGGACGGCTGCGAGGCCGTGCTCGATACGCTATTCGATCTGACGGCGGCGGTCAAGGCCGTGCGCTAGCGTTTGCACCCGAGCCATTTCAATAACATTTTAAAGATGCGGCCAGCTGCTCAGCGCGGGTGGCCGCATCTTTGTATTTGAAAGAGACTTCAACCCAAAAAATACCGTTTACCGATTAGAAACAACCGCTCGCCGGACTGAAATTGACTCATATTGAAATTGAAACGGTTCAAATAATAATGAAAACTGTAAATGAACCGCTTCAAAATGGGAGAGCACATGGAGAGTCGCATCGAGTCCAAGCATTACGCAGCGGTCGATATCGGTGCCTCGAGCGGTCGCGTTCTTGCTGGCTGGGTCGAGGACGGTAAGATGTCCTATCAGGAGGTCTACCGCTTCGATAACGAGCAAAAGCGCGTAGACGGCCACGACTGCTGGGACGTTGAGGCTCTGTTCGACCATGTTGTCGCAGGCTTGCGCGCCGTCAAGGATCAGACCGGACAGGCTCCGGCCACCATCGGTATCGATACCTGGGGCGTTGATTTCGTGCTGCTCGACGAGCGCAACAAGATCGTCGGCGATACGGTCGCCTACCGCGATGCCCGCACTGACGGCATCTACGAAGTTGCCGATCAAATTATGGACCCGGCTGAGGTCTATGCCCGTACCGGCATTCAGCGTCAGCCTTTCAACACGCTCTATCAGCTGCTCGCCCTTAAGAACGAGCATCCCGAGCAGCTCGAGGCAGCTCGCACCTTCCTGATGATTCCGGACTATCTTAACTGGCGCCTGACCGGCATTAAGGCCAACGAGTACACCAACGCGAGTACCACCGGCATGCTCGATGCCGAGAAGTGCACGTGGGACACCGAGATCCTTTCGCGCTTTGGTATTCCCCGGGGCATCTTCCTGGAGCCGACCATGCCCGGCGCTGTGCTCGGTGAGCTCACGGCCGACATCTCCGAGAAGATCGGCTACTCCGCGACCGTTGTGCTGCCCGCCACGCACGACACCGGCTCTGCCTTCCTGGCCGTACCCGCCAAGGACGACAATGCCGTCTATATCTCGAGCGGCACATGGAGCCTGCTGGGCGTTGAGAACCAGCACGCCATCACCAACGAGCTCGCTCGCAAGCAGAACTTTACCAACGAGGGCGGCTACCTCAAGCGTTACCGTTTCCTCAAGAACATCATGGGCTTGTGGATGAACCAGTCCGTCCGCCGCGAGATCAACGGCGTCGACTACGTCGAGGGCAAGACCTCGCATAAGGCTCTCATGGATCATAAGGTTGGCTTTGACGAGCTCCGCACGCTCTGCCGCGAGGCCGAGCCCTTCGAGGCGTATGTCGATGTCGATGACGACCGTTTCCTGGCCCCCGATTCCATGATCCAGGAGATTAAGCAGGCCTGCGCCGAGGGCGGCGAGCCGGTTCCGCAGACCGTGGGCGAGATCATGCGCACCAACTACTGCAGCCTGTCCCGCTCGTATGCCAAGGCCATCGAGGGCCTGCGCGAGCTTTCGGGCCACGACTACACGAGCATCAACATCGTGGGCGGCGGCTGCCAGGATTACTACCTCAACCAGATGACGGCCGACACCTGCGGGCTTCCCGTGTTCGCCGGCCCCATCGAGGGCACCTGCATCGGCAACTTTATCGTGCAGATGATCGCCGGCGGCGATTTTACCGACTTGGCCGCTGCCCGCGCCTGCGTTGCCCGTTCCTTCGATGTTAAGCGCATCGACCCCAAGGGCGCCCAGGCCTAAACGAGAGCGGGGCCTGCCCCAATTCACCCTTCACCTACCCCCAGCCCCGCGTGCGGCAAGCGACTCCTGCCGGGCGCGAGCGGCTCTCTCCGATGACATGCGGCGCGGAGGCCCTACACGAACCATGCTCCGCGCCGTCGTCAATCGGCTTACCTAAGTTTTTCAATTGGACCTGCGGGTCCCGGAGAGGAGACAAACAATGGCAATGGAAGATCTGGCGTTTATCAAGGGCTTCTGCCGCTTGTGCGATGACGGCTTTAAGCAGGGCTGGCATGAGCGCAACGGCGGCAACCTCACCTACCGTATGACCGACGAGGAGGTCGCCGAGGCCAAGCCGTTCTTCGAGGAGCCTCGCGAGTGGGTCAAGATGGGCGTGCGCGGCGAGAATCTTGCCGGCCAGTACTTTGTGAGCACCGGCTCGGGCAAGTACATGCGCAATGTTCTTGAGGATCCGCACGCCAACATCGGCATCGTCGAGATCAACGAGACCGGCGACGCCTTCCGCATTGTGTGGGGCCTTGCCAACGGCGCCCGTCCGACCAGTGAGTTCGAGAGCCACTATATGAACCACTGTGTCGCCGCCGCCCGTACCGATGGCGCCGACCGGGTGATTTACCACGCTCACACCCCCGGCATCATCGAGATGTCCTTCGTGGTGCCGCTGGAGGACCGTGCTTTCACCCGCATCCTGTGGCAGATGATGACCGAGTGCGTCGTCGTCTTCCCGACCGGTGTGGGCGTTGTGCCCTGGATGGTCCCGGGTGGCCCGGCCATCGCCGAGGCAAGCTCCGAGCTCATGAAGACCTACGACACCATCGTCTGGGCTCATCACGGTCTGTTCGCCGCCGGTCCCGACTTTGACACGACCTTTGGCCTGGCTCACACCGTCGAGAAGGCCGCCGAGATCTACCTGGCCGCGCGTGCTGCCAACGGTGGTTCGGATGACTTCCTCAACAAGATTAGCGACAAGGGCCTCAAGGACACCTGCCGTGACTTCGGCATCAAGATCAACGAGGCATTTGTTGACTAGTAGGTAGGAAAAACGGCGGTTCCGGTTGCTGGGGAGCTCGTGGAAACCGCCGTCATATCGCTGCTGATCTGATAACAGCCGCGCCCGCTTGCTTGCAAACATCAACTTTTCTCATGGGAGGAAATCATGCTCGTTAACACCAAAGCCAAGGTTGGCGTTTTCTCGATCGCCCTCGGTGCCTATCTTCCGCAGTTCCCGCAGCTCGTTCCCAATTTTGAGCAGCAGTACGAGGACTTTAAGGCCACGCTGCCCACGACTGTCGAGCTTATCGACGGCGGCATGGTGACCACCAAGGAGCAGGCCCAGGTCGCCGGCGACAAGTTCCGCGCCGAGGACGTCGATCTGGTTATCCTGCAGATGCTCACCTATGCCACGAGCTACAACGTGCTGCCGGTCGTGCGCGACCTGGACGTGCCCGTCGTCGTGGTCAACGTGCAGAAGAAGGCCCAGCCCGACTACGCCAACACCGACATCCCCACGTGGCTGGGCGATCTGTACGCCTGCGGCGCCCCCGGCGAGGTCGTGGCCGACCTTAACCGCGCCGGCAAGCGTCATGCCGTCGTGACCGGCGTTGTCGAGGGTGGCGACCCGGCTGTGGCCGAGCAGCTCGAGCAGTGGTGCCGTGCCGCCCAGGTGCGTCGTCGCCTGCGCCGCACCAACATCGCCCAGATCGGCCGTCCGTACCCGGGCATGATGGACCTCTACATCGACGAGACCAATCTCTACAACCGTCTGGGCCTCTACACCAAGCAGTTCGACTGGGAGAAGATGTGGGCTATCGCCGACAACATCGACGACCAGGCTGCCGTGGACGCCAAGGCTGCCGAGATTCTCGACACCTTTGACGTCGAGGGTGGTGCCAAGGTGACCGACGAGCCCATCCAGGAGATGGCCAAGTACGTCGTTGCCTTTGAGCAGTGGGTCAAGGACGAGGAGATCGGCCTGGTCGCCAGCCACTACGACGGCTATGCCAAGGGTCAGGCCGGCGTGCTCGACTCCATGCTCATCCCGGCGTTCTCCATGCTCATCAAGCAGGGTACGAGCTGCGCTGTCGAGGGCGATATGAAGGTCGCCATCGCCATGAGCATCCTCAAGACCATTTCTGGCACCGGTCAGCTCTCCGAGATGTACTCCATCGACTTCCCCGAGGACATCGTCATCATCGGCCACTCCGGCTCCGGCGATGCCGACATCTCGACCGCCAAGAAGCCGACGCTCAAGGTCGTTCCCGTGTTCCACGGCAAGACCGGTGGCGGCTACCTCACCCAGTTCTACCCCGGCCACGGCACCATCACCTTCCTGGGCATCACGCAGGATGGCGACGGCAACTTTAAGTTCGTGGTTGCCGAGGGCGAGAACGTCGACGGCCCGATCTTTACCTTCGGCGACACCAACATGCGCATGAAGTTCTCGATCGGCGCCCGTGAGTTCATGGACCGCTGGAACGAGACAGGCCCGACTCATCACATGGCCGCCTGCCTGGGCAGCCAGACCGACACGATCCTCAAGGTCGCCAAGATCCTGAACGTGCCAGTGGACGTTGTCTGCCGCTAGCTGTGTTCTGCCGTTCTAACTTCGGCTGAAACGATAGGGAAGAGCCCAACAAGTGTTTGCTTGTCGGGCTCTTTTTTGTTCGGCGATGGATTGGATTGTTGGGGAAAGATGCTACAGGTAGGCGCCCAGGTTGATGGCGGTGGCTTCGGCCTGGCTGCTTGCCTGAGTGCTGGCACGCTCGAGCAAGAACGGCCGCACGAGCTCTTGGCGGTTGATGTCCTCGATGGCCGTGACCGCGGTGACGGTGCGCGCGGCAGAGCCGATGCGGACGCGTTTGGTCTTGGCGGCGGGCTTGTTCTCGATCTGCTCCATCAGCAACTGAACGCCCTTGCGGCCAATCTCGTAGCCCGGAGGCGCTACTGTGGTCAGTGGGACCGACCCGCTCCAGGCGAGCGGATTGCCGTCGCAGCCCGCCACGCGGACCTGCTCGGGGACGGAGATGCCCTTGTCGATTAACGCCGAGATAACGCCCGACGCCAGTACGTCGGTCAGGCCGATGACAAAATCGGGGCGCTCGTCAGCGGGGCGCTCGGCGATTTGGGCGCCGATACCGTAGCCGTCGGCAGCGGTGTTCCATTCACCGGCATCGATGACTTCGATCTTGATATCGGGGCGCAGGGCAAGGGCCTTGTGAATGCCAAGCACGCGTAGGGTGAGCTGCATAAATGCCGCTCGGCCCACAACGACAATATGGTGTGCGCCGCGGGCAATGGCGAGCTCGGCAATGATGCGGCCCTGGGCCTCGTTGTCGGCGGCCACGTAGTAACCGGGCTCGGAACAGTGGATGTCCAGATGGACGATGGGCACGGGCATCTTGGTCATGGCCGGGTGCCAGTCGGGGGATGCCATGGGCTGAACCATGACGCCGGACATCTGCGTGCCCATAAAGTAGCGCAGGTAATGGTCTTCGAGAATGTCGTCGTTATCGGCGTTGGCGATGAGCAGGTCATAGCCGTGCTTGCGGGCCTCGTTGTGGGCGCCGCTGGCAATCTGAAGCGAAAAGCCGTGGTCGAGGCGGGGGAGGACCAGGCCAAAGGACTTGGTGGTGCCGCCGGCCAGCTGGCGAGCGCTTTGGTTGGGCAGGTAGCCCAAGCGATTGATGGTCTCGTTGATGAGCTTGAGGGTATCGGGGCGCAGCTTTTCGGGATGGTTGAGCGCGTTGGAAACCGTGCCCAACGAAACCCCGGCCTCGCGTGCGACGTCGCTGATTTTAACCTTTGCCATAGCGGCCCCTTTGATGCGTTTCAAGTACAAGCCAGATTGTAGCATCGTCTGCCCTTGGGGTGTCAAAACCACCACAATGGGGACAGGCACCTTCGTGGTGGTTTTTGCTGCCCAGGCCTTCAATTGTCTCGATCTGTAACATCTGGACGGCAAAATCGGCTCTATCTGTTACAGATTGAGACGAAGCGCTGGGGCCGAACGCAAACGTCTCGATCTGTAACAACTAACCGCCTTTTTGCGGCCCAGATGTTACAGATTGAGATATTTCGGCGGAGCGACGGCCAGCCCGCCCAAACCACCACGAAGGGGACGGTCCCCTTCGTGGTGGTTTTAGGGCCGAGCGTTGCCGTTAATGCGGCAATCCTTCTGGTCAGCGTGCGCGACGCGCGAGGATACACTGTGCCCCACTCAAATGACACTGCGAAAACGGGGAGGGCATATGGCCGCCGCAAAGGACTACCAGAGCTATCTTAAGAACAAATGCATCGTCGGCTACGGCATCGTCAATGGCGTCGTTAACGCGCTCATCTTTATGGGCATGCACGCGGGAGATGCCAGCATTACCTTTGCTGCCGGCAAGGTGATCGAGGAGATTGCGCTGACGGGCGCTCTGCTCGGCCTCATCCTGACCTGGTGTGTGGTGCCGCTGACCAAAATGGACTTCAACAAGGGTGTTTACCTCGGTAATTCCGAAGGCTATGGCTGGCTGGCCAAACTGCCCAAAAAGTCGATTCCCCTGTCGGTTGTCGTCGGCATCATCGCCCTTGCGGTCGCCACGCCCCTTGCCTGGCTGTGCGCCTTTGTGCTCCCGCTGCCGCTTTCGCGCACGGGCATGATGATCTTTAAGGGCGTCATGTGCGCCATTGCCGGCTGCGTGAGTGGCTACGTCGTTATTGGTGCAACCACCGCGGGTGTCGATGCTGCGGAAGCCACTGTGACTGCCTAAAACATCTCAACAATTAAAAACTCTCTTTCAAGCGGTCGGCCCGAACAAAGGGGCCGGCCGTTTTGCTTTGCGCGAGAAAAGCCGGCGCCCTTTAGGCCAATCGGCAGAATTGCCGCATCTACGGCAATGGCTCTGATGCTGCCCTTATTGCGCCCCGCCCTATATTTGCCTCGACAAGACGCGCGGGCTCAAAGGGGTTCAATGCCCGCGTGAAACGGAAAAGAAAGGAACCAACACATGGCTAAAGCTAAAGCTGTGGCAGAGGAGAAGGGTGCCGAGAAGTTCATGCTTCTCCCCGTTCTCGTTCTGATCCTGGCCCAGATGGGCACTTCGGGCGATAACGGCGCCCTTTCGCTCGCCGCAACCGCCCTGACGCAGGACCTCGGCGCCACCACCGCCGACATCCAGCTTGCCAACATGGTCTATTCCCTCATGGCCGGCGCCTTCATGATTGCCGGTGGCATGATGGGCACCATTATTGGCTGGAAGAAGAACTTCCGCATGGGCGCTCTGCTGTGCGCCGCCGGCGAGGTTGTGCTCGCTATGTCCCCCAATATGGCCATCTTCATTTGGGGCGGCCGCACCCTCGTGGGCTTCGGCGCCTCGTTCATGATCCCCTCGGTCCTGGGTCTTGTCCCCAAGATCTATCACGGTAAGAACCGCGTGCTTGCATTTGGCTGCATCGGCGCCGCTTCTGGCCTTTCCGCCCTGCTACCGCTGCTGCTCTCCATTGTGCTCATGGCCGCCGGCATGCGCGTGACGTTCTTCGTCCTCGCTGCCTACTTTGTGCTCGTGTTCCTGCTTTCCTTTAAGCTGCCCGAGATCGAGCAGTCCGACGAGAAGCTCAAGTTCGATGGCGCCGGCGTCGCCCTCGCCGCAACCGGCCTGTTCCTGTTCCTGGTCGGCGTGTCCCGCATCTCCGCCTGGGGTCTCGTCGAGCCCTTCCCGGCCTGCCCCTTCACCATTGCCGGCATCTCGCCCTGCCTGCCCATGGCCATCTTGGGCGTGATCATCCTTATCGTCATGATTAACGTCGAGAAGAAGGTCGAGGAGAAGAACGGCTTTGCCCTGCTTCCCCAGTCCTTCCTCAAGACCCCGCAGGTTCTCGCTGGTCTCGCCGCCTCTGCCATCACGTTCTTCTTCATGGGCGTTCAGTCTATTCTGATGGCGCCCTACCTGCAGCTCGTTGCCGGCTGGTCTCCGGCTATCGTTGGCGTGCTTTCCATCGTCGTTGGCGTTCCGACCTTCGCCTTCTCCATCGGTATCCCCAAGTTCATGCCGAAGGCTAACCCGCGTCGCGTCATCCAGGTCGGCTACCTCACCCTTGCCGCGGCCCTGATCATCATGGCGTTCTCGGTCACCCTCGATGCCGCCTCTATGCCTGGAATCCTCATCGGCTGCGTTGTCGCCGGCTCGGGTGCTGGTATTGTTTCCGCCCAGGCCAACAACGTTGTTGCCCTTGCCGTGAACGAGCGCGACGCTTCCCAGTCCGGTGGCATTCAGACCACCATGCGCAATGTTGGCCAGGCCATCGGCATTGCCCTGCTGGGCGCCGTGCTGCTCTTTGGTATCACCAACTCCGTGAAGGATGCAGCCGCCAACGATTCTCGCATTTCCGAGACCACCGTTGCCGCTATTTCCGAGCGCAACATCGACCTTGTCTCCGACGAGAATTTCCGCGCTTCCATCCAGGACATCGACATGAGCGATGAAGAGCGTGACGCTCTGGTTGAGATCAACGCCCAGTCTCGCTTCAACTCCACTCGTTTCGCTTACTACGTGGGTGCCGCCATCATCGTGCTTGGCCTGGCCACCACCCCTGCCATCAAGAAGTTCTCCAAAGAGGAGGAGTAGGCCATGAAGAAGCTGTACTTCAATGGCGACTTTGTTCCCATGACGGGCGAGGGCGATACTTTTGAGGCCCTGCTGGTTGCAGACGACGGTACCATCGCGTTCACCGGCTCGCTCGAGGAGGCTCGCGCTCAGGCCGGGGATGCCGAGGAGATTGACCTTGACGGTGCCTGCCTCATGCCCGGCCTGATCGATCCCCACAGCCACATCTCGGGCTGCACGCAGTACATCGTGGCTGCCGACCTTAACGGTGCGGCGGATTTCGATGAGATCGTCGATCGTCTGGCCGCTTTTGCCGAGCAGCGCGGCATTGGCGAGGACGGCGTGATCATGGGCGTCTCCTACGACCAGAATTCTCTTGCCGAACACGAGCATCCCAACCGCCACGTGCTCGACCGCGTGAGCGAGACCATTCCGGTCATCGCTGTTCACGCCTCGAGCCATATGATCGTTGCCAACACCAAGCTGCTCGAGCTCGCTAACATTACCGCCGAGACCCCCGATCCCGAGGGTTCCCGCTATGGCCGCGAGGCCGATGGCACGCCGGACGGTTATTGCGAGGAGCCGGGCGCCATGTGGCCGCTTTTTGCCGTGACGCAGCCGCGTCAGAAGATGGACATGGATGTCATGATCGGCGAGATGCAGGACATCTATCTGGAAAACGGCATCACCACCTGCCAGGAGGGCGCCACCACCGCCGACTTCGCTGCGCTGTTCTGCGGCCTTGCGAACAAGGGCTTGCTCAAGATGGACGTCGTGAGCTACCCCATGTACGGCGAGGATGTCGACAAGATCTTGGCCGATCACGAGTCGTTTGTCTCTCAGGACTACACCGGTCACTTCCGTATCGGCGGCCTCAAGATGTTCTTTGACGGTTCGCCCCAGGGCCGTACAGCGTGGATGACCGAGCCTTATACCCCCGGCGATGAGGGAGAGGGCTATTGCGGCTATGGCACCATGACCGACAAGGCTGCGTATGATTTTATGCGTAAGGCTATCGATGGCAACCATCAGCTGCTCGCCCATACCAACGGCGATGCTGCTGCCGACCAGTATCTGCGTGTGTACAAGCGCGCATTGGAGGATTCGCCCAATCCCGACAAGGCGAGCCTGCACCCGGTCATGATCCACTGCCAGACTGCCCGTCGCGATCAGTACGAGCAGATGGCTGAGATCAACATGATCCCGTCGATTTTCGCAAGCCATATCTGGTACTGGGCCGACGTACACCTTAAGAACTTCGGTCCCGTGCGCGGCGGTCGCGTGTCTGCCTGCCATGATGCTCTGGAGTGCGGCCTGCCGTTTACCTTCCACACCGACACGCCGGTGCTGCGCCCCAATTTCTTTGAGGCCGTGTGGTGCGCCGCCAAGCGCGTCACCAAGGGCGGCGCTCAGCTGGATGAGGATCAGAAGATCAGCGTGTACGAGGGCCTGAAGGCCATCACGGTCAACGGCGCTTTCCAGTACGGCGAGCTCGACCGCAAGGGTACGCTCGAGGCCGGCAAGCTTGCCGACTTCTGCATCGTTGAGAAGAACCCGCTCAAGATTGAGCTCGATGAGGTGCGCAACCTGCGCGTTCTCGAGACGGTCAAAGAGGGCGAGACCGTCTGGGCTCGTAATTAGCTTAGCTGCGGCCTAGGCCGAAGACGATAGAGAAGGACCCGTGGCTGCAGGGGCGGCCACGGGTCCTTTGCGTTCAAGCGCTTGCGACGGCTTGCTCGAGCCTGCACGACGGGCGTCCGGGCGGCTTATCGCCCAAGGCCGGCATCGGATGCGAGCTCTCGGAAGCGCTGCGTAGCTGGAGTAAGGATGCGCTCGTCGCTCGGGGCGACGCAGAGCACCAGGATATGTTGCAAGCGGTCGCCGGTAAAGCCGACGCGCGTTTCCACGCGGTAATGCACGGCTCCAGTTTGGGCGACATCTTGGGAGCAAACGGTCAGCAAGAGCCACGGTCCTCGTGTAAAGGAGAGCATCTCGAAGACGCTTGAGAAGCCGGAGAGCGTGCCGCGCCAGAGGCCGTCTTCGACGAGCGCTGCGTGAAGGGTTCGCGTGAGCATGCGCGCGTGCGAAATATCGAGCTCGCGCTCGGGAAGGCCGCCGGCAAGCGGGGCGTCATCAAGTCCGTGCGGGCACCCGAGCTTCATTAGCAACAGCTCGATACGGCTGCGGTCGGCATCGTCGATGGCGTTGCTCAGCACGCAGAGCGGCAACGACGTTTTGATGGGGTCAAACGACACCAGAAAGTCGAGGCTGCCATGCTTGGGTTCCGATTCAATCTCGGCGACCTCGGTTTCGGTCAACACGCGCGCGACCCGCATGCAGGGAATGAGTCGCTCGAGTCGATCACGTGCATAGAAGACCTGCTCAATGCCGCAGTTGACCACGAGTCCGACACGCCACTGGTCGTGCGAGGACAGACCGTCCATATACGAGAGCAAAAGCATTGCCAAGCGCGTCACATCGGTCTGGTATAGATTCAGCCCGGACAGGCTGGGGGCGTCGCGCAGCACCTCGGACAGGCGCATGAACGATGCCATGTTGTCGTACCGCACCGTCCAGGTGTTTTCCTGCGGCAGTGAGATGGCGCGCTCGTAGCGCATGTGGGTTTGCCCTGCTTCGATGAGCGCGGCGCATGGCTTTTCCAGATGGAGCGGTGGTCGTGTGCCAAAGCGTTCGCCGAGGGCGCAGAATAACTCCTCGGTGAGGCGTGCCGCCTCGGGCGTGGGTTGATAGGTGCGCTGGAATTCCGGTGTCCAGCGACGTGTTGAGACCGTAAAGAGGTCACGGATGATGCCGCGCTCGTTGTCGGAGACCTCGATGCCAAAGTGCTGTTCAATGCGGTTGGCGACGTCGTCGTACACAACGGGAATCGCCGAGGTGTAGCCGCCGACCTCTTTGCCCTTAAGAATGCGCAGGGCCATAATCTGCAGGTAGACGGCAAGTTGGTGGCGGGCATTGTCGGTGTAGAGCGTATGGCTCTCGCGCTCGACATATGCGATGAGGTCATTGAAGAACTGTTCGTTGCCGCCAAAGAGCTGCGGCTCGATGCGGCGCTTCATGGCGGTCGACGCGAGCTCAAAGAGATAGTAGACGACAAAGAAGCGGATGTATTCCTCGGGGCCCTCGACGGTGATGCGACGGCCGCGTACGATCTGGGCTCCAAAAGGCGTCATGAGCTCGTTCCACGTGCGTAGGTCGTCTTGGGCCTGTTGCTTGTTGGTGAGAATGGCCCGCGCGAGCGATTCGGTGGTGTATTGGTGCCGGTAGTCGCAGGTGAGCAGCAGCATGCCACGGTAGAAGCGGTCGAGGCCGGCGTCCATGGAGAGCGAGCGCTCCTTGATGATGTCCGAGATTTGGCCGCGCTGCGTGCTGTCACCATCGATACGGATGCCGTTGCCGCGCTTGGAGACGATGGCCGCCTGGATGCCCATCTCGTCGAGAAAGGCGTTGGCGGCCCGCATGTCGTTGCGGACGGTGCGCTCTGAGCAGGCAAGGGCATCGGAAACGTCGACCGTTGGGATGTATCCTGCCTGGTCGAGCAGGATCTTTAACAGTTTGGCTTGACGTTGATTGATGCTCATGAAGGCTCCTGGTATCGCGGGAAAGCTCGATTTGCCGTATATCTGGAAAAGAGCGTGGCACCTGTCATGATACGCATTTTTTATGATGAGTAGGGGAAGGGTTGGTTTTAAATCCTTGCCGCATATACGGAATGAAAAAAGCGGATGGTGATGTGCATGGATCGCGCGGTTTCGAGGTCGGGGATGGAGTCCACGGCGCCTTCTCGTTTGGCGCGTCTGGCGCCGTTGATCGTGCTGGCATGCGCTCAGGTGGGCACCTCGGCAGACAACGGCGCGTTTTCGGTTGCCATGGCCGAGATGATGTGTGTGTTTGGGTGCCCGCTCTCCGACGTTCAGATGGCGAGCACGGTTTATTCGCTTATGGCAGGAACCTTTATGCTTGCGAGCGGTTTGCTCGGCATGGTTATCGGGTGGTGCCGTAATTTCCGCGCCGGATTGGTGCTTGCCGTGGTGGGCGAGCTGCTGTGTGCGTTTTCGCCGAGCATCGAGCTGCTTATTTGGGGTGGCCGTCTTATGGTCGGCCTGGGCGCAAGCCTCATTATCCCTTCGGTACTCGGCATGGTGTCCATGCTGTACGAGGGGGAGGAGCGCAAGCAGGCGTACGGTGTTATCGCTGCGTCCGCAGCGCTTGCGACGATCATTCCCATCGCTCTGGGCATTCTGGTCGATGTTGCGGGCTTTCGCGTGACCTTTGGCGTGCTTGCGGCCTATTTTGTGGCCCTGCTCGTTGCGAGCGCGAAGCTGCCGACGGGCGGCGGCCTGCATGCGGGCAAGTTTGACACACCGGGTGCAGTTATTGCCTCTCTGGGATTGTTCGCCGTTATGTGTGGCCTCTCGCGCATCTCGACTTGGGGCGTGTTTGCCCCTTTGCCGCAGGCGCCCTTTACAATCGCGGGTATCTCTCCTGCGCTTCCTATCGTTGGCGTCGGCATACTGTTGCTGGTGGTTTTGATTCCGGTCGAGCGTTGGATGGAGCGGACGCACGGTATAGCGATTTTGCCATCGAGCTTTGTGCGCAACGCCACCGTTCGAGCCGGCGTTGTGGCCATTGCCCTGCCGTTCTTTTACATGGGCGCTCAGGGCTTGGTGGGCACTTCGTACTATCAGCTTGTGATTGGCCTCGGCGGTATGCAGACCGCACTCCTGGGCATTATCTCGGGCGTGCCCATGCTGGTGCTCGCGATGTTTGTGCCACGCAAGTTCCCGCAGCTCAAGCCCTGGTCTGTGGTCCGTGTGGGCTATGTCTTTATGGCCGCCGCCTGCGTGAGCATGGCGTTTGGCGTGCGAGCGTCCGAGCTTACGCCCATCATGGTGGTCGGTACACTCTTTGGCGGCGTGGGCGTTGGTTTGGTGAACTCGCAGGCCAACAACATCGTTGCTTCTGCTGTGCCGCCGAGTGACGCCCAGCAGTCGGGCGGCATTCAGGGCGCCGCGCGAAATCTCGGCCTCGCGCTGGGCTCCGCTGCCATGGGTTCGGTCTTGCTTATCGCCGTCAACACCGGCCTCGATGCGCGTATCGAGGCGAGCGGTATGGTCGACACGCAAGGCAAGACGGCGCTCGAAGAGGTTGTCTACACCTTTGAAAGCGACGCGGCATTTACGGCGCGCCTGGAATCCATGAACGTTGCGCCCGAGGCACAAGGAGAGCTCTTGGCAGATAACGCCGAGGTCCGCGCGAGCTCCGCAGCCACGGCTTTCTACGTGGTGGCCGGCCTCGCTGTCGCAGCGCTCGCAACAACCTTTCCCAAACAAACCACCTAAACGAAAACCTACCAAAAAGGGACAGGTTTATTTTGGCAGGTTTTATCTGGGGAAACGCTGCTGCCTGCTGGGCCGCCGCGAAGGGGACAGTCCCCTTCGCGGTGGTTTTGCTGCCCGGGCCTTCAACTGTCTCGATCTGTAACATCTGGACGGCAAAACCGGCTCTACCTGTTACAGATTGAGACGAAGCGCTGGTATCGGGTCCAAACGTCTCGATCTGTAACAACTAACCGGCTTTTTGCGGCCCAGATGTTACAGATTGAGATATTTCGGCGGAGCGACGGCCAGCCCGTCCAAAACCACCAAGAAGGGGACAGTCCCCATTGTGGTGGTTTGGACCGGCTGGACGTGTGTGCATCGGGTGGTATCTAAGTTGAGATACCACTTCTGGTATATCAGCTTGCGTTTGCGTGAGTACAATACTCGAACGTTATACGTCTCAGCGCCCCCTGTGCGTGGACGTCTTGCAGTCACGCGAACGAAGGGATTTATCCTATGTGCGGAATCGTCGGCTACACCGGCTCTGATATTGCAAAGAACATCCTGGTCACGGGCCTCAAGCGTATGGAGTATCGCGGCTATGACTCCTCGGGCGTCGCGCTCGAGGTGGGCGAGGGCGCCGCAGCGCACCTCGACGTCATCCGCCGCGTGGGCAAGGTCGCGGGCTTGGAGAGCGAGCTTTCCAACATCGACAGCGACGCTACCTGCGGTATCGGCCACACCCGTTGGGCCACCCACGGCAAGCCCTCCGTCGTTAACGCTCACCCCCACACCAGCTGCGACGGTCGTATCGCCATCGTCCACAACGGCATCATCGAGAACTTCGCCGAGCTGCGCGAAGAGCTGGAGGGTCGCGGCCACCACTTTAAGAGCGAGACCGATACCGAGGTCTTCGCGCATCTGATCGAAGAGGCTTATGCCGAGACGCACGACCTGATGGCATCCGTGCGCGAGGCTTGCACCCATGTGGTCGGTGCCTATGGTCTGGCCGCCGTTTCCGCCGACGAGCCTGGCGTGATCGCCGTGGCCCGCAAGGATTCCCCGATCGTAGTCGGCGTGGGCGAAACCGGCTCCTATGTTGCTTCCGATGTCATCGCGCTCATCGACGCCACCCGCGATGTCGTGGTGCTCGAGGACGGTCAGTTTGCCAAGCTCACGCCCGCGGGCGTCGAGTACACCGACGAGGCCGGCAACGTCATCGAGCCCAAGGTCACCCACATCGACTGGGACCTGGACATGGCAGAAAAGGGCGGTTATCCCGACTTTATGCTCAAGGAAATCCACGAGCAGCCGCGCGTCGTGCGCGATACGCTGGTGGGCCGTATGACCCCCGCCGGCGAGCTCGATATCGACGAGCTGGGCCTGTCCCTCGAGGAACTCAACGACATCGACCGCGTCTACGTGATCGCTTGCGGCACCAGCTATCACGCTGGCCTCATCGCCAAGAACCTTATTGAGGGCTGGGCTCGCATCCCCACCGAGGTTGAGGCGGCCAGCGAGTTCCGCTATCGCAATCCCATCATCACGCCGACGACGCTTGTCGTGGCCGTGTCCCAGTCGGGCGAGACGGCCGACACCCTTGCCGCCATTCGCGACGCGCGCATCAAGGGCGCCAAGGTCTTCGGCATCACCAACGTGGTGGGCAGCCCCGTGGCGCGTGAGAGCGACGGCGTCATCTACACCAAGGCCAACAAGGAGATCGCGGTCGCCTCGACCAAGAGCTTCATCGGCCAGGTCGTGAGCCTTACGCTGCTGGCTTTGCTGTTGGCGCAGGTCAAGTACCGTCTGACCACCAAGCAGGCGCGCATGCTGTTCCGCGAGCTTTCCGATACGGCCGAGCAGATTCAGTGGATTTTGGATACCCAGACCGAGGCCGTGCATGAGGCCGCCCTGCTGTGCAAGGACGCGCAGTCGGCGCTGTTCGTGGGTCGTGGCATGGGTGCCGCTATTTCCTACGAGGGTGCGCTCAAGCTCAAAGAGGTCAGCTACCTGCACGCCGAGGCCTATGCCGCCGGCGAGATGAAGCACGGCCCTATTGCCCTGATCGACCCGGGCTTCCCCGTCATCGCCGTGGCCACCAAGAGCGCCACTTACGACAAGACCGTGTCGAACCTTATGGAGTGCAAAGCGCGTGGCGCCAAGGTCATCGTCGTTGCCACCGAGGGCGACGAGGAGATCAACAAGATTGCCGACTGCATCATCCGCGTGCCGGCAGTCCGCGACGTGTTCAGCCCCATCACCGCGAGCGTCCCGCTGCAGCTGCTCGCCCGCGAGGTCGCCATCCTGCGCGGATGCGACGTCGACCAGCCTCGTAACCTGGCGAAAAGCGTTACGGTTGAATAATCGAGCCCCGTTGTTCTAACGACCAAGGCCCGGCTCCGCATCAGACGGAGCCGGGCCTTGTTGCATTTGCCCAGATAAAACCTGCCAAAATAAACCTGTCCCTTTTTGGCAGGTTAGCGGAGCTTGCTGGTCTCGAAGTACTTGGGGAACTGGTCCAGAACTTCGGTTTGGTTGCGGAACATCATGTGCAGGTGCTTGCTGACCAAAAAGCTCGCTTCGATGGGGTCGCGACCGGCGATGGCGCGGCGAATCTGCTTGTGCTCGTTCACGATGTCCTGATTGTCGAGAACCTGCGTGGCGGCGCGCAGCCAGCGGAAGCGCTCCAGGTCGGCATTGGTCTCCTCGAGCCACGACCACACGGTGCTGCGGCATGCGATGCTAAAAATCATGTGATGCATGAGGTTGTCGCTCAAAAAGAAGCC
The DNA here is from genome assembly GCA_934643145.1 of uncultured Collinsella sp. GTDB lineage: Bacteria > Actinomycetota > Coriobacteriia > Coriobacteriales > Coriobacteriaceae > Collinsella. The sequence continues at coordinate 43,536 of CAKUBM010000009.1, read as the reverse complement.
GATGCGATCCTCTTCGGCCATGGCCTTTTCCTGCAGCGCGATGGCGCGGTCGAGCTGCTCGATGCCTGCCGAGGTGGCACGGGCGCAGCACTCCACGATCACCTGCTTTTCCAGATGCTCGCGGATGTAACAGGCACTCTCGGCAAGGGTGAGATTGATGGGTGAGACGTAGGTACCGCTCTGGGGCACGGTGCGCACCAGGCCCTCTTGCGCCAGACGCACCAGTGCCTCGCGCACAGGGGTGCGCCCCATATCCAGGTCGTCGCAAAGTTGCTTGACGCCTAGCTTTTCGCCCGGCTTGTAGTCAAGGTAGACGATTTTGCGTCGAATGGTGTGGTAGGACTGGTCTTGTAGGCTTGTTTCTTGCTCGCCGACGTGCATCGATTCTTCCATAGTGCCTCGCAACCGTTCTATCAAACTCATATGTCAGTTGTTTATTATGCCGCGAATCAGCTCTCCGCAGTGAGTAATTCGACTGTCGCCCGAGAACTATTGCGGCATCTTAGTCTTTGTTTGCGCGAGACTGTGCTCGATGTTGCCGTATCATAAGCCGTCGCAAACGTGAAATAGAAAGAAGGAATCCCATATGCAACTGGCAAATTTCGTACGCGAGCGCTGGAAAGGCGTCTTGTTCTGCCTGATCATCGCTATCCCCGCGACGTTGCTCGGCAAACAGATTGAGGTGGTCGGCGGGCCGGTATTTGCCATCCTCTTCGGCATGGTCCTGGCGCTCGTCTTTCCCAAGAATCATCGCGAACAGCTCGCCTCCGGTGTCACCTATACGTCCAAAAAAGTCTTGCAGTACGCAGTTATCCTGCTTGGCTTTGGCATGAACCTCTCCCAGATTCTGTCCAAGGGCGCCCAGTCGCTGCCGATTATCGTGGCGACGATCTCGACCTCTCTTGTCATCGCCTTCGTGCTCTGCCGCGTCATGAACGTGCCGGGCAAGATTGCGACGCTTGTGGGCGTGGGTTCGTCGATTTGCGGCGGTTCGGCCATCGCCGCGACCGCACCCGTCATCGATGCCGACGATCGCGAGATTGCCCAGGCCATTTCGGTTATCTTCCTGTTTAACGTTATCGCGGCGCTCGTGTTTCCGACGCTCGGTGGCATACTCGGCCTGACCAACGAGGGCTTTGGGCTGTTTGCCGGCACCGCCATCAACGACACCTCGTCCGTAACGGCTGCGGCGAGCGCTTGGGACAGCATGCATCCCGGCGCCAACGTGCTCGAGAGCGCCACGGTGGTCAAGCTCACCAGGACGTTGGCCATTATCCCCATCACGTTGGTTCTTGCGTGCTGGCAGATGCATCTGGCGCGCAAGGCCGGGGGCGACGCCAAAAGCACGTTCTCGTTGAAACGCGCGTTTCCCATGTTTGTGCTGTTCTTTGTGCTGGCGAGCGTAATCACCACGGTGCTTCAGCTTCCCGTGTCCATCACGGCGCCCATCAAGGAGCTGTCGAAGTTTTTTATCGTGATGGCCATGGCGGCTATTGGCTTTAATACCGATATCGTCGAGCTGGTCAAAAAGGGCGGCAAGCCCATCGCGTTGGGCTTTTGCTGCTGGATTGGCATTGCGTGCATGAGCTTGGGAATGCAGCACGTGCTGGGAATCTGGTAAAGAGGCAACTGATTTGCGTGCTGCGTGCTGGTGCGCGCATGCCTGCGGTGGAGCGATAGGAGCTCTTGCGGGTATGGCTTGTCCGCAGGTTTATAGGTCCCGAAGAGCTCTTATCGCCCCGCCAGGATGGCGATGCGGGGCAACACCTATACTCGCAGGACGGCGGCTTCTGCCCTATAGTGTTTGGTGAGCAATATCGTTCAATTTTGAAACACTTGAGATGCCAAGCCGCAGATAAGGGTCGTGGCTGGAGACGGGGCGAACCATGGACAGCGATGCCAAGCTGAACATCTTGACCGAGGCCCTGGCCGCTGCCGGGGCCTCGGCATTGGCAATTGATGCGCGTGGGGACGTCGCGATTTCGACCATGAATGACGCGGCGCTTGAGCGGGGTGTGGCGGCTTTTGTTGCCGAACGCCTCGACCGTATAGGAGACGGCGCGCGTCTGGTTATGGGACGTGCGGGTACGCGCCTGAGCCTGACCGTTCGCCCCACCGACAAAGAGGGCGGGGGCCTTTGGGTCGTCGTGGTCCGCGAGGTGCGTGGCGCCGCGGCACATGCGGGCATCGAGTGGCTCAACGCCGACGAAGTTGAGGCCCGCTACGAATCGAGCGCGTACGGCATCGTTGAGGGGGCGGCCTCGGTGGCTGCGCCGGTCGCCGAGAGCTATGCGCGCGGTGTGCCCCTCATGCTCGAGGGCGAGCTGGGAGCGGGTCAGGTCGAGATTGCCATGCGTCTCTATCTGGACGGTCCTTTTGTCGACCAGCCCTTTGTTGCCGTTGCGCTCGATGAGCTTACCGATCGCGGTTGGCGCCACGTGCTCAAAAGCGCCGAATCGCCGCTGTTCCAAACGGGGCTGACCCTTTGCATTGCGGGCTGGAATGCGGTTGGCCCCCAGCGCCTTCGCGAGCTCGTTTCCACGATGGCCGACACCGCGTTGGCGACGCGCTGCCATGTGGTGCTGACGGCGAATGACATGCCGGGTGGCAGCGAAAGTGATCAAGCCGCCTTTGTGACCGAGCGCTTCGCCTGTGCGGTGAGCGTGGCGCCGACAATCGCCGAGCAGGGAGCCGCGTCGACGAAGGTTGCGCGCTATTTGGAATATCTCGCTGATGCATTTGGAACGGCAGCGCCCACGCTGTCTGCCGCGGCGACGAAGGCGCTCGATGCTTACCGCTGGCCGCGCAATTATCTGCAGCTCCGCGAGGTCTCGGAACGACTGTATATATTGGTGGGGGCGGGCACGGTGGACCGCGCTGTGGCGGAGGAAGTGCTCGCCCAAGAGGACGTGATTAAGACCGCAACCTTTGGCGCCCCGACACTCGAAAGCGACCTGTATATCCTGCGACCGCTGGCCGATACCGAGCGAGATATCGCACATCTGGTTGTAGATCATCTCCACGGCAACCGAACCCGTGCGGCGGAGGTGCTGGACATAAGCCGAACAACGCTGTGGCGCTTGCTGAAGGACGATGACCGTTGAGCGAGGCGCCCGTGACCGCGCGCGACGCGTGTGCTACAGTCCAAAGCGTTATTGTTTCGATTTGGTTACGGCGTGCGGGGGCGTATGGCTGAGACTACAAAACCGAGCCGCAGAAGGCGGAGTGCCGCGCCGGTCAGCCGACGCACGACATCGGTGACGTGGGGCAAGCATGCCTCTGGCTTCGATGGCTCATTTAAGCGTACAAAATATGGTTATCCTTCGGCAAGCGCCCGCTTGGCCATGCAGGCCGAGTCGTCGCTGTGGGGTCGTAAGCGCGTGGTGGGCTCCAAGCTCAAGCACGACGGAACGCTTGGCTACATTAGCCGCGGGGCAGCTCGTCGCAGTGGGCTCAACCCTGCTGGCTGGCATCGTTATGTTCCGATCGCGGTCGTCGTTGCAGTGATTGTCATCGCGCTCGCAGCGCTTGGCTACGCCGGCGGCGGTGCCAACCTGGACGCAATGTTCAAGTCGCCCGAGCTCGCGCATGCAGGTACAGAGGTCGTCGAGGGCGCACAGACTCAGACGGGTGTCGCGCCCCAACGAGGCATCGTTGCTGCGGCCTCCACCATCGCTGATGCGCAAAAGGACGAGGGCGAACAGGGCGACGATGCCGAAACGACCCACACGAACGAAACGACGACAACTCCACCGGCAAGATAAGTTGCGAGCGGGTCCGCCGTTCGTTGGAACGGCGGAACTAATTACTTTACATACACCACGTTGTCGCGGCGGGGTTTGGGCTCGGGTAGCGTGTCTTCGGCATAGCCCAGAATGCAGTGACCGACACCGCGCAGACTGCCGTCGGCGGGCAGGCCCCAGCTGGCCAGCAGCTCCAGGCCCTCGGGCGAGTCAAAGACCTCGTGTGCGCGATGAATCCAGCACGAATCGACACCCAGTGCATAGGCGGCGTTGAGCAAGTTGCCCATGGCGAGCGAGCCGTCTTCCAGATGCGTGGGCACGCTGCGGTCGACCAGCACCACCACAACGGTCATGGCGCCATAGAAGGGGTCGCCGTTGCTGCCCATGACCTGGGCGTTGAGCTGTGAGAGACGCTCGACGGTCGCGGGGTCGGTGACGGCGACAAACGTCACCGGCTGGCGGCCCATGCCGCTCGGTGCATATTGGCCGGCTTCGATAATACGGGCGAGCTTTTCGGCCTCGACGGGACGATCGCTGTATTTGCGGCAGCTGCGGCGGTGGATGAGCGCTTCGATAGTCTCCATGGTGTCTCCTTGTAGTGGCGTTGCAGATGCCCCGTTCTTACCCGCCGAGCTAAAACTGTAATCGTGCACGAAACCTCAAATAACGCTAGCTACCAATTGGAAAAATAGGTTTGCATAAAACTGCTGGCAAAATGTGAGAAGCACGTGAGATGATTAAACGTTTTATCCCGTCTACCCTGCGGTTTTTTACCACTTGCCTAAATCATGTGCGCATATCAATTGATAAAGGTTTTACTAAAGGAGTACCAACGTTTATCAATGCGCCGTGGTGGCGCCGGGCCAGGAGGTAACATCATGTTCCAGGCTGGAGATGTCGTCGAGACCGACTTCGAAGGATTTCTGAAGCTGCTGCGTTCCAAGACGCGCGCTTTTGTGACGATTGACGATCACGAGTACTACATCACGCACACCGATGGCTATTGGCGTGTTCAGGATTGCGAGGCCCTCAACGACAAGGGCCACTTTACTGACTGCTCCGAGCTGGTCAACACGGTCTGCGAGGTCGTCGAGCTGCCGTGGATTGCCGGCAAGAGCCTGCATGACAGCTTCTCGGGCGCTACGGTCTATGAGGCCGTCGCCGCCTAACAGGCAATAAAACCCGATTTTCACGTGACCGCTGGCGCCGCCCCCGCGCCGGCGGTCTTTTTCTGCCGATAGGCCATAAAAGTGCAAGCATTTGCGGAGAGCCTGTTGACGATAGTCAAAACTCGGACTAATCTAGAGACACAAAATTGGTCAAAAATCGGACAATCGAATGGTGGGATAGATGAATAGTGCGGTTACGCTGGTCGACTTCGACCGGTTGCTCAATGGACTCGACCATATCTATTCGGAGTTCTCGCGCGCCTGCGGCCTTTCGGACTGCGCTTACTGGATGCTCGTCGATACCAGCACGGCGGGCGGCAGTATTGCTGTAAGCCGTCTGACAAGCGAATGGTTCTATAGCAAACAGACCATCAACTCGGCAATTAAAACCTTGAAGGCGCGGGGTTTCGCCACACTGGAGTTTGCCGAGGGCAGTCGCAAGAATAAGGTTGTGAGCCTGACCGAAGAGGGCAGGCAATTTGCCGAGCGTTATGCGCTGCCGGCACTCAAGGCCGAGCAGCGAGCCTTTGGCGCGCTTGAGCCGTGTGAGCAACGCGAAATCATGCGCCTAATCGGAAAATTTTCCCATGCGCTCGGCGATGAGTGCGATGCCTTTAAGCAGCATATCGCTGCCGAGAGCCAGGCCGAGAATCAAGGTGAGGGGGAGTCGTGCGACTCTTAATGAGGTTTATGAAGCCGTATCGCAGGCTTGTCGCGGTGACGTTGTTGGTGCTGCTAATCGACAACGTTGGCACACTGCTGGTACCCACGATGTTGGCGAACATGGTCAACACCGGTATCACCACGGGCGATGTCGACTACATTTTGCGGAACGGTCTCTACATGCTTATCGCGACCGGCATGGCCAGCGGCGGCGCGGTGCTGGGCTGCTACCTTTCGGCGCGCCTGGCCGCCAACGTGGCCTGCGACATCCGCAACGCTGTCTACGACAAGTCGCTCGAGCTGTCTGCCAGCGATTTTGAGCAGTTTGGCACGGGCTCGATGATTACGCGCTCGCTCAACGACATCAACGTGATCCAGCAGGCGATTCTGCAGACCATTCAGCTGGTGCTGCCGGTGCCGTTCCTGGCGGTGGCGGGCATCATCTTCGCCTGGCTCATCGATCCGGCCATGGGCATGCTTCTGGGCGTCGTGGTTGCGATCGTGCTGGTTGCGGCGGTCTTTACGGTTGCCAACGCGGCTCCGATTTTTATGCGCTTGCAGAGCTTTATCGACCGCATGAACGTGGTGCTGCGCGAAAACATCGTGGGCGTGCGCGTCATCCGTGCGTTTAACAAGGAGCGTCATGAGGAACAGCGCCTGGACGAGGTGTTTAGCGACTACGCCGCCAACGCCATAAAAGTCAACCATCTGTTTGTGGGCCTCGACAGCTCCACCTTCTTTCTGATGAATATCGCCGAGGTGGCGGTACTGTGGGTGGGCGGCAACCGCGTGGGCGCCCACGCCATGCAGATCGCGAGCATCTCGGCGGTGCTGGAGTACGCGCTTCTGATCCTGTTCTTTGTGATGATGGCCCAGATGGTGGTGCTGACGCTTCCGCGCGCCGCGGCGTGCCTAAGTCGCGCACAGCAGGTGTTGGAGATTGAGCCGAGCATCGTGGACGGCGAGCGTATGCTGGGTGACGGGGCGCCTGCCTCCGAGGGAGATGCGGATGCGGTCGCTGAGTTCGATCACATGTCGTTTCGTTTTGACGATGCCGATGAGGACACCCTGTGCGACCTGAGCTTTGCCTGCCGTCGCGGGCAGACCACCGCGATCGTGGGCTCGACCGGTTCGGGTAAGTCGACGGTGGCAAAGCTCTTGCTGCGTTTTCACGATGCCACGAAGGGCGCCATCCACCTGGACGGTGTTGACCTGCGCGACCTTTCGCAAGACGAGATTCGCGGGCGCATTGCCTATGTGCCGCAGAAGGCGTGGCTGTTCTCGGGCACCGTGGCAAGCAATCTGCGCTTTGGCAACGAGGACGCGACCGAGGCGGACATGCTTCATGCGCTGCAGGTTGCCCAGAGCACCTTTGTGCTCGATCAACCGCAGGGGCTCGATACCCCGGTTGCCCAGGGCGGTACGAACTTCTCGGGTGGTCAGCGCCAGCGCCTGGCCATTGCTCGCGCGCTCATGAAGCGCGCCGACCTGTATATCTTCGACGACAGTTTTTCGGCCCTGGACTTTAAGACCGATGCGGCCCTGCGCCATGCGCTGCAGGACGAGACGCGCGACGCCGCGGTGCTTATCATCGCGCAGCGCATCTCGACGATTCTGCACGCCGACCAGATCGTTGTGCTCAAGGACGGCGAGGTCGTGGGCTTGGGCACGCACGAGGAACTTATGGAAACCTGCGAGGTATACCGCGCCATCGCGGAATCGCAGATGAAGGGAGGTGAGTAGCATGACCGAGGAGCTCAAGAAGCGCGGCGACGCTATCGATGCCGCCGCTGCGGACGCGGCCGAAGCGGTCGAGCAGGCTGCCGCGCCGACCGAGCTGGATGACGTTGCCAAGGCCGCGGCCGAGCGTGAGGCTCGCCGCCAAGCGCTGTACGAGGAAAACGAGCGTGCCGAGGACGAGCGTGCCCGCGCGGAGGCAGAGCGCATGCGCGATGTGGACGACGAGGATGAGGACGAGAAACCCCGCGATACCTGGGCGACGGTGCGCCGCTTGTGGGGCGAGGCCGCCGGCGACCATTGGCGCTTCTACATCGTGTTTGCGAGCATCGTGTTCTACGTCATCTTTAACACCGCCGCGCCGGCATATAGCGCTCATGTTATCGACGAGCTGTGGGGCCATATACAGGTGGCGTTTGCCAACAGAACCACCTTCAGCATCACCTGGGATCAATGCGGCAAGACCATCTTTGTCTACTTCTTGATCTGGACGGCCGCCGGGTCGTTCTATGCGTTGCAGAGCTTTTTGATGTCGAGTGTGGCCGAGCGACTCAACCTGCGTCTGCGCAACCGCATCGCGCAAAAGCTCAGCCGCCTGCCGCTCGCCTACTTTGACGCGCATCGCCCCGGCGAAGTGGTCAGCCGTGCGACCAACGACTTGGACAAGATGTCCGAGAGCATGCAGCGCGGATTGCTGCAGCTGCTGGTATCGATCGGTACCGTGACGGGCGCCATCATCATGATGTTCGTCTATAGCGTTAGGCTCACGTTGATCTTTTTGGGTTTTACGGCGGTATCGCTGCTGGTGACCAAGGTGGTTTCGCGCCGTACGCATGATGTGACGGGCGAGCGTCAGGAGTGGGTGTCCAAAATCACGAGCGCGGTCGAGGAAGGCTATTCGGGCCGTTTGGTGATTCGCGCGTTCAATCGCGAGCACCAGAGCTCTGCCGAAGTGCACGAAGCCTCGGGCGAGCTGGCCCGCGTGAGCGCCAAGGCCGACTTTATGATCAACGCCGTCGGACCCGCGGTCCGCTTTATCGGTCGCCTGGCGCAGATCGTGATTGCGCTCGTGGGCTGCAGCATGCTGGTTGCCGGCCGCATGACCGTCGGCGTGTTCCAGGCGTTCTTCCAGTTTATCTACGAGGCGTCCGAACCCATGACGCAGCTGTCGTTCACTTTCAACTCGCTGCAGAGCGCGCTAGCGAGTGCGGAGCGCGTGTTCGACCTGCTCGATGAGCCCGAGATGGAGGCCGATCCACTGCCGGACGAGGCCGCCAAGCTGTCGGGTCGCGTGGAGGGCCGTGTCACTTTTGAGCATGTGCGCTTTGGCTACACGCCCGAAAAGCCGCTCATGCGCGACGTGTCGTTTACCGCCGAACCGGGTCAGAAGATTGCGGTGGTGGGAACCACGGGTGCGGGTAAGACCACGCTCATCAACCTGCTCATGCGCTTCTACGAGATTGACGGCGGCCGCATTACGCTCGACGGTGTGGATACGCGCCTCATGAACCGCGGTGAGCTCCGTCAGCAGTTTGGCATGGTGCTGCAGGACGCCTGGCTGTTCGACGGCACGATTGCCGAAAACATCGCCTATGGCTGTCCCGAGGCAACGCGCGACGAGATCGTGGCTGCCGCCCGCGCCGCGCAGGTCGACTTCTTTGTGCGCACCATGCCGCAGGGTTATGACACGCGGGTGGCCAACGATGTCGAGAGCATTAGCCAGGGCCAGCGCCAGCTGCTGACCATCGCGCGCGTGCTGCTCAACAACCCGGCGATTCTCATCTTGGACGAGGCAACCTCAAGCGTGGACACGCGCACCGAGCTTGCCATCGGCCGCGCCATGGACGCGCTCATGCATGGGCGCACGAGCTTTGTGATCGCGCATCGCCTGTCGACGATCGTGGATGCCGACCTCATCCTGGTCATGGATCACGGCAACATTATCGAGCAGGGAACGCACAAGGAGCTGTTGGCTGCCGAGGGCGCCTACGCCGACCTCTATCTGAGCCAGTTCGCATAATGTGACAAAGGGACAGTCCCTTTGTCACATCACAAATAAGGCGCGCCGGGGATGGACTCCCTGGCGCGCCTTTTGCGTCGGTGCGATGTCGTTTTGTGCCGCTTGCGTTCCTAGCGCTCGTCCACGAGCTTGGCGACGAGGGCTTTGAGCTCGGCCACCTCTCGCTCGAGTTCCTTGACGCGGCGGGCATTCTCGGTGATGCCCTGGCGGTTGAGGGCACTCTGCTCGGCGGCATCGTCGGGCATATACTCGCGGTGCTGCTTGGCGTCGAAGCTTTCTTCGAACACGCGGCAGCCGTTGCGCTTGATGATGCGCCCGGGCACGCCCACGACGGTGCAGTTATCGGGTACGTCCTTGACGACGACCGAGTTGCCGCCGATTTTGACGTTGTTGCCGATGCGGATGTTGCCGAGCACCTTGGCGCCCGTGCCCACGGTGACGTTATTGCCCAGGGTGGGGTGGCGCTTGCCGGTCTCGTTACCGGTACCGCCGAGCGTGACGCCCTGGTAGAGCACGCAGTTGTCGCCCACAATGGTGGTCTCGCCGATGACGACGCCCATGGCGTGGTCGATAAAGAAGTGCTTGCCAATTTGCGCGGCGGGATGAATCTCGACGCCGGTGATGTGGCGGGTGATTTGTGAGAGCACACGGGCGAGCGAGCGATGACCATGCTCCCAGAGCCAGTGCTCGGGCACGTGATTCCACTTGGCGTGAAGACCGGGGTACGAAAGGAAAATGACCAGGCCGTTTTGCGCAGCGGGGTCCTGCGCCTGGACGGTCTTGATGTCCTCGCGAATGGTATTGATAAAGCTCACCGGCCGCCCTCCCTTAGCGCCATGGCAATGCGATTCAATAAAGTATAGCGATTCGCTAGGGATTAGGAAGAGCAATCTTTCACGGCTTTGCGTGACAGGTGTCAGTTATGCAAACTTGCTGGTAATGGAGTCATGCTTTTGTGCGGTCGTGTGCATGGTCGCGCCGCAACCGTATACTGGTCAACTTGGACGTATCCGCGCCCACAACTGAGAGGTTTTACTTCATGGGTTTCATCAATTTTATCGCCGAGCTGCTTAAGGATCCGCGTACCGCGATCGCCAGCTGGATCGCCGCCGGCCCGCTTATGGCCTATGGCTGCGTGTTCCTGATTATCTTTATCGAGACGGGCGTGGTGTTCTTCCCGTTCCTTCCCGGCGATTCGCTGCTGTTTGCCTCGGGCTTCTTTGCCCACAACGGCGGCTTTAATATCGTGGCGCTTTTGGCCACCGCATGGGCCGCAGCCATCCTGGGCGATCAGTGCAACTTTATGATCGGCCATTTCTTTGGCAAAAAGATCATTGCCTCGGGCAAGGTCAAGGCCATGACGCCCGAGCGCATCAAAAAGTCCGAGGACTTCTTGGATAAGTGGGGCCACCTGGCCATCTTCCTGGGCCGCTTCTTTCCGTTTATCCGCACCTTTGTGCCCTTTATCGCCGGCATGGGCGGCATGCACTGGCGCAACTTTGTCATTTTTAACGTGCTGGGCGGCATTACCTGGTCGACGCTCTTTACGCTGCTGGGCTACTTCTTTGGCGGCATTCCCTTTGTGCAGGAGCACTTTGAGCTGCTGATTATCGGCATCGTCGCCGTGTCGATCATCCCGACCGTGGTCGGTCTGGTTAAGGCAAAGCTGGGCAAAAAGAACGCGTAGATCGAGCCAGCGCGCAAACCGTGCAGTTGAGGCCCGTCACCGCTTACGGTGGCGGGCCTTTTTGCTTCGGTCAAATGAAAATACTTTACTTAGTTAAAGAAAAGCGTTTTATCAGACGCGTACGGGGAGTACAATCTCGTGCATGCGAATCGACGTGCCATCGGCTTTGATGCCGTTCGCGTGTCCCGTCCGGCTCTACGCTCCGGGCGTGCGACGTTGCGACGCGGTCGGCCTCGGTCCTTGCGTGCGGGTTCGCGAGTATGCAACTGTGTATGTAAGGAGCGACATATGACTGTCGAGAAGAAGGATATCGATTGGGGTAGCCTCGGCTTTGGCTACATGAAGACCGATTACAGTTACGAGGCTCATTGGAAGGATGGCGAGTGGGACGAGGGCGGCCTGACCACCGACCACACCCTGCATGTCTCCGAGTGCGGTGGCATCTTCCATTACTGCCAGGAGGTCTTTGAGGGCCTGAAGGCCTACACCGCCGAGGACGGTAGCATCGTCTGCTTCCGTCCCGACATGAACGCCGAGCGTATGTACAACTCTGCGCAGCGCCTCGAGATGCCCCCGTTCCCCAAGGACAAGTTCGTTGAGGCCGTCAAGCAGGTCGTTTCTGCCAACGCCGCCTGGGTTCCGCCCTTCGGTTCCGGCGCGACCCTGTACGTGCGTCCGTTTATGATCGGCTCCGGTGACGTGATTGGCGTGGCTCCCGCTCCTGAGTACACGTTCCGCATTCTCGTGACCCCGGTCGGTCCGTACTTTAAGGGTGGTCTCAAGCCCGTCAAGCTGCGCGTTTCCGAGTATGACCGCGCCGCACCGCACGGCACCGGCAACATCAAGGCCGGCCTGAACTACGCCATGTCCCTCAAGCCCACGATGGAGGCCCATCGCGAGGGCTATGCCGAGAACCTGTATCTCGACTCCGAGTCCCGCACCTATGTCGAGGAGACCGGTGGCGCCAACGTCCTGTTCGTGAAGGAGGATGGCACCCTCGTCGTTCCGCAGTCGCACACTGACTCCATCCTGCCCTCCATCACCCGTCGCTCGCTCGTTCAGGTTGCTCAGGACTTGGGCATAACCGTCGACCAGCGCCCCGTCGAGTGGGCCGAGGTCAAGGCCGGCACCTTTGTGGAGTGCGGCCTGTGCGGCACCGCCGCCGTCATCTCCCCGGTGGGCGAGATCGACAATAAGGTTTATGGTGCCGATGAGACCGTGACCTTCCCGGCTGGCTACACCGAGATCGGCCCTGTGATGAAGAAGCTCCGCGAGACCCTGACTGGTATCCAGTCTGGTGCTGTCGAGGATAAGCACAACTGGGTTTACACCGTGGCGTAAGCTGCCATAGCTGTTCGGCCCGAGGGCAACCTTCCTTTCCGGCGCGTCCTCGGACATGAAAGAACCTCCGCTGCGCACTTCGTGCGGCGGAGGTTCTTTCGTCCTGCGGAGTGCGCCGGAAAGGAAGGTTGCCCTCGGGCCTGCGTTACCTCGGCGCTGCCGTTACGGGCAATATAGATCTGAATTAAAGATGGTGCGCGGCCTTTTAGGCCGCGCTTTTGTTTTGGTTCGCGCCATGTGGGGGTGATGGCGACGTGCATTTTTGCGAGTATTCTGCAATCGAAGGCCCCTGCATACCGACCTCGGGCAAAAAATCGGGATTTCTCGATGTTTTCTACGAATGATGGGCGGGGTTATGGGCTGACAGCGGGTGATTTGCAGGGATATTCGCGGTCTTTGGCATTTATCGTAGCGCCCGAAGCTCTTGGTTATGTTGAATACTCCTAAAAATGCACGGCGCTTAGAGGGGGACCTTCGCGAAAAAGGAAACCGCCCCGTCGAAGTATGCGTTCGACGGGGCGGTTTATGCATTTGGCCGATTAAGGATGCGCTGTCAAACTACTAGAACTTGACGGTCGGTGCCTGGCGGGCTGCTTCGGCGGCCTCGAAGCCCTGGCGCTCCTTAAACTGGAAGATGCCGGCAAAGATGACAGCCGGGAACGTCTGAATGGCGTTGTTGTAGCTGAGCACGCAATCGTTGTAGCTCTGGCGTGCATAGCTAATCTTGTTCTCGGTATCCTCGAGCGATGCCTGCAGCTGCGTAAAGTTGGTGTTTGCCTTAAGATCGGGATAGGCTTCGGCCACGGCAAAGAGCTGGCGCAGCGCACCGGTCAGCACGTTGTCGGCTTCCATCTTGGCCTCGGGCGTGGTGGCCTTGACGGCGGTGTTACGCGCGCTGATCACGGCGGAGAGTGTCTCCTGCTCGTGCTTGGCGTAGCCCTTGACGGTCTCGACCAGGTTGGGGATCAGGTCGTTGCGGCGCTGCAGCTGCGTGTCGATGTTCTGCCACGCGTTGTCGATGCGGTTGCGCTTGGTGACCATGTTGTTGTAGATGCCGGCGATGGCGCAGACAATCGCAATGACAACAACGATGCCGATGATGACGGTAATCATGATGTCTCCGTTTCGAAAGGCCGCGGCGGCATGCGCCAGCTGCCGTTGGTATAACGCTACTAGTATACCCGCAACGTTTTGCCGTGCCGAACTTTCCGGTAAGCGTTATGTTTTCGGTAAGGTCGACCGCTCAGCGAGGGGCGGGGTACAGGTGTAAGATATGCGACAGATTGACGAGTGTTGTCTTTGCCCTGAGGATGGCGATACCAGTGGACCTTCGCATCAAGAAAACCTACCGTGCCCTGTTCGATGCCTTCACCGAGCTTCTCGAGGAGCATCGTTTTGAGGACCTTACGGTTGCCATGCTGTGCGAGCGTGCCATGATCCGCCGCACGACGTTCTACAAGCATTTCCGCGACAAGAACGATTACTTTGCCTTTTATGTCGATGAGCTTATGTCGGGGCTGCCGCAAAAGCGGACCGGTAAGGGGAGTGCAGCGTCGGCCGACGACGTGCGCGTGCTTCGCCATGAGGTGTTTGCCGACGCCATGGACATGATTCTGGCGCATGAGCAGCTCATGGATAACATCCTGGAGAGCAGTATGTCGGGCATGCTGACCAGCATGATTTGCGACCGCATTGCCCATTCCATTCGCGAGCGCGTGATGAGCACGCTTGACGAGGGCGCCTTGGCCCCTGTATCGCTCGAGACGACATCGGAGTTTATCGCCGGCGGCATTATTCGACTGTTCACCAAATGGTGGGAATCGGGTCACGATCTTGAGAGTCGACCCGAGATTGCCGACGTGGTCGATGCACTGTTTGAACGGACCATGACGCCGGTGCATCACTAAGAGTGGCGGAGAGAGGGGGATTCGAACCCCCGGAACGCTTTCGCGCTCAACGGTTTTCAAGACCGCCGCATTCAACCGCTCTGCCATCTCTCCGTGAGTCGTAATGATAGCATCGTTTTGAATTTGCAACAGGGAAGGCGAACGATGACGATCACCGAAATCGACGAGAAGTTCATGCGCGAGGCGCTGGCCGAGGCGCGCGCTGCCGCGGCGGTGGGCGAGGTGCCCATTGGTGCCGTGGTGGTGTGCGCGGGCGAGATCGTCGCGCGGACGCACAATCGTCGCGAGCTCGATCAAGACCCTTCGGCGCATGCTGAGTTTGCGGCGTTGTGTGCCGCCGCTCGGACGCTCGGCCGTTGGCGCCTTTCCGACTGCACCGTCTATGTGACGCTCGAGCCCTGCTGCATGTGCGCGGGCCTTATGGTCAACGCGCGCGTGGGGCGCTGCGTGTATGGCGCGAGCGACGCCAAGGCGGGCGCGTTGGGATCCCTATACGATTTGAATGCCGACTCGCGCCTGAATCATCGGTTTAATGTGACCGCCGGCGTGCTGGCAGACGAGTGTCGTGAGGTGTTGAGCAGCTATTTTAGTGGGCTGCGTGGCACCGATGGTACTGGCTGCGGTTGTGGGGTCGATCTTGAGGCACATGCCGCTCATGCCGAGGCGTTCGCGTGTGCCAAAGATATTGCCGTTGAGGCGCTCAACTTTGGTCCTGCGTGCCGCCGGCCCCGCCGTGTGCTGCTGGCGATCGACTCCTTTAAGGGTAGTGTTTCGAGTGCGCAGGCAGAGGCGGCGGTTGCCGAAGGCGTACGACGCGTTTGGCCCGATGCCGAGGTGCGCACATTGCCGCTGGCAGATGGTGGTGAGGGAACGCTCGATGCCGTTGCCGCCTGCGGTGGCGAGCTTGTGACCTGCGAGGTGGCAGGTCCCTTGGGCAAGCGTGTGCCTGCCCGGATGCTGGTTGATGTCGAGCGCGAGTCCGCGGTCATCGAGATGGCCGAAGCCGCGGGCATCGGGTACTCGCCTTGCACGGAGTCGTCGGCGCTGGCTGCTACAACCTATGGCGTGGGCGAGCTCATACTCCGCGCGGTTCGCGCGGGGACGAAGACTCTATATATAGGACTGGGCGGCAGTGCCACCAACGACGGCGGCGCTGGCATGCTACAGGCGTTGGGCGCGCGTCTTGTCGACGACCGTGGCTGCGATATCGCGCCGGGGCTCGCGGGCCTTGAGCAAGTGGCCGGTGTTGATCTGGTGCCGGCGGTGCGGGCGTTGGATGGCGTGCGCATCGTCGTGCTTTCCGATGTCGAGAATCCGCTTGTGGGGCGCCGTGGGGCGCTGACGGTGTTCGGCGGGCAGAAGGGCCTGCCGACGGGTGACGCCGAGGTGCTGCGCAAGTACGACAGTTGGATGGTCGGCTACGGCCGCCTGCTCGATGCGGCGATTGCCGAGGCGCGGGCTCAAGGGTTGTTGCGCGTGTCCGAAGGCGCACGGACATTTGGCTCGGTGCTCGGCGTGCCCGGTGCCGGTGCCGCCGGCGGCCTGGGTGCCGCGCTGCTGGCGCTCGGCGCGGGGCTGCGTTCGGGCGTGGAGACGGTGCTCGATCTGATTGGGTTTGACGAGCGCGTGCGCGATGTCGACCTGGTCATAACGGGCGAGGGCAATATGGACGAGCAATCCGCCGCCGGCAAAGCGCCGGTGGGTGTGGCCCGCCGCGCCAAGCGATATGGCAAGCCGGTGGTCGCTGTCGTGGGCGGTCGTGCCGACAACCTGGATGCGGTGTACGAGCAGGGTATCGACTTGGTGCTTCCCGTCTGCCGAAAGCCTATGCCCCTCGACCAGGCGCTCGATCCGCGGGAAGCCACAGTCAATCTCATCTGCGCCGGCGAAGCCGCCGCCCAAGCCTACGACTTCGCCCGCATCTAAAACGCATCCCTCGATAAGTTGCGGTGGAATAGTTCCTGTTTTTGCGGCCTGAGCAGCCAAACAAGAACTATTCCACCGCAACTTCGACCAGTCATTTTGGGACGGGCTGTTTTAGCTACCTTGTGTGGCGCGAATGGTTCGATTTTGGGCCTGAGTTGCAACCTGATGGGGAATTTCGGGTCACTCAAATTGCTACACTTTTAAGTATATAGCGATGACCCGCCTTGCGTTTCTGCGCGGGGGGGGGCGTATATTTGCATCGATGGGGACGACGACACACATATAGCGAGCCACTGCTTGCCGTCCTCATGGATTGGGGAGGGCCTTCATGAATCGCTTGTGTGCGAGAGTTCGAGAAATACTGGAGCCTTTTGGCACAAAAACCAATACTGCCAAGCGTGCTCTGAGGGTTTTGACCGTCCCGCTGGCGGCGTGCGCGCTCATGTTTGGCGCGACGAGTGCGTCGGCTGCCGTGAGCGACCATACCGTGCAGACGGTGAATCCTACCGGCACCACGGTTAACCTGTTCGACTACTGGGTTGTCGATGGCGATAACGATAGCTCGAAGAACATAAACAACGACAACAAGAATAACAACACCGGTATCAATAAAGACCATCAGCTCAAGTTCAATGGTGGCGCCGGCACGGGCATTAACAAGTGGACGGGCAAGAGCACCACCGGTGGCTTTGGGCGCCTTCCATTTGTGAAGAACACACTGGTAAAGGGCTATCCGGAGATCAAAAATGGCACCTACCAGGGCGTTAACTACACCGATGAGTCGCTCGATTACCTCTTTAACAGCGCCAGCCAGGAAAATGGCCAGCAGAGCGGCAAGGACGTTTACAACAATGTGCAGGGCCTCTTCCAGCTCAAGGATGGTTACTACGTCTACGACTCGTACGGCTCTAACGGCAACTACGCTGTGTATAACTCCACGACCAATTCCTTTGACGTCTACGATAAAGCGGGCGTATATAAGGGCGATACGAGTAGTGAAACCAATCTGGGTCAGTTCTTCCCCTTTGACTCTGCAAGCAAGGTTTTTGATGAGAACGGCAACAACCTCTCCCCTAAAAAGATCGTTGATGGAAGCACGGATCTCAACCATCACTTTGGCATGTCCATGACTACGGAGTTTGTCCAGCCTAACGGTGGTAAGACCACCAAAAACGAGGATATGATCTTTAAGTTTTCGGGCGATGATGACGTCTGGGTCTACATCGACGACGTACTCGTGGGCGATCTGGGTGGTATTCACGAGAAGGCAACGCTTGATATCAACTTTGCTACCGGCGAAGTGAAAGTCGGTCATATTGACGGTGCGGATGGAGACGAGCAGGAAATCGAAAAAACCACCATCAAGGCAAAGTTCGACGCCGCCGGTGCAGATACCACCAACTTCTCCGGCAGCACCTTCCGTGACAGCACCAAGCACACGCTGAGCTTCTTTTATCTGGAGCGCGGCGCGGGCGCATCGAACATGTCACTCAAGTTCAACCTCACCACCCTGCCGTCGTCCGAGGTCGAGAAGGTCAACCAGAACGGCGAGGCTGTCCAGGGCGCAACCTTCGCTTTGTATCAGTCGGATGCCGACTGGAATGAGCAGGGTGAGGCCATCGCTCAGGGCACGACGGGCGCCAATGGCCAGCTGGTGCTTCGGATGAAGTCGGACGGTTCCGTGCTCTCGTTTGATAACCAGCATGCCGATGGGCACGACTACTTTGTACTCAAAGAGGAAGGCCTGCCCGAGGGATATCGCTCGAGTCTGACCTCGTCGACCACCGCAACGCCAGGCGAGTTGCATCTGCAGTACAAGCAGGCCGCGGCGAGTGGCACGGGCGGCGTGGTGGTTGCGCCGCAAACAACGGTCACAACAGCCAACAACGAACAATGGACGGGTAGCCGCATGTGGCTGAACGGCGGCTATCTGGCCGCTAAGGAGACTATTTCCCTAGATAAAGATACGCAAGACAATAAAGGCAACGCCATTAGCTCGGGTACGACGTTTGCCGTCGTACTCAAGCTCACCGGTGCGAGCGAGGACCACACAAGCGAAGACGCGTGGACGGCGGTCACGGGCAACCCGCTCAATGGCTATAAGCTGTGCTCCGCGCACGGCATTGCCGGTGCGGTCGAGGCTGCCAAATCGGCAGATACGAGCGTCTTTGGCGTCAACACCAAGGGCGACTACGAGGTAACGGTTAGGTCGCTGCCCGGAGATATCGAGAAGTACGCCGCCATGATGACGGATAAGTCGGAGGCGGAATATACCGTGGCGGTGTATCACACCACGGCATCGTCTCTGGCGGGGGCAACCATCGGCAACACCTCTATGGTCAAATATCAAACGATAAACAGGCAGTTCTCTACGGTGATCCACCTCACCAACGTTCAGAACCGTCTGTTTGTGCAGAAGGTTGACGACCTGGGCGAGCCCGTGAACGGCGCAACGTTTGAGCTGTACCAGGCTAAGGACGTTACTGGCGATAGCCCCAGCACGTATGCCATTAAAACCGGCGCCACGCCGTATAGCACCGTGCAGGCAAATGGCATGACCTATCCGTATGACATTAAGGGCGCTGCATGCTTCCCGCTCGATTCGACATATCATGAGCCCCTTATCAAGGGTACGTACTACCTGCGTGAGTCTGTAAGTCCAGATGGCTATGAGATTAACAACACCATCACCAAGGTAATCGTGGATGATTCGGGTGTGTATGTGGATGCCGGCAAGGAAGGCGACGGTGTGCGCAGCATGAGCGGCCCGGGTTCGCTGATTGCCTCCCTGGCGCAGTTCGGCTCTCC
The DNA here is from genome assembly GCA_934643145.1 of uncultured Collinsella sp. Classification (GTDB taxonomy): domain Bacteria; phylum Actinomycetota; class Coriobacteriia; order Coriobacteriales; family Coriobacteriaceae; genus Collinsella. The sequence goes on along the minus strand of CAKUBM010000009.1, from coordinate 24,535 downwards.
CGACTCCATCGACAACACACTTACGCACATTAAGGGCAGGCTGCAGAGTACAACTGGCTTAGATGACGAGGGAAACCTGACATGGGGCCAGACGAGTACCGCCAACGGCGTGACACCTTCTCTTGCGGGCAACTTGATGCATATGCGCTATGACAAGACGACGCAAGGTACCAAGACCATCCTGCGCTATGTCGAGGACGGTGGTGAGCGCAACGGCCAGCTGGCGACCATCTTTGCCGATACGGGCATCAACCGCATGGCCCTTTATCAAGACGACGATGCCACCAATGGCACCGATCTGGGCACGCTTCAGCTCAATCATCTCTTTACCACGGCAACGGCCGTGCAGTATACCGATCGTCGCGTGGCACGCCTGCAGGTGACCAAGACGGTGACGGCAGATACGGGGCTTACCGCGCCTACTAAGGATGGTGACAAAGACCTGACCTTTACGTTTAAGTTCACCCTGCCGGATTCCGAGAAGGGCTATGAGGCACACGTATTCGATGCGAATGGCAAGGCCGTGGGCAACTCCTTCATGCTCAATAACGGCGGCACCCACTCCATCAAGGCCGGCGAGACCATTCGCGTATACGACCTTAAGAAGGGCGACAGCTATAGCGTGAGCGAGCTCACCACTAAGGGCGAGGAGTCCAGTGGCAATGTGCTGGCGAGCATCGTTAACACTGTGACCGGCTCTGCCGACGAGTCGGTGCTTCCGGCTGGCTTTAGCCTCGTGAGCCGCAAGGCCGGCGGCGAGGAGCAGCCTGGAACCGGCAACACCATCACGGGCAAGATCGTCGCGCTCGAGGACGGAAAGATTCCCGCCGATAACAAGCTCGAGTTCACCAACAACTACAGTGCCAGCTCGGTAACGCTTGAGGCGAAAGACGGTCTGAGCGCCAAGAAGATGCTCGAAGGTCGCGATTGGGCCGATGGCGATTCCTTTACCGTGCAGCTTGCGGCTAAGGACGGCGCCCCCATGCCCAATGGCGCCAAGGACGGGGTGGCGACGGTCGAGTTCACCAAGAATACCCAGAAGGCAACGTTTGGCGATATTACCTATACCAAGCCCGGCACGTACACCTATACCATCTCGGAGGTTATCCCCGGCTCCGATGCCGGGGCAGACGGCATGAGCTACTCTGCTGCTCGCTATGCCGCGACGGTCGTGGTGGAGGACAAGCAGGCTGGCGCTCTGGTCGTTAAGAGCGTGAAGGTGGTGCAGGAGTGCAACGACGCGCGCGTCGACACCAATACGGATGTTTCCGATAAGGTCGCAACCTTCACCAATCGCTACGATGCACACGAAGCGAAGATCATCATCCATGCTCAAAAGATCCTGACCGATAACGCCGGGAGTTTCCCGCTTTCCCAGAACGCCTTTAGCTTTAAGCTTGAGCGTGTGGGCGGCTATGCGGACGACAATGCAGCGTTCGATCCCGATAAGGTCGACACGAGCATCAAGGCCCCCATGCCCGAGGATGCCGAGGGCAACACCGCGACCGTGGGCAACAACGCTGACGGCACGGTGACGTGGCCGGCGATCTCCTATACCGCCAAGCCGGATGCGGGACGCGCCTACGTGTACAGGTTTACTGAGAATCTCGGCAGCGTTGCGGGCATGACCTACGACGGGTCGGTCTACTACGCCGTGGTGCGCAACGCCAAGAAGGGTGCCGGCATCCAGACCTCGGTCGAGTACTACAAGGCCGCAGAAAACAACTCGGTAAAGCAGCTGGACAAGAATGTCACACCTTCCTTTACCAATATATATAGCGTGGAGCCCACGAGCGAGACCCTGCAGGGCCAAAAGACCGTGAGCGGTCGCGACTGGAACCAGGGCGAGAGCTATACCTTTAACCTCACTGCCGCTACGGATGATGCCAGTACGACCGGTTTGAGCAAGACCACGAAGCAGGCGGTGAAGGATGGAGCTGTTGCCGTTAACGCCAACCAGGCTGTCGCCAGCACGCCCGATTCGGGGCGCGTGGCATCGTTCTCCTTTGTTGGCATCGAAGCCGCCCCGACCGTGACGTTCAACCGCGCGGGCACCTTTACCTTCAATATCACCGAGGATGCTGCGCAGGATGGCCAAGCGGGCATGTCCATGGACAAGCACACCGCACGCGCGACCGTTGTGGTGACCGATCTGGACGAGTCGGGCAACAACCACACGGGCATGCTGCGCGTGTCGAGCGTGACCTACGCCAACACCGGTGCCTCCGATGCGGACAAGGTCGTAACCGACAAGGCTGCCTTTACCAACGCGTACCATGCATCGGGCACCTTTGGTGGCGTGACGGTCAGCAAGACCCTTGAGGGTCGCGCTTCTGCCGCGGGACAGTTTACCTTTGCCGTGACGGGCCTTTGGTACAACGGCGTTCAGACATCGGTCGACGGCGCCGAGGCTAGCCTGTCCAATAAGGCTGCGGGGGCCGGCGTGTCCGGTGCCGTGGTGGGCGCAAGCAGGCAAGAGAAGCTCTTTGCCCGCAAGCTCACGGAACAGGACCTGGGGCGTACGTTTGCCTATCGCATCCACGAGAACCAGCCTGCGGCTGTCGGCTACACCTATGACACCGGCTACACTGGTGACGCTATCGTGCTCGTCAAGGTTCTTGCACGCGAGAACGACCCCGCTAAGCTCTATACCGTGACGACCGTGCTCAAGGGCGCGGGTGTGACGGAGCTGCTGGGCGACGGCGCCGACGCGAGCGCGCTGACGGACGAAAAGATTACCGAGCTCAAGCAAGATTCGACTACCTACGTGCAGCAGTACGACGCAAGCGTGGCCGGCGCCACGACGCCCACCGTCTCGTTTGTGAACCGCTATGCGGCAAGCCTCGACTATGGCGCCGCTGGCGGCCTGCGGATCGAGAAGACGCTGACGTACCCCAAGGACGCGACCATTTTTGGCTCGCCTAAGAGCACGTTCCGTTATATCGTCAAGCCTGCCGACGAGATATCTGCCAGCAAGGTTGGCATTTCCACGGACGGCAAGGTCTTTGAGACCGCAAATGTCGAGGCCGACGCCCCCAAGACCGTGAGTTTGATACCTGCGGGTGGGTTGACCTTCACTCAGGATGATGCCGGCAAGACGTTCACCTATGCGGTGAGTGAGATTGACGACAAGGCGACGGGCTATACGTACGACAAGATGATCCATACGGTTAAGGCTGTCGTGGCGGATAACGGCGACGGTACGCTTAGAGTCACGACAGCGGTAAGCAAGCAGATCGATGGCAAGGACGAGCTCGAGGGCCAGTGGATCTATCCGTCGGGTGCAACGTCCACCGGTGTCGCGACGGTCAAATTCAAGAACACCTATACGGTCACCGAGGCGGCAACCTACACCCCGTCTGTGACGAAGGTGGTTGCCGGTGCCGATGCTCCGGGCAAGTTCACCTTTGCTATGACCGCGGCTGACGATGCTACCAAGACTGCCATCGATGGCAAGCTCATCACCGGATCTTCGATGAGCGTGGACAACGGCTATGCTGAGGAGAAGCAAACGACGGCGGCCCTCAAGGACGGGGAGCACGAAAAGATTGACTTTTCGAAGCTCACTTTCAACAAACCGGGCACGTATAAGTTTGCTATTAATGAGCTGGCCCCGAATAGCGGCCTCGGCGAGTGGAAGTATGACCAGCACATCTATACCGTGACCGTTACCGTAACTGATGAGGGCGGCAAGCTTGTGGCCCGCGCCGATGGTGCGACCGGCTCGGAAGGTTTCATCTTCACCAATAGTTACCAAACTTCAACGAGTTACGAGCTCCAGGGCGGTCTTGAGATCGTCAAGACGCTTAGCGGGCACGACCTGCATGCCGGCATGTTTGGCTTTACGGTGACAGGCAAAGACAACGTCTCGACCGATAAGCTCAACAAGCTGCTACGCGCAGATGAGGGCAAGCTCACCGTGACAAACGATGAGCCGCAGGCCGATGGCACGTCCCATACCGGCATTTTGGGTGGCCTGACCTTTGCGACGGAAGATGCAGACAAGACGTTCACCTACAAGATCGTCGAAAACGGCGGCGGCAAGCGCGGCTATACATACGACTCCACCTATTGGATGGTAGAGATTGCGGTTAAGAAGCGCCGCGACGGTTCGCTCTATACCGTGACCACGGTCAAGCACTATGACGCCAACGACGTTGAAAAGCCCCGCGATACGAAGACCTTTGGCCCCGAGAGCGGTACCGCCAAGGCCCAGGTGTCCTTCACCAACAGCTACATCGCGACCGGAACCTTTGAGGGTCTTACTGCCGAGAAGGTAATGGACTCCGGCGACAAGATCAAGGCTGACCAGTATACGTTTTACCTGTATGCCGAAAAGGCCGATGGATCGCTCAAAAAGATGGATGAGGGTACGAGCCAAGAAGGTGAGAACGGCAAAGCCACGGTCGACTTCGGCAAGGTTTACTTTAAGCTTGGCGATGCTACCAGCGAAACTCATGAGCAGGCGATTGACCTTGCCCGCGCCGTCAACGATGGCGTTGCCACCAAGCGCCACAATGCCGACCACACCACCACCTACAGCTTTAACCTGGTGGCAAAGGAGCGCTTGGCCAACCTGCCCGCGGGCGTGCGTCCCGTGGATACGTCTGCGACGTGTCGGGTGCTGCTCGAGGTGACCGACAACAACAACGGCAAGCTGACGTTCAAGGTGACCTATCGCGATGGTACCGAGAACGGCAAGATTGTTTTCCACAACACGCGTGACAAGGTCAAGACGATTGGCGCGGTCGCGAAGCCCGATGTGGACATCGACGGGCAGCTGCTTTCTGTGGGCGACTCCTACGTCTATACCATCAACTGGGCCAATACCGAAGCCGATGCCTTCGTGACCGTGACCGACAAGCTTCCTGCCGGCGTTGTGTTCGAGGCCTTTGAGGGCGAGTATGCCGATAAGGGCGTCGCGAGCGGCCAGTCGCTTACTTGGGACCTGGGTAAGCAACCCGCGGGCAGCCACGGTTCGGTGCGCGTGCGCGTCAAGATTACCGAGGACGCTGTGAAGGATGCCCAGGGTGCGGTCGGCACCGTTGAGAACAAAGCTACCGTAACGGTTGACAACAAGAGCTATACCGGCACCACGACCAACTACGTGCCCAAGAAGTCCGAGAGCGATGCTCAGGATTCGACGGGGTCGGGTGTGGCGCTGGGCGACGAGCTTACCTACACTATCGGCTACAAGAACACCGAGGGCGCGTCTGCCACGGTGACGATCACCGATGCCGTTCCCGCGGGAACCAAGTTCGTGGAGTTCGCCGGCGACCATAAGGATGCCGGCTCCAAGGACAATGACGGCAACCTCACCTGGACGCTGGCGGACGTTCCCGCCGGCAAGGAGGGCGCGGTTCAGTTTAAGGTCCGCGTGACCGAGGACGCGTTTAAGAGCGGTGGCGCTTCGGGCAATATTTCCAACCAGGCGTCGGTGGCGGTCGGCAACAACCCTGCCGTCAAGACCAACACCACTACCGATGAGGTCACTGACGGGCGCCTGACGCTGAGCAAGACGGTCACGGCCGCCGAAGGCATCACCGCGCCCAACAAGGCATTTACCTTTAAGGTGCTGCTCTACCAGGCCGATGGCACAACGCCTCTGGCCGGCACCTTTGCGTACGCCGGTCGCCCCAGTGGCACCAATGGCACTTATGTAAGCGGACAGATCAAGAGCGGTGACACCATCGCGCTCAAGGCTGGCGGCTCCGTCACGGTTACCTTGCCCATGGGTGCGCACTACGAGGTACAGGAGCTCGACTCCAAGGGTGAGCTCATGACGAGCGAGGACGGCTTTGCGGTTGTCGATAAGGCGAACCCCCAGAAGGGTACCGTCGGACAGGCGACGCAGGTGGGCTTCACCAACGTCTACAGCGTGGAGTCCACGAAGGTGGAAAACGCTTTTAAGGTGCAAAAGAAGATCTCCGGACGCAACTGGATGACATCGGATGCCTTTAACATGACGCTGACTGCCCAGGGCGAGGCGCCTATGCCCAAGGGTGCCAAGAGCGGCGTGTCGACGATTGAGCTGCACAAGGATGCCCAGGTCGGCAACTTCGGTACCATCGAGTACACCAAGCCCGGCACCTATACCTATGTGATTACCGAGCAGTCGGGTGACGAGGCGACACTCACGTTCTCGAAGGCCACCTATCGTGCCACCGTCACGGTGACTGACGACGGCGCCGGTAAGCTGTCTGCCAAGACCAAGATTGCACAGCTGACCGACGATGCGGGCGACGCTGCCGAGCGCACGGTCGAGGCGGCCGTCTTTACCAACACCGCCAAGACCGGCAGCCTCACCGTCAAGAAGACGGTCGTCGGCGGTGACAGCCAGCGCGAGTTCGGCTTTACGGTCGCGCTGGCCGACGGGGACGGCGAGCCCGTCTCCGGCACCTTCGGCAAGGGCGAGCACGCCGTGACGTTCGCGGACGGCAAGGCGACCTTCACGCTCAGGGACGGCGAGGAGAAAGCCATCACCGGCCTGCCCGTGGGCGCGCGCTACACCGTGGCCGAGGACGCCGCCGAGGGCTACACGACTGCGGTCAACGGGGCTGACGGCTCCAAGGCCGAAGGCGCCGTGACCGAGGACGGCGCGACCGTCGCGTTCACCAACACGTACGGAACGGCCACCGAGGGCAGGGACGTCTCCACCGCGGGACTCTTCACCAAGACGCTCGAGGGTCGCGACTGGGCGGAGGGCGACAGCTTCCAGTTCGCGCTCGCGGGCGAGGGCGGCGCCCCCATGCCCGAGGGGTCTGCCGACGGCTCCAAGACCGTCAGCGTGACGGCCGCCGCCGGCACCAAGGCGGGCGATAGGGTCGCCTTCGACTTCGGCCCCATCCGCTACACGTTCGATGACATCAAGGACGCCGGGTTCGCCGAGGTCGGCGGCAAGCGCGTGCGCGCCAAGACCTTCACCTACACGGTGCGCGAGGTCAGGCCCGATGACGGCTCTGCCATCGCCGGCGTGGCCTACGACGGCCACGTCGCCACGATGACGGTGACCGTGACCGACGACGGCTCCGGCAACCTCACGGCCTCGACGCCCGCGATCGCGGAGGTGAGCGGCGGCGACTTCGTCAACACCTACACGACCGAGCTCGACTACTCGGCCCGCGCGGGCGTGCGCCTGTCCAAGACGCTCTCCGGCCGCGCCATGGAGGCGGGGCAGTTCGCCTTCACCGTGACCGCGGACGCCGAGACGGCCGCCAAGCTCGGCCTCAAGACCGACAAGGATGCCTACGCCGTGGCCGCGGCTGACGATGGGAAGGCCGACCTGGTCGACCTCGTCGGCGGTGCCGCGGAGAGCGACGTGAAGTTCACCGACGCCGACGCGGGCAAGGCCTACCGCTTCACCGTCACCGAGACCAAGCTCGGCGGCGATGGCTACACCAACGACACCGCGCCGCGCACGGTGACCATCGCGCCCGCCTACGATGCCGCGACGGGCAAGCTCACGGTCACGACCACGGTCGTCAAGGACGGCGTCGAGGTCGCCCGCAGCGAGGTCTCGACGGCCGACGACGCTGCGTCGCTGCCTGCGCCCGTGACAGTCTCGTTCCAGAACTCCTACGAGGCCACCGGCACGCTCGGGGGCGAGGGCGATGTGGCTATCAGCGCCACCAAGACGCTGACGGGCCGCGCCGCGGCGGCGGGTGAGTTCTCGTTCTACGTCCGCGATGCCCGCGGCAGCGTGGCCGCGACCGCGTCCAACCGGGCCTCCGGCGACGGCGAGGCGGCGGCACTCACGTTCTCGCCCATCGCTTACACCACCGGCGCGCTCGAGCAGATGGCAGCGGACGGTACCGCCACCAGGGCCGACGACGGCTCCTGGACCATCCCCTATACCGTTTCCGAGGATACGGCGGCGCTGCCCGCGGGCGTGACGGCGACTGCGTCGAGCTTCGATATCACCGTCAAGGTGACCGATAGCGGAGACGGTAAGCTGGACGTGGCCGTGACCTACCCCGAGGGCTCTGACGACACGCTGTCGTTCGTGAACGGCTACGGCACCAACGAGGCGACGGTCGATCTCGCGGGCACCAAGACGCTGACACTCGGCCAGGCCGGACTCGGCCTGACGCAGGCCGACATCGCGGGCAAGTACACCTTCAAGATTGCACCGCTGGACGGAGCGCCCGCCCCGGTCGACGCCTCCGGCAAGACGGTGACCGAGGCGGTCAACGACGCCGCCGGCAACGTCGAGCTGGGTAGCGTCACGTTCAAGCAGCCGAGCGACCTCGACGACGTCGAGATCGACGGCGACGGCCTGCGCGCCAAGACGTTCGCCTACCGGGTGAGCGAGTCCGGCTCGGTCGACGGCGTGGTCAACGACGCGGTGGCGACCAGGACCTTCACGGTCAAGGTGGTCGAGAACACCAGTGAGGGCACGCTCACCGCGGAGGTCCTGCCCGCCGAGGGCACGCCCCAGGGTAAGGGCGCCTTCGAGTTCACTAATACCTACGGCGTGGAGCCCACCCCGAGCTCCGTCACCGACCAGATCAAGGTGAACAAGAAGCTCAAGGGCCGCGACCTGGTCGAGGGCGAGTTCGAGTTCCAGCTGGTCGAGATTTCCGCCGACGGCAGCGAGAGCGTCGCGGTGACGGGCAGGAACGCCGCCGACGGAACGGTCGCGCTCGACCCGGTCACCTACACCGCGCCCGGCACGCACAGCTACGAGCTGCGCGAGGTCGTCGGCACGGCGGGCGGCGTGACGTACGACAGGGCGACGTACCGCGTGCGCACGACGGTCACCGATGCCGGTAACGGCAAGCTCACCGTCAAGCACGAGCTTGTGGATGCCGAGGGCAATCCCACGGGCGACGACTCGGTGGCGTTCACCAACGGCTACGAGGCCGCGCCCGTCACCCTCAAGCTGGGTGCCGCCAAGGTGCTCAAGGGCGCCGAGCTCAAGGCGGGCCAGTTCAGCTTTGAGCTCAAGAGCCGGGACGGCAAGGTCATGTCGACCGCCAGGAACGCCGCCGACGGCAGCGTCACGTTCGACGCGCTGACCTTCAAGCAGGCCGGCACCTACACCTTCACGGTGAGCGAGGTCGACGACGGCCAGGCGCACGTGACCTACGACAGGGCCGTGCACAAGATCGTCGTCACGGTGAGCGACGAGGCGGCAGACGGCTCCAAGACGGGCTACCTGTCGGCGAAGGTCTCCTACGAGGGCGACGCCAACCTGCCGCCGGTCTTCACCAACGGCTACGCCGAGGAGCCCGGGACCCCCGGCACCCCCGAGAACCCCGGCACGCCGGGCGGCGGTTCGGGCGGCGGTTCCGATAGCGGCTCCGGCAGCGGCGGCTCCAAGGGCGGCATGCCCGACACCGGCGACCGCAGCCTGCCGGCGGCGGCCCTCGCGGCCATGGCCGGCATCGGCGCGCTGGCCGTCGCGGGCGGCGCGGCCCTGTACCGCAGGCGCCGCTAGCGATGTGCACGAGTGAGGCGAATCCATCCGATGGGTTCGCCCCACTTGCCCTGGTGGGCGGGAGCGGGTAAGATATACCGAGCGCCTAGCGCGTTCGATGGGTTCGGATGACGACATGTTCCGAATCTGGTCAGGTCCGGAAGGAAGCAGCCATAAGGAGCCTCTGCCGGGCATCCGAATCCATCGAGTGCGCTATTCTTGCGCGGTTTTACCAAACCGCGCAATGCTCGACGCTGCGCGCCATCCAGGGCGACAATTTGTCATTCAAAAGGCAGGGCATGACCAGAAGGTCAATGCCCTGCCTTTTTCATGCCAACTTGTTCGCCCTGGATGGCGCTCGCTGGCGTTGCCAAAACATCGATGAGCCATTCTCCGGGCGCGATGAGTGTCTCGCTGGTCCTCGGCTTCGCCTGCGGGATCGCTCGACTACCAAACGCCCTGCCGGCTCTCGCAGGTTGCCGACCAAAACCACCTGAAGGGTCACATTTATCTGATAATTTGATCCCGTGCTTCTTGCTGCTCGTTGGCGTTATTTGAAGCGCGGTGGCCACGTGGTTCATGAGACGGCGGTGCTGTCTCCTTTTTTGCAAGTAAAGAGGTCCGTTTGCGAACGAGCTTCGACTACTGAAGATGCGATGTTCGCACTAACGACATAGCGTAATTACGGCATTGTTGGTTTACGCACAAATTGAAGAAATCTAAAAGATGCGTCGATTTCACTTCGCCCGCAGCGTTACGGCGCGAGAACGTCCAATGGAACAACTTGGACGCCGCGGTCGGTAACATAGGCTTGTGAACCAAATCCAATAATCGCTACTTTAGAAACCGGCGGGGTGTTTCCGGCAGCAACCATCCGCTCTTCGACGGCAACAAGATTGTCAGATGCCTCTTCGATTTGCGCGGAACTGAGTTTGACCTCAACGGGAATCCACGCCCCACCTGGAGCCGCTATGACAGCGTCGACCTCAAGATCGCGGGAATCGTGATAGTGATAGAGGCCCATTCCGTTTGCCCTCGCATAGACCCATAGATCATGGAGCGCCAACGATTCGAAAAGCAGCCCAAGTGTCTTGAAGTCTGACAGCAACGTCTCCACAGTCGCCCCGAGCGCAGCCGCTGCAAGCGACGGGTCGGCAAGATGATGCTTACGCGCCTCCCTCAGATGCACCGGAGATCTCATCGCGGGATTCCATGCGGGGATATCGCAGACGAAACTCAATCTGCTAAGAAGGGATATGTATGATGCCGCTGTTTGTCTCGATACGTCGCCACCCAAAGCGGCCACAAGCGTCTTGAGCGTCGCAAGAGTGGATTCGTTGCGCGCCAACGACGCGATGACGGCTTTCACTTTCTCAGGATCTCGTCGAGAGCCATCGACGCGGGGGGATGTCTTCCTCAGCGACTATCTCGATATATCGTTTTGCCGTCGCGGACGCAATTCGCGCGTCACGCCCAATCGACGCCGGCCATCCACCGCAAACGATGCGCTCGGCGATCTCGGCAGAACCCATCGATCCGAAGGCGCCACTGAACTTTTCGCCAGAAATGATGCCCGACAGCTTAACCGCACCGCTAGATTTCCCAAGTTCGAAAAGCGTCATGGTGTCCATGCGCAATTTTTTTGGCATAGTTTTCACCATTGATTACCAGCGCATTTAACCAAATTTACGGTTTTCATTTAACCAGATTTACGCATTTCAGTTAACGAAACAGATTAAACATGAATGAGTCAAGTCAGATGAGAATCATCTACTCGACACCGCGCATGAGCTCCGAAATGGTGATGTGAAAGCCGTCGGCAATCTTCTTGAGATTTGAAAGGCTGACATTGCGCCGCCCGACCTCAATGCTCGCGTAGTAGGAGCGATCCATCTCAATCAAATTAGCGGACGGAGTGCCCGGGCTCGTTGCGCCTAGGGCGCGGCGGGGTCGGCGACGTCGGAGGTGTCGATCTCGCCAAGAATGGCGAGCCGGCTGATGAACGGGATGCCCTCGGGTTCGTCCACCTCGACGCCGCCGAGCACGATGGTGTTGTCACGCATGTCGATTTGGGTCGTGAATACGGCCTGATCGCGGCGCGAGGCTGCTGTTCCAGGTGATGTCGGTGCCGGAGGGCAGGCGGAGCATGATCGTCACGGCCAACATAGAGTTCAGCAAGTGGGTGACCGTGTTCGGCGACGACAAGATGGCAGCGGCTGTCGTGGACAGGCTCATCTACACGGGCAGGCTCGTGGAGTTCAACGGCGCAAGCTGCAGAATTGAATCCCGTGTTTTGTGCTGCTTGCTGGCGTTGCCTGGGCATTGATGGCTACGTAGTTCAAGAGACGTTGCTGTTGCTTGGATTTTGCAGTTAAAGAGGCCCGTTTCCCTGGTTTTGGTTGGGGAAACGGGCCTCTTTTGCCTCTGGGTTTGTGGATTGACGAAGGTGATGCCCGCCGGCAGTTACTTTGAGTTCTTGATGCGGCGGGTGGCTGTGGCGGTTATTCCGAGTCCCGCGGCGGCGATTCCTGCTAGCGCGATTGCGCTTGGCGCTGGGTCGCCTGTGTTTGCGAGCTTGCCGGCGGTCGTATTTGCTTGCTTGCCGTTGCTCGAGTTCGTTTGCTTGGTGGAGCTCTGCTGAGCGTCTTTGCCGGTCGCGGGTGAGCTGGCGGGCTGTGCCGTCTCGGCCGGCTGCGTTGAGCTGGAGGGGGGCGTTGTCTCGGTCGGTTGCGTTATCTCGGGCGAGGTGGCCTTGTCTGCTGCGGCTTTTGCCTCTTCATATGCCTTGCAGGCGTCGTCATAGGCCGCTTGCGCCTTTTCTAAATCGCCGAGGAGCGCATCTTGCTTGGCTTTGCTTTCATCGATATTGGCTTTAGCTTTCCCCGCCGCACTTTCGAAATACTGAACATGTCTTTCCTGACTTTCGAGGCTGCGACGGTAGCCGTCAAGCTCCGTTTCACAAGATTCTTTTTGCAATTTTGCCGCCATGATCTTCGAACGCAGCTGCTTAATAGTTTCCTTATCAGCTTTGCTAGGTGCCCCGCTGTCGAGCACCTTAGCTAATTCTGCCTCAAGATTGCTTACCCGGTTGCTGGCCTCGTCGTATTTGGCTTGGGCTGCATCGACGTTCGCTTGCATGTCGGGAAGGGGTTTCCTATAGTTGGCGGCATACGCCAACATCTTCTCGTAGAGCTCTTGAAACCAGGCAATGTCAGCATCGATTTCCGCAAGTTTCTCGGAACTTGCGGCGGCTTTTGCGGCTTCGAGGTTTTTGAGCGCTTCCTGCATGGCTGCATACGCTTTTTCTTTTGCGGCGGCCGCATCTTCCGACTGCAGGGCAACTGCATCGATGGGGGAGCTGGCTTCTGCCGCGATCGCCGTTGCGGGGGCGATTCCTGCGACAAGCGCCACGGAGAGGGCGATGCCCATAGTTGCTCGTCTTGCTCTTCTTGCGAGAATGTCGTTCATCTCGGCACCTCATTTCAAGGGTTGGCGACTCACTTGGTAGCACTAAAGTAAGTATATCAGGCGATTAACCTGCTCTTGAATCTCGCCAGAAATGACTTGTTGTTTACGCATGCTCTAGGGCGACAGTACTATCATGGTTCGAATTGAGTGTGAATGATGATAGGGAGCGCCTTTTTATGATTGAGTTGCTCAGGCGTTTTGGCGGTAAGTTTCGCCGGTATATGGTGATTGGTCCTGCGTGCAAGTTGATCGAAGTGGTGTTCGACCTGCTGACGCCGCTGGTGATTGCCCAGATGATCGACAAGGGCATTGGCGCGCACGACGTGAATGCCGTCGTCCACTACGGTATGCTGCTTGGCGCCATGGCTGTGATCGGCATCTCGTTTACGCTTGTCTGCCAAAAGATGGCGGCGCTGACCTCGCAGGGTATGGGCACCGATATTCGCGGCGCACTCTACGAGCACATCAACAAGCTGAGCTACGCCGAGCTTGATCGCTTTGGCACGCCGTCGCTCATCACGCGCATCACCAACGACGTCAACCAGGTGCAGCTGGCCGTGGCGTTGGGCGTGCGCATGCTCATCCGCTGGCCCTTCCTGGCGGTGGGCTCCATGGTCGCGGCTCTCGCCATCGACCTTAAGCTCGGCATCATCTTTTTAATCTGCACGCCCGCCATCGGCCTGGTGTTTTGGTTTGTCATGGCGCACTGCATCCCGTACTACAAGCAGCTGCAGGCGAAGCTCGACCGCATCGCGCTTATCTGTCGCGAGGGGCTTTCAGGCGCTCGCGTGGTCCGTGCGTTTGTGCGCGAAGACCACGAGCGTGAGCGTTTTGCCCAGGCCGCCGATGACCAGGCGCATGTCGCCATCGCGGTCGGCAAGCTCTCATCGATTCTCAACCCCGTCACGTTTCTTGTGATGAACCTGGGCGTGTGCGCCATCCTGTGGGTGGGCGGCATCCAGGTCAACGTGGGCGAGCTCACGCAGGGCCAGGTCATGGCGTTTGTCAACTACATGACGCAGACCCTCACCTCTATCGTCTACGTCGCCAACCTGGTCGTGGTCTTTACCAAGGCGAGCGCCAGCGCGTCGCGTATCAACGAGGTGCTCAACTGCGCGCCGAGTATCACCGACGACGGCAACGAGCCGGTCGCCCTGCCCAAGCCGAGCGCGATGGGCAACGCCGCTCCGGTCCCCGCGCTGAGCTTGAGCCACGCGAGCTTCTCCTTTGGCGCGGGCGCGGCCAACGCCGTTGATGACGTGACTCTGGAGCTGCCGCTGGGCAAAACGCTCGGCATTATCGGCGGCACGGGCAGCGGCAAGTCCACGCTCGTTTCGCTCATCCCGCGCCTGTACGATGCGGGCATCGGCAGCGTGGATGTGATGGGTACCGACGTGCGCTCTTGGCCGCTCGACCAACTGCGCCACGTGGTCGCGACCGTCCCGCAGCGCGCATCGCTCGTGAGCGGTACGATTCGCGGCAACCTGACCTGGCGCGACGAGTCCGCGACCGATGAGGAGCTCTGGGCGGCGCTCGATATGGCGCAGGCCAGCGAGTTCGTGCGCAACAAGCCGCAGGGCTTGGATGCCCCGGTCGAGGCGGGCGGAAAGAACTTCAGCGGTGGCCAGCGTCAGCGCCTGACCATTGCGCGCGCCCTGGTGGGCTCGCCGCAGATTCTGATTATGGACGATTCCGCCTCGGCGCTCGACTTTAAGACCGACGCAGCACTTCGCCACGCCATTCGCGAGCGCAGCGCGCGCGGTGCCGCCGAGGGCGGGCTGCCGCTGACGACCGTCATCGTGAGCCAGCGCGTCTCGACCGTGCGCGATGCCGACATGATCTGCGTGCTCGACCACGGCTCGGTCGCGGGCCTGGGTGCGCACGACGAGCTGTACGCAAACTGCCAACTCTACCGCGAGATCTGCCAGTCGCAGCTCCGCCGCGAGGAGCTCGAGGGCCAGCAGGGGAGCGCGGCGGCCGTGTTCGCTCCGACTGCCTCTGCATCCACCTGCGCAAAGGAGGGCTGCTAGATGAATCCGTATACTTCTTCCGGCTCGGTTGCCACAATGACGGCCAATGTGTCCGGCAACGATAACCTCAACGACCTGGGCGACGGCCCGCGCCAGCCCGGCGACCCCGAGCGCTATCCCGTGGGCGCGGTGACCCGTCGCCTGATGGGCTACGTGCGTCCGCACCGCATTTCGTTTGCGGCGTCGTTTGTGAGCGCCGCCATCTCGGTGATCTTGCAGCTCTACACGCCCATCCTCATCGGCGAGGGCATCGACCTCATCGTTGCCGCCGGACAGGTGGACTTTGGCGCGCTGCTGCCGCTCGTCACCAAGCTCGCGCTGGTCGTGGTGGGTGCCGCGGCCTTCCAGTGGCTGCAGGGTTATTGCGTCAACCGCCTGTCCTACGAGACGGTGCGCGACATGCGCGTGGAGGCGAGCGACAAGCTCAGCCGCATGCCGCTCAGCTTTATCGACAGCCATGCCCACGGCGATCTTATGAGCCGCGTGGTCAACGACGTCGACCAGGTGGGCGACGGCCTGCTGCAGGGCTTCACGCAGCTCTTTACCGGCGCCATCACCATCGTGGGCACGCTTGCGTTTATGCTGTCCATCAACCTGACCATGACGCTCGTGGTGGTGCTTGTCACGCCGCTCTCCATCTTTGCGGCCGGCGCCATCGCCAAGCTCTCCAACAAGAGCTTTACCGCTCAGCAGCGCATTCAGGGCCAGCTCGGCGGTCATATCGAGGAGTATGTGGGCGAGCAAAAGCTTGTTGACGCGTTTGCCTACGGGCCAAATGCGCAGCAGCGCTTCGATGCCCTCAACGCCGAGCTCTATACGGCGGGCGAGCGCGCGCAGTTTATGGGTTCGCTCTCCAATCCCGGCACGCGCTTTATCAACAACATCATCTACGCTGTGGTCGCCGTGATCGGCTGCGTGGGCGTGATTACGGGCGTGCCCGCGGCGCTCACGGTGGGCGGCGTGCAGATTTTCCTGTCCTACGCCAACCAGTACACCAAGCCGTTCAACGAGGTCACCAACGTCATCACGCAGATCCAGACGGCCTATGCCTCGGCCCGTCGCATGTTCGCGCTGCTCGATGCACGCGAGCAGGAGCCCGACGCTGTTGATGCCATTGAGCTCACCGCTCCGAAGGGCGAGGTCGCCTTTGAGCATGTGGACTTTAGCTATGTGCCCGACCGCAAGCTGCTGCAGGATATCTGTATCGAGGCAAAACCCGGCATGCGCTTTGCCCTCGTTGGCCCCACGGGCTGCGGAAAGACAACGCTCATCAACCTGCTGCTGCGCTTTTACGATATCGATGCTGGGCGCATCGCGGTCGATGGCCGCTCCTCGCGTGACTACACGCGTGCGAGCCTGCGCCGCGCCTTTGGCATGGTGCTGCAGGACACTTGGCTGTTCGAGGGCACCGTGGCCGAAAACATCGCCTACGGTTGTCCCGATGCCACACGCGAACAGGTTATCGAGGCGGCCAAGCGCGCGCATGCGCACAAGTTTATCGTGCAGCTGCCAGGCGGCTACGATACGGTGATCGGCGAGGACGGCGGCACGTTTAGCCAGGGCCAAAAGCAGCTGCTGTGCATCGCGCGCGTCATGCTCACCGACCCGGCGATTCTGCTGCTGGACGAGGCGACCTCGAGCATCGATACCCGCACCGAGCTGCAGGTGCAGGCGGCATTTGACGAGCTCATGGCCGGTCGTACGAGCTTTGTCGTTGCGCACCGCCTGTCGACGATCCGTAACGCCGACTGTATTCTGGTCATGCGAGACGGCGAGATTATCGAGCGCGGCACGCACGACGAACTGCTCGCGGCAGGCGGCTTCTACGCCGAGCTCTACCGCAGCCAATTCGCCCAGTAAGCAAGACCGTGGGATATGTAACGCAGCGTTAGGGCGCGAGCGTGTCAACGGGGGCAACGATGATGCCCTCGGGCGTCGTATGGACCGGCATGCCGAACCCGATGACGATGAGTTTGGCCGCGGGAGGCCCCTCACCGCGCTCGACCAGCTTGCGCTCGAGCCGAAGCAGGTTTGCAGATGCCTCGGGGATTTGCGGGCTTCCGAGTTTTACTTCCACGGCAATCCAAGTTCCATCTCGCCTGTGAATCACGGCATCGACCTCGAGATCGTCGGCATCGTGGTAGTGGGATACCGATGAGTCATTTGCAGCGGCATACCTTTTGAGACGTCGGGGCCTTGAATGTGAACAATAAGATGCGTATCAGTTCTCGATTTGTCGCGAATCTCCGCGAAAGCCTGCGAACCATCGCGAAATCCTGTGGCCCATTCGCGATGGTTCGATGATGGGGCCGACTATACCGGTTTTTCGATATGGCTATGGCAGTTTTTATATATCGAGTGAGCGCGAAGGGCCAGAAACTCGACTCGCGGAGGGGGCGGCGGCAACCCGCTGGTGAAGGGGGTTAAGTTGGCGGGCTCGATCTCCCGGTTCTAAAAATACTCAGTATACTGAGTGATTTTACTCAGTATACTGAGTATTTAAGAAACAAGGAGGTAGATTGATATGTTTGAGCGCCATCAAGTTGCCGTGATAGCCCAGAGGATGCGGGAAACGAATAATCCGTTGATGCAATTTATAATCGGGCCCCGCCAAACGGGAAAGTCGACCATGTTCGTGCAGGCGTTGCACCATGCAGACATGCCCTGTCACGTGGCCAATGCGGACGATGTTGTGAATCCCGATGCCAGCTGGCTGCAAATCGAGTGGCAACAGGCAAGAAACCTCACGTCTGGAGGCAAGGTCCCGGCCGTTTTCGTTGTTGATGAGATTCAAAAGGTGCAGAGTTGGTCCACGGTCGTCAAGGGATTGTACGACCGGGATCGCCGGGAGGGGACGCCGCTCAAGGTCATTTTGACCGGATCGTCGTCGCTGCTGCTGCACAAGGGCCTGGAAGAATCCCTTATGGGCCGTTACGAGCTCATTCGGTCGCCGCATTGGTCCTATCGCGAGTGCAGCGAGGCCTTTGGCTTTTCTTTTGAAGACTATCTCTATCACGGTGGATATCCGGGTGCGGCGCCGCTGGTTTCCGATGACGCCCGTTGGCGAAACTATATCCGAGATGCGATCGTCGAGCCGGCGATCTCGCGCGATGTTCTCTCGTTGGAGAATATCCGCAAACCGGCGCTGATGCGCGCGCTCTTTTGGCTCGCGGCGAGCTATTCGGGGCAGGAGCTTTCGTATTCAAAAATGGTAGGCCAGCTGCAAGATGCCGGTAACACGGTCACGGTCGCCGGGTATTTGGACCTGCTGGGCAAGGCCGGTTTGGTTACGGCGATTCCCAAGTTCAGTGACAAGGAACTCGCAAAGCGCCGAAGCACCCCGCGGCTCATGGTTTATGACACGGCGTTTATGACGGCGCTCGGCGATAAGGGCCGAGCAGAATGGCTGGAGGATTCGGCGCGGCGGGGTCATTTGGTGGAATCGGCAGTGGGTGCACGACTGCTTGCGCGCGCGCCGGAAGAGGGTTTTGAGGTCATGTGGTGGCGTGAGGGCGTCAAAGAGGTCGACTTTGTGCTGCGAAGGGATGATGCACTGAGCGCCATCGAGGTCAAAAGCGGTGGAGAGTCCGGCCAGAGCGGCATGTCGACGCTCCTAAAAAAGTATCCGCGAGCCAAGCGGATCGTCGTGGGAGGGGCGGCGGCCGGGGCGTGCACCGTGGAGGATTTTCTGCTCGATAAGGTGACGCTGTTTAACTAGCCTGAGCAAATTGAGAAAATACTCAGTATAGTGAGTGAAATCACTCAATGTACTGAGTATTTTGACTTGGGCGTTGGATGGGTGCTCGGCCGCCGCGTGCGATGGTGAAAACCGGGCCAGGCCTTACCAGCGGATATGCATGCAGGAGGGGCTTCCAATTTTCATGTCCCGCTCATATCGTCTGTCAGAAACCTGACGAATGACCTGTCCCCCTGTCATGCCCTTGTCACAAAATCTATTAACGGGACCGTCAAATTTCCTCCTGCATTTTCTGACGGTACCGCGGTTCCCGCATGAATTATGGGGCTTGCGCTGCGGGCGTATTTGCCTATTGATGTCAACTGTGCCGTCAATCAGCAGAAGTTGGTTTACATCTGTGGTTTTAGTACTAAGATATGCTTCTAATAAATTGCATTAGTGGCTTTAGTTTTGGGGGAAACGAGGCAACGTGACTATGACGTGCTCTTTGGTGGTTAACAGCAAGAGCGGTAATACCAGGATGGTTTCGGGCGCGATCAAGCGCGCTCTGCAGGCTGCGGGCGTTGAGTTTGTCCATGCCGCGGCGTTGAGCGACGATGCGGATGCCGAGCAGGTTGCGCTCGAGGCGCAGGGCGCCTGCGCGGCCGACACGGTGCTCGTCGGTTTTTGGTGCGACAAGGGCGCGTGCACGCCTTCGGTTGCCGCGCTGCTCTCCGCTCTGCACGGCAAGCGCGTTTTCCTGTTTGGTACCTGCGGCTTTGGTGCCGACCAGAGCTATTATCAGCAGATTATCGATCGCGTGACCTCCAATTTGGCCGATGACGCCGAGCTTGTGGGTTGGGCGATGTGCCAGGGCAAGATGGGCCCCGCGGTCAAGCAGCGCTACGAGGCCATGCTCGAGCAAGATCCCGACAATGCCCGCTTTAAGATGCTGCTCGACAACTGGGTTGCCGCAAAGGATCACCCCACCAAGGAAGATCTGGACAACATGGCTGCAGCCGCCAAAAAGGCCGTGCTGGGGGAGTAGACCGCCACTCGCGGTACCGCGCGTTCGATCGTACAAACGTGAAAGCCTCGAGATTCTCGAGGCTTTTTTCTTGACAACGGAACGCGCCGTGGCAAAATGAACAGTGTTCACATTGGAGGTGAGGGCATGAATAACACAGCGACGTCTAAGGAGGAAATCCTCAAGACGAGTCGTAAGCTCATCCAGGAAAACGGATGGACCGGCGTCAACATCCGTTCGGTTGCCGCGGCCTGCGGCGTGTCGGTCGGATGCATCTACAACTACTTCGATTCTAAGACAGCGCTGGTCGGCGCAACGGTGGCAAGCGTCTGGGGCGATATTTTCCATCACCCCGATGACGAGGCGATCTTGGACGATACGCTCGCGTGCATCCAGTGGATGTATCGCCAGATGGAGCACGGCTGCCAAAAGTACCCAGGCTTCTTTACGCACCATTCGCTGAGTTTTATGCAGCAGGACGCCGCGGACGGCAAGCGTCGGATGCATCATGCCTGGCAGCACATCCTCGACCAGCTTTGCGTGGTGCTCAAGCGCGATCCGCGGGTGCGCGCCGGTGCCTTTACGGAGCAGTTTGCTGCCGAGCAATTTGCCGAGGTCCTGTTCTCGCTCATGCTCTCTGCCGTGATTCGTCAAGACTTTGATCCGAGCGCCGTGCTCGAGATCACGCGTCGAACGCTCTACTAACGGTCCCCGCGTAAAGCGGGGATTTTTACAGTTAGAAAGTGAACATCGTTCATGTTAAGGAGGTGGTGCGTGGCACCAAGAAGCCAAACCGTCCTTTTGCAACCATTCTTTTAAGGAGACATATAGATGCGTGCTTTGTTCGAAACGCTTTTTGACATCGTGTATCTGGTGACGGTCGTCACCATCGGTATTCGTATGATTCGCGGCAGTAAGGGCAACCGTCAGTTCCAGCTGTTTGGCTGGATGGCCGTGGTTTTGGGTGCCGGCGATTCGTTCCACCTGGTGCCGCGCGCGCTGGCGCTCTGCACGACCGGCTTTGATGCTTATGCCGTGCAGCTGGGCCTGGGCAAGTGGATTACCTCGATTACCATGACCGTCTTCTACGTGCTGCTCTACTACGTGTGGCGCGAGCGCTATCAGGTTAAGAACCACGTTGGGACGACTGTAGCGATCTTTGTCCTTGCCGCTATGCGTGTCGCGCTGTGCATGCTGCCGCAAAACCAGTGGCTCACTAACCAGACCCCGCTCACGTGGGGCATCCTGCGCAACATCCCGTTTGCCATCATGGGGCTTATCGTCATCGTGCTGTTCTATCGCAGTGCAAAGGAGGACAACGACGAGGCCTTCCGCTGGATGTGGCTCACCATCGTGCTGAGCTTTGGCTTCTACATTCCCGTGGTCCTGTGGGCCGAGGTTGTCCCAGCTATCGGCATGCTCATGATCCCAAAGACCTGCGCGTATGTGTGGACCGTGCTGATCGGTTACAACGCCATGAAGAAGGAATGCTAGGCGGTCGGTGTGCTTGTATCGCCTGCCCGGCGGCGGGATGTAAGGTTCCCTGCTCGGACAGTCCTGCTCGCACGGAGAGCACATTAAGTGCTCTCCGGCTCGTGCGGAACTCGCGATGAACCTTACATCCCGCCGCCGGGCAGGCGCCCTTTCGCAGAACCTAGGCCTAGCAGGTGGGGAGCCGGATGATCTGTCCCGGATACGGACGGAGTGGGACGGGCTTTCCGGATGGAATGGGTTGCGGAAAGCGTGTCCCGGAATTTGCCTTTGGAATGGGGTGTGGTTTCCGGTTGAATGGTTTAGCGGAAAGTGCGTCCCCAGTTTCCCGATGAGGCACTCGACGGAAAGTACATCCCAGAAATGGCCTTTGAACTGGGACAAGGTTTTCCGACACAGCTGCTTTTCAAAAATGAGACACGCCGTTGGCGGAAATGAGACACGTGGAATTGGGCATCGGGCGTACTATTCGTGGAAATGAGCCGACTCCACTCGAGTAAAGCGAGGTCTCCCATGCACGTTCCATACCCCCACATTCGTCGGTTGTCGAAAATCCCGCTTGTTGGGACGGCGGCGCTTGCTGCGTTGATTGCAACGAGTGTCGCCTGTTTCACGGCGGCCCCCAACGTCGCCCAGGCGGCGGACACGCCCGCAATCACCGATATGACCGAGCAGGACTATAGCGACCTGGGTCTGGGCACGAGCGAGAACATTCCGGCCGATACCGTTGGCCCCTATTCCACTGATACCCCCACGACGTTTGCCACGCGCAGCGAGGTCTATATGGCAGCTAACGGTAGCCATGGCAATCGCTACACTCTGCGCGACAAGCTCGAGAACGTCGAGCGCGGTGACATTGGCGGCAGCAGCAAACTCACCGATGGCTATGGAAGTGTGTGGGGCGCCGCAAAGTTCTGGCAAAACGTCAACAACTTCGATACGAACAGCGATCTCTACAAGCATAGCGACTACGGCGGCGGCACCTGGTCGTACCTAAGCAACAATGAGTCCTCAACAGTACTCGCCAACGACAATAACGGTTTCTCGGGCATTCACGCCACGAGTGTTGAGTTCTGCAGCGACGCCAGCACGGGCAAAAAGAGCCGCGTTGCCGAGCTCCGTGCCTACGGCGACAGTTCCTCCACGACGATTGACGGCAAGTCATACGCCGGAAAGGTTGAGCTGGTCCTCTACTCGTTTAGCAACGGGCGCACGCGCACTCTCGACACACACCTGCCGGTGACGGTCAACACCAATATGATGGACGGAAGCCGCTTTAAGTATCTGGATGCCGGTTACCTGCAAGAGCACGATGCTGTCTTTGATGTCGAGGCGGGCGACGTCGATGGCGACGGCGTGGACGAGCTTTTTGTCTACGCGGGTTGCTATGTCGACGAGAACGGCGTGCGCAAGGCTGTAGTCGACATGTATGACTTGGAGGGCGGCAACTGGAAGCAAAGCGTCGTCAAAATCGATGCCGGTAACGCCGCGGACTACACCACGCACAACAAGGGCGGGAACGACTCCTGGACGCAGCTTCAGTCATCTCCTGTCGTTTCGCTAGCGGCCGGCGACCTCGATCGCGATTTTTGCGATGACCTCGCCATCGTGGTCTCGGCACCCTACGGCAAGAAGAATATTGATAAGTCGACGCATTGCGAGCTGTTTTCGTGGGATGCATCCAAGGGCGCGCTCGTCCATGTCGATGCTCTGGGTGACGCGGGCGCGATCTCCCTCTCCGCGAACGGCAAGACCATGGTCGCTGCGAATGCGACGTTCGGCACGTTTGCCGCCTACGATGAAGAAGGAAAGAAGACGGGTGAAACCGTCACGGGCCTTATTCTTGCGGGCTATGACTGGCAACGCAGCGCTTTTGATTACGGCGCTAATGACGGCAGCAAGGGGCTGTACGGCGCGCTGTACCGCTACGCGTATTTTGACTCGGAATCTGGCGAGTTCAAGCTTTCCGATTGCAAGGAATACAGAGACGGGCTCCTCGCCTCCTATGGGCTGATGCATGTGCCCAACAGCGCATGGAAGGATAGCGCTCAGGATAAGCGCTATCCGTGCACCTTGGCGCCTATTGCCCTTGCCACTGCCAACCTTGACGGCCTGTCCGAGCAGCCGGCGGTCGACGAGGTGCTCGTGGGCGGCGATGTGTTCCGCGACTTTGCCTGCAACACGGCACAGAGCGGGGCTCAGGGCTTGGGGTCCATGGTCGGAACCATGAGCATGAGCGGTCAGCAATACAACAGCAGCAACAAGCATGACCACAAGGGTATAGAGCAGGTGTGGATCAGCGACGTCAAGGCGGGCAGCGTCTCGGGTTCGGACCGCTATAACGAGAGCTTTATCGCCGTGGTGGGCAAGCACCGCGACGAGGACCTGCGCAAGAACGATGACTACTATTGGATGACCGCCTCGCATCTTTCGCTCGACGAGAACGGAAGGGTGCGCCGCGGCGAGGAGCAGGTGATTAGCGAGAGCAACCGTCGCGGCACTACCTACGGCACATTTATCTCGCTCGCGCTGCCCGATGTCGACAATGACAGCGTCAAGATCACGTACAAGGACCGCTACAAGGTCTATACCAACCCGCGCGTGCTCGCTGTGCTGCAGGATGCTCCCTATGTTGAGGATCTGGAGCAGGCATACGGCTATCTGGTGTTGGGCGGCACGTCATACGGCGAGGGAAAGAGCGCGGGGACATCCCAGGGCTATACCATTGGCGCCGAGTTGGGCGTTGCCGTCGAGGTGCAGACCGGTCCGCCCCTGGTCGCGATTAATGCTTCAGTCGATTTTGCCGCCGAGGGATGCTATGACTACCGGAGCGAGCGTACAGTGAGCGCCAGCGTAAGTTATGAGTCGCATGCCGGCGAAGGCGACAAGGCCGTGCTCTACACGATTCCGATGGTCTATTACGAGTACGAGATCGAAAATGAGGAAACTGGTGGCAAGGGCGTGATGGCGGCGCCCGTGTCGCTCGGCGCGCAGACTTCGGTCGTTAATGTCGATGCCTATGACCGCATTGCCAAACAGCACAATATGACGCCGCTCAGCTACTTTTTGACCAATCGGTCGGGAGAACCCAACAGCTATTACACGGCGCTCAACGGCACGACTCCCGTGCAAGATTCCTTTGGTCTGGGCAAGCCTGGCGTGACGCGCGCCTACACGCACGATGGGTTTAACGGTGCTGTCGCGCAGTCGGGGGCGAGCATTGAGCAGACCATCGAAGTCGAGGAGGGCGAGGAGCAGGAGTTTGAGTACGGCTTTACGCTGAACGGCAGCGTTGTCATGGGCGCGAAGCTCGCAAAGCACGAGTTGTTTGGCGGCCTGTGCTTTGGTGCCAACGCCGGCTTTACTACGGGTAACTCCTCGAGTGAATCGACCGAATACGGCGGCACCGTCGACAACCTGCCCGA
>CAKUBM010000008.1 GCA_934643145.1 uncultured Collinsella sp. | reverse complement strand
GCGGTGTCCCCTTCCTTTCAAGAAAGGGAAGAGGCGGGGCATGCCCCGCCTCTTACACCACATCTCTGCGCGCTACCCGGAAACCCCTTTCAGAGACGTCAAACAGCCATAATCCAAGGGCCGTCTCAAACAATTAGCCGGTTTAGAGTGTCCATGACTACCCAAAAGTTGTACACCAGCATCCAAAGATGTCGAAAAATGTCGACTTTGGATGCTGGTGTACATGTTTGGGTCGTATGGGTTGGGGCGAGCCGGTCGCGACGCGCGTGTTAGAGCAGGTTCTCCTGCACCCATGCGATGATGCCGCTCGACTCGTAGAGCGGCTTGCCGTCGATGAACAGACAGGGAACCTGGCGCTTTCCTCCGACGGCGATGAGCGTCTGCTCGGCTTCGGCATCGGTCGAGATGTTGCGCTCGGGGATGGTCACGCCGTTATCCGCAAGGAGGCGCTTGACCTTTATGCAGTACGGGCAGCCGGTCGTAACGTACAGCGCGAGCTTGTGATCAGTAGCCATAGGGTCTCCAATCGGTTTGAGGTTTCGATTGAAATACCCAAAGCCGCCGCGGTCTATGCGTGGGCTAACGACGACTCGATGGCCTGGACCAGAAACGCCGTGGCTCCGGTGCCGCAGGGCTTATCGTAGTAGTCAACAAAGCGTTGGTCGGCAAGGTAGCCGTGGGCGAGCCCCAGGTATGCTTCGTCTTGGGGCTCGCTGCCCCAGTTGAGAGCAATCCAACGGCGATGCATCGCGACGAGCTTGCGAGCCTCGCTGCCTTCCGGTTCGCCATCGCCCATGGCAATCGAGAGCTGGCCCAAAATGGCACGTTCAAGCTCCTTCATGTCGTTCCATGTCTGAGGGTCCATGTCTAGCAGCGCTTCGTTTGCCGCATCGACGGCTTCGTCGCCATAGCGCGCCCGGGCCTCGGCACCGTAGCGCTCCTCGTTTTCCTGAACGGTGCGCCAGCGCTCCAGTTGCGGCAGGACGGCGCCCATGAGCGAGACGGCTTCATCCAGCGACATGCCGGTGTTTTGTGCCAGGCGCGGGGCGCAATCCTCGATCATCGCTTCCATCGTGGTCTCGTAGGTGTACTTGCCATGGTCGTAGCACCACTTGCAGTAATGGTCGGTCGTGGCGCCCGTGGCATCGGTGCCGCAGTCGTCGGGCGTGAGTATCATGCCGCAGCTCTGGCAGTAGCGCTCGGGCATTTCGAGCAGGTGAGACAGCGGCTCTTCGGTTACGGCGGCGATGAGCTTCATCATATCGATGCCCGGTGTGACCTCGCCGCGCTCCCAACGGCTGACGGCTTGGCGTGTGACGTAGAGCTTGGCGGCGAGCTGCTCTTGGGTGAGATTGTTGGCGCGACGGACGGCGATGAGTTTTTCTGCAAAGGCCATGACGGCTCCTCTCTGCTGGTTGATGGCTTAAGCATACGCGGCGGTAGGCACCCTTCCAAGCAACCGTTGGTTGCACGTTCGGCGACCGCGGTGGGGGATTGTGCGCAGCGCCTCGTGCGCCCATGCCGTACAATGACCGGCATGGAACCTATCGCACACATACATACCGATCTGCCGCAGAAGTTCGGCATTCCGCGCAACAGCTTTTTGGCGCCTCATCTACAGGGGCGCATTGTCTTTGAGCCGGAGTTTGCCTCTAACGCCGCGGTTGCGGGACTCGAGTCTTTCTCGCACTTATGGCTGCTTTGGCGTTTTGAAAATGGAACGCCCGGCGGCACGGCAGAGGATATTGCTGCCGATGTCAAGATGCGGGACAAGGCCGGTACCAATGCTAGGTGGTCAAAGACCGTGCGTCCGCCGCGCTTGGGTGGTGCCGAGCGCGTGGGCGTGTTTGCCACGCGTAGTCCGTTTCGCCCCAATCCTATCGGCCTCACCTGCGTAAAGCTTGACCGTGTTGAGCTCACCGATAACGGTCCCATCATCTATGTGTTGGGCGCCGACCTGCGCGATGGCACGCCCATCTACGACATCAAACCCTACATTCCGTTTGCGGATTGCCACCCCGACGCAACGGGCGGCTGGATCGAGGACAACCCGTGGCAAGAGCTCAGCGTCGAGTTCCCACAAGCACTGCAAGACAAGGTCCCGCCCACAAAGCTGCCAGGCCTGATTGAGGTCCTTCGCCAAGATCCACGCCGCGCTGGTAGCAAGCACGAGCCCGATCGTGTCTACCACTTGGCCTACGCCGGGCTCGACGTGTCGTTTACGGTCGATGGGACACAGCTGACCGTAACGGCCGTCACCGAAGCTCAGGACTAGCTGGCCGCCCGCCCTCATCAGTCAAATTCAACCCCAAAACTCGTGCCAAAGCCGTCCATCCTGGTGGACAATAACGCCTACTGAACCAATCCACTTTGCACGGGAGCCCAGCATGAAATACGACTTCACCTCGCTTATCGACCGCCACGGTATGGATGCCATCGCCGTTGACTCCTGGGGCGAGATCCCCGGTATGGCGCCAAACGCACCCGATGAGGGCTTCGACCGCATCCCGATGTGGGTGGCGGATATGAACTTTGCTACGGTGCCGACGGTTCAGGAGCACATCATTCAGCGTGCCCAGCACCCTATGTTTGGCTACTTTGATCCGCGCGCCGAGTACTTCGATCGCATCATCGAATGGCAGGGCCGTCGCAACGGCGTTGAGGGCCTACTTCCCGAGCATATCGGCTACGAAAACGGCGTGCTGGGCGGCGTCGTGTCGACGCTGCGCGCGTACGTCCAGCCGGGCGACTCAGTGCTGGTCCATAGCCCCACCTACATCGGTTTTACCAAGTCCATCGAGGCCGCGGGCTATCGCATTGTGCGCAGCCCGCTTAAGCTCGACGACCAGGGCGTATGGCGCATGGACTTTGAGGACATGGAGCGCAAGTTCGCACAAAACCACATCCATGCTGCCGTTTTCTGCTCGCCGCATAATCCCTGCGGCCGCGTGTGGGAACGCGACGAGATCGAGCGCGCCATGGACATCTATCGCCAGCACGATTGCGTGGTGATCTCGGACGAGATCTGGTCCGACATCATCCGTCCTGGGCACAAGCACATCCCGACGCAGTCGGTGAGCGAGGACGCCCACATGCGCACGGTCGCCCTTTATGCGCCCAGCAAGACCTTCAACCTCGCGGGCCTAGTCGGCAGCTATCACATCATCTACAACGAGACGCTGCGCGACCGCGTGTGCGCCGTGTCCAACAAGACCCATTACAACGAGATGAACGTCCTCTCGATGCATGCGCTCATCGGCGCCTACCAGCCGCAGGGCTACGAGTGGGTGGACGAGCTCAACGAGGTCATCAAGGGCAACGTTGACTACTTCTGCGACTACGTGGACGAGCATTTTAAGGGCGTGGCCTATTCGCGTCCGCAGGGCACGTACATGGCGTTCCTGGACTGCACGGAGTGGTGCCGCGCACACGGTCGCGACATTCAGTGGCTGCTCGACGAGGGGGCCCGCGTAGGCGTGGGCTATCAGGACGGCCGTCCGTTCCACGGACCCTGCCACATTCGCGTGAACCTGGCGCTGCCGCTTTCGCGCGTAAAGGAGGCGTGCGACCGCCTGGATCGTTACGTTTTTAATGCATAGCAAGCCGTAACGAACGGACGACATGCGCGGGGTCTTCTGGCTTGATTGCTATGCGGGGGTCTGATCCCAGCCCCCTACTTTTCGTGAATCTGCTTGCCGCAGAGATGCTCAATCGTAATTTCGTACAGCTGAACGCCCTTGATGTCCTTGGCGATTTCCTCCTCGACCTCTTCGGCGGTGGGGTAGTACTTGAGCGCGAGCTCACGGACCTTGTCCTCGATAAATGCGGGGGTGTCATTCGCTAGGCGGCAACGGCCAAAGACAACGGTGCTCTGCACGTAGGGCGCCCAATCGTCGTCCTTGTACCAGTCGTTGCCGTAGACGGTAAAACAGACCTTGTCGTCACGCTTGAGAGCGTCGACCTTGTGGCCCGCCTTGGCGCCGTGGAAGTAAATCTTGTCGTGCTCGGCGTCAAAAAAGTAGTTGACGGGAATGGCGTACGGGTAGCCATCGTCGCCGTTGACGGCAAAGACGCCGCGCTTGCAGGTGGCGAGCAGCTCGCGCGCCACCTCGTCGGTAATGGCGCGCTTCTTTCGGCGTAGAGGCCTAAACATCGCGGGATTCCTTTCCAATCGGGCATGGTTCTTGGAGAGAGACTATAGCGAACTGGGACCGTGCTGCTTGATGCGGGCGAGAATGTTTTTGAGCTTGTCAAAATCGAGCGGCTTGGGCAGATGGGCGTTCATGCCGGCGTCACGTGCGGCCTTGGCGTCCTCGGCAAAAGCGTTGGCGGTCAGCGCGATGATGGGGATGTCGGCGGCGTCGGGCTTGCCGCTCAGACGAATCACGCGCGTTGCCTCATAACCGTCCATACCGGGCATCATGATGTCCATGAGGATGGCGTCGAAGCCGCCGGCGGGGTGTGACAGGTACAGGTCGACAACCTCGTTGCCATTGGCCGCGCGGGTCACCACAACGTCCTCGGATTCCAGCAGCGCCTGGGCAATTTCGGCATTCAGGTCGTTGTCTTCGGCGAGCAGGACGTTCATGCCGGCAATCGAGCAGTTGGGCGTTGCCTCGACTAGCATTATGTGGGCCTGAGGATTCTTGTCGATATCGAGCGGAATCTGGACAGTGAACGTGCTGCCCACGCCGAGTTCGCTCGAGATCTCAATGGTGCCGCCCATCATGTCGATGAGCGATTTGACGATGGGCATGCCCATGCCGGTTCCCTGGAACTTGCTGCGGGCGTCGTCGCCCTCTTGGGCGAACGGCTCGTAGATATGCTTCAAAAACTCGGGCGTCATGCCAATGCCGGTGTCTTCGATGGTGAAGCAAAAGAGCGCACGTGCGTCGTTGAGCGGTTTGACGGTGGAAGAGAAGGTGACGGTGCCGCCATGCTTGTTGTATTTGATGCTGTTGTCGAGCAGGTTGATGATGATTCGGCGGATATGGGTGGGGCTGCCGATCATGCTCTGGTCGACGGCATAGGGCTCGCTGGCGTTGAGCAGCGTAATGCCACGGTCCGATGCGCGGAGTTTGCACAGCACCAAGGCATCGTCACAGAGCTCCTTGAGGTTGAACGATTCGTGCTCGAGTGTCACTTTGCGCTCCTCGATCCTGCCCATTTCGAGGATGTCGTTGATGAGTGAAAGCAGGTGGTTGGCAGCGACACGCGCCTTGGCGCGGCTTTCGCGAGCGACCTTTATATCGCCCTCTTTCAATTCCTCAATCTCAATAAGGCCCAAGATGCCGTTGAGCGGTGTGCGGATGTCGTGGCTCATGCGCGTGAGGAACGCGGTCTTGGCGGCGTTGGCGGCGTCGGCTTTCTGCCGCTCTTTCCGCGCGCGTTGAAGCGACCAGACAAGGATGGCGATGCCGGTCAGCAAAATGCAGATGATAACGGTGGCAATGGCGGTGCGGTTGCGGTAGAGGAATCGAAGTGTATCGGATTCTTGAGCCGAATACGATGTGGGGGAATAACTGTTCGCGGAGAGCGATTCGCCGGCATTGACGATACCCTTATTAATGATTCCCAGGAGTTGGGGATTGCCGCGCGAGATCAAGCACGATAGTTCTGCTGTGTTGGTGAGTTCCTGCGTTTCGAAATCCTCGATGTCGTAGGTGTCGCGGATGGTTTCCAGGCGCGTACTGGGGACGATGATGCAACTGGCCTCTCCTTTATTGAGGGCTTTGAGCATCTCGCTGCCGCTTGGGTACTCGGTTACCGTCGCGTCGGGGAACAGGCTCTCGAGCTCAAAGCGGTTGACGATAGCGCTCTTTGTGCAAGCGATGTTCTTGAGGTCCTTGCTCAGGTCGTTGCTGCTGTGGATGGCGGTCAGGGAGACCGTTCCCGTCGAGTTTGACTGGATGACCCTCACTTGTTCGGCGAGCCAGTAGTCACGAAAGAATGGCAGGGCGACATCGATGGTGCCTTCTGAAAGGGCTTTGATCATTTGTTTGGTGTCTACGATGGCGACTGTTTTAACGTTAATGCCAAACTTGTCGTGCAACGTCGTCGCGAGCGAGGCAAGCGACCCCTCCATTTCGCCATCGTCATTTTGCGTGCAGTAGGGGAGCTGGTTTGTAAGATAGCCGAGCGTGATGGTGTTGCCGTTTGCTTTGAGCCAGGAGGCCTCGGCGCCGTCAAGTGATGATGACCCGCTGTTTTGGGCCGAGTAATTTGCTTTGACCTCGTCATTGTAGCGGGGGTTGAATCGGGCGATTGCCGCCATGGCGGCATTGATATCGTCCATAAGGTCGGGGCGGCTTTTGGGGACGGCGAAATAGTAGTCGCTTGAGCCTACGTAGAACATGGGGGAGGCGCTAGGCGATGAGATCGTGTCGTTCATGATGATGGCGTCGACCTCGCCGTTTGCCAACGCATCGAAGAGGCCGCCGCCACTGGCTATTTCTTTATAGGTGCAGGTAATGCCTTCGTCGGCAAGCCACTGCTGGCCGACGAAGGTCTGCATAACGCCGGGATTGCAGCCAATGGTGAGACCCTGGAGCGCCTGGAGGTCGCCCGTGGCCAAGTCGTCTCGGTCGGGCCTGGCATAGATGTAGTAGCGCTCGGTGCCCTCGGGGTTCGATGAGAAAAGCAGCTTTTGGGCGCGTTCCTCGGAGTAGGAGATATTGGGCATGAGGTCGATCTCGCCCGCCTCGAGCTTGTCCATGAGCTCGGTGAACGTACCGGAGACATATTCGTATTTCCATCCGGGGGTGTAGTACGAGAGGGTTTGGAGGTATTCGTAACCCCAGCCCGAAAGGCGTTCGCCCGGCGTGCCTTCCTGGAAACCCTCGCTGCTGACGAGCCAGCCAACGCGTACCGTTTTGACCTGCTGCTCGGACTGGTCGGCAAGGGCCGGCACGGGTGCGGCGGCACTCAGCGCGGTAAGTGCGGTGAGCACGATGGCGAGGGCGCGATATATAGTTGAGCGAAGGACAGCGGCAGCTCTCACATGCAATCCTAACGAATCGAGGCAGTACCACGTAAGGATACCAGCTCAGGTGCCCCGTTTGACCCACCTGCCGTTAAACGGGGCACCGTTTGGCGCTTGGCAGCTAGGGACGTTCCTTTCCTGCCGGCAGTTGGGGACAGTCCCTTTCTGCCGGCACAAAAGGAACGTCCCTAGCTGCCGGATGTGGGACAATACCGAGCGAATGTGATTGATTGCTCGCGGAAGGGGTCGCGATGAAAAAGCTGAGGACGCTTGCCGATGTGTTGCGCCAGGCGGGCTTCGTGCGCATCACGGGCCTGTTCCTTCTCTTCTATCTGCTCTGCTCAACGGCCGTCTGGCTGTCTGAGCCCACGACCCTCACCTTTGGTGACGGGCTCTGGTTTAGCTTTGAGACCGTTTCGACCATCGGCTTTGGCGATATTCCGGCCGAGACGCCGGTCGCCCGCGTCATCACGGTCGTCTTGAGCGTCATTAGCATCTTCTACATCGCTATGCTCACGGGTGTTGCGGTGAACTACTGCAACACGCTCATCAAGATGCGCCAAAAGGACACCATGGCGCGCTTTATGGACGACTTGGAGCATTTGGAAGAGCTCGACCGCGATGAGCTCGCCGACCTGTCGCGTCGCGTACGTGAGTACCGCCGTCGGCAGCGCTAGGGCAAGCGTATCGCGCAGCAAGGGGGATTGCATATGAACATCACGGTGTACCTGGGCGCGAGCGTCGGTAACGACCCGGCGTTTTTGCCTGCGGTGCAGGAGCTCGGCACATGGATTGGCGCCAAAGGTCACGCGCTGGTGTACGGTGGGTCCAAGTCGGGCTTGATGGGCGCGCTTGCCGATAGCGTCCTCGATGCCGGCGGCCACGTGACGGGCGTGGAGCCGAGCTTTTTTATCGAGGCCGAGTTTCAGCACGATGGCATCGACGACCTCATCGTGACGAGCGATATGGCCGAGCGCAAGGCCAAGATGATCGAGCTCGGCGACGCGTTTATCGCTTTCCCGGGTGGCACGGGCACGCTCGAGGAGATTGCCGAGGTCATGTCTGCGGTGTCGCTGGGGCATCTGGGCGCGCCGTGCATCCTGTACAACCTGGACGGCTATTACAACGACCTGAAGGCGTTGCTCGGCCACATGATCGAAAAGGGATTATCGAGTCCGCAGCGCCAGCGGGGGATTTACTTTGCCGAAGATTTGCACGAGATTGCTTCGATCATCAATGGTTAAGTTCTAGATTGGGCGCGCATTGCGCCCAATGGTGCCGTTTGGGGTGCAGATGGTTGACTCGTCTGGGCAGCGCTCGCTCTACAATAAAACGTATTTCTGTCGACTTTGACCACGGGAGGGCCCGATGGATAAGATTGCAAAACCTAAAAACCGCGCGCTGTTTTTGATCAGCGTAGCCGTGACTGGCGCGCTCGCCGGCGCTGCGGTCTGGCTGTTCTTTTTTGCGATGGAACACGGCATCGATTTCTTTTGGACCGAGATTCCGCACATGCTGGGTGCTGCTTCGCCTGAGCTTGCCAGCGGTCCCTTCGGTTGTCTGCCGTACCCGTTTTTCGTCTGCCTGCTGGGCGGTCTGCTCATTGGCCTGTACGAAAAGGTGACCGGCACCAAGACCGACGACCTCAACCAGGTGATGGCCAAGGTCAAACAAGACGGACGCTATCCGTATGACAATCTGGGCAAGCTTTCGCTCGCGGCATTGCTGCCGCTGCTGTTTGGCGGAAGTATTGGTCCCGAGGCCGGCCTGACCGGCGTTATCGCGGGCCTGTGCAGCTGGGTTGGCGACCGCATGCGCCGCTTTGGTGCCGAGTTTAGGGAGCTTACGCTGCTGGGCACCCAGGCAGCCCTGACGGCGCTCTTTACCGCACCCGTTTTTGGCTTTGTGGCGCCGCTCGCCGGTAGTGCCGACGGCGATGAGGATTCCGCATCTGACGAGATCACCATTAAGTTGCCCAAGGCACAGAAGACCGTGGTCTACGGCATTGCGATCGCGGGCGGCCTGGGCACCTATCTGCTGCTCGGCCAGCTTATGGGTGGCGGCATGGGTATGCCCAGGTTCGAGGCTGCCGAGATGGGCAGCTTGGAACTGACCTGGCTCATCCCTCTGACGTTGGTCGGCATGGTCTGCGGTTGGCTGTACTTTGTCTCGGAGCACGCGAGTGAGGCGCTTGCCCATGCCATTGGGGAGCGCCCTGTCGTTAAGGCCATGCTGGCCGGTCTGGTGCTTGCGGCTTGTGGCACGGTCCTGCCCTACACCATGTTTGCCGGCGAGACCCAGGCCGATGTCCTCATGGAAACCTACCTGACCATCCCCGCCGGTGTGCTCATCGCAACCGGTCTGGTCAAGGCTATGCTGACCCCGGCTCTCATCAACATGGGCTGGCGCGGCGGCCATTTCTTCCCCGTAATCTTTTCGGGCGTGAGCCTCGGCTACGGTTTCGCGCTGCTCACGGGTGCCGATCCGGTCTTTTGCGTCGCCGTCTGCACTGCCTCGACGATGGGCGCCGTCATGCGCCAGCCCGTTATGGTCGTGGGCCTGCTGCTCATGTGCTTCCCGCTCAAGGGCATCGTCGCTATGATCATCGCCGCGGTTATCGCCGCCGGCATTCCACTACCCAAGCCGCTGCGCAAGTAGCGGGCCGCCCGTTTGAGGCTGATTCATAACCCGTTTTGAAAGAAGCCGCGCGAGGTCGTATGTCTACGGCCTCGCGCGGCTGTTGTTTAGAGCTTCTTCAGCACGATGGCGATGGTGTTGAGATACTCGAGTGCGCCCGCTTCAACGGCAGCGCGGTCGCTCGCGGCGTACTCATTGTCGCAGGCGAGCCAGTCTGCCCATGCCTCGTTGGTGCAGAGCATAGGCCGCATCGAGACAATCTCGACGCCGGTGGTCGGCTCGATCATCGCACGCCACCAGGCTATGTCGTGCATGTAATCGAGCTGCTCGGGCGTCCAAGATGCGAGCAGACAGTCAGGCAGGTTCTCGTGGCAGTCGCGGGCCATGCCGGGGATGCTCAGGCAAAGCATGCCCCCGCGCTTAACGTAGGGAAGCAAGCGTTCGCCCAGATAATGCGGGTCGCGACCGTAGTAGTTGTACGAGTCGATGCTCACGACCGCATCAAAAAAGTCGCGCTCAAACGGCAAGCCTTGCGAGGCGTCCGCTTTAACAGGGCGAATGGTGTTGCGGGGAATACCGAGTGAATCGAAGAACGCGCGGTTCTCGACGGGGTCGCTCCAGAGGTCGACAGCGTAGGTGTCAAACCCATATTCGCGAGCAAGCAGGGCGCTGGTGATGCCGGTGCCCGACCCAAGATCACAGACGCGGGCGCCGCGGGGAATGCGCGTATCGCGAAGCAGCTCTTCGCAGAGTTTGAGGGGGTTCGGCCCCATAATCTTAGAGCGCACGAGTGTCGTGTCGAAGCTGCTGGCTTTTGGGAAGGATTGAGATTCCTGGGATTGCATTGTTCTTTCCTATCAGGTGCAAATTGGCAGATGACGGAGGCGGAACGGCACAACAAACCACGGCCGTTGCACGGCCGTTTTCGTGGTTCTATGCGATTGACCGTTCCCTAAAGAACAATGACCAAAAAGACATCCCCTTGGATGATCGAGATTGGGCTAAGGCCCGTGACGCTTTGATTATAGAACGTCGCGCACGGGCCGGGGACATGCCATTTGTCACGGATTTGAGGGGCGCGATTGTGGCCGATTACGACCTGCGTGGGTCGAGATTCGCCCGCCTACAGGTCGCGTGCTTGGTAGACCTTGGTGCTGACGGTGTAGCTGATCATGAATAGCACGAACGCAAGGACGGCTATGCCGGCGCACAGACATCCGATAACGGCGGGATCGGGATTCGCCCCGGCAAATGACATGAGCCAGTTGCTGATGGGGTTGGAGGAACTCAGCATTGCCATGGTGCCACAGCCAAGCAGGGCAAACAGGCCGACGGAAAGGCGCAGCGCCTCCATATGGCCAAATCGGAAGAATATCGGCTGTGCCAAAAACACCATCATGAGGGAGATGAGCATCGATGCCGCCGAGGCGGTTGCGATTTCAAAGACCGTCTGGCTTGTCGAAGGGATGCCCATGTGATCAAAGAACGGAAGGGCGAGGATGTTCAGAAGCGTAGCCGCGCAGGCCATGACGGCCGAGAAGGCAATAATGCACAGGTAGCGTGCGCAGACGATGTCCTTGCGCGAAAACGGCAGCGTTGCCCGATAGCGCTCCCAACCGTTTTGGTTATCGTAGCCAGCCAGCGAGTTCATGATAATAATGGGTGACATGGCGCTGACCGCGCAGGTGCCGGCGCTCATGCCGGAATCGCCGTCTGTCGCGTTGGCAAGGGTCAGCACGACGAATATGAACAGGCCGACGCCGGCGATGCTCGGGAGAAACGAGCGCATGATAGCGGTCTCGGACATAAAGGCGCGTTTCATTTGGAGGCTCCTTTCAGCGTAAGGCGCAGATAGTCATCAATGGTTGCCCGATCGCAGGGAATCTCGGGGAAGGCCTCGAGTGCTTCGCGGCGATTGGGCACGAGCACGTCCACGCTGTAGACATGACGGGAGGCACGGGCGCCCTCGACGCAAGCCATAAGCTCGGCGGCCTGAGCCTGAGTGCAGTGGGCAATGCCAGCGCGGTCGGTAATGTCCTCGCGCGGCAGGTCAAAAATAAGCGAGCCGTTATCGATGCAGACAACGCGGTCTGCCGCGCGTTCAAGATCGGACGTAATGTGGCTCGAGAACAATAAGCCGTGCTGTCCGTCGGCGACAAAGGCGAGCAGCTCATCGAGAAGTTCCTCGCGTGCCATGGGATCAAGACCCGCGGTGGCTTCGTCCAGGATGAGCAGCTCGGCCTTGTGGCTGAGTGCGCAGGCAAGCTGCAGTTTCATGCCCATGCCGCGGGAGAGGTCCTTGACCTTCGCCTTGGGATCCAGGCCAAATCGATCGATGAGGTTGGCGAAGGTGTCGTGGCTCCAGGTGGGGTACGCCGGGCCTACGAGCGCTTCAACTTCGGTCACTTTAAGTGTGGAAGGGAAAGGGCACGTGTCCAGCACGAGGCCGACACGGGTGCGCAGGTAGCGCTGCGTCTCGCCGGGCGCGTCGGCGCCGCAACGCTGTCCAAACAGGTGTACCTTGCCGGTATCGAGCTTTATGAGGCCGAGCGCGGCGCGGATGGTCGTTGTCTTTCCGGCGCCGTTTGCGCCCACAAAGCCGACAATCTGGCCGGGCTCCACGGCAAACGTGACATCGCGCAGCGAAAAGCGGTCACTTACGCGGCGTGAGGCACCTTTGAGTTCTAGCAAGTTTTGCATGGTATAGCCTTTCTTGCAGATGGCTACTGCATGGTTTCGGGGGCAACAAGGTCGAGCATTTCGTGCAGCTTCTCGCGCGTGACGCCCAGGGCTTCTGCCAGTGTCGTTGCCTGCGCAAGCAGCTCTTCGACATGGCAGAGCTGGTTTTCGCGCAAGAGCTCTTGGTTGCCCTCGGCGACAAAGCAGCCTTTGCCTTGCACGGTGCAGATAAAGCCGAGCTGCTCTAGGTCGGCGTAGGCGCGCTTGGTGGTGATGACGCTCACACCCAAGTCGCTGGCAAGCGCACGGATGCTCGGGAGTTTGGCTCCCGCGGCGAGTGCGCCCGAAAGGATCTGTGCCTTGACCTGCGAGGATATCTGCTCGTAGATGGGCTTGTCGCTCGAATTGGATAGGATGATGTCCACAGCGGCTCCTTAGCTGATGGGCTACACGTGTATATAACCGGTAAGCACAGTATATATACACTATGCACAGTTACGCAAGAGGAAAATCGGGATTGCCGGCGACCGTTTGTCTCGATCTGTAACACTAAGACCCGATTTGGGCGGCTAGATGTTACAGATTGAGATTTTGGCGGCAGACCCATTCGTTTGTCTCAATCTGTAACAGGTAGAGGCTCAAAACCCGTCTAGATGTTACAGATCAAGACAAACTGCTGCGGAGTGCCGCCGCCGATTGGCAACCAAGACCCCGACTGATGTATTTGTCCTGATAGGCGCCCTGCCACAGCATTTCGCGGCTACAATAGTGCGGTTACAACGACGTAATGCACTCAATGCAAGAAAGGATCCGCATGGCAAGCCTGTCGGATGAAATCTCGTCGCGCCGCACATTCGCGATCATCAGCCACCCGGACGCCGGTAAGACCACGCTTACCGAGAAGCTGCTGCTCTATACCGGCAGCATCCAGACTGCCGGCTCGGTCAAGGGCAAGAGCTCGGCCAAGCACGCCGTCTCGGACTGGATGGACATCGAGAAGGAGCGCGGCATCTCCGTTACCTCCTCGGTGCTGCAGTTCACCTACAACGGCGCCTGCGTCAACATTCTCGATACCCCCGGCCACCAGGACTTCTCGGAGGATACCTACCGTACTCTTATGGCCGCCGACGCCGCGGTCATGGTCATCGACGGCGCTAAGGGTGTCGAGGCCCAGACCAAGAAGCTCTTTAAGGTCTGTACGCTGCGCCACATTCCCATCTTCACCTTTGTGAACAAGCTCGACCACGAGGCTCGCGATCCGTTTGAGCTCATGGAAGAGATCGAGAACGTTCTGGGTATCAATACGTATCCCATGAACTGGCCCATCGGCAGCGGCCGCAACTTCCGCGGCGTGTTCGACCGCCAGACTCGTCGCGTCATCGCCTTTGAGGGTGACGGCCACGCCAACGCCACCA
The DNA here is from genome assembly GCA_934643145.1 of uncultured Collinsella sp. Classification (GTDB taxonomy): domain Bacteria; phylum Actinomycetota; class Coriobacteriia; order Coriobacteriales; family Coriobacteriaceae; genus Collinsella. The sequence goes on along the minus strand of CAKUBM010000008.1, from coordinate 75,345 downwards.
AAAAGGTTGCCGAGGTCGAGGCCGAGCTGGGCGATCCTTCCATGGACGAGCTCATTGGCGAGGAAAACCACAAGAACCTGATGGACGACATCGAGCTGCTCGATGGCGCCGGCGACGAGCTCGATCTGGATGCCGTGGCCTGCGGCAAGCTGAGCCCGGCGTTCTTTGGCTCGGCACTCACCAACTTTGGTGTGGAGCCCTTCCTCAAGGAGTTCCTGCGCCTGGCCCCGACGCCGCGCGCCTACACCGACACGCTCACCAGCGAGCCGGTCGATCCCTGCCGCGACGACTTTAGCGGCTTCGTGTTTAAGATCCAGGCCAACATGGACAAGAACCACCGCGACCGCATCGCCTTTGTGCGCATCTGCTCGGGCAAGTTCGAGCGCGGCATGGACGCCTTCCACGTGCAGGGCAACCGCAAGCTTAAGCTTGCCACGGGCACGTCGATGATGGCCGATGACCGCGCCATCGTGGACGAGGCATACGCGGGCGATATCGTGGGCCTGTTCGATCCGGGTATCTTTAGCATCGGTGACACCGTGTGCTCCGGCAAGCGCCATGTGCAGTATCCGCAGATCCCGACGTTTGCCCCCGAGATGTTCGCCCGCATTACGCAGGTCGATACGCTCAAGCGCAAGCAGTTTGTGAAGGGCATGGAGGAGCTTGCCCAGGAGGGCGCCATCCAGATCTTCCGCGAGCTGGGTGCCGGTATGGAGAGCGTCATCGTGGGCGTGGTCGGCGTGCTGCAGTTTGAGGTGCTCGAGCGCCGCCTCAAGGCCGAATATCGTGTTGAGGTTCGTCGCCAGCCGCTGCCCTATACGGACATTCGCTGGATTCAGAACGACCCCGATACCATTGACATTCCGGCTCTTTCGCTCACGCGCGACACCCTGCGCGTCGAGGACATGCGCGGCGGTAAGCTGCTGCTGTTCACGAGCCCGTGGAACGTGGATTGGGCAACTGACCACAACCCCGACCTTATCCTGTCGGAGTTTGGCAACGTGGCCTTTTAGCGCATCGGCGCGGTGGCCCTGCGGGGCTGCCGCGCCGTTTACTTGCCTGATGCCGTATAAGCGGCTATCATACCCACCGTCGTCTCAAGACCGGGGCGTCCGAGCAGTTCGGGTCCGATATCCTGCTCGTTAAACCTAAAACCAAAGGAGTACATAATGATCAAGAAGGTCATGGAGGACTACAAGGTCCTGTTGCGGAGCATTCCCGCGGCAACGGTTTCGCTGTTTTTCGTGAGCGTCATCATGATGAACCTGCTGGCCAACAAAGAGCTCATCAGCCTGCCGTATCTGGCACTCGATTGCGGCTTTGTGGTGAGCTGGGTTTCGTTTTTGTGCCAGGACATGATCTGCAAGCGCTTTGGCGCCAAGGCATCCATCAGAATCTCTATCCTCGCGCTGCTGGTTAACCTGGCCGTGAGCCTGTGCTTTTGGGCATGCTCGCTCACGCCCGGCATGTGGGGCGCCTACTACGACACGGGCATGATCGAGGTCAACAGCGCCCTTAACGCCACCATTGGCGGCACCTGGTACGTGGTGCTGGGCTCTTCGCTGGCAATGCTCGTTTCTGCCGTGGTTAATTCCACGCTCAACCAGTCGCTCGGCCGTATGCTCAAAAAGAATAACTTTGCGAGCTTCGCCTTCCGCTCCTATGTGTCTACGGGTGTTGGCCAGTTTATCGACAACCTGGTCTTTGCCATTGTGGTGAGCCACACGTTCTTTGGCTGGACCTGGGTGCAGGTCCTTATGTGCTCGCTGACCGGCGCCGTTGCCGAGCTGCTGTGCGAGGTCTTCCTGAGCCCCGTGGGCTACAAGGTCGTGCGTGGCTGGGAGCGCGAGAATGTGGGCTCCGAGTACCTCGAGCGCCACGCGACCGCCTAAGGAGCAAGTATGCGGGTTTTGATCACGGGCGCCTCGGGCGGTATCGGAACCGCGTGTGTGCAGCGCTTTTTGGACGAGGGTCACGAGGTCGTGGGCTTTGATCTGCTGCCGGCGGCGATCGAACACGAGCGCTACCGCCATCTGATCGTTGATGTCCGCGAGCCTAACTCGTTTCCAGGCGACCTTGAGCCTCAGGTAATCGTGAACGTTGCCGGTGTACAGGATTCGGCCGATGACATTGCCGCCAACCTGCGTGGCACCATCAACGTGACCGAGCGCTACGCCTTTGTGGGAGAGGGGCTTGCCGCCAAGCCAGCGCCTGCTATCCAATCCGTGGTCAATGTGGGGTCGGCGAGCGGACATACGGGATCGGAGTTTCCCGCCTATGCTGCCAGCAAGGGTGGCGTTATCGCCTACACCAAGAACCTTGCAAACCGCCTGGCGCCGCAGGCCATCGCCAACAGTGTGGACCCGGGCGGCGTTATCACGCCGCTCAACCGTTGCGTGATGGAAGACGAACGCCTGTGGAACCAGATTATGGAGCTCACGCCGCTTAAACGCTGGGCCACCGCCCAAGAGATCGCCGAGTGGATCTACTTTGTGGGCGTGACCAACCGTTTTATGACCGGGCAGAGCCTGCTGATCGATGGCGGCGAGGCCGGCCGCACACAATTTATTTGGCCCGAATAGGAAACGCGCCCGATGGAAAGCCGTCGGGCGCGTTTTTGATGTATCGATTTTTAGCCGAGGCAAGTCCAGTTGACGGGGACCGAGCCGCGCTGTTCGAGTAGCCGATTGGCTGCCGAGAAGGGACGCGACCCCATAAAAGCGGGGAGTTCTGCCGTGGCACGGTTGGCCGAAAGCGGCGAAGGGTGCGTAGAGGCCAGGCAGAACTTGCCGGTTGCCTTGCCCGCGCCGGTCGCGGCGAGCTTGCCTTCGACCATCTGCTGGGCAAAGCGACCCCATGCCAAAAAGACTACCGGCTGGGGCAGCTGGCAGCAGCGCTCGATGACGTAGTCGGTCAGCGTGCTCCAGCCCAGCTTGGCGTGCGAATTGGCGGCATGCTCGCGCACGGTGAGCGTGGTGTTGAGAAGCAGGACGCCCTGTTGTGCCCATGGGGTTAGGTCTCCCGTGGCGGGAATGGGGCAGCCTAGATCGGCATTGAGCTCCTTGTAAATGTTGCGCAGGCTCGGCGGCAACTTGGTTTGCGACGCGGGGACCGAGAACGACAGCCCCATTGCCTGGTTGGGTCCGTGATAAGGGTCTTGACCCAAGATGATAACCTTGACCTGGTTGGCCGGCGTATAGGCGAGGGCATTGAGGATGTCGTCTTGTGCCGGGTAGATGGTTTGCTCGGCACGTAAAAGGGCGATGCGCTCGAGCAGCTGGTTCGTTGTGTCACGTACCGGCTGCGGCGCATCGCCCAACCAAGTTGCTATGTTGCGGTTGCGAGTTGCGGTGTCCATGGGGCTCCTTTACGGCAGATGCTCTGTTGGCATCTATTGTAAAGGCGCACCGGTTGCCTTTATGCCGCGGCTGCATGAAGAGTGGGGTCTACGAGACGCGCTCGGGCGCTCCTGCCATGTGAGCGTGTCCTTGCGAGCGAAGGCGCGGGAGCTCGACGGTTGCCACCATCACGCCGGTGAGGATGAGGGCGGCGCCAAAGAAGGCGATGGGGCTCAGGACCTCGCCGACCAGGAAGAACGAGAAGACGGCGGAGCAGACCGGCTCCAGCGAGAAGGCAAAGCCGGTGGTCTCGGCGGGCACGTGGGGCTGCACGAGCGTCTGGGTGATAAAGCCGTAGGCAGAGCAGATGAGTGCGAGCGCGATGACCACGACGATTTCGTTGGGCGTGCTGGGAAGCGTGAAGCCGCCAAAGACGAACGCGGCGATGCCCGAGAACAGGCCGCCAAAGCCCAGCTGCCAAACGCCCAGAGCCAGCGGGTCGACATCTTCGACAAAGCGCTTCGCCACAATGATGTGGCTGGCATAGATAAAGGCTGAGAGCAACATGATGATCGCGCCGGGATTCAGGCTGGTAAAGTCGGCACCCGAGAGCAGCAGCATACCGCAGGTGACGATGGCGGTGCCGATGAGTACCTTGCGCTCGGGGGCGCGACGCAGCAGGGCGGCGTTGGCAAACGGCACGATCACGACCGTCAGGCTCTGCAAAAAGCCGGCGGTGGAGGCGGAGGTAAGGCTGGAGCCCAAGCACATGCAGGTGAGCTCGGTTGCCATGATGGCGCCGATGATGGCGGCGCGAACCATGAGGTCGCGGTTGATGCGCAGCGCGTGCTTGTGGAAGAGCAACAGGCAGGCCACAAAGGCGATGATGCAGCGCAGCGCAACGATGCTCGTGGCGTTCATGCTGTCCATGCCGATCTTCATGAGGGGGTACGAAAAGCCCCATGCGACGGGAACGGAAAACGAGAGCGCGATTGCTTTTTTGCGATCCATGGGACTCCTTTTGTTACAGAACGGTTTCGCAAAAAGGATTCTGCCCCCAGATTTGGATGTAGTAAAGCGAATGTATCTTCAGTATGATTAAGCAATACTAATGTAGGTAGAAAAAGCGCTGGCAAAACGTTTTACGGCTGCATCGTTGTGGAGGCACGATGGCATCCCGGTATCAGATTGTGTGTATGGTGGTCGATTGCGGCAGCCTGAAGGGCGCGGCCGATGGGCTGGGCTATACGCAAAGTGCGGTGAGCCAGGCCGTCAAAGCGCTCGAACGCGAGCTAGGCACCACGCTTATCGAGCGCGGAAAACAGGGTGTTTCGCTTACGCGCGACGGCAAGCAGTACCTGCCGTATCTGCGCCAAATCGTAACGGCCGAAGCCGAGCTCGAGGGCAAGCGCCAGGAGCTGTTGGGCCTGTCCTCGACCGATATTCGCATTGCGACGTTTACCAACGTGAGCCGAACCATGCTGCCGCGCGTGATCCGCGACTTTGGCACGCTGCATCCGGGTGTGCGCTTTACCCTCAAGCAGGGCGATTACACGCGCAACGCCCAGTGGGTGCACGACGGTGTGGTTGACTTTTGCTTTACGGCGCGTGGATTTACCGCCGGGCTGCAGAAGCGCGTGGTCTATCACGATGAGCTCGTGGCACTGCTGCCGGCGACGCATCCGCTGGCGGCAAAGGAAAAGGTCACGCTTGCCGATTTGGCGTCCGAGCCGTTTGTGCTGCTGGATGAGGGTGAGCAGAGCCTGGTACTCGACGCGTTTGCCGCGCACGGGCTATCGCCGCATGTGACGAGCGAGGTTACCGACGATTACACCATTATGGCGATGGTGGAGGAGGGCCTAGGCGTGAGTATGCTCTACCGCCGTACCGTCGAGGGCATGAGGGCCGATATTCGCGTGCGCCCCATCGTACATGCCCCTTCGCGCGACGTGGTGGCAGCCTGGCGCAGCTGGGACACCATGCCCATTGCCACCAGGCGCTTTATCGATTACATGAGCTCGCATATCGTCAATTAGCGATTGCGCGGCGCTTGAGGTTTTGTCTAGCGCGCCTCTGCCTTGGCCTGGGCCAGGCGGTAGGTGCGCGCGGGATGACAGAGCAGCACGGCTACGACCATAAAGAACGCGGTAGTGCCCAGGCTGATGGGGTAGACCATCATGATGTTCGCGAACGTGCGGAAGTGCGGGAAGACGCAGAACACCCAGTAGAAGCGAATGCCGCAGACACAGATCATGGTGATGAGGGCGGGCATGAGCGAGATGCCAAAGCCGCGCAGGTAGCCGGACATGTTTTCATAGAACATGCTAAAGGCGTACGCGGGGAAGATCGAGCACACGCGGATATAGCCGATCGAGACGATATTGGGATCGCTGTTAAAGAGCGACAGGATCTCGCGTCCCAAGCCGACAATGATGGCGATGGTGGTGAGCGCGACAATGCCGCCTTCGACCAGGCAGACCTTGAGTGTCTTGGTGCAGCGGTCGATCTGGCGCGCGCCGTGGTTCTGTCCCACAAAGGTGGTGCAGGCCTGGCTAAAGCTGTTGAGTAGGTTGTAACACACGTACTCTAGGCTCATGGCCGCGCTGGAGGCCGCCATGACCTCGGTGCCCAGGCTGTTGATGGCGGACTGGATGATGATGTTGGCGACGGCAAAGACGGCGCTCTGGACGCCGGCGGGCAGGCCGATCTTGACGATGCGCTTAAGGGCGACAGGGTCGATAGCAAGGTCGCGCGGGGTGACGCGGACGACGGAGTCGGTCTTGAGCAGGCGGGCAAAGAGTGTGACGGCGCTCGTCGTATAGGCGATGGCCGTGGCGATGGCCACGCCGGCGACGCCCCAATGGAGCACGGGAACAAAGATGAGGTCCAAGCCGATATTGAGGACGGTGGACACGGCGAGCGCCTGGAGCGGCATGCGGGTAATACCGACGGAGCGGAAGATCGCGGCCTCGAAGTTGTAGAGCAAGATCGAGGGCATGCTCAGCAAAAAGACGCGCAGGTAGAGCGATGCGAGCGGCATGGTCTCGGCGGGGACGTTGAGCGCGGCGAGCATAGGCTCGGCAAAGATTTCGCCCAGTGCGATGACGACAAAGCCCACGAGTGCCATGAGGATCGAGGTGTGGACGGCGCGCTTGACCATGTTTTGGTCGTTGCGGCCGATAGCGTTGGCGATAACCACGTTGGAGCCAAGCGACATGCCAATAAACAGGTTGAGCATAAGACTGGTAAGCGGAACGTTGGAACCAACTGCTGCCATGGCAAGGGTTCCCTGGTCGCCCGAGAAGTTGCCGATAATGACTGTGGCGATGAGGTTCGACAGTTGCTCGAGGATGCTCGTCGCGGCAACGGGAAAGGCGAACAGGGGAATGTTGCGCCACAGCGAGCCGGTCGTCATGTCAATGTGCTTAGATGAGGTATCAGCCATACGCTCTCAATCTCTTATATGCGCTTCAATGCTAATTTGCGCAGACGATGATACTCCTAATACGACCACCCGGCACTTGGGGACGTTCCTTTTCTGCCGGCACTTGGGGACGTTCCTAAAGTGCCGGCAGAAAAGGAACGTCCCCAAGTGCCGCCATGTGGGGGAGGCGTGAGACAATGGTGGGCGCCGTGTTGTCCGTGCTAAGGAGTTGCCATGTTGTTGTGTCCCGTTTGCCATGAGCCGTTGGTGGACGATGGGCGTGGGGCTGTATGTACGAGCGGACATCGATTTGACCGCGCACGTGAGGGCTATCTGTACCTGCTGCGCTCGTCCAAGAGCGGTGACTCCATGGGCGATCCCAAGTCGCAGGCGCGCAGCCGTCGCGACTTTCTGAATCGCGACTACTATGCGCCGTTGCGCGACGCGATGGTCGAGCTGGTGCGCGATCGAGTGGCTAGGCACGGGGCGTCCACGGACAAACCGCTGAACTTGCTCGACATCTGCTGTGGCGAGGGCTACTACACAAGTGCCATGGGCTCGGTGCCGAACGTTGATGCCTACGGGTTTGACCTAGGCAAGGAAATGGTGCGCCTGGCTGCCAAGCGAGGCGGCGCGACGTATTTCGTCGCCAACATGAAGGACATCCCCGTGGCGGATGGCTCGTTCGACATGGTGACCGAGCTTTTTGCTCCCTTTAACGAGCGCGAGTTTGCCCGCGTGCTGGCGCCCGAGGGCTCGCTCTACACCGTGGTCCCGGGTGCGCGCCATCTCTTTGGGCTCAAGGAAGTGCTCTACGACACTCCGTACCTCAACGACGAAAAACTGCCGCATACCGCCGAGCTTAAGCTGGTCGACACGCAGCGCGTGACGGCGAACATTACGTTGGCAACGCAAGCGGACATCGAGGCCGTTTTCCAGATGACGCCGTACTACTACCGCACGCGCCCCGCCGACAAAGAGCGCCTGGCAAACCTAGACACCCTCCAAACCGACATCGACTTCATCATCGCCGAGTACCGCCACAGCTAACAACCTGCCAAAAAGGGCAGGTTCTATCTGGGCAAACGTAAAGGGCCGACCGCGTTGCAACGCGATCGGCCCTTTTTGGCTGCTTGATAGCAGGGGTTATGGGAGACGGGTGCCTACAGGCGATCCTTGTTCTCGGCCTTGACATCGTGTGCCTGCTGAATAAAGAACAGGTCGTACACCACGATGACAAAGGCGCCAAAGTTGATGGCGTCGCCGCCGAGCGCGGGAAGCGTAAGCACGGCCTGGAGGAGCGTGGCGGCTGCGGCGATGATACCGAGCTTAAACGCGCCATCCACCTGCGAAGGCTTGTTGGCACCCTTGATGCCCGCAACACCTGCGGCAAGGTCGATAACGCCCTTGGCGATAATCACGGCCGCGGCGAGCATGGCATTCGATCCGTAGGTGGACTCGAGCTTGCCGGTCGTGATGCCGGCGATTCCAATGACGAGACTGGCGATGCCCAGAACAAAATAAATCAGGGCAAGGATTTTGAGTGTCTTGCGAGCGGCGCTCATAACTGGTCCTTTCGATGCGGGCGCGGTGAATCTGTCGCACCCAGGTTGCGGCGTATATGGTGAAGCACATTGTAGTTCAACGGAGCGATGCATGCGTTTGAAAGCGTCTCTCGCCTGTGCAGGGCAATCTTTCAAAAAGGAAAGCCAGCTGTAAGTCAAATCGATGGCAGCTCATGCGCGGCGCTGCGATGATGAGGCCGTGATAAGAAGTGAGTCTAAGGAGGAGCCATGATGTACGGACCAGAGCAAGTGCGTGAACCGCGGTCGTTGGGAAGGCGCATGGGTGATTCTGTGATCGCTGCCGTGTGCACGGGATTGATGGCGGTGCTTTGCATTGGGATGCTGTGGACCATGTCGCGTGTGGGACAATAGCGGACGGTTGGGTGCCGACATGAACGGCGCCCACGTATTCGTTTTGCTTGCTAAGGAGTGTCCATGGGCGTCGTCGATCCCTTTTCTGTTGCTCGGACTGCTGGGCTCGAGCTCGTGCGGACGTCCGAGGGCCTTACGCTCACCGACGGCACGATGGAGTTGCGTGCCGATTTTGGCCGCATGCTTCCACGGCTCAAACAGGGCCGTTTGCAGCAAGAGCTACTGGTGAAGGCTGCGCGCGCAAAAGGCATCGAGCAACCATGGGCGATTGATGCCACGGCGGGCTTTGGCGAGGACTCGCTGCTGCTGGCAGCCGCGGGCTTTACCGTCGATCTGTATGAACAGGATTGCGTGATCGCGGCGCTTCTCAAGGATGCCTTGGATCGAGCGGCGGGCGATTCGGTGCTCGCTGCCGCCGTGGCGCGCATGCGCTTACATGCGGGCGAGGACAGCATTGCCGGCCTTCGCCATACGGCCGAGCTGATCGGGCAGGGCGAGCTCGCGACTCCCGACGTGGTGTATCTGGACCCCATGTTTCCCGAGCGCACCAAGAGCGCGGCGGTCAAAAAGAAGTTTCAACTCTTGCATCATTTGGAACAGCCGTGTGCCGATGAGGAGGCGCTGGTTAAAGCTGCGCTTGCGGCACGGCCGCGCAAGGTCGTTATCAAGCGGCCGGTGAAGGGGCCGCTACTTGCCGGCGTTAAGCCGAGCTATCAGCTGGCGGGCAAGGCCGTTCGCTACGATGTCTTGGTTCCGCCACGTCCGTAGCCCGTGCGCAATGGTCGGTATCGCGCCGATGGGGGCTATTTCCAAGGGTGCGACGTCAAATGCCAGCCGCCGCAGTACTCACATTTGTAGCAGGCCAGGCCGCGCCGTCCACGATTCTCGCAATCGGCCATAACGGCTTCGGCCTCAGCGCGCGTATCGTAGCGGTTCTTGCGCTCGCACGACTTGTAGCGCCAGGCCTCGTCGCGCTCGGCATCCAGAGCGTCGCGACGATCGCCTTCGCGCGCAAACAGGCCGCTCATATCGCCGCCGGTGGCAGCGCCCAAAAACTCGCTTTTGGCCTTTGACCAGGCGGCTCGCTTTTTGCTTCCCATCCGCTCCGCGCCCCTCTCTAAACGCTGGTATCATTGCTCAATCAAAGTGATACCAATAAACGTGAGGTCGCCGCGTGATGATCAGAAAAACCCTCGATACCGACATTCCCGCCGTCATGGCTATCTATGACGCGGCCCGCGCTTTTATGCGCGCGCATGGCAACGCCACGCAGTGGCCGGTAGGCACGCCCTCGGCCGAGCAGCTCAAAAGCGATATTGCCGCGGGCGGTAGCTATGTGTGCGAGGAAGACGGACGCGTGGTGGCGACGTTTGCCTTTCTGCCGGGGCCGGACAGTTCCTACGATGCGATTGAGGGCGGCCAGTGGCGCAGCGATGCCCCGTATGCTGTGCTGCACCGCGTGGCATCCGACGGCACTACGCATGGCGTCGCGGCCGCGATGTTTGCCTTTGCCAAGGAACGCATCGACCATCTGCGTATCGACACACACCAAGACAACCTGCCTATGCAGGGCGCCATCGCCAAGGCGGGGTTCGAGCGTGTCGGCGTCGTGCATGTGTCGGACGGCACACCGCGCATTGCGTTTGACTGGCTGCGCGAGGCATAAAGGCCGAGTCACATGCCAGCGTTTCAACGAAATGAAAATGGCCCCGGGTGGGGCCATTTTTGGTAAAACGCGTCGTCTGGGGCATTCGCCGCTCGGGGCGTTGCGCCTTCGCGGCTACTTCTTGGGCAGCTCGCTTCCGCAGTGGCAGCACTTGGTCGCGCCCTCGTGGATCTCCTCGAGGCAATACGGGCAGACGGGCGCCGGCGTGGCTTCCTCGGCGGTGTTACCAGCGAGCTTGTCTCCAATTTCCTGCGCCTTGTTAAACGCCTTGACGATGGCAAAGACGATCGCCGCCACAATCAAAAAGTTGATGCACGCGCCGATAAAGGCGCCAAAGTCGATATTGGTGCCCGGCACCACCAGCCCCGAGATCTCGGTGGCGCTGCCGCCGGCAATCACAGAGATAAGCGGATTGATGATGTTGTCGGTGAGCGAGGTCACGATAGCGGTGAATGCGCCGCCGATAATTACGCCGACGGCCATGTCTATCACGTTGCCGCGATTGATGAATCCCTTGAATTCGTTGAGCAATGCCTTCATGGTGGCTCCTCGCAGTTGTGGGGCTCGCGTTGTTACTGCCCCAGATAAGCCCGGGCAGACAAAAAAGGGGAGGTGCCGGCTTTCGCAAGGCGCGAACCTACGAAAATCGCCACGCGGCAACGCGGGGCGATGAGCTCGGTCGGGGGATAGGGCCCGCTTCGCCCGCCGGCCCGTAAATTGTATCATCCAGTGTGGAACGAGGATGCCCATTGCCGTGTGCGATGGGCTTGCAATAAGAGGAGAGCCATGTCGAAGCAAGCGGTCGTTGGAATCTTGGCGCATGTCGATGCCGGCAAGACCACGTTGGCCGAGGCCATGCTGTTCAACGCGGGCCGCATTCGCAAGCGCGGCCGCGTGGACGATGGCGATTCGTACCTGGACACTAACGCGATCGAGCGCGAGCGCGGCATTACGATCTTCTCGTCGCAGGCCGTGCTCGACTACGGCGATACCCGCGTCATGCTCGTGGATGCGCCCGGCCACGTCGATTTTTCGGCTGAGGCGGAGCGCACGCTGCGCGCGCTCGACTATGCGATTTTGGTTGTGGGCGCCAACGATGGCGTGCAGGGGCACACCGAAACCCTGTGGCGCCTGCTTGCGCGCTATGACATCCCGACGTTCATCTATATCAACAAAATCGATTTGGAGCATCCCGGCCGCGATGTTTTGCTGGCACAGTTGGGACAGCGTCTTTCCGAGGGCTGCCTGGATGCCAACGAGCTGCTGGCGGGCGGTGCCGTTCAGGAGGACGCTGCTGCGTTGGACGAGGCGGCGCTCGAGGAGTTTTTTGAAGCGGGTGAGCTTTCTGTCGCAACGCTGTCGCGCATGGTTGCCGAGCGCAAGCTCTTTCCCTGCTTTGCCGGCTCGGCGCTCAAGGACCAAGGCGTGGACGAGCTGCTGGATGGTATATGCGCGCTGATGCGTGAACAGGCGTGGCTCCCGGAGTTTGCCGCGCGCGTCTATCGTGTCAGCCGCGGAGATCGCGGCGAGCGTTTGGCTTGGGTTAAAGTGACCGGCGGCACGCTGCACGCCAAGCAGATGATTGACGGACGTTCCGGTGCCGAGGCGTGGGAGCAGAAGGTCGATCAAGTGCGCATCTATAACGGCGAGAAGTATGAGCTTGCCCAAGAAGTTGCTGCTGGCGGTATTTGTGCCGTGACGGGTCTTGCGCACGTTCGCCCGGGGGACGCCTTGGGCGCGGAACCCGCGGGCGATGCGCCCGTCATTGCGCCGGTCCTCACCTATACGGTGCTTCCGGGCGAACACGATGTCCACGCGGTGTTCAAAGCGCTGACTGAGCTGGCGGACGAGGATCCCATGCTCGGCGTAAGCTGGAACACACATCTTGAGCAGATCCATCTGCAATTGATGGGCGCGGTGCAGCTCGAGGTCGTGCAGCGCGTGCTGGCCGATCGCTTTGGCCTTACGGTTGCGTTTGAGTCCGGCGGCATCCTCTATAAAGAAACCATCTCGCAGACGGTCGAGGGCGTGGGCCACTTTGAGCCGCTGCGCCACTATGCCGAGGTGCATCTGCGCCTGGAGCCGTTGCCGGCAGGCTCGGGCGTGCAGTTTGGCACCGTGACCTCGACCGACGAGCTCGATCTTAACTGGCAGCGTCTGGCACTCACCAACGCCATGGAGCGCGATCACCTGGGCGTGCTGACCGGCTCGCCCATCACCGATGTGCGCATTACGCTCACGGGCGGCCGCGCGCATGCCAAACACACCGAGGGCGGCGATTTTCGCCAGGCCACGTACCGTGCGATTCGCCAGGGGCTCATGCAGGCGCGTGAGGCCGGCGCGGCGGTGCTGCTGGAGCCGTGGTACCACTTTGAGCTCGAGGTGCCGGGGGAGTGTGTGGGCCGGGCGCTCTCGGATGCCACGCGCATGAGTGCCGAGTACGAGCCGCCGGCGATGGCGGGAGACCGGGCGAAGCTTGTGGGTCGCGTTCCGGCATCCGAGGTACAGGATTATGCGCTGGAGGTGGCTGCCTACACGAGCGGTCGCGGGCATCTGTACCTGGAGTTCGCCGGTTATGCGCCCTGCCATGATGCCGAGCGCGTCATCGAGGCGGCCGCCTATGAGCCCGAGGCCGATCTGCCCAACACGCCCGACTCGGTTTTTTGCGCCCACGGCGCCGGCTACACGGTCAAATGGTACGACGTACCCGCCGCAGCCCACGTAAAGGTCGATCCCGCCACCTTCCGCCCCTGGCGAGCGGCGGACGCCGAGTTTTTCGGCCATAGGTGATAGATGGTCAGTCTCTTTGTCGCATCCTGTTGGTATAACTCGGTATAAGTTGGTATAACTATTAACAGCGTTTGCCAATCCAAGGAGGCCGACATGAATCCAAACCCCTTTAAGCCAACGGCCGGCAAGCGGCCTCCGATACTCATCGGTCGCGAGTCGGTCATCGAAGATTTCGAGGAAGGGCTCGATAACGGCGCCGGAGCGCCGGGTAGGCTCATGCTCATTACGGGAAACCGCGGCTGCGGCAAAACGGTTCTCCTGCGGGAGCTGCAACGTCTAGCCAGCGAGCGCGGATGGGCGGTTGTCTCCGATTCCGCTTCGCTTGGCTTATGCGACCGCTTAGCCGACGCGCTTCGCTCGAATAAACCCGTTGTGACGTCAATGGAGTTCGGGCCGTCGTTTGGCCGGATGTCGGTCGAGGCGGCGCGGGCAAAGGGCGAGACGTTACGAGGGCTGGTCAACGAGCGCCTCAAGAAGCTCGGTCCAGGCAAGGGCATACTGTTTGCGATTGACGAGGCACAGTCTGCGTCTATCGAGGAGCTGGCGGCTCTTGCCGTTCTCTATCAGCAGGTGCTCGGAGATCAGGATGCTACGGGCCTGCCCGATAGCGACCAGTGCGGTCTTGCGCTGGTATTTGCCGGCTTGCCCAGTATGGTTGACGATCTGCTCGAAGAACCGAGCGTGACGTTTTTGCGCCGTGCTCAGCAGCGTACGCTGGGGGCGATTTCTTTGCCCAAGGTGCGCGATTCATATATCCAGACGGTCAAAGACGCAGGCCTTTACGTTGACGCGGAGACGGCGGACCTTGCGGCACGCAAGAGTATGGGGCATCCCTACATGGTCCAGCTGGTGGGATATTACATGTGGCGCTCTGCTGTCCGGCGTGGCTCGCAGGTCATCGAAAGGCACGATGTCGAGGCTGGCCATGCGGATGCCGTCTCCGAGTTCTACGAAGCGGTTGACGCGCCTCTGTATTACGGGCTGCGCAGCCCTCAGCGTCTCTTTATCGAGGCCATGGCGGTTGACGAGGGCAAGCCGACGCGCATGGCGGACATCATTGAGCGCTGTGATCGCACCCAGAGCTGGACGAGTAAATATCGCGCAAGCCTGATTCGCGAGCGCGTCATCGAGGCCGCCGGATACGGCCTGGTCCGGTTTACCGTGCCCATGCTGGGCGCATACATTCGCGATCGCATTTTATGGCACGAGTAATGTGACAAAGGGACAGTCCCTTTGTCACATCGATGTCTGAGAGAGGTCAAAACATGGTGATTCATACCGAGCGTTTGACGCTTCGTCCGTGGCGCGAGACGGATGCGGCGAGCCTGTTTGCATATGCGAGCGATCCGGACGTGGGGCCGGCTGCGGGTTGGCCGCCCCATCGAAGCATTGAGGAGAGCAGGGAGATCATTCGGACGGTCTTTGCGGCGCCCCATACCTTTGCCATTTGCCTGGCTGAGGCAGACGAGCCCGTGGGCAGCATCGGGCTCATGCCGCCTCGCTGCGAGTCGAACAGCCAAAGAGGCGGGCTCGAGTTCGAGGTGGGCTATTGGGTCGCCAAGCCGTTCTGGGGCCGAGGCTTTGCTCCCGAGGCGGTGCGAGCCATGCAGCGCTATGCGTTCGAAACGCTTGGCTGCAAGGCGCTTTGGTGCGGATACTACGAGGGCAATAACAAGTCGTTACGCGTTCAGCAAAAGTGTGGATTCGCGCCGCATCACGTTGAGCGCGACGTGCCCTGCGAGCTTATGGGCGATGTACGTACCGAGTGCTTTACGTATTTGACCTGCGAAGACTGGCGCAGGCAGGCACGGTACGAGTAATGTGACAAAGGGACAGTCCTCTTGTCATATTCGATCAACGGGAAGGGGAGTGATGACGGTGTCGCAACAACCAAGTGCTATCGAGGTGCGCGGTGCACGTGTCCACAACCTCAAGAACATCGATATCGATATTCCGCTGGGAAAGCTCGTGGGTATTGCCGGCGTGTCGGGTTCGGGCAAGAGCTCGCTGGCGCTGGGGGTCCTCTATGCCGAGGGCTCGCGTCGCTACCTGGAGGCGCTCAGCACCTATACCCGCCGACGGCTCACCCAGGCCGAGCACGCTCAGGTGGATGAAGTGCTGCACGTGCCGGCGGCGCTCGCGTTGCATCAGCGCCCCAGTGCGCCAGGCGTGCGCTCGACCTTTGGCACCATGACCGAGCTCAACAATAGCCTGCGTCTGCTTTTTAGCCGTTGTGCCCATCACGTGTGCCCGCATTGCGGGGCACGTGTGGAGCCGAGCCTTAACGTGGCTGCGGGTCTGACGCTTACGTGTCCCGAATGCGGCCGCGAGTTCTACGCGCCGAGTGCCGAGGATTTGGCTTTCAATAGCGGCGGTGCGTGTCCCACCTGCGGCGGCACCGGTGTCATGCGCGAAGTGGACGAAGCGAGCCTGGTGCCCGACGAGTCGAAGACTATCAACGAGGGCGCAGTGCTTCCCTGGGGCACGCTCATGTGGGACCTGATGAAGCAGGTGGCCGGCGAGATGGGCGTGCGCACCGACGTGCCGTTTAACCAGCTCACGCCCGCCGAGCGCGATATCGTGTTCCATGGCCCGGCGGTTAAGAAGCACATCCTCTACGTTCCCAAAAACGGCGAGGGCGCCACGCCGCTCGACTTCACCTATTACAACGCCGTCTATACCGTTGAGAATGCGCTCGCCAAGGTTAAGGACGACAAGGGTCTCAAACGCGTGGCGCGCTTTTTACGCGAGGGCCCATGCCGCGATTGCGGCGGCACGCGCCTCTCCGAGGCCGCGCGCCAACCCCAGGTGCGCGGTATCAATCTGGCACAGGCGGCGGCCATGACGCTGGGCGAGGCGATTGAGTGGGTGCGCGGGGTGCCCGCATCCTTGCCGGCCGAGATGCAGCCCATGGCGACGGATATCTGCGATTCGTTTTTGCGCACGGCCCGTCGTCTGGTCGACCTGGGTCTCGATTACCTTTCGCTCGATCGCGCAGGCGCCACGCTCTCCACGGGTGAGCGCCAGCGTGTGCAGCTCGCCCGCGTGGTGCGCAACCGATCGACGGGCGTGCTTTATGTGCTGGACGAGCCCTCGATTGGCTTGCATCCTGCCAATGTCGACGGCTTGGTGGGCGTAATGCGCGATCTGGTGGATGACGGCAACACCGTGGTCGTTGTCGACCACGATACACGCGTTCTGGCGGAAGCTGACTATCTGGTCGAGATGGGCCCCGTTGCCGGAGCAGGCGGCGGTAATGTGATCGCCGCTGGTACGGTGGACGAGGTCGAACAATCGCAGGGCAGCCGCATCGCGCCGTTTTTACGCGCAGACCCCAAGCGCTTGCGCCCGCAGGTGACTGACGACGAAATGTTCGACCGGGGCCATATCCGCATGGCGACAGATACCATCCATACCGTCAAGCCGCTCGAAGTCGATATCCCGCGCGGTCGCTTGGTCGCGGTGACGGGCGTTTCGGGTTCGGGTAAGACGACGTTGGTGCTCGAGACGCTCATTCCGGCACTCAAGGCGCAGGCAGCCGGCGAGCGCCTGCCGGGGCACGTGCGTTGGGTCGATGCCGAGGGCATTGCCCGTGCAAATCTGATTGACGCTACGCCTATCGGCGCCAACGTGCGCTCGACGGTGGCAACTTATGCCGACATCCATGATGAGCTGCGTCGCGCCTTCGCCCGTACGCCCGAGGCTAAGGCGGCGGGATACAAGGCGGGCGCCTTTAGCTACAACACCGGCGCCTTGCGCTGCCCTACGTGCGATGGCACGGGTTCGATATCGCTCGACGTGCAGTTTTTGCCCGATGTCGAGATCGTCTGCCCGTCATGTCGCGGCTCACGCTATGCAGACGCGGCCTCGCATATCCATCGCGAGGGCAAGGACGGGAGCCTGCTTACGTTGCCGCAGCTCATGGACATGAGTGTGGACGAGGCCCTCGACGCTACGGTGGGGCTCAAGAAAGTTCAGGCGCGCTTACAGACCCTGCACGACCTGGGCTTGGGTTATCTCACGCTCGGCGAGCCCACGCCGGCGCTTTCGGGCGGCGAGGCGCAGCGTCTTAAGCTTGCGAGCGAGATGGGTCGCGTGCAGGATGATGCCGTGTTCGTGTTCGACGAGCCCACGATCGGCCTTCATCCGCTCGATGTTCAGGTGTTGCTGAGTGTGTTTGACGGCCTCGTTGCCAAGGGCGCTACGGTTGTCGTGATCGAGCACGATCTCGACCTTATCCGTAACGCCGATTATGTGATCGACATGGGCCCGGGCGGTGGCGACGCCGGCGGGCAAATCGTCTGCACCGGCACGCCAGCCGACATTGCTGCCTGCTCCAAGAGCATTACCGGCCGTTACCTCTAAACGATGTGACAAAGGGACTGCCCCTTTGTCACGTTGACTTCTATTTCACGCATTGAGCGGCGAGGTAGTCGCGGAAGAATGGCAATTCAAAAGCGACGATTCCGCGCCCGCGTTCTCCAATGATGCCGGCATCTATCATGCGGCGTCGGTAGCGGGAGACCTGCTGCGGCGAACGCTTAAGGCGTTCGACAAGGTCAGCGGTAGTGGACTCTTCCTCGTCATCGAGCATGGCGATGAGGAATCGCTTGTCCTCTGCAGTGAGTTCCCGATAGGTTGCCGCGAGGATTCGGTCGTCCATCTCGTCGCGCGCGATTTTGATTCCCAGGTCAAAGTCGCGTGACGAGATTTCCTTCGAATCGCTTGTGAGATCCCAGGCACGGTAGCCTACGAGTTGCAATAGGAAGGGAAAACCAGAGATAGAGCGAACGGCTCTATCGATTCCCTCAGCATCTGCTAGGCGATCGTTTTCCTGAATTGTGCGAATCAAGGCCTCGCGCACGTCATAGTCGGCAATGCGACCCAGATGATATTGTTGGGCGCGGCGAAGGAACGAGACCGTCTTGTGGTTCAGTAGCGTCGATACGTTGTTGGGAAGTCCCGCCATGAGCAGGGCGACGCGTTTCCCATCGGTCACAAAGTGCTGATACGTCGCTGCGAGCTGAATCATCTCGTCGAGTGTCGGGTCCACCTCGTCAACCGTGACGAGCAGACCAGTGCCCGCCTCGTTGAGCTGGTCGATGATGTCGCTCATGCGATAACGCCAGGTTGAGACATCGTGAACGCGATCGACCTCGATGCTGCCGAGCGGTGCAATTCCGAGACCGGTGACTTCGAAGTGGTTGGACGGGTCGATAAGATGGCCGGCAGCACGTTTCGCCCCGAACTCGATTTCCTCAAGCATTCCCGGGAGCGCGGTCGTTTTTACGGCTATCCAGCCGTGGGATTCCGCCCTTGTCGCGAGCGACGACATGAGAGCGGTTTTACCGGTTCCACGCGCGCCTGAAAAGATCGAGGTCAATTCTGGGCGCCTGCGCTGGCTCAAGAAGGCACGGTCCAAATCCCGAATAATCTGTTGTCTGCCAGCGAGATGAGCAGGAACCTCACCAAAACTGGGGGTAAACGGGTTCTCGAGATATTCCACAAGGCTCTCCTTTCACACCGCCGTTTAACTTCATTTTATTCTAGTTAATTCTGATTAAAAGCGATGGTCCGTAATTTAGAGCATCAATTAGGTGTGTGTCATCGACATGGTGCTTGAATGTGAAAATAGGGGCAGTCCCTTTGTCACATTCCCGGAAAGCCTGTTTGGCGCAGGGCCTCGTAGAGGACGATGGCGGCGCTGTTGGAGAGGTTGAGTGCGCTGATGCGGTAGTCGTCCGGGTCGACGAAGTTGCCGCAGATATCCTGTTGAAGGATGGCTTCGTGGCTGTCCTCGGTATGTCCGAGCGATTCCTCGTGGGCTTCCCAAGCCTCGGCGTTATTGAGTGAGTCGCAATCGCGCAGCATAGGGATGCGCTCGCAGCGCGTGGGCGCCACAGCGAGCAGCTCCTCGGGAATGCCCGAGCTCTCGCTGCCAAAGACCAAATAGTCACCGTCGCGGTAGGTACTTTGCGCATAGGTGCGGCGTGCCTTTTTGGTCAGCAGATGTAGGCGACCATCGGCGGGGGAGAGGCTGTTGCACGCAAGGAAATCCTCCCAGCCGGCATAGGTCGTCACGTCCAAGTTTTGCCAGTAGCCCAGGCCGGCGCGACGCACCGTCTTGTCGTCGAGCGAAAACCCCAGTGGCTCCACCAGATGCAGGCGGGAGCCGGTAACCACGCAGGTGCGGCCGATATTGCCCGTATTGGCCGGAATCTCGGGCGCATACAGCACAATGTTGAACATGAATCTCCTTGGCTCAGAACGAAAAACCACCACGAAGGGGACAGGCACCTTCGTGGTGGTTTGGCGGTTACGTAGCGGAAAAATGCCCGCTTAGATAAACCTAGGCGCGGTGCCAGTCAGTCAGGCAGGCATCGAGGGAGGCGATGAGCGCATCCTTGTCCATGTGACGGCCGATGATGCACAGGCTCGTCATGCGGTCGCCCGTCTCGTCGTCCCAAATCTGCATGATCTCGGGGTTCTCGTCGATGATCTTCTGCTTCTCGCCCTCGGGCGCGGAGTCAACGAACAAGCCGTTCTCCATCAGGCGCATCTGGTGGCCGGCCTGCTCAAACATGTAGCACATGTCCGGATTGCTGGCCTGCCACAGCGGGCCCTTGACGCGGATGACCTCGTCGGGCCACTCCTGCTCAACAAAATCGGTGAACTTCTGCAGGTCAAATGGCTTGCGGCGCGAGTACACAAAGGTCTCGATGTCGTACTCGAGCACCTCGGGGTCGTCGTGCTCCTCGGGGTGCTCCATGGCCTCGATCCAGGCGGCGGAGTTGTAGGCGCGCATAAAGTCGAAGCGGTCGGTATCGAGCAGTTCCTCCATGGGGACCTCGCCGTTTTGGGCCTCGACGATCACGGCGTCCTTCTGCAGGCTGCGCACGATGGCCTTGAGCTCGGCGATCTGCTCAGGCGTGACGGTATCGGTCTTGTTGAGGATCAGCGTGGAGCAAAACTCGATCTGCTGGATGAGCAGGCTTTCGATGTCGTCCTCGTCGATGTCCTCGGCCAGCAGGTCGCGACCGCCGTTGAACTCGTCGTACATGCGGGCGCAGTCGACCACGGCCACGATGTTGTCGAGTGCGAGCTTGGGCTCGCCGCCCACCTTGGCCTCGTCGCAGAAGCTCGAGATGGTGTAGGCGATGGGGATGGGCTCGCAAATGCCCGAGGCCTCGATGATGATGTAGTCGAACTTGCCCGAGTCGGCGATGCCCTGCAGCTGGTTGGCCAAGTCATCCGAAAGCGTACAGCAGATGCAGCCGTTGGTGAGCGGGATGAGGTCGTCGGTCTCGGAAAGGCCGCCGTCGGCGATAAGGCTGGCGTCGACGTTGATCTCGCCGATATCGTTGACGATCACGGCGGCGCGGATGCCGCCGTCGTTAGCGAGGATGTGGTTGAGCAGCGTGGTCTTGCCGGCACCGAGGTATCCGGTAAGCATGATGATCTTCACGGGTTTGTTGGGCATGTGCCCTCCTTTGTTAGACATGGCTTACAGTTGAATCATATGCCAAACGCTCGCTCTTATACCCACGAGCCGGCAAATAACACAGGCTACTCCCAGGCTCCCCATACATCGGGGCAATAGCCGACGGTCGCCTTTTTACCGTTGCGCACGATGGGCTCAGCCAGTACCTGCTGATTCTCGAGCAGCTTGTCGAAGCGCTGGCTGGGCGTGAGGTGCTGGATGAGCGCGAGTGTCTCCTCGTCTTTGGCCTTGGGGTTGAGCAGCTTGTCGATGCCGCCGACCGCCTGCATGACACTCGTGAGCTCGCCTTTGCTCATCTCCTTTTCCTTAAGGTCAATAAACTGCACCTTAATGCGGCGCTCTTTAAAATAGCGCTGGGCCTTCTTAGTGTCGAAGGACTTCTTGGTGCCGAAGATTTGCACGTTCATATCTATGTTCCGCCGTTCTAACGAACGGCGGTCACCTCGACGCTGCAAAGCCATCTGATGGGCAATCTGCCTTTCAATCGTCGGGCGCGGGCAAAAGCCCAGCGCCCTCCTCTTTCAAGGCACCTTGCCTCATCAGCTGGCTTTTCGCTGACATTGATAGAACTTCGAGGCGACCACCGCTGGACTTATCGAATGAAGTTGGTGCGCTCGCGATCGGCCTCGGGGGCATCGATGCCGGCAGCCTTGCCTGCCTCGATGCAACGCAGGAGCCAGGCCATGTTTTTGCCGATGTTTCGCATGGTGGCAAGGCCCTCGGCGTCCTGGGCGGCCTCGCCAGGCATGGCACCAAAGACGTTGTTCCAGTACGTGGAGGCCACCACGGGCATCTGGTTGATAGTGAAGTATTTGTTGAGCACGTCGAAGGTGGTCGACGTGCCGCCGCGACGGGCGACGGCGACCGCGGCGCCGGGTTTGTGCGCAAAGGCCTTGCTGCCGGCATAGAATGCGCGGTCGAGGGCCGAGAGGATGCGTCCGCTGGGATGCGCATAGTAGACGGGGGAGCCAAAGACAAAACCGTCGGCCTGTTCGGCAGCAGCGATCAGCTCGTTGACCACGTCATCGTCAAAGGTGCAGCGACCGCCAAGCTTGCCGCACTGGCCGCAACCGATGCAATCGCGAATGGGCTTGGCGCCCAGTTGAAACACCTCGGTATCAATGCCTTCTGCATTAAGTTGCCCTGCGACCTCGGCAAGCGCCGTGGCGGTGTTGCCGTTTGCCTTGGGACTGCCATTGACCAAAAGAACCTTCATCACAAACTCCCTCTGCTGTTGGTGACTTCTGCGGAGGATTATCGCACGAGAGGGCAGATGGCGTGGGGCGCGATGTGAAACGGCTTGTGTTTCACGTCGCGCCCCACAACGCTAGTCCAGCTTGGTGCCCGGTACTTGCGGTGCCTCTATAAGCCGCGCTTTGAGCTCGTTCAAAATGGAAACGGGCTGTCGATCGACAGCGTCCAGATGAAGTGTCGCCACACGAATGGGTGGCTGATATTCAAGCGAGCCGATGAGCACGGGAGAACCCAGGAACCGCTCGATTTCTTCTGCGATCGCGTCGGTCTCTTCGGGATCGAATTCGTCGAAAAGCGCCGCGAACGTCGGCCCCGTCGAGCGGAACAGGCGACCCTTGCCGCGCGAGCATTCCATGAGGCAGGCGGCGCTTTCTGCCAAAACGCGGTCGCCCGCATCAAAGCCAAAGCGGGCATTGACCTGAGCGATATCGTCGATTTTGATGGCGATCAAACCAGCCTTGCGCGCCACGCGACGCATTTCGCCAATGGCGTTGACCAGGGCGTGGACATCGCCCAGGCCCGTTACCGAGTCGGTCGTATCCGCTAGGCTTCGGTTGATGATAATGCCCACGTACATGCTAGGCTCGGTATCGGTGCCGTCCAAGCGGTAGCCCGTGCAGTCGCACAACGCGTACGCTCCGGTGGCGTCCATTACGCGATACTGCATGTAATGGAAGTGCCACGTACCGTTTATCACCATATCGAGCTCGGCGCGTACGTTGTCGCGGTCCTCGGGGTGAACGCGGGCAAGCCACATGTCGACCGAGTTAAAAGGGTGCTGGGAAGGCAGATCAAAATCGCGCACGGCGTTGACCGACCATTGCGATTCGCCCGTATCGAGATTGATGATGAACGGATAGCGCGTCTCGGAGCTCATGGAGATCGCTTGGAACACCCGGTCGTTGCACGGAAGCTGCTCGGCAATTGGGTGTTGCGGCGCACCATTGTCTTTCGGCTGCTGCACACGATGCATAAGCTTATAACGATACATCTTGCGATCGGCATCCATCGTCATCTGGCGACGCGTGTCGCCGGCAAGTGGATCGACGCGCGAGCAGCCAAAGCTAAAGCTAGCGATCATGAGCGCTTTGCCGCCGGAGGTTGCTTCGATTAGATCGGCACGGGCCTGTTCCATACGCTGCTCGAGCTCAGCTTCGCTTGCCGTGGGGGACACGAGTACAAACTCGTCTCCACCGATACGGAACAGCATCTCATCGTGCTCCATGGTTTCGGAGAGCGTGCGGCAGATGCTCAGAATATAGCGATTGCCTTCGGCGTGGCCAAACCTATCATTGCAATGCTTGAGATGGTCGATGTCAATATAGGCGCAGGTGAAGGGGTCGCCTTTGCGCCAGAGCTGCTCGACGTGACGGTCGAGTCCGCCGCGGTTGCCCAAGTTGGTGAGCGGATCGATATAGGCGTTGCACTCAAGCAGCTGGCGCTCTTGTTGCAGGATGGCATGCGTCTTTTGCAGTTGCTCACCAACGGCGCGCAGCTCAGCAGGCAGCGCGGAAACATCGAGTTCGGCGGTCGAGACACCATTCGCAAGTCGCTGAAGATAGGCAATAATCGATTGCTCGCCCAAGTGGTATGACTCGTTCATGATGAATAACCTCCTTGGGCAGAACAACGGTTTGTATCATATCCCCAATTCGGTTTGAATTGGGGATATAAGTTAGCTAATGGAGACAAATGCCCCCTTCGGCGGTGGTGTTTTGCGCGCGAGCGTATCAGTTGTTATTGCCACCATCGAGCAATGCCTCAAAATCATTCGCCGGCATGGGGCGGTAGTAGAGGAAGCCCTGGGCGTAGCGGGCGCCCATCTGTCGTAGCATGTTCGCCTGCTCATTTGTCTCGACGCCTTCGACCACGACGGGCAGATGGAGCGACTGCGCCATATCGAGCATTGATGTAATGATTTGCGCGCTGCGGCCTTGATCTCCGTCGGCGGGAACAAACGTGCGGTCAAGCTTGATGACGTCGACGTTGACGTTCTTGAGCATCGCGAGCGTGGACTGGCCGGTGCCAAAGTCGTCCATATAGGTTGAGAAGCCGCGGGTGTGCAGGCCGGCAGTCAGTTTATCCACGGCCTCGGATTCTCCCGTATAGGCTGTCTCGGTGATCTCGATGCGCATAAGTTCGGGCGGTAGGTTGTATTGGGCGGCAAGTGCTCCCATATGTTCGGCAACGTCGCAGGCAAGGATATCCACGCGCGACACATTGAGCGAGATCGGAACCACGCGAAGCCCCCGGTCGATGCGCTCGCGCAGCCACGAGGCGACGCCCTGCCAAATGTACTTGTCGAGCGTCACTACAAAGCCGCTTTCCTCGAGTGTGGGGATAAACGTTACAGGCGAAATGAGGGAACCGTCCTTGCCAATCCAGCGCGTGAGCGCCTCGGCGCCAACGATCTCGCCAGTTTCCATGTCGACCTGGGGCTGCAGGTAGTAGGTAATGTGGCCGTTTGAGAACGCATACTGGAATTCGGTCAGCGTGCGGTGGAACGCGGTTTCGCGCTCGTACTCCTCGGGGCGGAAAATGGCGACGCGCTCCTTAAAGTCGTTTTTTGCGCGCCGATTGGTAAACATGGCCTTGGCCTGCGCGTCGATGGTGATTTCCTCGTTGGGGTCGATGGGGCAAACGCCCATGGACGGCCAGAAACCCACGCCGTCATCATGCTTGGCCACGGCGGCGCGAACGCGGTTATAGATTTGATGGACGGTGTCGTGCTCAAAGGGGATGAGAATGCAAAAGTCGTCTTGGCCCCAGTATCCTGCGACGCCCATCTCGGCATTCTCGATGTCTTTGAGGACCGTGCCCACATCGGCGAGCACGCGGTCGCCCTCGGCCTGTCCGTGCCATTCGTTAAACAGTCGCATATGACCCATGTCGACGGTGGCGATACACCAAGCGCCGTCGCGCCCTGTCCTCAGAAATGCGTTGGCGCGCCGCATAAACTCGCTGGGTCGATAGAGGCCCGTGAGCGTATCGATGCGTTCGGCGACGGCGCTTTTACGCTCAATCTCGGGTATGGGGAGGCTGTCGTTGGGGGCAAGCCCGCCGGCGGCGCGAAGACGACGGTCGAGTTCGCCTAAAACAGCGGTCGCTTGATTGATTAAGCGCTCGTAAAAGGCCGGGACGACAAGACAGACGGGGGTAATGGTGTCGTTCGCGATTCGAACAGGAGCGAAAACGGCCTCTTTAAGATGATGGGTCAGTTGCTCGAATGCCCCGTGGTCCAGATCGTTGCTGAGCACGACGAACTGGGCGTTTCGCGAGCGGAAGACGCGACTTCTGCCGCGGGTGATCGATAACATGCGGCCTGCGTATTCGGCGAGCATGTTGTCGACAGCCTCGGCCCCGTAGAGCTCGTTGAACTTTGCCGTGCCACAAACGCGGACCGCTATAAGCCCCGTCTCGCAACGGTCGCGACGGCAGGCATCGATAGCGTTGATCAGCATACGCTGCGTTCCGAGGCCCGTGGCGGCGTCGACGGTCTCGGCGAGTGAGTGGTTAACAAGTTCGCCGACATAGAGCGAGGGGGTATTTCCGTCGCCGTCGATGCGAAACCCGCGAGCGCGGCAGAGGACGTAGTCGCCCGCGGCATTGCGCATGCGGTACTGCATGACGCGGCGGTGTTTGGAGCCATTATAGATTTGGTCGATGTCGTTGATGTAGGCCTCAAGGTCATCGGGGTGGACGCGCGTTTTCCAGTAATCGTGGCAGTTGTCTACATGCTCAGAAGGAAGACCGAGATCGCGCAGGGCGCCTTGTGACCAAAGGGTGCGATGTTTGTCCAAGTTCTCGATAAAGCAATAACGGCCTTCGTTGAGCATCGAAAAGGCGTCAAAAACGCGATCGCTTATTTCGAAGTCGTCGGTGTGGACTTGCGCGATATTGCGTCGATCAAGATGCATGGCATGGCGTAGCTTGTAGTCGTACATGCGATGGTCGGCATCGAGTGTCATGCGATTGGAGACTTCACCCAGGGCGGGGTCGGCGTGCGACACTCCGTAGCTAAACGAGTGAGGCATCTCGGAATCGTTGTTTTTGAGTAGGACCGTTCGGCAGTGTTCCAGGCGCTCGGCGAGGTCGTCCTCGGTCGCAATCGTAGACAGGATAGCAAACTCGTCGCCGCCTATGCGAAACGCCGCCTCGTCCACCTTCATATACAGCTTGAGATAGAGGCTTACCTGCAAGATATAGCGGTTGCCCTCGTCATGCCCGAAGACGTCGTTGCAGTGCTTAAGGTTATCGATGTCGATAAACGCCATGGTCACGGGCAGTTCCTGCTCCCAGATTTCCTCTAGGGAACGGGCAAAGCCGCCGCGGTTGCCAAGTCCGGTGAGCTGGTCGGTAAAGGCCGTCCTAATCAGATCATCCTGACGCTCGAGAAGGTCACGGACGGTCTTTTCGAGCGTTTCGGTGTAATTGCTGACGGTGTCCATGTTGTAAGCGGCTTTCTGAGGTCGGGGCGGATGGCGTCGGGCGAGCTCGTAGTGTACACGCGTCGTTGCTCGGCGCCTTGCGTGTATCCAGGCCCCCGCCTTGCTGCGTTGTTGAGTTACTTTGCCGGCTAATGTTCGCTGTTGATAACAGCTGAGTAGCGCAAACAACAATACGCAATTATATATGGGTGTCCATGCTGTGGGCGGCTACTATTCGCCAAGCGGTAGCGCGACGATGCGATGTTCGATGAAAATGCGACTGAGTCGATATATGTTGACGGGTATACTTGTCCCGTTTTAAAACGCAGGAACGGAGATGGTCACATGGCACAGCCGGATACGACGCGCACGGTGGGGCTTGCGCTCGAGGGAGGCGGCTACCGCGGTTTGTATACGGCGGGCGTGCTCGACGTTTGGATGGAGCACGGTTTGACCTGCGACCATATGGTGGGTGTCTCGGCGGGCGCGGCGTTTGGCTACAACTTTAAATCGCGCCAGATCGGCCGTGCCATTCGTTACAACAAGGCCTATTGCACCGACAAGCGCTATGCGAGCGTGACCAGCTGGCTGCGAACCGGCGATATGTTCAATGCCGATTTTGCCTATCATGAGGTGCCTATCGAGCGCGATCCCATCGACTTGGAAGCGTATCGCGCCTGCCCCATGCGATTTACGTGCGTGTGTACCGATATCGAGACGGGCAAGGCTGTCTATCACGATTTGCCGTATGGCGACGAGCGCGATATCGAGTGGATCCGGGCGTCGTCTGCTATTCCTGTGGCGACGCGTCCCGTTGCTATTGGCGGGCATAAGTATCTGGATGGTGGCGTGGCTGATTCTATCCCCAGCGTATGGCTGTTTGCGCAGGGGTATGACCGCAATATCGTGGTGCTCACGCAGCCGGCGGGCTTTGTGAAGCAGCCTAACAGC
Organism: uncultured Collinsella sp.; assembly: GCA_934643145.1. Classification (GTDB taxonomy): domain Bacteria; phylum Actinomycetota; class Coriobacteriia; order Coriobacteriales; family Coriobacteriaceae; genus Collinsella. Next base: position 48,057 of record CAKUBM010000008.1, on the reverse strand, counting down.
GTGATGCCCATGCTGCGTCGCGTGTTCCGTCACTACCCGGAGTTTGTTGCAGCGCTTGAGCATCGGCATGAGGTCTACAATGCCACGCTCGATGACCTGGCGCGTCGCGAGGCTGCCGGCGAGGTCTTTGTGGTGCGGCCGAGCGAATCGGTGAAGGTGCCGTCGCTGTGCCGCGAACCGGATGAGCTCGAGCGCATCTACCAGGTCGGCCGCCACGATGCGGAGGCGACTTTGCCGGCGCTGGAAGCGTATCTGGCGGGGTAAGGGTCGCATACGGAAAGCGCATCCCGGAATGGACGTTCGAACCGGGATGCGTTTTCCGCTATTGAAGATATGAGGTTGCGAATCAGCTGCTCGGCCTATGCCTATGCCTGCTGCCAGGTGTCGACAAGCTCCTTGGCCGCGGCGTAGGGGTCGTCGGCGCTGCAGACGGCGCTCACCACAAAGAAGCCATCGACGTCGGTGGCCTTGAGCTGCGGCAGGTCGGCCGTCTTGACGCCGCCGCCCACTACGATGGGCACGGGGCTTGCCGCGTGGAGTATGGCCAGGTCCTCAAAGCTCTTGGTGATGATAGAGCCATCGGCTGCGCGTCCGCAGTCGCGCTTGGTCTCGGTCTCGTGGAGCGGGCCGATGCCCAGGTAGTCGACCAGGCTCATGTCGGCGGTTTTGACGTACTCGAGCATCTCTTCGCAACGGGCCGAAAGGCCCACGATGGCATCGGGGCCCAGAAGCTTGCGGCAGACCTCGACGGGAATGTCGCTTTGGCCCACGTGCACGCCGTCGACGGCAATACCCTGCTCGCGCGCGGCGAGTACGCAGTCAAGACGGTCGTCAATCAGCAAGGCGACCTGACCGGTCTTGCCGGCCTGTGCGATTGCCTGCGCGGCGTCGCCGGTCAGCGCAATGATCTCGCGGGCGCTTGCCACCTTGGAGCGCACCTGGATGCAGGTAAAGCCGGCGTCGAGTGCCTGGGCCACCACATCGCCCACGGGGCGCCCGAGCGTGTTTTCGGGGCCGAGTACCAGATAGGCCGAGATATCAAGGTTGTCGCGGATGCTCATCGTGCTTCCTCCTGCTTTTTGATCTGCGCTTCCATGCGCTCGAGTTTGCCGGTCATGGTGTCGGTAAATCCGGGTCGAATATCTGCCTTGAGCACGACTTCGGTCCGGATGCCCTTGCTCGCCAGCGCAAAGGTTGCGTCGCGCACGACCTGCATGACCTCGTCCCAGTCGCCCTCGATCTCGGTGAACATCGAGGTGGTGCGGTTGGGAAGGCCGCTCTCGCGAATGACGCGCACGACCTCGGCGACCTCGGCGGACAGCTCATCGCCGGTACCGCATGGGGCGATGGCCACGGCGACGAGTGTGTTCATGCCGGCATCGGTTGCGGGCTCGGACATGGCTTATGCCTCCTCGAGCTCGAGTCGGTTATCGGCAATGTCCTGGGCGGTCGCGCGGTAGAGCTCGTCGATAAAGGCGACCTTAAAGCTTGCCGGGGCATCGGCGACAGCGGCGGCACGCGTGCCGGCAACGTTGTAGACGGCGGCACTGCAGACGGCTGCCGTAAACGGATCGGCGGCGCAGGCATACACGGCCAGCACGCCGCCCTGCGAGCAGCCGCAACCGGTGATCTTGGACATGAGCGGGCTGCCGCCGTGGGACTTGGCCACGGTTGTGCCGTCGGTAATCAGGTCGACTTCGCCCGAGACCACAACGGCGCCGCCGGTGTAGCGGGCGAGCGCCACGGCGGCATCGCGGGCAGCATCGACCGTGTCGGTGGTATCGACACCGCGCACGCGGCTCAGATCGGCTGCCTCGCCCTCAAGACCCCACAGGCCGGCGAGCGCGATGATCTCGGAGGCGTTGCCGCGCACGATGGCGGGCTTGTACTGCTTGAGCTCGTTTACCAGCTGGGTGCGCAGGCTGCCGATGCCCAGGCCCACCGGGTCGAGCACCCAGGGCTTGCCGGCGTCGTGTGCCGCCTTGGCCGCGCGGGGAATCGTCTGTTCGTAGATGGGGAAGAGCGTGCCCATGTTGAGATAGATGGCGCCGCCGCCGGCAACGAGCGCCTCGCCCTCGTCGGGCAGATAGACCATGGCGGCCGAACCGCCCACGGCGAGCTGCGCGTTGGCGACAAAGTCAATCGTCACCGTGTTGGTGATGGAGCCCGCCATTGGGTTGGTGGCGCGAATCTCGTCCACGGCCTTGACTACACGTTGTTTAAGCTGTTCCGAATCAATCACTGCACATGCCTCCTTGGCATAGAAAAGGGGCGCTGTGCATAGACAGCGCCCCTGTAAAGGCGGCATGCTCCCTACGCCAGCATTAACTGACAGGTTCAAAGGATTGGGCCCATTGCCCTCTCAGCCTTGTGGTTTGCACCGCCGGCACTCCCGCATCGAATCTGTTGTCCCCTATACTAGCGCACCTGCCAAAAAGGGTCAGGTTTATTTTGGCAGGTACCAACTGGGGCGATGCGTTTTCCCAGATAAAACCTGCCAAAATAAACCTGTCCCTTTTTGGCAGGTCGGTACAATAGACGGGATGAGAATGACCGAGGGGACCCTATGATTAAACTTGTGCTGACCGATATGGACGATACGCTGATTCCCGCTGGACAAGACGGCGCCAGCGACTATGCCATCGATGGCATTCATGCTATGCAGGCAGCGGGCCTGCATTTTGGCCCGGTTTCGGGCCGTCAGCCGTCCGCGATGGGCTGGATGTTCCGCAATCGCTCCGAGTGCTTCTCGACCGGTGCGTTTTGCAACGGGCAGGTGATGTTTGTCGACGGCGAGGTGGTCGCATCGCGCGCAACCGACAACGACGCCCTGATGCGCCTGGCCGACTACCTTGAGCAAGAGACCGACGATACGTATCTAAAGGTCTACAGCCTGGGTGATGACTTTTGGGACAACGACGCCTATTGCGTGACGAGCGACCCCGAGCGCGTGCGCCGCGCCATGGAGTCGGGCGGAAACGCGTGGCTCAAGGGCGAAGAGGCCCCGTGCCGTCCGTCGATCGACAACGCTCCAATTTACAAGGCGAACATCTGGAGCGCCCGCTCGCGTGAGGAGCTCGCCGAGCTACGTGAGCGCGTTGCTGCCGAGGTGCCAGAGCTCTCGCTTGTGTTCCCCAACAATCGCGTGCGCCTGTTCGACATTCTTCCGGCCGGTTGGGACAAGGGCTGCGCGGCGCTGGAACTGGCGCGCGCTCTGGGCCTTACGCCCGACGAGGTGGCCGTGTTCGGCGACTCCGATAACGACCTGCCCATGATTGATGCCGTCCCCAACTCCGTTGCAGTCGCCAACGCCAACGAGGCCGTCACGGCTGCGGCGCGCTGGCATATCGGTGCCGCGGCGGACGATGCAGTTGCCAAGGCTCTGCACCAGATTGCCGCCTGCGCCGCGACGGGGGAGATGCCGCCGTTTATGCGCCAGGCAGATGCGGCGGGTCCGCGCGTCGCGAACGCCTAGGGAGGCCACTATGAAGCTCCAGCAGCTCAGGTATGTCGTTAAGGTTGCCGAATGCGGCAGCATCACCGAGGCCTCGCGTCGGCTCTTTGTGTCGCAGCCTTCGATCACTGCATCGATCCGCGAGCTCGAAAACGAGATGGGCGTGCACATCTTTGAGCGCACCAACAAGGGCGTTATCGTGTCCGAGGAGGGTGAGACCTTTTTGGGCTACGCGCGCCAGGTGCTCGATCAGGCCGATCTGCTCGAGGACAAATATAAAGGTGCGTCCGAGCAGGTGCCGCATTTTAGCGTGAGCTGCCAGCATTATTCCTTTGCCGTCAATGCGTTTGTCGACGTGATCCGCGAGTTCGATGCCGCGCGCTACGATTTTACCCTGCGCGAGGAGCAGACCCACGAGATTATCGAAGACGTTGCGCACATGAAAAGCGAGCTGGGCATCCTGTACCTGTCCGAGCACAATCGCGAGGTTATCGAGCGCATGCTGGCGGCCAACGAGCTCGTATTCGAAGGGCTCTTCTGCGCCGCGCCGCACGTTTTCGTGTGTGCCGAGCATCCGCTGGCGGGCCGCTCCCGCGTAACGCTCGAGGATCTGGAAGATTACCCGTTCCTGTCCTATGAGCAGGGAAGCTATAACTCGTTCTATTATTCCGAGGAGCTGACCTCGACGTTTGAGCGCCGCAAGAACATCCGCGTGCGCGACCGTGCGACGTTGTTCAATTTGGCCATGGGACTCAACGGCTACACCGTGTGCTCGGGCGTGATCAGTCACGAGCTCAACGGCCCTGGCATTATCTCGATTCCGCTCGATGTGGACGAGTATATGGAGATCGGTATTATCACGCGCAAGAACACGACGCTCACCCGCTACGGCCGGGCCTATATCGAGGCGATTCGTCAGCACATCTAGGCTGCTGTGCTCCGCGCGGGTCAAATTTCTTTATGGCAGTCCAGCCTGATATAGGAATCATCTATATCAAACTGTTATAAACGTATATTTTACGATGGCCATATGAGCGCTCATACTCTGTCCCAGTAAAGCAACCAATGCAAAGGGAGATATCTATGAGCACTTCGATTCAACCGAACGCGCCGTTTCGCGCCGATATCGTCGGCAGCTTTCTTCGTCCGCAAGCTGTTAAGGATGCGCGTGCCGCCTATGCCGCGGGCAAACTTGACGCCGCCGGCCTTAAGGCCGTCGAGGACGAGGCCATTCGCGATTTGGTGGCTAAGCAAAAGGCCGCTGGCTTGCAAGTGATCACCGATGGCGAGTTTCGCCGCAGCTACTGGCATCTCGATTTTATGTGGGGACTCAACGGCATTGAGCGCCGCGCCTCGCGCACGGGCTACATGTTCCACGATGAGGAGACTACCGCCGACACTGCCGTGGTGACTGGTCCCATTAGCGGCGAGAACCATCCGTTCGTTGCACACTTTAAGTTTGTCAAAGCCCTCGAGGGCGAGGGCCAGGTCGCACGCCAGACCATTCCGGCGCCGATCCAGACGTTCTCTGAGGTCACGCTCGATCGCTGCGATGGTCAGCAGGAGAGCCTGCGCGCTGTCTATAAGACCGACGAGGAACTCGCCGATGCCATCGCGGCTGCCTATCGCACCGTGATTGCCGACCTGTACGCTGCGGGTTGCCGCAACATCCAGTTCGATGACTGCACCTGGGGTATCTACTGCGATACCGATTTTGTCGCCAAAACCGGCATGAGCCCGGTCGACCTGCAAAAGGTGAGCGAGCTGGGCGTGGCGCTCAACAACGCCGCCATCGCGGACAAGCCCGACGATCTGGTCATCAACACGCACGTATGCCGCGGCAACTACCACTCCACCTACGCTTTTGAGGGCGGCTACGACCCCATCGCGCCGTACCTGTTTGCGCATGAGGACGTTGACGCGTTCTATCTGGAGTTCGACACGCCCCGCGCCGGTGGTTTTGAGCCGCTCAAGTACGTTGCTCCCGGCAAGAAGGTCGTGCTGGGCTTGGTGACCACCAAGGCGGCAGAGCTCGAGAACGAGGATGTTATCGTCGAGCGCATCCGCGAGGCGGCAAAGTACGTGCCGCTCGAGAACCTGTATCTGTCTCCGCAGTGTGGCTTTGCCAGCTGCGAGATTGGCAATAAGCTGACCGAGGACGAGCAGTGGGCAAAGATTGCGCTGGTCAGGCGTATTGCCGAGCGCGTCTGGAAGTAACGCTACCGTTCGCAGGTGACGGCGCGTGCGAGGCATTGAGTATCACGTACAATGGTTCGGATCGTATCGTTCGGGCAGGTTATCCGATATGCCTGATCGCCCTTCCATTCGAAAGGACTTCCATGTCCCAGTCTTCGACGCCCGCCGTCACCGATGCCATCTACGATGCATCGTCGCTCGGCCGCCCGCGCATGTTTGTGTTGGGTTTGCAACACATGTTTGCGATGTTCGGAGCCACGGTGCTCGTGCCCGTGCTCACCGGCCTTTCCGTTTCGGCGACGCTTCTGTTCGCCGGCATCGGCACGCTGCTGTTTCATTTTCTATCGCGCGGTAAGGTGCCCGCGTTCCTGGGCTCCTCGTTTGCCTTTATCGCGGGTTATGCCGCCATTGCGCCCAACGGCGAGGCCGAGCTTTTGCCCTACGCTTGCCTGGGCGTAGCTTGTGCAGGCCTGCTCTATCCGGTGCTTGCGGCCCTGTTCCGCGCCTTTGGCGCCAAGCGTGTCATGCGTTTCTTCCCGCCGGTGGTGACTGGTCCCATCGTTATTTCCATCGGCTTGATCTTGGCGAGCTCTGCCATCGCCAACTGCCAGACCAACTGGCTTGTCGCTGTGGTTGCTGTGGCCGTCATCGTGATCTGCAACATCTGGGGCCGTGGCATGGTCAAGATCGTGCCGATTTTGCTGGGTGTCGTGGTGAGCTATGCCGTTGCGGCAGCACTGGGCGAAGTTGATTTTTCGGGCGTTGCGGCCGCTCCGTGGGTCGGCCTGCCCATTGTATGGGACAACACCGTGTTCGCGCTCTTTGGTCCGCAGTTCGATAGCGGTCTTGCCACGACGGCCATCATCACCATCATGCCGCTGGCCTTCGCGACCATGATCGAGCATATTGGCGACATCTCGGCTATCGGCTCTACCTGCGAGCGCAACTACATCGCCGATCCTGGCCTGCATCGCACGCTGCTCGGTGATGGCCTTGCCACGATCCTGGCCTCGCTCTTTGGTGCTCCGGCAAACACCACCTATGGCGAGAACACTGGCGTGCTCGCCCTGACGCGCGTGTTCGACCCGCGCGTGATCCGCATTGCCGCGTGCTGCGCCATCGTGCTTTCGTTCTGCCCCAAGTTCGCTGCAGTCATCGCCGCCATGCCGGCGTGCGTCATCGGCGGCGTGTCGCTCGTGCTCTACGGCATGATCAGCGCCGTGGGTGTTCGCAACCTCATCGAGAACCAGGTCGATTTCCAGAACAACCGCAACGTGCTGGTGGCAGCGCTGGTGCTCGTTCTCTCGCTCGGCATTGCCTACAGCACTGCTGGCGCCATCGTGTTGGAGCTGGGCGGCGTGACGATCTCGCTTTCGGGCCTCGCCGTGGGCTCGCTGGTGGGTATTGTTCTCAACGCAATCCTGCCCGGTAACGACTTTGAGTTCGATGTTTCTGAGCTCGAGGAAGCTGCTGAGTAACAGCTGTGTCCAGCTACATCAAAAAATGGCGCCCATGCGTACACGTGGGCGCCATTTTTAATGTGTCAGTATCCAGTGGATGCCGCGGGCCATGCGCAAGTCGGTTTGCGCAAAATGATTGCCGGGGTTGATCTCCAGCGTTGTTGGAATGCCACGCTCGACGAGTAACTCTTCCATCGCGCGCGTGTCGTCGAGCACGTGTCGCATCATGCGGTTGGGCGTCTTGGTTTCCTTTTTACCGAGCGACAGGTAGACGGCTTGCGGGTTGCTGACAAACGGCTCCGTGCTGGCACGATCGACAAAGTGGGGAAACCACAGCGACCCCGATGCGCTCGCGGCGCGGTCAAAGGCGTTGGTTTGCCAGAGGGCCCAAAGCGCGAAAAGGCCTGCGAGCGAGTAACCGGCAATGCCGCGCCAAACGGGCGGCTGGGGAAGCGATGACTCGACCTGCTGGATTATCTGGCTCAGCAACTCATCAAGAAAACTGGCAGCCTGACCGCCGAAAGGCTCAGCATCGCGTACAGTTCCATCGCATGCCCAGGGGCTCAGCTCGCGATTCCAATCGAGCCCGCCAATGGTGACGAGGGTGAATGGCGGACAGTCGAGCTCTCGGCAACACTCATAAACCTCGCTGCCGTCGCCCACGACCACAGGAAGGTAGATGACAGGCGCGCTTTCCGTATGATTCGAATAAACGGTTATCTGCTTTTGATGCGCTTCCATGACGGGCTTCTCTCAGTGTTGTGATATCGGCAGCCTCAATTGTCGCACGCCAGCGTATGCCGGTTGGACAGCATCAAGAACATTCGCGTGCGCCGCGCGGACGCAAATGAAAAACGCCACCGCCGGAGGGGAGCTTGGCGGTGGCGTTGCTAAACGGTGTGCAGGCTAGCACTTCTGTGGGTGCCGTCCCGTGCGTTAAAGGTCAAAGCTGTCTATGAGCGCTTGCGGCTCACCATGGTGCCTGCCGCGATAGCGGCTGTTCCCGCAAGGACGGTTGCCACGATGGCCGCACCCGAGGTGTCGCCGGTTGCCGCGAGCACGCCGGTAGTCTTGGCTTTCGTGGTTGAAGCCGCAACGGTCTTGGTCGGCTTTGAGCCCTCAGGCTTGGGGTTCTGCTTGGACTCCGCGGGCTTGCTTTCTGCGGGCTTGGTCTCGTCGGGCTTGGGGTCTTCCGGCTTGGCTACCTCGGGAGGTGCGGTGGTCGTGCTTTTGGCGACTGCTTTGATATAGAGGGAGTCGACCGTGGCGTCGCCCGTGCCGATGGCTTGGCCTGCCTCGTAGATGCCGTCACGGAGCTTGCGATAGTCAATGACCTTGCCGCCTTCGGGCGTCTGGATGGCGGCGTTCTCAATCTTGATGGTGCCGATTGTCTTGCCGTCAGCGCTCATGGCACGGGCAAAGATTGCCGCTGTATCTCCTTCGGCCGTTACCTTGCTGCGGATGATCGAGATGACTGCGGGTGTGACGCCCTCGCTGGTCTGGGCGATGATGCCGATGTTCTCGCCTTGGGGTTCGCGCCTCGTCTCGCCATCTTGGTTTTCGCTGTAGGGGATGGGGCCGTCGCCGTTCTCGACATAGCGGGCTATGGCCTTGACAACGGAGTCGCTGATGTAGATGTGGCCGCCCTTCTCGTTGGGTCGATCGTTTCTGGTGGAGAATGCAGCCGAAACCTCGCCTTCCGCAAACGCGTCCACGGTGGAGCCGTTCTTGACGACGATGTCGTCCTGGTAGGTGAAGAGGGCGTTGGCGCCACCGTATCTGCCTTTACTTGTACGGACCGTCACGTTTGCATGATCGAGGGTGATGCCCTTGTGGGCATAGACGCCATATTCAACACCGTTTACGTTGAGGGAGGCGTTTGTGGCTGCGAGGCTGCCCTTGGCCTCGACGGCAGCGTCTTTCTCGGAGCTTGCCTTGACCTGGCTGCCGTCCGAGATGTTGATATTGCCGCCGCTCCAAAGGGCCTCACCATCGGCTGAGCTTGCCTCGACCGTCCCGCCACCCTTGATGGTGAGGTTCTTGTCGGTTCCAATACCCTTGTCCTTGGTAGCCCTGGCGGTGACGGCTCCGCTGTCGTCAATCGTGATATTGCCGTTTGCCCTGATGCCATCCGATGCACCCGTGGCGTTGACGTTGCCCGAACCTTTGATAGCGAGATCACCCCCGGCATTGATGGCATCAAACCCAGTGCTCGTGGCGTTGACGGATCCGGCTCCGTCGATGTTGATATTACCCGTGGAGAGGATAGCGTCCTCAGTAGATGTCACACTGAGCGTGCCGCCCTCGTCGCCTTGGATATTGAGCTCGGCATTCTCGTTAGTGCCATGAGAAACGTTGATGCTTTCGATCCATTCGGCAGTGACGATGTTGGTTCCCGAGTAATTCACGTTGAGCTTGCCTGCGGCCTGGATCTCGCCGCCGTTATAGTTGTTGAGCTTCAAGTCGTCGGCGCCGTCCCACGACCAGGTACCGGCTTCGTCGCTCGCCGCGGTGTTGTACTTGTTGCCGCCGACCTTGACCCATTCCGCTGCGAGCGAGACGCTCGGCATGAGCAGCGAGCTTACCGTGAGCGCGCATACGGCTCCCACGACGATGCGGCGCGTCACGCGGCGCCAGCTGCCGTGCGCGAGTCCTATGCGACGGCGAACGTCGGGTTCGGCAACATGGGTTCCGGCGGTAGTGTCATTGCGTTTGGGGGTCGTGAACAAGGCTGCCACGGTTGCTCCCGTTCTCATAGGGCCTATACGACTAGATTCAGCGTATCTGCTGGATGTTGCCGGCGGTAGTGCCGTTTGGAGGGCAAAATGGCCAAAACTCGGGAAGCAATCCATCGTGCGCCTATGCGTTGCCTGGCTTTAAAAGAAAAGCGCGGAGCCGCTTGCTGCGACTCCGCGCTTTGGCGCTCTGCTTTGACAGCTTTGCCGTTACGCCACAAAGAAGTAGACGAGGAAGGCGAGGGCTGCAATCCACATGAGCGGCTTGATCTTCGAGGCCTCGCCCTTAAAGAGCGCGACGACCACGTAGGCGATAAAGCCCAGGCCGATGCCGGCGGAGATGGAGTAGGTGAAGGGCACGCCGGCGACGATCATGAACGCCGGGAAGCCCTGCGAGACATCGGACCAGTCGATCTCGGAGGCCTCGCTCATCATGAGGTAGCCGACGTAGACCAGGGCACCGCAGGTGGCGGCGCTGGAAACGATGGAGACGACGGGGGAGAAGAAGGCGGCGAGGATGAACAGCACGCCGGTGGTGACGGAGGTGAGGCCCGTGCGGCCACCGTCGGCGGCGCCGGAAGTGGACTCGACGAAGGTGGTGATGGAGGAGACGCCCATGAAACCGCCCACAGCAGCGGCGGCGGAGTCGACGATCAGGATCTCCTTGATATTCTCGACGTTGCCGTCGTCGGTGAGGAACTCGCCCTGCTTGGCCACGGCCATCGCGGTGCCCATGGTGTCGAAGAAGTCACTCATGAGCAGCGAGAACGAGATGACGAGGAGCGCGGGGTCGGTAAGGACCTTGACGATGGCGGGCACGCCGCCGGCGTCGGCGATGGGGCCACCGATGCTCGAGAAGTCGAGCGGGGCGATGATACCGGTCGGAGCCTGGGTCACACCTAGGGGGATACCGGCGATGACGGCGACGACGATGCCGATGAGCAGCGAGCCGGGGACGTTGCGGCAGGCGAGGGCGACTGTCACCAGGATGGAGATGATGCCGACGATGAATGTGGGGGAGGTGATGTCGCCCAGACCGACGAGTGTACCGGCGCCGGCGGTGATAATGCCGGCATCGCACAGGCCAATCATGGCGATGAACAGGCCCAGACCCACCGAGATGGCGTGACGCAGGACAACCGGGATGGCGTCCATGATGGCCTCGCGCAGGCCACAAAGCACGAGCAGCAAGATGACGACGCCCTCAAGGAAGATGACGCTCATGGCCACGTGCCAGTCACCGCCGCAGACGGTGGTGGTGATTCCAGCGATCATCGCGTTGACGCCTAAGCCCGACGCGCAGGCGAGCGGGCGGTTAGCGAAGATGCCCATGCAGATGGTCATGATGCCAGCGCCCAGACAGGTGGCGCAAGCGAGCGCTCCCGCATCGATGCCGGCGCCCGAGAGCACCGCGGGGTTGACGGCGATGATGTAGGCCATCGCCAGGAACGTTGTCAGTCCAGCGCGGAGTTCGGTCCCGATTGTGGACTTGCGCTCGCTGACGTGAAATAGTTCGTCCATGCATACCCTTTCCTTGTTCGGCCCCGAGTTTAGGCCGATTGACACGAACTCACCTACTATAGCCCCTTTACGACGCTGTTGTTCCTCGCATGTTGATGTTCGGCGCTTTGTAGCAGACAGGCGGTATTTTCCGTATGAAAATGTGTGGGTACCGTATACTTAAGCAGTTACAACGACCCCTATGGAGGAACGTATGATTAAAGAGCTCTGCCGCGACGAGGCTATCCTGTCCCAGCGTTGCGAGGTTGCGACTGTCGAGGACGAGTCGGTCGCTCAGGACCTGATCGATACCATCAAGTCGCTCGACGATGCCGGCTGCCTTGCCGCCAACCAGATCGGCGTCACCAAGAAGGTCTGCGTCTATCTGGACGACGCCGGCGAGCCCCATGTGCTCTACAACCCCCGTCTGGTGTTTGGCCTGGGCGCCAGCAAGATGGAGGAGAGCTGCCTGACGCACGAGGAGGTCACCAAGTCCACGCGCTATATCAAGTGCAAGGTTGCCTTTGACCAGATCGTCGACGGCAAGATGAAGGAGTGCCGCCGCGACTACGCGGGCTTTGAGGCACAAATGATCCAGCATATGATCGATCACTGCCAAGGTAAACTTGTCTAGGGTGGTTTAATTGGGGACCGAATTTGCGGTCTTTGTCCCGGGCGTGACATTGTTGTCATGTCCGGGCTTTTGTGTTTAGCGCCTTTTTGTTTGGTGACAATAACCTTAGCAAGAACGTAAAGCTGGGAGGCGCTATGTGCACGAGCATTCGATTTACCGATAATTCTGGCCACATGTATCTGGGCCGCAACCTCGACTGGAGCTTTGACTACGGCCAACAGGTTCGCGTGATGCCGCGCGGATTTCACATTCCGTATTCGTTTATCGACGACGCGACAGCGGCACACGCGGTGATCGGTATGTGCATCGATTACAAGAACTACCCTATGTTCTTCGACTGTGGCAACGATGCGGGCCTCGCCGTGGCGGGTCTCAATTTCCCGGGTTATGCCGAGTATGCCGAGGACCCTGTCGACGGCAAGACCAATATCGCGGCCTATGAGTTTCCCCTGTGGGTGGCAGCGACGTTCTCGACGGTCGACGAGGTCGAGGCTGCGCTGCGCGATACGGTGATTGTCGCCAAATCTGCGGGAGAGGGGCTGGGCGTGTCGCTGCTCCATTGGATTATCGGCGACAATCAGCGTAGCATCGTGGTCGAGATGATGGCTGACGGCCTGCATGTATACGACGATCCGGTCGACACCCTTGCCAACCAGCCGACCTTCCCGTGGCACATGGAAAACCTGCGCACCTATATCACTGCCACAAGCGATTTTCCGCAGACGGCGACATGGCGTGGCGCCGAGCTCAAGCCCTATGGCGCGGGTGCCGGCATGCGCGGTATTCCGGGCGATTGCTATTCGCCGAGCCGTTTTGTAAAGGCGGCGTACCTCAATGCCAATTACCCGCAAAAGGAGAGCGAGACCGAAAACGTCGTCCGCATGTTCCGTTCACTCGAGGGAGTGGTCATGATCGAGGGTGCGTCCAAGATGGGTGACGGCGAGTTCGAGAAGACCATCTACACCGGCTGCTTTAGCGCACGTACCGGCAATTACTATTACTCAACGTACGAGGACCCGTCGATTCGCTACGTGGGCTTGATGGATGCCGAGGGCGCTGGCCCCGATAAGCTCGTGACTCCCGAGCCGCGCCGCTCGTAGCTCACCGGTCCGCCGCAACACAAAACGGCCCTGCATCTCTTTGCGAGATGCAGGGCCGTTGTCGTCGATGGCTGACGGCGTTTTAGAAGTTGGCGTCGTTGAGCTGGGTGCTCTCGAGGCCGTCGAGCTGTTGCTGCTCGGGCGTATCGGCGACGCTCTCGAGCAGCTCAGTGGGATCGACGTTCATATTCCTACCGGCCTCGTTGCCGTTGACCAGGTCGTCCGAGAAGATATCGACTTCCATTTCCTCGGCCTCTTCGACCTGAACCTCGAGCGGAACCTGGGTGCGTACCAGCTTGACGGCCGGGCGCATGCGGGCAAAGAGTGGCACGTACTCGATGATGATGGCCGAGTTCTCGAGGCCATACCAACGTGCTGGGCTTCCGCAGGCGCGACGGACGGCGTACTTGATGGCCATGACGCGGTGGTCGTTGCGGTTGATGTCCGTCTCGGGGGCAAGCATCTTGCGCAGCATGCAAAAACGGAAGTCGCCCACGTTTCCGCGTGTCTCGTAGATGGAGTAGGTGTGGTGCTGCGGCGGCAGCTCGCCCGAAGCCATCAGGTCGCCGACGATCTGGCGCAGGTAGGCGTTGACGCGCTGGTTGACCTTAAAGCCCAGATCCAAGCGTACGCGGAACAAGAAGTCCGTGCCAAAGGTTTCGACGGAATACTCGTGCGTATAGGGCTCGTCGGTAACGTGCACGTTGATGAACCAATATGCCTTGGCGCGCTTGGGGTGCTTGTCCAAGATGGAATAGAGCACGTCGCGGTCGAGCGTGAGCGGGTCGGGGCTGTTGGTGAGGAACACCAGGTTGTCGGCGAGCACGGGATAGGTCTCGTCGTTGCGCAGACGGTTGAGCTGGTCGATGTATTTGGAGACGGGCAGCAGGATCGTCTGCGTGCGCTCGATAGCGGTACCGCGACGCCACACATACATAAGGCCAAACAGCAGCGAGGCCAGGAAGATCATGACGTAGCCGCCGTCAAAGAACATGGTGAGGCACGAGGCGAAGAAGCACAGCTCAATAGCGCCAAAGAGCAGGGCGAAGACGCAGGCGCCCAGCTTGTGCTTCATGATGCCGGCGATGTAGCTCGTCAAAAGCGTCGTGGTCATGAGCATGGTCACGGTAATGGCGAGGCCGTAGGCGCTCTCCATGCGCTCGGAGTTTTGGAACAGCAGCACGATAAAGATGCAGCCGATCCACATGATGTTGTTGACGAGCGGAATATAGAGCTGGCCCTTGGTGTCGCTGGGGTAGTGGATGCGCAGGTGCGGCATGAGGTTGAGGCGGGTGGCCTCGGATACCAGCGAGAACGATCCGGTGATGAGCGCCTGCGAGGCGATGATGGCCGCCACGGCCGAAAGCACGATGGCAAAGGGGCGCAGGGGCTCGGGTAGCATCATATAGAACGGGTTGACGATGTCCATCGCGAGCATCTGGGGATTGGAGTTGTTGGCGAGCAGCCAAGCGCCCTGGCCCAGATAGTTGAGGATGAGTGCCGCCTTTACGAACGGCCAAGATGCGTAGATATTTGCCTTGCCCACGTGGCCCATGTCCGAGTAGAGCGCCTCGGCGCCGGTCGTCGACAGAAAGACGAAGCCGAGCACCATGATGCCCGAGTGGTTGATGGGCGAGAACAGGAACATGATGCCGCGGATGGGGTTGAGCGCGCGCAGGATGGACAGGTTGCCGAGCATGTTGAACAGACCGGCGCCTGCCAGGAACAGGAACCATAATGTCATAAGCGGGCCAAACAGCTTGCCGATCGACGAGGTGCCGGCACGCTGCATGGCAAACAGGCCGCAGATAATGATGATGGTGATGATAATCACATTGGTCTGGCCGTCGCCCAGTAGCGCATGGCCCCACTCGATGGTGCGCAGTCCCTCGATTGCTGTGGTTACGGTGACGGCGGGGGTAAGGATGCCGTCGGCGAGCAGCGCCGCGCCGCCAATCATGGCGGGCAGAATCAGCCACGGCGCCACCTTGCGCACAAGGCTGAACAGGGCGAAGATACCGCCTTCGTTGTGGTTGTCGGCCTTCATGGCGATCAGCACGTACTTGACCGTGGTCACGAGCGTCATGGTCCAGATGACGAGCGAAAGCGCGCCCAGGATCATGTCCTCGCTGACGGTGCCGATGCCGCCGTTATTGGCGACGATTGATTTCATGGTGTACATGGGGCTCGTGCCGATGTCGCCGTAGACGACGCCGAGCGTAACGAGCAACATACCGGCGGAGAGGGGGATGGCTCCGTGCCCGCCCTGACTCTGCTGGTCTTGGAGGCTTGTCTCCAGTTTGTTGTGTGCCACGTGGACTCCCTTAGACATCTAATTTCTGTCGGGACAGAAATCTTTTATGCCGTCTTTATATATAAGAGCAGTTTGGCACATCGGGGTGCTTTAGACAATAATCCCCAGCTGGGGAGTATTCGTTTGCGCTGACGACATTTCAAAACAGGGGCGAATCCGCTGTGTGGTTTGCTGCAGTGTGTTAACCGCGGACGCACCCCTGCTTTGAACTGAAGAGGGGCGTTTAGGCGCGTACTGCCTGGGCGATACCGGCCTTGGCGCTTGCGCGCTTACCGGCGAGTTCGCAAAAGATCGCTCCGCCGATGATCAGCGCGGCTCCCATCAGACGGATGGGCGTCATGGCCTCGCCCAAAAGGGCGACGGAGAAGACGACAGCCGAAAGCGGCTCGAGGTAGCCGACAACGGCGACGGTCTGTACAGGCAGTTTAGCGACGGCGCTAAAGTAGAGCAGGCAGCCGAGTCCGGTGTTGACGACGCCGAGCATGGCGACGGCGCACCAATCGATGCCGGTGGCAATGCTGGGGGAGAAAAACGAGGGGACGCCCTGCGTGATGAGCGTGAGAACCAGCGCGGTCGCAAAGGCGGCGCTCACCTGGAGGGTGGAGTTCTCGAGGCCCTCGATGTGCGGCGCCCCCTTGCTGGCGATGACCATCAGCGCATAGCAGAAGGCTGAGGCGATGCCGCAGAGGATGCCCGAGATGGGCATGTTGCCGCCCAGGCCTTGTGCTGCGATAAGGAAAGCGCCGCAGGCAACGGCGATAAAGCCGGCGATTTTACCGCCAGTCAGTTTTTCTCCAAAGATGAACGGGGAGAGGGCCATAACGATGATGGGGCCGCAGTAATACAGCAGCGAGGAGATGCCAACGCCAATGGTCTGGTAGGCGCGAAACAGGAATATCCAGCTGGCACCCAGCGCAGCGCCCGAGAGAATAAGGGCAGCGGCTTCGCGGGGACGAGACGGTGCCTGCAACTTATGGCGTTGCGTAGTGACGAGGATGATGATGAGCGAGAGCGCACCCAAAAACGTGCGCAGGAGCACGATATCGGAGCTTGGCAGTGCGATGGCCGCGGCGATGATGCCGTTGGAGCCAAACAGCAGCAATGCTGCTAGGTATGTAAGCAATCCGTTGTTCATGCACTGCCGTCCCCTCTACATCGGTGCAAGTTCACTATGGAGTAGCGGGCAATAGAAGAAAAGCGAATATAATGCATGGGAGACATGACAAATACTCATGCAAAGGTGGGGCGTGTCGTGGAGACCAATATCCAAAAGATGCAAGTATTGCTCGAGACCGTGCGCGCCGGCAGCTTTACGCGTGCCGCTGAGCGCCTGAGCTATTCGCAGTCGGGCGTGAGTCGCATGGTGGGCGATCTTGAGGCCGACTGGGGTTTTAAGGTGCTCGATCGCAGCCGCGAGGGCGTGGTACTTTCTGCCGATGGTCGGCAGATCATGCCGGCGGTCGAGGCGTTATGCGAGGAGTTTGGCCGCCTGCAGCGACGCGTGGACGAGATGCGTGGGCTTATGCGCGGCAAAATCTGCATCGGAACGTTTTCGAGTGTGGCGACTCATGTGCTGCCACCGGTCATTGCGCGCTTTCGCGCCGATCACCCGGATGTCGATTACGAACTGCTGATGGGCGACTACTCCGAAATTGAGCAATGGGTGGCGGAAGGCCGCTGCGACCTGGGCTTTATTCCGCGCGAGCCACGCGGTGTCGGCATGACGTCACGGCCGTTGGTGCAAGATGAGCTGATGGCCGTAGTGCCAGCGAGCTCTTCGCTTGCCGATGCGCATGTCGTTTCTCTTGCCAATTTGGTCAACGAGCAATTAATTCTGCTGGAACGCGGCAGTGACGACGAGATTACGCCGCTGTTTCGCCGTGCGGGCCTAACGGTGCGCTCTAAGCTGTCGACCTGGGATGACTATGCGATCATGGCCATGGTCGAGGACGGATTGGGCGTGAGTGTTCTTCCGGCACTCATCTTGCGCCGCTGTCAGTTTGATGTCGCTATCCGGCCGCTGGAGGGGCATCCTCATCGGCAAATCAATGCCATATATCGCACGGCTGATGTTTCGCTTGCAGCGGCTCGTTTCCTTGAATATCTATAGAGGTGCGTACCCGTTGTCCACTTTGAGGCAAATCTCAGGGTTCGGTACATTTTCATGTGAAATTGAACTTTCGGATAGTGTGCCGCGCTATACTGCTGCCTAAATTGAACTCAGGTTCAATTCGTGTTCTATAAATTGAACTTTGCCAGCAAGGAGGTTCTAGTGGCCCAAGAGACGTTTAGCGATCGCCTGCGACAGGCTATGTCCGATCGCGACGTTCGCCAGTCGGACGTGATTCGTGCATCGGAGATGCTCGGCAAAAAACTCGGCAAGAGTCAGATGAGCCAATATGTGAGCGGCAAGACGATCCCGCGGCGCGATGTGGCAGAGCTGCTCGCCCGTATTTTGGAGGTCGATGTTACCTGGCTGCTCGCCAGTGACGCCGACCAAGGCGAGACGCCCTCGTCCCATAACGTTGCCAAATCCGAACCTAGTCCCACGGCTCAAATTGCAAGGAGCACTACCATGCGCACTTTCTCTAAATCCACCAAGCTCGATAACGTCCTGTATGACGTGCGCGGCCCCGTCGTCGACGAGGCTGCCCGCATGGAGGACGAGGGCGAGCGCATCCTCAAGCTCAATATCGGCAACCCGGCGCCCTTCGGTTTCCGCACGCCCGATGAGGTCATCAAGGACATGCGTCAGCAGCTGCCCGACTGCGAGGGCTATTCCAACTCGCGCGGCCTGTTCTCTGCGCGCAAGGCGATCATGCAGTATTCGCAGATCAAGGGCCTGCCCAACGTTCAGATGGAGCATATCTATACGGGCAACGGCGTGTCCGAGCTCATTCAGCTTTCGATGAACGCGCTGCTCGACAATGGCGACGAGATCCTGATCCCCAGCCCCGACTATCCGCTGTGGACGGCGTGCGCAACCCTTGCCGGCGGTCATCCCGTGCACTATCTGTGCGACGAGCAGGCCGATTGGTATCCCGACCTGGAGGATATGGAGTCCAAGATCACGAGCGCGACCAAGGCCCTCGTCATCATCAACCCCAACAACCCCACGGGTTCCGTCTATCCGCGTGAGGTACTCGAGGGTATCGTCGAGATCGCGCGCAGGCATCAGCTGATGATCTTTGCCGACGAGATCTACGATCGTCTGTGCATGGACGGCTACGAGCACGTCTCGATTGCATCGCTTGCCCCCGACCTGCCCTGCGTCACCTTTAGCGGCCTGTCCAAGTCACACATGATCGCGGGCTACCGTATTGGCTGGATGGTGCTTTCGGGCAACCAGCGTTGCATGAGCGACTTTATTATGGGCATCAACATGCTTTCGAACATGCGCCTGTGCTCTAACGTTCCGGCTCAGTCGATCGTTCAGACGGCGCTCGGCGGTCATCAGTCGGTCAACGACTACATTCGCCCCGGCGGCCGTGTCTACGAGCAGCGTAACTTTGTGTACGAGGCGCTTAGCAAGATCGATGGCATCTCGGTGGTCAAGCCGCGTGCGGCGTTCTACATCTTCCCCAAGATGGATGTGAAGAAGTTCAACATCACCGATGACGAGCAGTTTGCCCTTGACCTGCTGCACGAGAAGAAGATTCTGATCACGCGCGGCGGCGGTTTCAACTGGGCCGAGCCCGATCACTTCCGCATCGTGTACCTGCCGCGCATGGAAGTGCTCAAAGAGTCCCTCGAAGACCTCGCCGACTTCTTCGATCATTATCGTCAGAGCTAATGGGATAGAAGCTCCGCACTATGAAAGCGCCCTGTAGCCATTCGGCCGCAGGGCGCTTTTTCGAATCGGCGTTAAATTACTATCCCATAACAGTGGTCGATTTCGTGTTGGATGATTTCGGCAGTGTAGCCCGAGAAGTTTTTGATGCGGTGGACGAAGTTCTCGTCCAGATACTCCACTTTAATACGGCGATAGCGAGTACACGGGCGTTCTCCGGCCAGCGAGAGGCATCCCTCGGTCGTCTGGTAGGCATTGACCTGCTCAAGAATCTGCGGGTTGTACATGAGCAACGACTTGCTGCCGTCTTTTACGCAGATGATGCGCTTGCGCACGCCAATCATGTTGGCGGCGAGGCCTACGCACTCGTGCTCATGTTCGTGCAGCGTGTCCAGAAGATCCTGCCCGGTCGCGGCGTCTTCGGGGCCGGCGTCTTCGGAGGGCAGGCGTAAAAAGAACTCGGACTTCATGATGGGTTTGATCATGGCGGGCTCCTTATGGTGGGCGTTTGATTTAAGCCATGATACCGCGACATGTCGCATTAATGTGTGCACATAGATTCTGCAGCTAGATTGACGGACGACACCATAAACTAATGGACGTTTTGCCGAGAGGCATGATTTATAAGCGCAAAGAGTGCGCGACGGGCCCCGCGAATGGGGCGATGATGCCCGAGAGGGCCAAGAAGGAGTCTCATGTCTGAGAACGAAGAGATCATGAACGAGACCGAGAACGAGACCATGGCTGCCGAGGTTGAGGCAGTCGAGACCGTGGAGACCGAAGCTGCCGAGGTTGAGGCTGCTGACGAGGTTTCCGCCGAGGAGGAGGCCGAGGTTGTCGAGGCCGCCGTTGATTACGATGACGAAGAGCTGATGGACAAGATGCAGAAGGCCGCCCGCCTGCTGCGTAGCCGTCGCTTTGCTATTTCCAAGGAGGAGGAGGCCAAGGCCG
The DNA here is from genome assembly GCA_934643145.1 of uncultured Collinsella sp. Taxonomy (GTDB): domain Bacteria; phylum Actinomycetota; class Coriobacteriia; order Coriobacteriales; family Coriobacteriaceae; genus Collinsella. The sequence goes on along the minus strand of CAKUBM010000008.1, from coordinate 27,923 downwards.
AGCGCATGGCGAACATCGAGCGCGCCATTAAGCTCCTTGACCTCAAGCCCAAGATGGAGCAGAAGGAGATGTCCGATCTGCTGGGCATGCGCCTTCGTGAGCTCGATGGCCTTATGGCCGAGGCCGAGGCTGCCGACCTGGTCGGTCGTATCGACGATGCCGAGGGCGATATGCGTAAGATCGTCGTCTTCGCTGCCGAGGATGCTGCCGAGGGCCTGACCGAGCTTGCCAACAAGAAGGAGAAGCTCCTGCCCGAGCTTTCTTACGAGGAGGCCACTGAGCTCATGGCTGCCCTCGATAAGGTTATCGCTCCGCTCGTCGCCATGGGCCTGGACGAGGACCGCGGTCCTCGCGGCGGTCGTGACGACCGTGGCGGCCGTGGCGGCGACCGTGGCGGTCGCGGCGGCTTTGGCGATCGCGGTGGCCGTGGCGGCGACCGTGGCGGTCGTGGCGGCTTCGGCGGCAACCGTGGTGGCTATGGCGACCGCGGTGGCAACCGCGGTGGCTTCGGCGGCAACCGCGGCAACGATCGTGGCGGTCGCGGTGGCGATCGTGGCGGCCGTAACGGCGGCGGCTTCCGCGGCAACCGCTTTTAGGGGTTACGCGGTTCTACGAACCGCGTAACTAGTCGACGCTGCGCGCCACCCAGGGCGACAATTTGTCATTCAAAAGGCAAGGCATGACCAGAAGGTCTATGCCTTGCCTTTTTCATGCCAACTTGTTCGCCCTGGGCGGCGCTCGCTGGCGTTGCCAAAGCATCGGCGTTCCCATAGTCCAAATCTGCAAAAAAGGGACGCCAAAAAGACAGGTTTATTTGGTCGGTTTTATCTGGGCAAACGTGGTCGTCTATCGCAATATGGTCGTTGGGGACGTTCTTGTTTGACTAGTCGTTTAAGAACGTTCCCAACGACTACATAGGATGAGAGTGGATAATCTCCCGGTTTGAGCCTGCATTCAAGCTCAAAGTGGGAGATTATCCACTCTCATTTGTTGTATGTCCGAAAATCCACGCTCGTTTTATCTGTCTACATCTGCAGGAACAGCTCGTGGAGGCGAGTGTCTTCGTCGAGTTCGGGGTGGAAGGTTACGCCTAGTTGGTTGCCCTGACGGGCGGCGACGATGCGGCCGTCGACCTCGGCTAAGGCCTTGGCGTCGCCGTGGACCTCGACGATACGGGGCGCGCGGATAAACGTCAGCGGCACTTCACCGTCGATGCCGGCTACCTGCCCCTTGGTTCGAAAGCTTCCGAGCTGTCGGCCGTATGCATTGCGCTCGACAAGTACTTCCATGGTTGCAAGACGTGGCGTGCCCTTATCGTCATGGGTGGCAAGGTCTTGGGCCAGCAGAATCAAGCCGGCGCAGGTGCCCAGTACGGGCATGCCCGCGGCAATGCGGCCGCGAAGCTCATCAAGCATTCCCAGCTCGTCAAGCAGCTTGCCCTGAACGGTAGACTCGCCGCCGGGAAGCACCAGGCGGTCAAAGTTCTGCTGCAAATCGGCCGTCTGCCTCAGCTCGATACAACGTGAGCCCAGCTCGGACAGCCTTGCCTCGTGCTCGGCAAAAGCACCTTGGACCGCCAGCACGGCGACCGTCTGGTCTGCGTAATCGCTCATGTGCGATCCTTTCTGCCGGACTAGCGTCCGCGCTCCTCCATGATGATCTCGATCTCGTCGGCGTTGATGCCCACCATGGCCTCGCCCAGGTCTTCCGAAAGCTCGGCGATGAGCTTGGCATCAGTGAAGTTGGCGACGGCCTTGACGATGGCGGCGGCGCGCTTGGCGGGGTCGCCGCTCTTAAAGATGCCCGAGCCCACAAAAACGCCCTCGGCACCCAGCTGCATCATCAGTGCGGCATCGGCAGGAGTCGCCACGCCGCCGGCGGCAAAGTTTACGACGGGGAGCTTGCCCGTGGCGTGAACCTCGCGTACCAGCTCGACCGGAACCTGCAGCTGCTTGGCCGCCTCAAAGAGCTCGTCGTCGCGCAGGGCAACAACGTCGCGGATCTGCTTTTGGATCTTGCGCATGTGGCGCACAGCCTGGACGACATCGCCCGTGCCCGGCTCGCCCTTGGTGCGGATCATCGTAGCGCCCTCGGCAACGCGGCGCAGCGCCTCGCCCAGGTCGCGGGCACCGCAGACAAACGGGACGTCAAACTGGGTTTTGTCGATGTGATAGACATCATCGGCAGGGGAGAGGACCTCGGACTCATCGATGTAGTCGATTTCGATAGCCTGTAGGATCTGAGCCTCGACGATGTGCCCGATGCGGCACTTGGCCATAACGGGGATGGAGACGGCCTCCTGGATGCCCTTGATCATCTTGGGGTCACTCATGCGCGACACGCCGCCCGCGGCACGGATGTCTGCCGGAATGCGCTCGAGTGCCATGACGGCGCAGGCGCCCGCCTCTTCGGCGATGCGTGCTTGCTCGGGCGTGGTGACGTCCATGATGACGCCGCCCTTGAGCATCTGCGCGAGCTCGCGGTTGAGTTTGACGCGATCGGCCTTGCTGGTCTGTTCTGCCATGGTTACTCCCTTGGTTGGCATGTGCATTGCTTGACGGAACATCCTATAGGGGAGCTGGGTATGGCGGAATAATCAGTTTTCGAGATAATTACAAGGTCAGACTAATACCAGATTGAACAGCTCGATAAGGTCAGGTGACAAACTCATGCTTGACTACAATTTGGAAAAACGCGGCGAGGCATCGCTTTATGAGTATATTTATCAGCAAATTCGAGATGATATTGTTGCTGGACGTATTGCGGCGGGGGAGCATCTTCCGTCCAAGCGCGCCTTTGCCAGTCATCTAGGAATCAGTGTCATTACCATCGAGAATGCATATAGCCAGTTGCTTGCCGAGGGTTATATTTGCTCAATGCCGCGTCGCGGCTACTACGCGTGCGAGCTTCCGGATGCGCCGGTTTTGGCTTTGGCTGCGGGGGATATCGACCGAGATACCGTTCCTGTTGGTCCCAGCGCGCATGATGCCATGGGGCAGGCAGAGCGATTCGACGCACTTTCTCCTTCCGCTTTGGAGGCGGCGCGGCTTTGGCAAAGTGCGCTACGGGCGACGCTGACGTCCGAAGACGAGCGTGAAATCTTTTCGCCCGCACCGGCGCAGGGCACCGCTCGACTGCGACGTGCGATTGCGCACCATCTGCGCGGGACAAGGGGCATGAATGTCAATCCCGACAATATCGTTATCGGTGCGGGCGCCCAGCTGCTCGATACCATGTTGGTTCAGTTGCTTGGCGCGGACAAGGTGTATGCCGTCGAGGATCCAGGCTATTTGCGCTTGACGCGCATCTATCAGGCCATGGGTTGCGAAGTGCGGCATGTCCCGTTGGATGCTGAGGGCGTGGACCTGAGCGCTCTGCAGAAAACCGGGGCCGATGTCCTTCACCTGATGCCGTCTCACCAATATCCAACCGGCTTGGTGACGAGCATCGCGCGCCGATATGCGCTGCTGAGCTGGGCTGCCGAGCGGCCGGGTCGGTATCTCATCGAAGACGACTTTGATTGTGAGTTTCGCCTTGCCGGCAAGCCGATTCCCGCGCTCGCGTCGATCGATGCCGCTCAATCGGTCATCTATACCAACACGTTTTCGAAGAGCCTTTCATCGGCGTTGCGTTTGGCGTACATGGTGTTGCCCGATGAGCTGATGGAACGGTTTGGGTGCGACCTTGGTTTTTACGCTTCGTCGGTGAGCTCTGTTGACCAGGTCGCTTTAGCGCGCTTGCTGGAATCGGGTGATTACGAGCGACATGTGAACCGCGTGCGTGTTCGTGCTCGCGAGGCGCGTGATGGCCTGGCGGCGCTTGTACGGAAAGCGTTTCCGGCAGGGGAGGTTTCGATCGAGCATGCAGACGCGGGCCTTTACTGCACCGTTGCCCTGGCCGAGGACAAGGCGGGGGAGAGCTTCGCGAAGGCTCTTGCTGGCGCTCGTATTTCCTATGTCAACATCGCCGATTGCCTGTGGACGGGTGACCGGGCATCGACTAAGATCGCTCCATCTCGCGTCCTTATACAATACGACGACCTGAGCCCTCATTCGCTCATCGTTCTTCAAGAACAGCTGCAATAAGCCCACGAAAAAGGCCCGAACCATGCAGTCCGGGCCTTATCGAGCTAGAGGTTATGTCTCTGGCGGTTGGCTTAGCCAAAGTAGCGCTTGAGCAGGCCGGCGAAAGCCTTGCCGTGGCGAGCCTCGTCGCGGGCCATCTCGTGCACGGTGTCGTGGATAGCATCGAGACCGGCGGCCTTGGCGCGCTTGGCAAGATCGGTCTTGCCGGCGGTGGCGCCATTCTCGGCCTCAACGCGCATCTCGAGGTTCTTCTTGGTGGAATCGGTCACGACCTCGCCCAGGAGCTCGGCGAACTTGGCGGCATGCTCGGCCTCCTCGTGGGCAGCCTTCTCCCAGTACAGGCCGATCTCGGGATAGCCCTCGCGATGAGCGACGCGAGCCATGGCCAGGTACATACCGACCTCGGAGCACTCGCCCTCAAAGTTGGCGCGCAGGTCGGCAACGATGTCCTCAGAGACGCCCTCCATCTTGGCGACGCCTACGACGTGCTCGGCAGCCCACTCGAGCTGACCCTCCTCCTGCTTCAGGAAACGAGAACCGGGAACGCCGCACTGGGGGCACTTGAAGTCCTCGGGCAGCTGGTCGCCGTCGAACTCTTCCACATAACCGCAAACGGGGCAAACAAACTTCATGATTCGATCCTTTCGATCGATGGCGATGGTGCGCTCGTCCGGTCCCGTAAGGGCCCTCTCCGGACGTGCGTCTTGACGGGTTCTATTATCCATAAATGCAACTAAATGTGAAGCCTATTAGGAATGATTTTTAATAAAACAATTTAAGCATGTGAAGATGTTGATTGATTAACGATTGGCAAGCCATATGCGGACGCCGATGAGTACAATCGGTCGAGCAAATGTTGACCCATCAACAAATGAGGGAGCTTCCTTTATGCATCTAGCCCGTCGTGCCTGGTGCCGAACGTATCAAACGGTTTTTCGCATCGCATTGCCGGTGCTGCCCTATACCGAGCCACGCATTCTGGAGCACGCCGAGGATGTGCCCGCAGTGCTTCAAAAGCGTTCAATACAGCATGTTCTTATCGTGACGGATCCCGGCATTGCCCGTCTGGGTCTCACGGCACCGCTCGAGACGGCGCTCGCGTCCAAGGGAATTAGCGCTGCGATCTATGCCAAAACATCAGCGAACCCCACGGTCTCAAATGTGGAGGAAGCGGCGTCTCTGTATCGAGCGCGCGCCTGCCAGGCCATTATCGGCTTTGGCGGCGGTTCGGCCATGGATTGCGCCAAGGGCGTGGGTGCGCGCATCGCGCAACCCAACAAACCCATCAACAAGATGCGCGGCCTGCTGCGTGTCCATCGTCGCCTGCCGCTGCTCATCGCCGTTCCCACCACGGCGGGCACGGGAAGCGAGGTCACGCTTGCAGCGGTAATTACCGACGACGAGACGCACTACAAGTACCCCATCAACGACTTTGTGCTGATCCCGCGCTATGCGGTGCACGACCCCGAGTTTACGCGCGGCCTGCCCGCCTCCATTACGGGGCAAACGGGCATGGACGCCCTGACGCATGCCGTCGAGGCCTTTATCGGGCGCAGCACCACGCCCTATACGCGCAAGATGGCGCGCCAGGCGGTGCAGCTCATCCACGACAATTTGCTCGAGGCCTATGAACACGGGGAGAACATGCGTGCGCGCCGCAATATGCTTTCGGCGGCGTATAAAGCGGGTGTTGCCTTTACGCGCTCCTATGTTGGATACGTCCATGCCATCGCGCACAGCCTGGGCGGGCGTTACGGGATTCCCCACGGCTTGGCCAACGCCATCATCTTGCCGCACATGCTTCGTGCCTATGGCGAAGCCGCTGCTCCTAAACTCGCCGATCTCGCCCGCATGGCCGGTATCGCGCCGGCTAACGCGCAGGACAGCCTGGCGGCCGAGGCCTTTATCGATTGGGTCGACCGCATGAACGAGGCCCTGGGAATCCCCAAATATGTCTCGGGTATTCGCCGCTCCGACATTCCTGAGATGGCGACGCATGCCGATGCCGAGGCCAATCCCCTGTACCCCGTTCCGCTTTTAATGGACCGCCTGGAGCTCGAGCATATGTACGAAGTTGTTGCAGGTGGTATGTTTGAGGGCGAGAACTAGGAGGGTCCATGAACACCGAGGAAATTGCGCGCATCGTCGGCGATCAACGCGCCTACTTTAAGACGCATGCCACGTTTGATGTCGATGCTCGACGTCGTGCGCTCGTGAGTTTACGCGATGCGGTACGGGCCCACGAGGCCGATATTGCCCATGCGCTCAAGACCGATCTGGGAAAGTCGCATGACGAGGCGTATATGTGCGAGATCGGCACCTCGCTTTCCGAGATTCGTTATCAGATTGCGCATGTGGCTCGATGGAGTCGCCCGCGCCTGCGTCCGTGTGACCTCGCCAACGCCGTGAGTGTGTGCAAGACGCAGTCCGTGCCCTATGGCGTCACACTCATCATGGCTCCGTGGAACTACCCGTTTTTGCTGACGCTCGAGCCACTCGCCGGCGCCCTCGCCGCGGGCAATACTGTGGTCATCAAGCCGAGCGCCTATGCTCCGGCATCGAGCGCGGTGCTCAAGCAAATCTGTGAAGAGGCATTTGATCCGCGCTTGGTGACGGTCGTCGAAGGCGGGCGTGCCGAAAACGAAGCGTTGCTCGATGAGTGCTGGGACAAGATCTTCTTTACCGGTAGCGTTCCGGTCGGCAAGTTCGTCATGGAGCGTGCAAGTAAAAACCTCACGCCCGTGACGCTTGAGCTGGGCGGAAAGAGTCCCTGCATCGTGGATGCGACGGCTAACTTGAAGGTCGCGGCACGCCGTATCGCCTTTGGTAAATGGCTCAACGTGGGGCAGACCTGCGTGGCGCCCGACTACCTGCTGGTCGACACGCGCGTGCACGACGAGCTGCTGGGTCTCATCAAGGAAGAGACCCGCCGTATGTTTGGCGAGCATCCGCTCGATAACGAAGATTACGGGCATATCGTCAACGCCAAGCATTTTGCGCGCGTGCGCGGGCTGATCGATCCCGATAAGGTCGTGCTTGGAGGTACCGCGCGCGAGACTTCGCTCAAGATCGAGCCGACGATTTTGGACGGCGTGTCCCCCGATGACGCCGTGATGCAGGAGGAGATTTTCGGCCCCATCTTGCCGGTGCTGACGTTTGAGAGCCTAGACGAGGCCGAGACGTTTATTACGGATCGTCCGACGCCGCTGGCCCTGTATATCTTTAGCCAGGACCGTGAGGTCCAGCAGCGCTTTGTGCGTTACGTGCCCTTTGGTGGTGGCTGTGTTAATGACACCATTATGCATTTGGCCACGAGCCATATGGGCTTTGGCGGCATGGGGGCGAGCGGTATGGGACAGTACCATGGACGCGAGAGCTTCGATACGTTTAGCCACAAGAAGAGCATCGTGAACAAGGCAACGTGGCTGGACGTGCCGTTTCGGTATGCGCCCTACGCAAGCTGGAAGCACAAATTCGTGCGCATGTTCGTGCATTAGAATCAGATGACATAGGGATAAACAAAGTGGCCGTCCCCGCGTAAGCGAAGACGGCCACTTCTCACGATGAAAACGTGTATCGGAGTTGGCAAGACCCGCTGCCACGGGTGCCATCCGTGTTCCTATCTTATCTGCAAGCGTTCCGTCGCGCAAGCGTTGCGGCAAACGATTGAAAGACGCAGACAGGATGAATTTGTGTCCGCACGGGCCCGTAGACTTCTCAACTATGTTGTGGATGCTCGCTAATCGGTAATGGAGGCGCACGTGTTTGATGACGATGACCTGTTCGATCTGACAGACGATCCGTTTGAGTGGGATATGCTACTCGATGACGATGAGTTGGAGCAGGACCGTAAGAAGCGGCAGGGCAAGAAGGCGCGGGATGACGCTTCGAAAAAGCAGGACAAGCGTCGCCGAGGTCTGTTCGGCGGGCTCTTTGGGTGACTGTCTCATCGCCGCGTCTGTACCGCGTCTGTATACTAAACAGGTCTTATACGCGTTGCGAAATGAGGACAGAGACGATGATGTGGTTTACCGCCGATCTGCACCTGGGCGATACGAATATCTTGCACGACGTGGATCGACCGTTTGATTCGGTCGAGGAGATGAACCGCAAGGTCATCGATGCCATCAATGAGTGCGTGGCTGTGGACGACCGCCTCTATATCCTGGGAGACTTTACGTATCGTTTGCCCATGGCGGAGGCAGTGCGCCTGCGCGAGCGCATTGAATGCCAGAACGTGACGCTCATCCGTGGTAACCATGATGGCGATTGGGGAGATCCGGACGCGCCGCACATTTGGGATGAGGTGCGCGATTATCTGGAGATCGCTCCCGGTTACGCGAAGGGCCATCGTCTGGTGATGAGCCATTACCCCATGCTCAGCTGGAACGGCAAGGCGCGCGGCGCCATCATGCTGCACGGGCACATCCACAGCAGGGGAGACCGTACCAATACGCGCAATCGCGATCGCGAGCGTCCAGTCCTTCGCTACGACGTTGGCCTCGATGCCAACAACTACAAGCCCGTTAGCCGCGACCAGATCCTGGGCTTCTTTGGACTGTAGCTGTAAGTGCAGGTAGAATGAACGCGCCGCGCGGATGGTCTGTGCGGCGCGTTTCAGTAGGAGCGATGAATCCATGAGGGCTATCCAGCGCATTAACCATAACGCCGCTATCTGCGAAGACGGCGCGGGGCGTCAGCTTATCGCGCTGGGTCGCGGTATCGGCTTTGGCGATATGCCGCATGAAGTCGACTTGGATGTCATCACGCGTACCTTTTACGGCATTGATTCAAAGTACCTGGCGTTTATCGATGAGGTCGATCCCGAGGTGCTGGAGTTTTCTGCTCAGCTGGCCGATATCGCGACCGGACAGCTTTCGTACGAATTGAGTCCTAACCTTCCCATTACATTGGCAGACCATATTCAGTTTGCCATTAAGCGTGCCCGCGAACATATGGTGGTGTCGTTGCCGCTCGAGCGCGATCTGGAGCAGCTGCATCCCATCGAATACCGCTTGGGCGAGCTGGCCGTTCGCGGCATTCAGAAAAGCTTTCGCGTGCGTATGCCCCGAAGCGAGGCCGCGGGCATTGCCATGTCGATTGTCAACGCATCGGTTAAGCCGAGCGAGCGGCGCGTGCTGGCTGAACAACATGAAGAGCATCTGCTCGATATGACGGTCGCGATTATTCAAGAAGAGTTGGGTGTGACGGTCGATCGCTCGTCGTTCGCCTTTACTCGCTTTGCCACTCATGTACGCTATCTGCTCGACCGCGTGGCAAAGAAGGAGCCGATCGATACCGAGAACTCCGGTCTTTACGACGTGCTCGTGGAGCAGTATCCGGCGGCATCGCGTTGCGCTCATCGTGTCGACGATCTGATTCAAGAGACCTTTGGCGAGCCATTGGCCCAAGAGGAGCTCGTCTATCTGATCATGCATGTGAATCGCGTGGCTTCTGTCCACTCGGATAAATAGGCTCTCTGGTATTTCCTTTCCGTCATGGCGACCGTTCGCGGGTCGTTTGCTACCGTTCGTCGGTAATCTGAGCCGCAACGAACGCATCTGCCGCATATACTCGTCGTGTGTTGGGTGTTACTCACGGCGCAGCTCCGAGAGGCACTACCGATTCTGCCGAGGCCATAATTGGGTCTCTGTCGGTTGTGCGCGGGGCTTTTTTCATGTCGATCCACCCGGGAATCACATGCAAATCAATCTCTTGCCAACTGATATCGCGCGCTGCGCAGGCGCGAGCGGAATCGTGCGTCTTGGTGCCGTGAAGTCCCACGGCCTTTAGTTGGAAGAGAAGGGATTCGACATGGCTGTCGATAACAAGAAGATTGCCGAGGACGTGCTCGCTGCCGTCGGCGGCGCCTCCAATGTGACAAACGCGACGCACTGCATGACCCGCCTGCGTCTGAACCTCAAGGATCAGTCCATTCCCAATGATGATGAAGTTAAGCAGATCAAGGGCGTGCTGGGCGCACAGTGGTCTGGCGGCCAGTATCAGGTCATCATTGGCCAGAACGTGCCGAAGGTCTATGACGCCGCCATTGCGCTGGGCGTCAAGGGCGAAGGCTCCATTGATGAGAACCTCGATGACGGCACCAAGGAGCCGCTGACGCTCAAGACTGCGGGCAAGAAGACCCTCAACTACCTGTCCAAGACTATGGTCATGACGATCCCTATCATCATGGGTGCCGCCATGTTCCGTACCATTGCCGTACTTTGCGGCGACGGCATGCTCGGTATCTGGTCTGCTGATTCCGACATCTACAACTTCTTCTACAACTGGATTTACAACGCTGGCTATTATTTCCTTCCTGTTTATCTGGGTTGGGCTGCCGCAAAGCAGCTCGGCTGCAGCCAGCAGCTCGGCATGATGCTCGGCGGCGTGCTCATTGCCCCCGAGTTCATGACGTTGGTCAACGCCGCCGCAGATTCGGGAGCTACGACCACGATGGTTTACGGCGTGCTCCCGGCTCAGCTGAACAACTATTCTGCGACCGTGCTTCCTATGGTGCTATCTATGCCGGTGCTGATGGTCGTCGAGAAGTTCATGAAAAAGATCATCCCCGACATGCTCTCCACGGTGTTTGTGCCCGTGTGCACCATGGCTGTGATGATCCCCGTTTCTCTGTGCGCTCTGGCTCCGATTGGCTCCATTCTGGGCAACCTGGTCGGCAACTTTATGTTCGGCCTCGGTAACGCTGGCGGCATCGTCACGATCCTCTCCCTCGTCGCCATTGCCGCGCTTTGGGAGTTCTTGGTTATGACCGGTATGCATCAGGTTCTGCTTACCCTGGGCATTGTGCAGCTGCTCACCTTGGGCTCTGATTCTTGCGTTATGGTCGCGGGCGGTATCGCCCAGTTCGCCACGTGGGGTATGGCCTTCGGCGCCTTCCTGCGCCTTAAGGAGACCGACGAAAAGGGTGCCATGCTTGGCTTCTCGCTCTCCGGCATTGTCGGTGGTGTGACGGAGCCCGCGCTGTATGGCTGCGGCTTTAAGTACACCCGCTGCCTGGGTGCCATGGTTGCCGGCGGTGCCATCGGCGGCCTGATCGCGGCTCTCACCAATGTGACCACGTATGTTTTGGGCGCGACTAATATTCTGGGCGTTACTGGATTTGTTGCCGGCGGAACTGCTAATCTCGTTTGGGGATGCGTTGCCTCGGGCGCTGCGTTTGTTTCCGCAGCCGTCATCGCTTACCTCTTTGGCTTTACCAAGGAGCAGCTCGACGAGGACGTTGCTGCCGCCAAGGCCTAAAGCATCCGTTTGGTAGGACAATTATCTGGGGCACTTGGCTACGCTTCAAGTGCCCCTTTCCGTAGATGGGGGTCAATATGAAGCAATTGCTCATTCGTGCCGACGATATCGGTTATTCGTATGCCGTTAACCTGGGGATTGCCCGCAGTATCAATGAGGGCCTGGTGCGCTCGGCGGGACTTATGCCCAATATGCCCGAGGCCGAGCGTGGCTGGTCGCTCGTGGCGGACGCCGGCATTGCGGTGGGCCAGCATACCAACGTGTGCCTGGGCAAGCCGTGTGCCGACCCGGAGCTCATTCCGAGTATGCTCAACGAGAGCGGTGAGTTCCATAGTAGCCGTACCTTCCGCGAGCATTTTAAGCGCGGCGAAGAACTGATCGACTTTGATGAGGCCTGCATCGAGATCCGCGCGCAGCATGACCGCTTTGTAGAGATTGTGGGCCGCGAACCCGATTACTTTGAGGCCCATGCCGTCATGAGCAAAAACCTTAACCGAGCGATCTCGGCGGTTGCTCAGGAACTGGGCCTTAAGGAACAGAAGGCGAGCTTCGACCCCACGGCGGTTGTGCGATGCGGCGCCACCGACCTGCGCATGGTGATGCACTCGATGGAGCCGGGCTACGAACCCAAGGACTCGATTATGCGGACGGTTCGCGAGATGGCGGACGGCGAGACGGTCGTCTTTGTGTGCCATCCGGGCTATCTCGATCGTTTTATCTTGGAGAACAGCTCGCTTACGACCGATCGCACCAAGGAAGTCGATGCGCTGATCGACCCCGAGCTTCGCGCTTGGCTTGAGTCTCAATCCGATCTTCGCCTGATCGACTACCGCGACCTGTAAGGACCCAAGCCACCACAAAGGGGATAGGCACCCTCGCGGTGGATCTGGCGCCGTTGCCATTATGGCTGCGGCGCCTTTTTTGTCCGCGTGGCGCGGTAGAGTGTAGAAGGTTGAAATTTGCGTCCATCGAGGAGCTGCTATGAACGAGATCAAGTGCCCGCATTGCGGCGAAGTTTTTAAGGTCGATGCGTCCGGTTATGCGGATATCGTCAAGCAGGTGCGCGATGCCGAGTTCTCGCGCGATCTTGATGAGCGTGTAAAGGCCGTCCAGCGTGAGGGGGAGCAGGCGTTGGAGCTTGAGCGCTCTCGTTCGACGGCCGCCCTGCAGGAGGTGGAGTCTCAGCGTAGCGCTCAACTTGCCGAGCAGAAAAACGCCGCGGCTCAGGAGCTGGCACAAGAGGTTGCCAAGCGTGATGCCGAGCTTGCCGAATTGCGTGCCAAGCTCGAGGGCGCTGCCGCAGAGCGCGAGAGCGCAAGCCAGCGTGCGGCGGTTGAGGCCCGTGCCGACGCTCAAAAGGAGAGCGCTGAGCTCCAGCGCGAGATCGACAATTTGCGTGCGCAGTTGGGGCGCAAGGATGATGAAGCCAAGCTTGCCGAGGCTTCGGCGCGCAATGCTGCTCAAAACGATTTAGCTGCACGTGATGCCCAGATTGCCGAGCTGCAGGCCAGACTTGCCGCGGCGGACAAGGCCCAGGAGATGGCGCTTGCCGCCGCTGCGGCCGAGTCGCAGCGTGAGCTCGATGCCGCTCGCAGTGAGGCTGAGCGCACACTTGCCGACTATCAGGCGAAAGTACAAGAGAAGTTTTCCGCCGCAAGGGCTCAGTCTGAGCAGGAGGCCGAGGGCCTGCGCGCACGGCTGCGCGAACAGGAGCTGACGGCCAAAATGAACCTATCAGAGGCGGTCGCCGCGGCGGAGCGAGAGCGCGATGAGGCGCGTGCCAAACTGACGAGCGAGCTGGCGGTGCGCGATTCGCGCGAAGAGCAGGCCAAGGCAGCACATGAGCTCGAGCTTGCGCAGGCCAAGCGCGCGAGCGATGACCTGATTCGCTACAAGGATGAAGAGATCGAGCGCCTTAAGGATATGAAGGTCCGCCTGTCCACCAAGATGGTGGGCGAGTCGCTCGAACAGCACTGCGAAACCGAGTTTAACCGTCTGCGTATGACGGCGTTTCCTAACGCGTACTTCGAGAAAGATAACGATGCGTCCGAGGGCACCAAGGGCGACTTTATCTTCCGCGAGTGCGATGCGAGCGGCAACGAGGTCATTTCGATTATGTTCGAGATGAAAAACGAGAACGACGAAACCGCGACCAAACACAAGAACGAGGATTTCTTTAAGAAGCTCGATCACGATCGTCGCCAGAAAGGCTGCGAGTATGCGGTGCTCTGCACGCTGCTCGAGCCCGAGAGCGAGCTTTACAACGCGGGAATCGTGGACGTGAGCTATCGCTACGAGAAGATGTATGTGATCCGCCCGCAGTTCTTCATTCCCATCATTACGCTGCTGCGCAATGCTGCCATGGGTTCGCTTCGCTATAAGCAGGAGCTGGCGGAGTACAAGCAGCAGAATATCGATGTCACGAACTTCGAAGCCAAGATGGAGAAGTTCAAGAACGATTTCGGCCGCAACTACGAGATCGCGAGCCGCAAGTTCCAAACGGCAATCGATGAGATCGACAAGACGATTAGCCATCTGCAGAAAACCAAGGAGGCGTTGCTGTCCTCCGAGAACAATCTGCGCCTAGCCAACAAGAAGGCCGACGATCTTACCATTCGCAAGCTCACGTGGGGCAACAAGACCATGAAGGCGGCGTTTGACGAGGCGCGCGAGGCTGCGCCGGAGACAAGCGATGCGCCAGCCGAGGCGGATTCGTATGAGGTCGAGGATGCCGAATAGGGTATAGCGGATAGTGCAAAAGCGGGGCCGCTGGCGATGTTGCCAGCGGCCCCGCTTCGTTTCGTCCCATTCTGTTCGGCTAGTCCTCGAGCAGGTCCTCGATAAAGCCGACGCGGTAGTTTTTGAAAATGACCTCGCCGCCGTCTTGCGTGGCGTCCAGATCGACATCGCCCATGATGCCAAAGTCGTGGTCGCCATCCTCGTCGGCAAAGATCTGGTGCACGTGCCATACGTGCGCGGGCTTCTCGTCACTCTCGTCGATGGTAAACATCGCGGCGCTGCGGGCGTCGCCGTCGGTGAGGATTTCCTCGTGCTGCTCGTGGTAGGCATCGAGCGCCTTTTGCCAGCGGACCTCGCTCATGCCCCAGTCCTCGTCGAGCTCGCCCAGATCGCGCACGTGTCCGCGGGCTGCAAGGGCCACGCGGCGGAAGAGTGCGTTGCGCACCAGCAGGGTACAGCCACGGCGGTCTGCCACGACTTCGTCGATGCCCTGCGGCGGTGCGGCGTCGAGTGCAGCGGGGTTGCCGGCGTTCTCCCACTCGTCCACCAGGCTCGAGTCCACCGAACGCACCACAAAGCCCAGCCACGAGATAATGTCGCGCAGGCGCTCGTCGCGCTTCTCGATGGGCACGGTGCGGTCGAGTGAACGATAGGCTTCTGCCAGGTAGCGCAGCAAAATGCCCTCGGAGCGGGCGATGCCGAGCTTTTGAATGTAGCCCTTAAAATCGCTCGCGCTTTCTAGCATATCGCGCAGAACGCTCTTGGGAGAGAGCTGGTAGTCGTTTGCCCAGGGTACTTCCTGGCAGTACTTGTCAAAGGCGGCGTCGAGCAAATCCTCGAGCGGCTTTTCGTACGTGACGTCTTGAATGCGCTCCAAGCGCTCCTCATATTCGATGCCGTCGGCCTTCATCTCGGCCATAGCGCGATCGCGTGCGGCGCGCTCCTGTGCGCGTAGCACCTGCTTGGGGTCCTCGAGCGTAGCCTCGACCATCGAGATGAGGTCCATGGTATAGGTCTCGCTCTCGGGATCGAGCAACTCCAGCGCGGCAAGCAAAAACGGCGAGAGCGGCTGGTCGAGCGCAAAGTCCTCGGGCAGGTCGACCGTCAGCGCGTAGTCGATGTCCGGCACGGTGTCAGCCGGAGCATCGGGTGCGGGCGGCACCTCGGTGCGCACGACGACGCCGGAGTCGATGAGCGTGGCGAAGATCTCGTCGGCACGAACCTCGAGCTTTGCCTTTTCCTCGGGCGTTTGCAGGCTTGTCTCGATGAGGTCGTGCACGCGGGCACGGGCATCGCCGCCCTGCTCGACCACGCTAATCACCATGGAGTGCGTGATGCGCAGGCGCGGCTTGAGTGTCTCGGGCTGCGTCTCGATCAGGCGCTCAAAGGTCTGCTTGTTCCAGGAGACAAAGCCCTCGGGGGCCTTTTTCTTTTTAATCTTGCGGAGCTTTTTGGGGTCGTCGCCCGCCTTGGCCATAAGCTTGGCATTCTCGATCTCGTGCTCGGGCGCCTCGGCAATCACCATGCCCTCGGTATCGAAGCCCGAGCGGCCGGCGCGACCGGCAATCTGATGGAACTCGCGGGCGCGCAGACGACGCATCTTGTAGCCGTCAAACTTGGTGAGCGCGGTGAGCACCACGGTGTGGATGGGTACGTTGATGCCGACGCCGAGCGTATCGGTACCGCAGATGACGGGCAGCAGACCCTGCTGCGCCAAACGCTCGACCAGCAGGCGATAGCGCGGCAACATGCCAGCATGGTGCACGCCGACGCCGCATCCGAGCAAGCGCTTGAGAATCTTGCCAAAGGCCGTGGAGAAGCTCGTGCTCTTGGCGGCTTCCTTAATGGCCTCGCGCTGCTCCTTGCTGGCGATGCCAAAATTGGCGAGGGATTGCGCCGTCGCAAGTGCGGCGTCCTGGCTAAAGTGCACGATATAGAGCGGGGCCTCGCCGCGGCGCATGGCGAGCTCGACCGTGCCCTCGAGGGAGGTCGTCACGTAGTCGTAGCTCAGCGGAACGGGACGCGGGGCATCGACGACCAAGTCGCAGGTAGCGCCGGTGTGTTCCTCGAGCGAGGCGGCGATCGCGGTGACATCGCCGAGTGTGGCGCTCATGAGCATGAATTGCGTGTGAGGCAGGGTGAGCAGCGGCACCTGCCAGGCCCAGCCGCGGTCGGGGTCGGCAAAGTAGTGGAACTCGTCCATGGCCACGCAGCCGACATCGGCATCTTCGCCCTCGCGCAGTGCGTCGTTGGCAAGGATTTCGGCCGTGCAGCAGATGACGGGCGCCTTGGTGTTGATATGCGTATCGCCGGTGATCATGCCGACGTTATCGCGGCCGAGCACCTGTACCAGATCGAAGAACTTTTCGCTGACCAGGGCCTTGATGGGGGCCGTGTAATAACAGCGCTTGCCCTGTGCCATGCCCATAAAGAGCATGCCCAGCGCGACAAGCGACTTGCCCGATCCGGTCGGTGTTCCCAAAATGACGTGATCGCCGGCGGCTAGATCCATGAGGGCCTCTTCTTGGTGATCCCACAGCTCAATGCCGCGATCACTCGTCCATTCAAAGAAGCGTTCAAAGGCCTGATCGGGCGTGAGCCATGGTTCGGGCTCGCTGCCGTCCTCGGGCTCCCACCAGGTGGGGGAGAGCGCGCCGAGCGAGCCGAACTCGGCTTCGGTTCCCGTGCCGCCCGAGAATGAGCTGGCGGCGCCGGCGCCGGAGACGGTGCTGGCGGCGGTATCTGTCGTGGTCTGTGCCATGTGGTTGCTTTCTCTCGCCGTTTGTCCGCCAACTATTATGGCGTAGCGTCGCATCGATGCGTTCGCAGGCAAGAAAATGCAGGAAATGGGCGCGCGGTACTAGCGTTCCTGAGGCAGGCGCTTTTTGCCCTTGCGGGCGCGGTTTTTAAAGTTCTCAACGGCCTCTTCCATGCCCAGAGGCACATAGGCGAGCTCATCGAGGTTTTCGGGCAGGTAGCAGGCAAGACTTTGCTCCTGCGCACGGCCCGCCGCGAGCTGTTCATCGCTGGGCCGTGCGCCGGGTGTGGCGCAAATGCCATAGACGACGGCACCCATCTCGCGCGTGCGGCATTCATATTCGGTCTCGGGATGCTCGGGATGGTCGCAGCGCACGTCATCGCTTACCCAAAGCGTGTCGTAGCCGGCTGCGGCAAACTGTCCCAGGGCGTAGTCGCGCAGTGGCTTGCTGTCGGTGCGCAGTGTGACGGTGGCGCCGGCTGCAAAGAGCGGGCGATAGAGCATTAGATGGTCGACATGGACGAGTCGTTTTTTGGCGTACTTGGCCTTGGGCTGCGGCGTGGGAAAGTTGATGGTGATGGCATCGAGCTCGCCTGCGGCAAACAGCTGCGGCAGCGATGCGGCGCCTCGGGGCAGGACGAGTGCGTTGGATAGCTCCTGCTCGCAGATTTTCTGCGCGGCATAGGCGATGCAGATGGGCTCCTGGTCCATACCGATAAAGAGGGTGTCGGGTTCGCAGTGGGCTCGCTCAACCAGATAGGTGCCTTTGCCGCAGCCCAGATCTAGATGAAGGCGGGTGAAGGACGCGCCACCAACTGGTGCGCAAGACTTGCGCCAATCTCCGGCATAGGCCTCGGGGTTCGTCTCAATCGCATCGGCGTAGCGCTCCAGGCGCTCTTCGAGCACAAAGTTCTTAGGCGTGCGAACGTGGACGGCTCCCATGAGGCTCCTTGGTCATAGGTATGGAACGTGTGGCTGCACGTTCCGGTAATGGGTTAGAGGGGGGGGCGATTTGCCCGAAAGTTGCGGTGTGGCTCGGCGGCGAGTCGTCGGTGCCTACAGGCGCTTGAGGATCACATAGCGGTTGAGATCGCCGCTGCGACCGTCGGCATGGAAGCGCTCAAGCTCGCGCACGGGGACCTCGCCGCTCTTGTAGAACGTTCGGACGCCGCGCACCAGGTCGGTGATCTGTTGATCGTCAAAGTGATGACAATAGCGGTAGGCGTGGCGGTCGTTTTGCCAGCCAATGAGGTGGTCGCCGGCTTCAAACTGCGCGGAATCGTAACCCTCAAACGGCGGGGTGAGCTCGGCGCGGGCTTCGGCTCGAACGGCCTTGCGCGCCATGCGCTCGTCGTTCATAAACTCCCAAAAGCTGATGGCGATGATGCCGCCCGGGCGCGTCTGACGCACCAGGGCGTCGAGCACGCGTACGCGGTACTCGCACGACGGCACGTGGTGCATAAAGCCAAAGCAGACCGAGATGTCGGCGAGCGGGGCGTCGAAAAGCACGTCGGGTGTCTCGGCGGGGTTGAGCTTCATGAGGGCATCGAGCACATCGAGCTCCTGGAAGTGCAGGTTGGGGATGCGCAGGGCGTGGCCGCGCGCATCGATGGCCAGGTCCTGGCACGAGTCGACACCATAGAACTCAAATGGGCAGTTGGCATCTGCCGAGGGGCTCGCGCCGTCGACGCCCTTGGCAGCCAGCGTGCCGCCGGCGGCAAAGTTCTCGAATCGCATATTGCCGCAGGCAAGATCGAAGACGCGGACGGGATGCTCTATCGTGGCTACATCGAGCTGCCCGAGTGCGATGTCCATAGTGCGCACCCAGCCGGGCCACGGAGCCTGGCGTGTATCGGAAAAGGAGGCGGAGTGCTCGCGATAGAACGTATTGTTGAGCTGGATGAGCGATGAGGCGAAATCGCGGTTCACGGCGCGGGACTCCCTCCGTTGGCGGTGCGGAATAAACAGTACGACCATACTACCGTTAACGCTGCAACGGGGACAACCGAGCTGCGGGTCATTGCTTTGTTTGGATACATTTCCGCAGCTCATATGTGCCCGCAACCGCCGGTTGTCAAAAATCTCACTAGAATAGGTGGCATGCTTTTGGCGGTGGCGGATAGATTTTTAACTGTGCAAGGCGCCTTAAGAACAAAAACGGTCCGGCGGCACGGCTGGCATCACATAGGAGGAACCATGAATGTAGAAACTGCGCAGCGGCTCGCCGACCTTCGTCGCAGCAAGGGTTTTAGCCAAGAAGGGCTTGCACGAAAGCTGGGACTGTCGCGCCAGGCGGTCAGTAAATGGGAGCGCGCGGAGAGCTCGCCCGATACCGAGAACCTGATCTCGCTCGCAAAACTCTATGGCGTGAGCCTGGACGAGCTCCTCAATCCGAGCGATGAGATCGAGGAGGATATCGAGTTTGAGAACGAGGACCGCGCCCGTCAGCGCGAGGCCGAGGCAGCGGAGCGCGCCCGTACCCATGAGGCGGCGGCACGTGCTACCGAGGCGGCAACGCAGGCGAGTGATGCCGCCGCCAAGGCGGCGCAAGCGGCAAGCTGGAGTGCACAAGCCGCCAATGCCGCTACGGCGCAGGTGACGAGTGGCGGCGCAGTTGGCTCGACTCCGGTGAAGGGCCCGTTCCAGTCGTTCCCGTATTGGGCCGTGTGCTGGCTGCTGTTCTTTTTGCTGATGTTCTCGTTTGGCGCCGGCCCCTTTGCCGCGCTGATTTTCTTTACGATCCCCATCTATCACTGGGTGGCACGTGCGCTCGATGGCGATTGGGCGCGCGGGGATATTCAGGTTGGTCCGGCGCCGGCGGTCGCTAGGACTAAGGGGGAGGACGTTTCCACTGCGGTTGACGCTGACATGGCTGCCGCGGCCACCGCTGAGCCGAGTGCCAAAGAAGGTGGTGAATGATGAAGCTCTCGCATGAGTCTAAGAGGCGCTTGGGCGTCGGCATCGGAGCGTTTGTGCTTATCATCGGACTTGTCTTCGGCACTTCGTGGACTTTGATTCATTTTGATGGACCGTGGGATTTCGACGATGTTGTATCCGGCTTGTCTGGTATGGGCGATGCGTTTGACGAGGACGATTCCTTGAATAGCGGTAACTATTCCGCTCGGCCTCAACAGCTTTCGAAGGAAACGTTTGATGCCGACGCGTTCACATCCCTTGACTTGGATGTGACGTCGGGTACGGTTGAGATCAAATGCGTTTCCGACGGGCCGGTACGTGTCATCGAGAGTGGCCGCGTCGCAAAAGGAGTAGCTGCTTACGATGCGGCAACCCAGAATCTGGCCGAGGTTAAGGGTTCTACGCTCAAGCTTCGCCAGTTCGATTGCGATGACGAGCGCGCCATTGACCGCACGGTAACCGTCGAACTGCCGCGCGAAGTTGCCGATAACATGGTGGGCATTACAGCGAATGTAGAATCGGGAGACCTGACGGTCACGGACATTGCGTGCCATGACCTCAACCTGACGTTGGACTCGGGAGACGTTGAGTTTGCGGGCACTGTAACCGACGCCCTGAATGCCAAGGTAGGTTCGGGCGATGCGACGTTCGAGCTCTACCAGGCCCCCGCGAAGTCGATGGACGTAAGCGTGGACTCGGGCGATGTGGAGATAACGGTTCCGAACTCTACGGGCTTTAAGGCGAGCCTTACCGTGGGCAGCGGTGACTTCGAGAGCGATTTCCTTCCGCTTGGCTACGATGGCGAGACCATATTGAATCTTGAATTCGACAACGGTGATAAGTCTGCCACGTATCGTTTTAAGGTCGGTTCGGGCGACATGTCGTTTGATTCGGAGTGACATGCGGTTTTCGGAGACCGTTGCATATAGGCGTGCTCTTTGATGGAGGCGTCGGGGCTGAGGTTGGCTCCGGCGCCTTTGCCTTTACAATGGGGACATGGAACAGATTATCTTGAACATACTCGAGGTCCTGCGTCGTGGCGAGGCCGTGGACGACAAGACCCTCGTCAAACTGATACATGCCGAGGCGCGCCGCGAGGGTGCCGACAAACGAGACCTGGCCAAGCGCCGACTGCTGCCGTTCTACCAGCGGGTTAAACGTGAGGAGCCGGCTCGTTGGGCGGCATGGAATGTCGATGCCGAGCTGGAGCGTCAGCTGCTGCAGGTGCTGCGCATGAAACCGCGCCGAACGGCCTCGGGCGTGGCGACCATTACCGTCATCACCAAGCCCTGGCCGTGCTCGGGCGATTGCCTGTTTTGTCCTAACGACCTGCGCATGCCCAAAAGCTATCTGCATGCCGAGCCCGCGTGCGCCCGTGCGGAGCAAAACTGCTTCGACCCGTATCTGCAGGTGAGCGCCCGTTTGACGGCGCTTTCGCAGATGGGACATGCGACTGATAAGATTGAGCTCATCGTGCTCGGCGGTACCTGGAGCGACTATCCGCAAGGGTATCAGGCATGGTTTACGTCGGAGCTCTTCCGTGCGCTCAATGATGATGCGGTGGCGGGCGTGGCGGCCAACCCCATGTTGGCGCGTCCGGGCATCAGCCGTGCCGAGGCGGGGCGTCTGCTCGATGACGCTCCCGCCGATGCCCTGCCGCCGGTGGTAGCAGAGCGTCGCGAGCGCTATCGGGCCGCCGGCATTGCGACAGACGAGGTCGAGCTTGCTGCCGGCGTTGCCGACGAGCAGGGGCGTGTGGATGCTGCCGTGGGCGGCTATAACCGTGCGGTGCGTCGTCTGTACGGCCCCGGTACGCCGTGGGGCGAGGTCACCGAGTGGCAGACGGCAACGATGGAGGAGCTCGAGCGTCAGCAGCGCATTAACGAGACGGCGAAGCATCGCGTGGTGGGACTCGTTATCGAGACGCGCCCCGATGCCGTAACGCCGCAGGCGCTCACGCTCATCCGCCGCCTGGGCTGCACCAAGATACAGATGGGCATCCAAAGCCTTGACCAGCACCTGCTCGATATCAACGAGCGCCGCATTTCGGTGACACAGATCGAGCGGGCGTTTTCGCTCGCGCGCCTATTTGGCTTTAAGATCCACGCTCATTTTATGCTCAACTTGCTGGGCGCCACACCCGAGGGGGACAAGCGCGACTACGAGCGCTTTATGACCGAAGGGACCTTTATGCCCGACGAGGTCAAGGTCTACCCGTGTGCGCTCATCGAGGGCTCGCGCCTGGTGGGCTGCTACGAGCGCGGCGAGTGGCGCCCCTATACCGAGGAAGAACTGCTCGATGTGCTGGCCGATGACATCGTGGTGACGCCGGCGTTCTGCCGCATCAGCCGCATGATTCGCGACTTTAGTTCCGATGACATCATGGTGGGCAACAAGAAGCCCAACCTGCGTCAGCTCGTCGAGAACCGCCTGGCTGCTCGGGGTGACGGTGCGACGGTGCGTGAAATCCGCTATCGCGAGATTAGCACGGCGGGCGCCGACCTGGGCGAGTTGACCCTTGACGAGGGCGTGGCGTACGAGACGCCGGTGACGCACGAGCGCTTTTTGCAGTGGGTGACGCCCGAAGGCAAGATCGCCGGCTTTTTGCGCCTGTCGCTGCCCGATCGTTCGTTTGTTGCCGCGCACGCGGACGAGCTGCCGACGGCGCCGGACGAGGCGATGATTCGCGAGGTGCACGTGTACGGCATGGCGGCGCGCATGGGAGATCAAGGCCAGGCGGCTCAGCATCATGGACTGGGGCGGTCGCTGGTGGAGCGTGCGTGCCAGATGGCGCGGGATGCGGGTTATGCGCGCATCAACGTTATCAGCGCGATTGGTACGCGCGAGTACTATCGCCATTTGGGTTTTTACGACCATGGACTCTATCTGCAAAAGGAGCTCTAAATGAACAAGCCGAGTGTTTCTGCTGGCGTCGTTGCCGGCGTTGCTCTGGGAGCCGCGGCGCTTGGTGCGGCCGCCGTCGCTGTTCGTGCTGCCTGTCTGCAGGTTGCGCGAACCCGCAATGGGTTGGCGCGTGTGAAACGCGTGCACGATGAGGGCGGCGACGAAGTCCGCGTATTGGTGCAAGGCGGCGTCTACCAAAGCGCGAGTTACGTTGGCGAGCGCTGGGTGGAGCCCGTCTTTGCGTACTATCGCGCGTTTGACGACGTGTTTGAGGCCGAGGATGCGATGCGCGACGCTTATGGTCACGGTATCAACCGTATGCTTATGCTAGGTGGCGGTGGGTTTGCCTATCCCAAATTTGCGCTGATGTCGCACGAGGGCTTGCGCGTGGACGTCATCGAGTATGACGGAGAGATAACGCGCTTGGCGCGCCGTTGGTTCTATCTGGATGAACTGGAGCACGCGGTGGGCGATCGCCTGCGGGTGATTACCGCCGAGGCTCGCTCGTATCTGGGTGTGACGAGCGTGGGCCATCGTCGCTACGACGTGGTCGTGAGCGATTGCTTTGGCGGTGCCGAGCCCGTGCGCGAGCTGGCGACCGTTGAGGCGCTGCGCCTGGTGCGGGGCAGCCTGAACCCCGGGGGTATCTACGTGGCCAATATCGTGAGCGCAAACGAGGGGAGCGATGTGACGTTCCTTCGCGACTGCGCTGCCACGGCACTCGAGGTATTCGTCCACGCCTGGGTGGTCCCATGTGGCGATGCGAAGTTCGGTGGCGAGGAAAACTTCCTGCTCATCGCCAGCGACGGCGACTATGCCTTTGCCGAAGCCGTGCCCTTCGACACCGACTTCCTCGGCACCGTCCTTCACGACAAATAAGTCTCCCCGTCCCAAAAAGACTGGTCTTAGGCGTGGCCGCGCCAGCCGAGAACGCGCTGCTTCATGCCCTCTATGTCGAGCACGCCTTCGGCAAAGCCCTTACGCACGAGCTCTTCGGGAACAAACTCGTCGTAGCGGTCAAAGTAAGGCACCTCGCCAGGATAGACGAGCTCGATGGGATCGAAGTCCTTCTCTGCCTCGGCGGCGAGCACCTCAAGGAACGTCTCCTCGTCGGCCTTCATCTTAAACTGCATAAAGTACGGGCGTGACGGGTCGAGTCCGCGAAGGCCCAGCTCAGCGGCGCATTTGATTTTAAGCATGCGCTCGAGTGCTAGGAAGGCGTAGCTGCCCAACCAGGGGAAGAGCACCCAGGTGTCGCCACCCAGGTTGATGAGCGGCTTAGTTCCCACGCCCGAAATCTCGGCGGTATGACGAGCCTGCGCCAAGCGAGCCCGTGCGTTACCCATAAGGTACGGATATGTTGCGTGCTCAGTGAGCGCTTGGCGCATGCGCTCGAGCACATGCGTGTTAATGTCGCCGGGGCAGTCGCCAAAGTAGGCCGGCACCCGGCCCTTGACCTGCGTGGCAAAGACAGTGTGGCGCTTCCAGTCCACTTCCTCGACAATCCAGCAATGGCCGGCGATGGCGATGCGCTCACCGGGCGGGGGCGGATTAACGATCGTGCCCAGCTCGGCCGATTCGCTCCGGACGGTAAACTCCTCGTTTTCTTGAAACACGGCGTAGAACTTAAAGTTGTTGATGATGCGCTCGCCCGCGAGACCCACGATGAGCCCGCCACCTTCGGTGACCTGGATATGGTCGATCTTAATGAGGTGACGTAGCAGCACACGGTAATCGTCTGCCGAGACACGGTGGAAATAGCTGAGCGTGAGCACGCGCTGGGCAAGTTCGGCCGGCGTGAGCTCGCCGGTGCTGGCGAGGGTCGACATAGTCTGGTGATAGAGCAGGCTGTAGGGGAGACGATCGAGCTCGGGTGGCTCGACCCACTTTTCCTCGCGATAGAGTTGTACGAGCGCGATACCCTGCAGGAGCTTCCAGGGAATGGTTTCGGGCATCATCGTGCGCGGCTCGGGCTCTTCCTCGCGCATGACAAACCACATCTCGGGCGGAAGATCGCGACGGCCTGTGCGCCCCATGCGCTGCAAAAAGGAGCTGACGGTAAACGGCGCGTCAATCTGGAAGGCGCGCTCCAGGCGGCCGATATCGATACCGAGCTCCAACGTAGAGGTGGTGACGGTTGTCTGCGTCTGCTCCTCGTCGCGCATGAGCTCCTCGGCCGTCTCGCGTAGCGATGCCGAAAGATTGCCGTGATGGATGAGAAAGCGGTCGGGCTCGTGCCGGCTCTCGCAGTAGCTGCGCAGCATGGAGCACACGGCCTCTGCCTCCTCGCGCGAGTTGGCAAAGACCAGGCACTTGCGGCCGCGCGTATGCTCAAAGATATAGCCCATACCGGGGTCGGCGTTGTCGGGCGCCGTGTCGGTGGGGTTGAGAAGCGCCTGCTCGGTCGCTCGGGGGATGTCAACTTCGCCCTCGGGGGCCGAGGAAGTGCGACGGTCTTTGGGAGCGGCCTTGCCCCGCGCCTGCTCGCGACGTTGGCGGCGTTCCTCCTGTGTGAGTTGCCCGCCATGGCGCATGTCTTGGGTGCTGACGGGCAGCGCCGCGGGCGCCGCCGTCTCAATACGCTCGCATGCGAGCACCTCAGCTTCCTGCGGACATGTGCTCGCGAATCCTCGCTGCTGCGCCTGGGGGCCCGAGTTGTAGAAGTGCTCCATGGAGATGCGCCACACGCGGCGCGGTTCCTCAAAGCGGGGGATAACGCAGCCGCGCCCCGTCCCCTGTGACAGGAAGGCACCCGTGCGCTCGGGGTCGCCGATGGTGGCCGAAAGGCCAATGCGGCGGGGCTGCACGCCTGCCATGCGCGAGAGGCGCTCGATAAGACAGGGCGTCTGCCCGCCGCGGTCGCCGCGCATGAGCGAATGGACTTCGTCGATAACCACATAGCGCAGGTCGCAAAACATGCGCGGGATCGCCATGTGCTTATGGATCAGGAGCGCCTCGAGCGACTCGGGCGTAATCTGTAGGATGCCGCTCGGTTTTTTGATGAGTTTGGCCTTGTGTGATTGTGAGACATCGCCATGCCAGTGCCAGACGGGGATATCGGCTTCTTCGCACAGGTCGTTGAGGCGGACGAATTGGTCGTTGATGAGCGCCTTGAGGGGGCCAATGTAGAGGGCGCCCACGCTTGCGGGCGGGTTCTCCCAAAACTCGGTCAGGATGGGAAAGAAGGCTGCCTCGGTTTTGCCGGAAGCCGTGGATGCCGTCAGGAGCACATTATCTTGCGTGTTAAAGATGGCATCTGCCGCCGCAACCTGGATAGAGCGCAAGCTCTCCCAATCGTGGGAGTAGATAAAGTCTTGGATAAACGGGGCGTAGCGGTCAAAGGCGTTCACGGGGCCTCCTTTCAACAACGAATCTCTCAACGCGGCTGGCAACGGCTTGCTGCATTACTGCTTCAACGTTTGCCCAGATAAAACCTGCCAAAATAAACCTGTCCCTTTTTGGTAGGTTAGATGGTGAACTCGGCGAAGTTACGGTCGCCGCCTGCGGTGCCGGTGTCGTCTGTCGCGGCTGTCGGCGCCAGCGCGTCGCCACCGACGCTTTGCAGCAATTCGGCCACGTTAGCATCGGGGTTTTGACACAGGATATCGAGCAGCTCGATAAAGTCACGAATGACTTCACGCGGCGTTAGATGCGTGTCGGCTCCCACGCGGCCAAACTCAATCTTGAGGAAGTCAACCAAGTCGTTTTCGGTCAGCGTGGGCGTCCAGCCAAAGTAGCCGGCGTGAATTTGCATGAGTTTTTCGATCAACACCAGCAGCTCCTCGTAGGTGAGTGGCTGCAGACGGATGATGGGCGCGAGCATGTCCTTAAGGTCCTCGCGAGCAAAGCGACCCTGAGCGAGTCGGCTGCGCAGAGCCTCGTAGGAGAACACGCCGCGGCGGCGGTCTTCGATGGAGGTTGGCGTGCCGCCCATAATCATGCCCAGGTACTGCGCCTTGCCCTGGAGCGTGTCGTTGTACATAGTCAGGATCTTCTCGTAGTTGTATTGGCGCGTGATCGCGTTGGGAATCTTGTACAGATTCACGAGTTCGTCGATGAGCACCAGCATGCCCTCGTATCCGCTGCAGACCAAAAAGCGTGCAATGAGCTTAACGTAGTCGTACCAGTCGTCATCGCTGATGATGGTCGAGGAGCCCAGTTCGGCGCGAGCCTCGCTCTTGGTGCGGTATTCGCCGCGGATCCATTTGGTCACGCGGCTCATGGCCTCTTCGTCGCCCTCGGATACGGCCGTGCGATAGCGGCGGAGCATGCGGGTGAAGTCAAAGCCGTGGACCATCTCCTCGAGCGGGGCCAGTTGGGTATTGACGACCGACTCGTCGACGTCGGCACACGAGGCGACCCAGCGATCCAGAATAAGGTTGAGCGCACCGCCCTCGGGGCGCGTCTTGGTCGATATGTTGCGGATGAGCTCGCGGTAGGTGGCAAGGCCCTGCCCCTGACCGCCTTGCAGGCGGCGCTCGGGCGACAGGTCGGCATCAGCGACGACGAATCCCTCGCCCATGGCGTGCGTGCGGATGGTCTGGAGCAAAAAGCTCTTGCCGGCGCCGTAACGACCGACCAGAAAGCGGAAGCTCGCGCCACCGTCGGCGATGAGACTCAGATCGGTGAGCAGGGCGCGGATCTCGACCTCGCGCCCTACGGTGATGTAGGGAAGGCCGATGCGCGGGACCACGCCGCCCTTGAGTGAGTTGAGAATGACGGCGGCGACGCGCTTGGGCACGCGGGGTGCTGCGGATGCGGTATCACTCATGGTCTAGGTATCCTCTCACGTCTGCTTCGTAATCCTCGATAATTTGCGGTCCTGCCGCGCCGAATTCGATAACGGTGTCTCCCACCAGGTCAAAGAGCGCCTCGTTGATGCTGTCGACGAGCATGTCCTCGCTCTGCCCCGATTGCACTACCGCCGATTCCGCCTGTACTGCGTTGTGCTCGAGCAGCGCGCGGAGATAGGCGTCTGCGGCAGGCGTGAGTTCGTTCGTGGCGTCAGCGGGCGCAACAGCTGCGAACGCGGGCGTCGGCGCGAGAAGCGGTGCCACGACACCAAACTGTTCGGTGGATATGGTTGGCTCGTCGGTCTCGTCCTGCCGAATGGGTGCCGCGACCGCCTCGACAATCGCGTCGGCTACGGGCTCGGCTTCCGGTTGCCCTGAGTCCGCTGCCTCGGCTTCCACAGGTGCGCCGTCCTCGCGCTCTTCATCGATCAAAAGCGCTTCACGCGTTTGCGCGGCGGCGCTTCG
>CAKUBM010000007.1 GCA_934643145.1 uncultured Collinsella sp. | reverse complement strand
TCGCCCTTCTTAACGCCCTTTTTGCTGTTGGAGCTCGCATACACGCGGCCCGTATCCAGGCCGGCGATGTCATCGACCGTGAGCTGGTAGAAGTCCGCGACATCGTGGATCAGACCGGCGGCGATCATCTTGTCGACGATCTCGTCGCCCAGGCCGTCGACGTCCATGCAGCCGCGGCTCACCCAGTGGAGCAGGCGCTCCTTGAGCTGAGCGGGACAGTCGATGGAGACGCAACGGTAGGCCACCTCGCCGTCCTCGTGGACCACGGGGCTACCGCACACGGGGCAAACCTTGGGCATGTGCCAGTCGACCGAATCGGCCGGGCGCTTGTCGAGCACCGGACCCACGACCTCCGGAATGACGTCGCCCGCCTTGTGCACGATGATGGTGTCGCCCTCGCGCACGTTTTTGCGACGGATCTCGTCGATGTTGTGCAGCGTGGCGCGCGCGATGGTGGAGCCGGCGACCGTCACCGGATCGAACTCCGCGACCGGCGTGAGCACGCCGGTGCGGCCCACCTGAATGCGAATCTCGCGCAGGATGGTCCGCTTTTCCTCCGGCGGGAACTTAAAGGCGATGGCCCAGCGCGGCGCGCGGGCGGTAAAGCCCAAGTCAATCTGCTGCTGGAAGCTGTCGACCTTTACGACCACGCCGTCGATGTCATAGTCAAGGTCGCCACGATGCTCGAGCGCCTGGGCGCAGAACTCGTGGACCTCAGCCGGCGTGGCGCAGCGGGCCACGTTGGGATTGACACTAAATCCGGCACTAAGCAGCCAGTCGAGAAACTCGCGCTGGCTATGGACGTGCAACGGGTCGGTATCGGCGATGGCGTAGATAAAGGTGGCCAAGTCGCGACGTGCCGTGACCTTGGGATCCTTTTGGCGCAAGGATCCGGCAGCGGCGTTACGCGGGTTGGCGAAGGGGTCGCGGCCCTCGGCATCGGCCTCATCGTTCAGGCGCACAAAGCTGCCCTTGGGCATGTAGACCTCGCCGCGGACCTCGATGGTACGCTCGCGATCGGCGCCCATGTGGGCGAGCGCCGGCTCGGACAGGTGCATGGGCACGTCCTTGATGGTACGCACGTTGAGCGACACATCCTCGCCCGTGGTGCCGTCGCCGCGCGTGGCCGCGCGCACGAAGGTGCCATTCTGGTAGGTAAGCGCCACGCCCAAGCCGTCGATCTTGAGCTCGCAGGTATAGGTGACGCTGCCGGCGCCGAGCGCATCCTCGGTGCGCTGGAGCCACGCGTCGAGCTCATCAAGATCCATGGCGTCATCCATGGAATACATGCGTGCCATGTGCGTAACCGGTGTAAACTGCTCGCTCACATATCCGCCCACGCGCTGGGTGTAGCTGTCGAGCGTCACCAGGTCGGGATAGGTTGCCTCAATTTCCTGCAGCTCAACGAGCATTTTGTCGAAGGCGGCGTCCGTGATCTCGGGCGCGTCGAGCATGTAGTAGCGGTAGGCATGGTAGTCGAGCTCGTGGCGCAGCTCTGCCGCGCGCGCTGCCGCCTGGGCGCGGGCATCGGTCGGTGCGGCGGCATCCGCGCTCGCGGGCGTTTCGGTATCGATGTCCACGCCGTCACCAAACAGGCTCGATTGCTCCATAGCGGCACTCCTTCGCTCGATTTCAAACGGATACAAGGGTACCACCGGTCGCGATGGGGCCGAATAGCCCTTTCAAACCGCACCGAATCGGCAGCCGTCGGACCGGGGTGGACAGTTAGTTCAGACCATTACGAGCCAGGCCTCTTGTCAGCCCCAGGCAATCCGTTTCCCCCGTCCCTGGGGGATCATTATGGAAAGAGGGGCTGTCCCGCGCATGGCGGGGCAGCCCCTCTGGCTTCGATGTGTGTGACGTGGCTCGTTAGTAGCCCTGGCCGTAGCCTTGGCCCTGGCCCTGCTGGCCCAGCAGCTCCTCTAGGTACTGGCGCAGTTGCTCGTCGGTGATACCGCCGTTGCCGGTATCAGTCGAGCTGTCGTTCTGCTGCTGGTTCTGCAGCTCCTCGTCGGAGCCCAGCTCAACAGTGACCTTCTTCTCTTCCTTGCCGCGCACGAGCGAGATCTCGACCTTCTCGCCCACCTCGTGGCTACGCAGTGCGATGATCAGGCCATCGGCACTCGTGATCTCGTCATCGCCCAGCTTGGTGATGACGTCGCCCTCCTGGATGCCGGCCTTGGCCGCGGGACCGTCCTCGACAACGCTTGCCACATATGCGCCGCTATCGGTGCTCAGCTTGTTGGTGCGGGCGTTGAGCGCGTTGACACTCGAGAGCGTGGCGCCCAGGTACGGATGCACCGGCGTCTTGCCGTCGATGATCTGGTCGGCGATGTTCTTGGCGTAGTTGACCGGAATGGCAAAGCCAACGCCCGAGCTGGAGCCCGAATAGCTCTCGATGAGCGAGTTGATTCCCACGAGCTCGCCGTTGTCGTTGACGAGCGCACCGCCGGAGTTGCCCGGGTTGATGGCGGCATCGGTCTGGATCATGTTGGCATAAATGGTGTTGCCGCTGGTAGAGCTCATGGCCGTGGAGCGGTAGAGCGCCGAGACGATACCGGTGGAGACGGACTGCTCGTTACCGAACGGCGAGCCGATTGCCATGACCCACTCGCCCACGTTGAGCTTGGAGGAGTCGCCGATCTCGATCGGCGTGAGCTTGGAGGCATCGGCGTCCTTGAGCTTGATGACGGCGAGGTCGCTCGAGGCATCGTTGCCCACGAATTCGGCCTCGTAGGTGGTGCCGTCGTCCATGGTCACCACGTACTGGTCGTAGCCGTCGACCACGTGGTTGTTGGTGAGGATGTGGCCCTCAGTATCGAGCACAACGCCCGAACCGACGCTACCTGAGCTATCCGACCCGTCGGCAGACTGCGAAAGCGAGCTGCCCTGGCTACCGCCCGAAGTCGCGGTAATGGAAACAACGGAGGGCAGCGCCTTGGCAGAGACGGCCTCGGCCAGCGTGGTGTCCTCGGAATCGATGGTGATCTTTTGCGTCGACGAACCCGAAGCGCCCGCCGTCACGGCATTCTTGCCGCCGCCGATATCGAGCGTGCCGCTCATAATGAGCGCGATGACCAGCAGGGCGCCGCAGGCGCAACCGGCGAGCGCCGTCAGGAAAACGGGCAGCTTTTTGGTCTTGGTCTTGACCACCGTGTGCTTGTTCACGACCTGCTGGCCACCCAGCGGCTGGCCGGTCTGCGTGTCGTAGGCCTGCACATAGGGAATGTTGTTGCCGCCGGCAGGCGTCGACTCCACCTGTACGCGCGGCTGCTGCTGGGTCTCGCCGGCGTTGCCCGCATCCTGGGGACGCTGGGAATCGTACTCGCTCATAGCTGCGATCCTTTCGTCAAATAGCCAAAGGCCCGCCAAACATGTGGCGGGCCATCATTGTTCACGTTGAGTTGTACCCCAATATGCGGGCGTACGTGTATGAGAACGCAATCTTTTAGGAAGGCTTAAGTTCTGTTGCAAACCCGAAAGACAACCGCACCTGCAGCAAAACCACCACAAAGGTGCCTGCCCCCTTTGTGGTGGAAAGCTAGTCCTTAAACAGATAGCCCACGCCGCGGACGGTGGTGATGTGTGCCGCGATCTGCGGGCCCACCTTGGAGCGGATGCGTCGGATGTGCACGTCGACGGTGCGCGTGCCGCCGCAGTACTCAAAGCCCCACACGCGGTGCAGCAGCACCTCGCGGCTGTAAGCGCGGTTGGGATGCGTCGCCAAAAAGCTCAGCAGCGAGTACTCCATCAGCGTCAGGTCGATGGGCTCATCGTCGAGCGTCACCTGGTAGGTAGCCAGGTTAATCTCGAGGTTGTCGATGTTGAGCACGTCATCGGCGGTGACGGTCTCCTCCTCGCCCATGAGGCGCTGCGCACGAGCCTTGAGCTCGTTGGGCGTCGCCGTGGGGCATACGAAGTCGGCATGCGCGTGGTTCGGCAGGCGCAGGGTGCCGAGTGCCTCGTCGTCGACGATCACTAACATGGGAACGCCACCGCGATCGTCGAGCCATTTGGCGATCTGATCGATGCGGTCGCTGCGGATACCGTCGGAATCGAGGATCAGCAGATCAAAGTCGTGCGCTGCGGTCGGCGAATCGGGGGTGGCAAGGCTCACCTCGACACCCAGGGTGGTCGTCAGGCTGCGGGCAAACTCGTGGAAGCGCGTCGTGCGCGCCATGAACAGGGCACTCTTTTCGGACATATCGGCCTCCAAAGAAATGAGCTCAATCGTACTGGAACAAGCCAGCGCGATTAGGAGTTCGCCAGGTAGTGCTTGATTTCCCACTCGGTAATCGTGGACTCGAACTTATGCCACTCGTCGCGCTTCTTTTTAAGGAAGAAGCTGTGGATGTGCTCGCCGAGGGCATCCTTCATAAACTGCGAGTCCTCAAACACATCGAGCGCCTCTTTGAGCGAGCGCGGCAGCGGCGCGTAGCCGGCCTCCAGCATCTGACGGTCGGTAAGCTTGAGCGTCTCGGCCGTGGCCTCGGGCGGAAGCTCCAGCTTACGCTCGATGCCATCGAGACCAGCAGCCAGCGTAACGGTGTTGACCAGGTAGGGGTTGGCCATGGGATCGGGACTGCGCAGCTCGATGCGCGTGGACAGCTGCTTGCCGGGCTTGTAGACCGGGATGCGGACCATGCTCGCACGGTTGCGCAGGCCCCACGTGGCGTACTGCGGCACGGAGTCGCCACCGGTGGTGATGCGCTTGTACGAGTTGACTGTGGGGTTGGTGATGGCGCTGATCTCGCGCGCATGCGCCAGGATGCCGGCCATGTAGTGCTTGGCGACGTCGGAGAGATGGTACCTCTCGTCGTCCTCGCCCCAAAAAACGTTGTTGCCATCGTGGTCGAACAGCGACTGGCACAGGAACATGGCGCTGCCGTCCTCACCCGCCAGCGGCTTGGGCATAAAGGAAGCGTGGCAACCGCTCTCGTAGGCCTGCTGCTTAATGATGAGCTTGGCCGTGGTGATGGCGTCGGACATGCTCAGGGCCTCGGCGTGACGCAGGCTCATGCCGTGCTGCGAGCGGCCGGCGGCGTGGAAGGTGTACTCCACGGGCACGGACATCTTCTCGAGCGTGAGGACCGTGTTGCGGCGAAGATCGCGGGCGGCGTCGCTCACCGAAAGGTCGAAGTAGCCCACGTTGTCGAGCGGCTCGGGCGTATGCTCGTCGGGGAAGTAGTAATACTCCAGCTCGGCGCCCACGTTGAGCAGGTAGCCGGCCTTCTCGGCCTTGTGGAACATGCGGCGCAGGGCATCGCGCGGGTCGCCGGCGAAAGGCTTGCGGTCGGGGG
Source organism: uncultured Collinsella sp. (assembly GCA_934643145.1). Lineage (GTDB taxonomy): Bacteria > Actinomycetota > Coriobacteriia > Coriobacteriales > Coriobacteriaceae > Collinsella. Next base: position 86,092 of record CAKUBM010000007.1, on the reverse strand, counting down.
TGCACACGTCGCAGAACACGCGGGCGACGCCGTTGTGGCTCGGGCGCCACGGCAGGATCTGGAAGGTCGAGGCATCGGGGAACGCCAGCATGTCGGCTTCCTCGGGCGTGGCAAAACCCTCGATGGCGGAGCCGTCAAAGCCAATACCCTCCTCAAAAGCGACCTCGAGGTCCTCGGGGCTAATGGCAAAGTTCTTGAGGCGGCCGAGAATGTCGACAAACCACAGACGCACAAAGCGGATGTCACGCTGCTCTACGGAGCGGAGTACGTAATCGATGTTCTGCTGGTTCATGTCGCTCCCCTTTCTTTCGGGCGGGTTTCGACTGGTCTATATCGCAGATACTATCGCAGAAAAATGTTTCCGCAGGGTTAAAGCGTGTCAGGCGCTCAAAAAACGTGCGAGGGCGGGTGACTATGGCAAGTAACTAATGCTCGGATTCGGAGACAATTTGCCTACAGGCTCGTTCCAGTGCGGGGAACTCCATCGTCACTGCATCCCAAACAACTGAGCGGTCGACATTGCCGTAATCATGCGCTAGATAATTTCTCATGCCGATAATTCCACGCCACTCAATTTCGGGATGAAGACGCTGCGAGCGCTCCGACAGTTTGCCCGCTTCTTCCGTCACCCTAAGCGCACACATCAAAAGGGAGTCCGCCAACGCCCTTGTCCGCACATCATTCGCATGCAGAAACTGGTCCTCGGTGATATCAAAAGCCTTGATGCGCTCGTTCGTTTCGAAGATGGCCTCCAAGACCTCTTGCGCGCGAAGGCTGTCTGACTTACGCGCGATCATAAACGATCACTCCTTCGCGCTCGATTACCGCGGCAAGATCGTCATCAAGATGGTCGCTCGAGACGAGGTCAACCTGCTTCCCGGTCTCCTTACGCACCGCTTCGCCAAACGCCGACAACGCGAAAAGACCAAAGCCATGCTCGCGATCGACTTCGAGACGCAAATCGATATCACTATCGACACGCGCCTCACCACGGGCATACGAGCCAAAAAGGACCACGGTTTTGATGGCGGGAATCGGGCTGGCCGCCTCGCGGACGGCGGACTCAATCTGAGCAATATCCAAAATGTCTGCGGCAACGTTTTCGCTTGCAGAGTTTTTACCAAGTGAAGGAACAAACGGCAGCGAGCGCTCGCGCAGCATCTGCCTCATAAACATATTGACCGCAACAGACGAAGTCATGCCGAGTTCTTCGCATAGCTCGGCAAATGAATCTTTAATTGACGAGTCCACTCGTACACTCAGTACAGACGCAGCCATGGATACCTCCTGTATGACATTGTCTATATAGTATCACACAGGCTAGCGCGAAGTGGAGGCTCGGGACTCGATGTGGCCGGGGATCTCGATGTGCTTGGGCGCAAGCCTTGCGGCCTCGCCTACCGTGGTGGTGACGATGTCGATGCGCTCGGATAGGCGCTCGACAACGCGCTCGGCAATCGCCAGGGTGTCCTGCGCGGCCGTGGTCACGCCACCAAAGAGCACGTGGTTCCAAGGGTAGTCGTCGAACGTCGCGATCTTAAGACCCGCCGGCAGCGAGGGGCCAAGCTGGGCCAGCGCCTCGGTCAGGCGCAAGAAGACCAAGCCGTTGACGGCGATAAGGCCGAGCTTTTTACCTGCGTAATCGCGGATGGTCTCGTCCAGGCGACTGATGCCCTCGGCGCCACCGTCGGCCAGGGTGACAACCTCGCCGGCAAGACCGCGGTGCGAGAGCTCGTCGGTAAAGGCCTCGGCGCGCTCGCGACGGACGGGGCTGTCGTCGCTTGCCTCGGTGAGCAGGCACAGGCGCTCGCTACCCGCGGCAGCCAGGGCGTCGACCAGGCCGGCGACGAGCTCGCGGTTGTTAGACGTCACCAGATCGATGCCGCCGTCCTCGATGTCGCGGTCGAGCAGCACGACCGGCAGGCGTCCCGCAGCCGCGGCGATCGCCCCATCGTTGCCGCCGCAGGTGTTGACGACCAAGCCGTCCACACCCGCGTCGATGAGCCTGGTGAGCGACTCGGCCTCCTTGGCAGGGTCGTTGCCGCTAATGGCGGTCATAAGCGAGCAGCCGCGCGCGGCGGCACTGGCGGAAAGCCCCTCGAGCATGGCGCTCGAGAACGGGTTGGCGATGTCGGCCAGGATCACGCCGATGAGGTTGGTACGCGAACTGCGCAGGTTGCGCGCGGCGGCGCGGGGACGATAGCCCGTGCGCTCGATGACCTCGGCAATGCGGGCGCGGGTCTCCTCGGTCATCTGACCGGGACGGTTGTTGAGGTAGCGCGAAACGGTGGCCGGGCTCACGCCCGCCTCGGCGGCAATGTCTTTGATTCTCATCTGCGCCATGGCGCACCCCGTTTCCCATTTATCGGCAATCTTAGCCATTTTAGGCATTTTTTTAAAAATCTCGCTTGCAAAACGTTGTAGGTGAGTATACTACAACTCGAAACGAAACCGATTTCGTAAACCGATTTCGGTAAGCGTTGGCACGGAGGTGCAAAGATGCACCCTACCGTCTTGGCACCTCCGTGCCAACGCCATATCAAAGGTGTACGCACAGACAAGAAGGAGCTACGCGACCATGGGTAAAACGGTTCTTACCTTCGGCGAGATCATGATGAGGCTCTCGCCCAAAGATCACCTGCGTATTGAGCAGGCCACCGAGTTCGACGTCCGCTACGGCGGCGCCGAGGCCAACACCGCGCTTTCCCTGGCCTACCAGGGCGACAAGGCCGCCTACGTTTCTGTCGTCCCGGCCAACCGCCTGGGCGAGTGCGCCCTGCGCTCGCTGAAGGTCTACGACGTCGACACCACACGCGTCGTGCGTCAGGGCGACCGCCTTGGTTCCTATGTGTTTGAGGTCGGCGCTTCGCAGCGCGGCAACGGCTGCGTCTACGACCGCAAGTACTCGGCCATCAACATGGCCAAGCGCGACGTCTTTAACTGGGACGAGATCCTCGAGGGCATCGACGTCTTCTACTTCTCTGGCGTGACCCCCGCCGTCTCCGACGAGATGGCCGCCGCCTGCAAGGATGCCCTTACCGCTTGCCGCGCCAAGGGCATCACCACTGTGTGCGACGTTAACTACCGCGGCAAGATGTGGTCGCCCGAGAAGTCGCAGGCAACCATGAAGGAGCTCCTGCCGCTCGTCGACATCTGCATCGCCAACGACGAGGACGCACCCGCCGGCCTCGGCATGACCTGCGTCTCCGGCTCCCTTGCCCACGGCATCGAGGAGCGCGACACCTACGTCGAGATGGCCCGTCAGATCTGCGCCGAGTACGGCTGCAAGAAGGTCGCCTCGGTCGTCCGCAATATCTCCTGCGTCGAACGCTCCATCTGGATGGGCATGCTCTATGACGCCGAGAGCGGTGAGCACTGGTTCTCTCCTGCTCACGACGTGCACGTGCTCGAGGGCGTTGCCGCCGGCGACGCTTTCAACGCCGGCCTCGTCCACGCCCTCATCAACGACTTCGACCCGCAGGACGCCGTCAACTACGCCATCGCGGCCTCGATTCTCAAGCTCACCATCAAGGGCGATTCCAACCTGGTGACCGTCGACGAGATCGCCGCCGTGGCCAACGCCGCCGACGGTGGCACCCGCGTCGCCCGTTAATTCGTTCCCCATTCCGCGGGCTGCAGTTTCCCATACCCATACCTCTGCAGCCCGCTCCCCGATTCCTCCGGTCGGGCAAAACCACCAGTCCCATTCCGGTTTTGCCTGGCATTTCCTACACGACTGGTCGCGCAGCCGGTTTTGGAATTGCTTGTGACCCCAAGCAGTGCCTCCGATAACCAGTCCAAAACCGGCTCATGACCAGCCCTTTTAGCAATTACGCGCACTCGCGCGCCGCACATCGAAAGGAACATCATGTTCGATCAGTTCTACACCACGCTTGAGTCCCTGGGCATCGTGCCGGTCGTCGTGCTCGACAAGGTCGAGGACGCCGCTCCGCTCGCTCACGCCCTTATGGCGGCCGGCATGAAGTCCGCCGAGGTCACCTTCCGCACCGCCTGCGCCGCCGAGTGCATCGCCGCCATGGCCGAGGCCGAACCCGAGATGTGCGTGGGCGCCGGCACCGTCCTGACCGTCGAGCAGGTTGAGCAGGCCCGTGCCGCCGGCGCCAAGTTCATCGTCTCCCCGGGCTACAACGAGGACGTCGTCAAGCACTGCATCGACATCGACCTGCCCGTGCTGCCCGGCACCGTGACCCCCTCCGAGGTCACCGCTGCCGTCAACCTGGGTCTCAAGGTCACCAAGTTCTTCCCCGCGGCTCAGTACGGCGGCCTGAACACCATCAAGGCCCTCGCTGCTCCGTTTGTCGGCCATCGCTTTATGCCCACCGGCGGCGTGAGCACTGCCAACGTCGAGGAGTACCTGAGCTCCTCCGCCATCATCGCCTGTGGTGGCACCTGGATGGTCAAGCCGGCCCTGTTCGCCGACGGCGACTTCTCCAAGGTCGAGCAGATTGCCCGCGAGGCCATGGACGTCGTCAAGAAGGTCCGCGCCTAACCCAGTTCTCTATCGTGGGGGGCGCCCAGACTGCGCCCCCATTTTTGAAGCGGCTCGGAAGCGTGCCGTTTCCGTCACGGACAAGAACCGAAACCGTCTTGTATGCTGATAGAACGTGACGGAAGCGACACGCCCCCGAGCCGCTTTTTCTTGACCAATTAAACTCTTCAACATAGCCCAGAGCGCCAAAACAAATGCGGTGCCGTCTGGAGGAATCGACCCCTTGCTTCCGGTCTGTTCCTCCAAACGGCACCGCATCTTTGTGCCCCGGCCACGCCTCAACGCAGTTGCGGTGAAATAGGGACTGTTTGCGCCACCTGGGCCGCAAAACAATCCCTATTTCACCGCAACTTATGAGGGGATAGATTAGATGGACGAATCTTTGGGCAGCTCGAAGTAATCGGGATGCAGGGCGATAACTGGGCCCTGCTCTTCGGGCATCAGATGCAGATGCGTCTGCGCCAGATAGCTCGCCGCATCGGTGTCGCCTTCCTTAATGGCCTCGAGGATTCGGCGGTGTTGCCGACGAATCGGCTCCCAATCCAGATCCTGCGACACCGCACGCAGCCAGTTGTAGCGCTCAAAATGCGTGTTGATGCTCTTCATCCAATCCCACAGCATGTGGCGACCGGCAATCTCAAAGCACGTCTCGTGGAACAGGTTGTCCAGGTCAAAGAAGCGACGCGTCTCGCTATGGTCGAGCGACTCGGACTCGGCAAGGATCTGCTCAAGCCGCTGCTTTTGCTCGGGTGTGGCAGCCGAACAGCATTTGATCAGCACGCTTCTCTCGAGCTTTTCGCGCAAAAAGCAGGCGTTCTCGGCACGCTCCATGCTGATCTTTGAAACATAGGTACCGCTCTTGGGGCGCGTTTCCACCAGCTCCTGCTCGCGCAGGCGCACAAAGGACTCGCGAATGGGTGTGCGCCCGATCCCCGTCTCCTTTTCCAGACCAATCGCCGAAAGGCGCGTACCGGGCTTGAGCTCGGCATAAATGATCTTGGAGCGCAATGCGTTGTATGCCTGGTCTTGCAGACTCTGATAATGCTGGTGCTGTTCCATAAAGCCCTCGGATAAACCCTCGGTTAGTCGAATACCACCACGTAATACTATCGCATCCCCCACCTCCGCAGTTGCGGTGAAATAGGGACTGTTTGCACCGCCTGGGCCGCAAAACAGTCCCTATTTCACCGCAACTGCGGAGGGAGATGTTAGATAGTCGGGAAATGATTGCCAAAGTTGAAGTGATAATAAAAGGCCCTCAGGCGGTTGCCTTCGAACCGTCCGAGGACCTTGCTGCTAGCGCGTTTTACAAAAGCAATCCGCTTAAGCCTAGATGAACAGGCTCAGGATTAGAACCATAATCAGGCCGACAACAGAGTTGACGAGCTCAAGCAAGCCCCACGTCTTGTACGTGTCCTTCATCGACAGACCGAACGACTGCTGGAACAGCAGGTAGCCGCCATCGTACATAGGCGTGATGGTGTTGGATGCGCAGGCGCAGACGAGCACTGCCAGCACCGGGTTAATACCAAACTGCGCAACCATCGGTGCCACAACGCCGGCGGCAGTAATGGCCGAAACGGTACCCTGGCCGGTGAGCAGGCGAAGGACGACCGTAATCACCCAGGCAAGAATCAGCGGAGACACCGGCATCAGGCTCACCATGTCGGCGAGGGTCGCGCCAACGCCAGAGGTAATGATGACCTGCTTCATGATGCCGCCGGCGCCAATAACGAGCAGCACGTTCGCAACGCCCTTAATGGCGTCGGACATAGAGCTCGAGATCTCGCCGCCGTCCATATCACGCGTGTAGCCATAGGCCACCATGGCGAGAATCATCGTGATCAGCATGGTGATATCGGCACTGCCAATGCAGCTGGCAAGGTCGTAAGCAAAGCAGCCCTCGCCCACCGTGTTCTTAACAATCGAAGCGCCGATCATGATGATAGCTGGGAACAGCGGCACCAGAATGGAAAGCCAAAACGGCGGCAGCTCCTCGGCGGGCTTGCGCTCAGCCGGCTTCATAACGTTGCCGAGCGGCATGTCATCAAGTCCGGGGATAACGTGGCACAGCAAAAGACCGGAGCAGATGAGCGTCGGGATGGTAACGATCAGGCCAAAGATGTAGACAGGCGGAACCTCGGCACCAAAAGCACTCACCAGTGCCATAGGACCAGGCTGCGGCGGAAAAAGGGAGTGACCCATCGTGGTGCCAGAAACCGCCGGGATGATCAGGCGCATATAGGGAATATCGGCCTCTTTAGCGATGCTAATAACGAGCGGCGTAACGATAAGAAATGCCACCTCGTAGAACATACTCATACCAAAAATAACGCCGATGATAAGAAGTGCGACGGGCAGCAGCTTAATGCCGAGCTTATCGACGATGGTATCGGCAATCTGCTGTGAGGCACCCGAGTCGGTCATCAGCTTTCCGATGGCAGCGCCAAAAATGATGATGAGTGCGAGTGACTTGAGCGTTCCGCCCAGTCCGTCTTCCATGGTGGTAACGAGATCGCCCACAGAAATGCCGTCGGCAAGGCCGATAAAGATAGCGGAAAGAATAAGTGCAATGATGCTGTTGATCTTAAACTTAACGATCATGGCAACCAGTAGGACTACACCCACCAGCACCCATAGGAGTGAAACAACTCCTGCGTCCATAAATTAGCTCCTCTAACGGGTTATGCAATTTTGCATTTTGCAATACAGAGGGATGCCCCAAGCGCCCTTACAAGTTGGCGATGATTGCCTGGGCGATTTCGTCGTACTGGGCCGGCTCGAGTGTGACGCGGCCGGGGTTCATGGCAAACACGTCGCCGAACTCAAACGAGTCGTCCTTGTACTTAGGAACGATGTGGACATGCAGGTGATGCATGGTGTCGCCGTAGGCACCAAAGTTGATCTTATCGGGGTTGAATGCCTTGTGGAGCGCGGCGGCAACGTGACGGACGTCGGCCATAAAGGCAGCCGCGTCCTCCTCGGACATGCAAGAGATGTCATCGACATGCTGCTTGGAGGCAACGATTACGCGGCCTTTATGGCTCTGCTCTTTAAACAAGATGAGCTTGCTGGCGGGCAGGTCGAGCATGGGGATGCCAAAGGCATCGACGAGCGTGTTGTCGGTCCCGCACATGCAGTACGAGCAATCGGTGTGCTGTTCCATGATGATCCTTTCGATCTGGACAAAAAAGAGTGTCGTTATTTACAGCAGGTGCAATCCCCCCGTTTGCACCACCCTAGGACGGACAGATACAACGCATGCGTAGATGACACGAAATCGGTTTCGTATCAACTTTCGCTATCTTACATCTAATGAGTTGTTGCAATTAGGTGAACGTTCACCTTTTCTTTTGAAATTATATTTGCAAATGTTCGCGGATGAGTATACTAGGCAGCAACGAAACCGATTTCGTTAAGCGTGTGCAACAAGATGCTAAGACGCACCCTACCATCTTGGCATCTTGATGCGCACGCAGCTTCTTTGCTTTCCTCCCGCCTTGCCGAGCCCTTCAGTCCCATTCCGGCAACGCAAGGCATTCCTACAAGACTGACCAGGGGCCGGCTCTTCTGCTTGCTAAAAGCAGCGCCTCCGATAACCCTCTTCACGCCGGCCCAGGTCAGCCCAATTCCTTACAACCGAAAGGACGGCAGCAACATGCGACCGCTCATCGTAATGAATGGCGAGAACATCGATTGGTGCCACACGGCGATCAGGATGTTCATGTACCTGGTCGGCGTTGCTATTTTGGCCCTCGGCATGAGCCTACAGACGGCCTCGGGGCTTGGCGTGGCCGCACTCACCTGCTTTGCCACGACCCTGTCCATGCTCACCGGCAAGACGCTTGGATTTTGGATTACTGCCACATACGTCGCTTACATCGCAGCGCAATTGGCCATTCTCCGCCGAGAGTTTCAGCCGCGCATTCTGCTCGAGCTCTTTTTCTCGACGCTTATCGGCGGCTTCACTGACTTCTTTATGGCGGTCAATCCGTTGCATCCCGCTACACTTCCCGCGCAGGTCGCGACCATGCTGCTTTCGCTTGCCGTCACCGCGTTTGGCGTAAGCCTGGTCGTCAACATGGGCGTCGTACCCAATGCGCCGGATGGCCTGGTGCAGGTAATTGCCGAAAAGTTCAAGCGCCGCTTTGGCGACATTAAGGTCGTATTTGACTGCTCGCATGTCGCGGTGTCCCTCGCCCTGTCGCTCGCGCTCATGCACAACCTGGGCGGCTTTGGCGTAACCACCGCCATCTCGGCACTGTTCCTGGGTCACGTCATCAACGTAGCCAACAAGCTGTTCGCAAAGCGCTTTATCCACATGGCGTTTGGTGAGTAGCGAGGAGTAGCGCGGGTGCAAGCACCCCGCAAGCAGCGCTATATGTTGCTATATCTTGCTATATCTCGCTATATCTTGCTATATGTTGCTATACTTTGCTATATGTTGCTATAACTTGAGCAGAGGTGGCGCGCATGCAGACAAACCCATTTAAACCCACAGCAGGCAAAACGCCTCCTATGATTATCGGCCGCGAGGACGTTCTCGAAGAGTTCAACGAAGGACTGATCAACGGACCCGGTGCCCCGGGGCGTCTTATGCGTATCGCCGGCGTCCGCGGAACCGGCAAAACGGTCCTCCTCGACGAGTGCGCACGCCTTGCCCAGGATCGTGGCTGGACCGTTATAAAGGAAGTCGCGACCGAAGGGCTCTGCCAGCGCATTCTTGAACAACTGCAGCCAAAAGTACAAGCCAAACACGCCAGATTCGAACCCGCCGTCGCTGGCATATCTCTCGGCAGCATAGACATTGAGCGAATCGGCCCTTCCCTGCGCGACGCCATGGGACAAGCGATCGCCAAAAACGGAAACGGCCTGCTCATCACCCTCGATGAAGTCCAAGATGCCGAGCTCGAAGAGGTTCGAACACTCTCCATTGCGATTCAGCAGGTTATCGGCGAAGACTTTGATATCGCCTTCGTTTTTGCAGGGCTGCCTTCGATGATCGAAAGCGTCATCAACGGTAAGACGCTCACATTCTTACGCCGCGCCCTTCCCTTTGACCTCAAAGCCGTAGCTGTAACCGAGGTTACATACTCCCTCGAGGAAACCATTGAAGCATCTGGCATGAAGCTGCAACCAGGTATTGCCGGCCAACTTGCCGAGGCAACGCAAGGCTATCCTTTTATGATCCAGCTTGTTGGATACTACGCATGGCAGTTGGCAAGACGCTCCCATGTTGCTGTTATCGGAGAAGAAGAAGCCAGGCGCGGCATCGCCACAGCGCGCGAGCGCTTCTGCGCTATGGTGATCGAACCCGCCCTGCAGCGTATTCCACCCACATGCATTGCCTATCTTTTGAGCATGGCTTCGCTGGGACAGACATGTTCGACCAGCATGGTTGCCGATGACTTAAACAAGACGCCTCAGCAGGTGAGCTCCGTCCGTAGCCGACTGCTAAGAGAGTCGATTATCGAGGCACCTTCGTACGGCAAGGTATCGTTCGCCATCCCCTACATGCGCGATTATCTCAACGATCACAAAGTCGAGCTGGAGGCTGAGCTGTAGAGGCGGTCAACGCTCCGCAAGACGAAAACCATTTGCGTACGGTTTTATTCCAGACGCAAATGGTTTTCGTCCGATTTGCGTACGGAAATGAGACGCATATTTCGCTTTCGTACGGCTGCATGCCAGACGCAAACGGTTTTCGTCCGGCAATACGTCCACAATCCAGACGAAAAGAGCCCCGAGCTCGTAAGAACTCGGGGCTCTTTGTGCCACGCATCTATGAGAGGAGGAATTCGATGCGTACGGGCGCTACTCCATGTAGCCACCCTGGATGGCGGAAACTGCATGCTCGGTAAAGAACTTGAGCGTGCCGGAGGTATAGCGGTTAGCCTTGGGCTTCCAAGCGGCGCGACGCTCGGCCAGGACGACGTCGACCTCGGCCGGCTCCATCTCCTTGCCGGCGATGCCCACGATGGACAGCGAGCGCTCGGGGATGTTGATCTGGATGAGGTCGCCCTCCTCGATCAGGGCAATCGGACCACCCACGGCAGCCTCGGGCGAAACGTGACCGATAGCCGGGCCCTTGGAGGCGCCGGAGAAGCGGCCGTCGGTGATCAGGGCAATGGAAGCGCCAAGCTCGGGGTCGCTGGCGATAGCCTCGGTGGTGTAGAACATCTCGGGCATGCCGGAACCCTTGGGGCCCTCGTAGCGAATGATGACGGCATCGCCGGGCTTGACCTCGTGCGTCAGGACGGCGTGGATAGCGTCCTCCTCGCAGTCGAACGGGCGGGCCTTGAGCGTAGCCTGGAACATCTCACGCGGAACGACGGTGTGCTTAACGACAGCGCCCTCGGGGGCAAGGTTGCCGTGAAGAATGGCGATGGAGCCGTCGGTGCCAAAGGCCTGCTCAAACGGACGGATGATGTCCTCGCGCTTGAGGTTCCACTTCTCCAGGTAGCGACCGCACTTCTCGTAGTAGCCGTTGTTCTTGAGGTCCTCGAGGTTCTCGCCGAGGGTCTTGCCGGTGACGGTCATAACGTCGAGGTGGAGCATCGACTTGATCTCCTCCATGATGCGCGGCACGCCGCCCGCATAGTAGAAGAACTGCGCCGGCCACTCGCCTGCAGGACGGACGTTGAGCAGGTAGTGGGCGCCACGGTGCAGACGATCGAAGTCGTCAGCAGACATCTCGATGCCAAACTCGCGAGCGATCGCGGGGATATGCAGCAGCGAGTTGGTGGAGCCGGAGATGGCGCCGTGGATCATGATGAGGTTCTCGAAGGACTCCTTGGTCACGATGTCGCGCGGGCACAGGTTGTGCTCGGAGAGCCACACGGACTGACGGCCAGCCTCGCGAGCGAACTCGCGCAGGTCAAAGCTGGTCGCGGGCAGCAGAGCCGTGCCGGGGAGCATAAGGCCCAGAGCCTCGGCGGTAACCTGCATGGTCGAGGCGGTGCCCATGAAGGAGCAAGCACCGCAGCTGGGGCAGGCGTTGTGCTTAGCGAACTCGAGCTCCTCGCGGGAAATCTCGCCGCGCTCGTAGCGGGCCGAAATAGCACCGAGCTGCTCCAGGGTCAGCAGGTCGGGGCCGGCATCCATGACGCCGCCGGTGACGACGATAGAGGGGATGTTGATGCGGCCCATAGCCATGAGGTTCGCGGGCAGGCCCTTATCACAGCTGGCGACAAAGACGCCGGCGTCGAACGGGGTGGCCTTGGCGTGAATCTCGATCATGTTGGCGATCATGTCGCGGCTGGGCAGCGAGTAGTTGATGCCGTCGTGGCCCTGGGCCTCGCCGTCGCAGATGTCGGTGCAGAAGTAACGGGCGCCGTGGCCACCAGCCTCGGCAACGCCGGCGCGTACCTCCTCGACCAGCTCAAACAGACCGGCGGAACCCGGGTGCGAGTCGCCGAACGTCGACTCGATGATGACCTGCGGCTTGTCCAGGTCCTCGATGCTCCAGCCAGAGCCCAGACGCAGCGGGTCCATCTCGGGGCTGATGGTGCGGAACTTGCCGGAACGTGGCTGCAGCTTGGCAACCAGCTCGGCGGCCTCCTGCTGAATCTGCTCTTTGGCCTTCTCGTCCATGGTGTACTCCTTTGGCTTAAGGCTTACTTGGTTTGGTATCGATTGATGTGACGTGCTGATGTGAAGCGCCGGCTTGCGATTATGCGAAGAACGAGATCACCAGGGCGCAGGCGAGGCCCGAAAGACCGATGATCGTCTCCATGATGGTCCAGGACTTGAGGGTGGTCTTCTCGTCGATCTCGAGGAACGAAGAGCACATCCAGAAGCCGGCATCGTTGACGTGCGAGAGCGCCGTGGCGCCACCGCAGATGGCAAGGCAGATGGCGGCGCGCATGAGCACCGAGGCGCCGGCGACCGCAGGCATAGCGGCCATAATGCCCGAAGCCATGGTCATGGACACGATGGAGCTGCCGACCGAGGCGCGGACGAGCGCGGCGATGAGGAAGCCGACGACCACGAGGGGCAGCGGGCAGCTCTCGAGCACGGGGCCGATAACCTGGCCCAGACCGCAGTCCTGCAGCATCCAGCGGATGACGCCGCCGCAGGCGATGACCAGCAAGATCATGCCGACGGGCTTGAGCGAACGGTCGAGCAGGGCCTTGAGCTCGGCGCCGGTGTAGCCGCGGCGAGCGCCCAGCAGGTACATGGCGACAAGCGTGGCGATGGTGAGTGCGACGAACGGCTTGCCCAGGAAAGCGAGAATCGAGGCGACCTCGGCGGGCATGGGAATGTACGAAGACAGCGTGCCCAGCAGGATTAGGCACAGCGGGGTGAGCACGATAGCGAGGACCATGCCAAAGGAGGGAAGCTCCTTATCGTCGCTCGCGCCCTCGGCGGAGGTGAAGTGCTCGGGAACGTCCGTGAAGATACGGCCGCCCACGTTGCGGCCCCAGACGACACCGGCGACAGCCATGGCGATAAAGGCGGTGGGGATGCCGACGAGAATCATGGTTCCCAGGTCGACGCCGAGCGTACCGGCAACGAGGACCGAACCGGCCGAAGGCGGCACGAAGGCATAACCGGCTGCCAGTCCCGCGAGCAGGGCGATGCCATAGTAGAGGGTCGACTTCTTGGTCTGCGATGCCACGCTAAACGCGAGCGGGATCAAAACGACCACGCCGGCCTCGAAGAACACCGTGGTGCCGATGACCAGGCCGGTGATGCCCAGCGCCCAGCTGGAGTGACCCTGACCAAAGGTGTCAATGAAGGTCTGGGCGATCTTCTTGGCGCCGCCGCTCTCCTCCAGAATCTGGCCGAACATCGAGCCCAGGCCAATGAGCAGTGCGATGTTTTGCAGCGTGGTGCCCACGCCCTTGGTGACGGTATCGGCCACCAGGTCGAGCGGCATGCCGGCACCGATGCCGATCGCGAGCGCCGAAACCATCATCGACAGCACGGGGTGCAGCTTGAACCTGATGATGAGCGCAAGCAGCAGCGCGATGCCCACGATGGCGGCGATGACGAGCCTGGTGGGGTCTGCCATAAACGTTGGGTCTGACATCTTTCCTCCAATTCATCAGACCTTTTGAATTCGATTAAAACTATAGCGTGTTTCTAAAAGGTCTGATGTTTCATTTTGAAATTTGTTCGAAATACATCTGATGTATTTGGCGAACGGTCGTATTTGCACTGCGAACGGTATATCTGGGCCGCCCGATTCGGGTTCAACGGCCAATACCATGCCCTTGGTGCGCTAAAATAGCTCAGATGAATTTTGTAATGAGAGGTAGAGCTATGGCCCGCGCCGAATCGGGACTCCCCGAGCAGATTTCCGAGAAAATCATTCAATTGATTCTTGATGAGCACCTTGAGCAGGGCGACCGCCTGCCCAAGGAGGCCGTGCTCGTTGAGCGCCTGGGCGCCGGCAGAAGCACCGTACGCGAGGCCATGAAGCTCCTGCAGTCGCGCAATATCGTGCGCATCAAGCAGGGTTCGGGCACATATGTGGCATCGAACCCCGGCGTTGCCGACGACCCGCTGGGCTTTACCTTTATCGGCGATAAGCAGCGCCTGGCGCGCGACCTGCTCGAGGTGCGCTTTATGATTGAGCCGCAGATGGCGAGCATGGCCGCCGAGCACGCGACCGAAGATCAGATTATGTGCATCCGCGAGCTCTGCGACGAGTCCCAGCGCCTGGCAGAGGCCGGCAAGGACTACTCCGCCGCCGACACCGCATTCCACAACGCCATTGCCGAGAGCTGCGGCAACCTCGTCGTTCCCCGCCTGATGGGCGTGCTCAAGGCATCCGTTCCCCTCTTTATCGACGTTACGGGCAAAAAGCTCGTCGAGGAGACCATCCGCACACACCGCGGCGTGGCCGACGCCATCGAGGCGCGCAACCCCACCGCCGCACACGATGCGATGTATCTGCACCTGGTCTACAACCGCAACATGATCGCGGAAGGCGCACAGGCGAAAAGTGAGTAGAGGGCATCGCAACAACCAATTTCAACCATTCACCTTTTAAAAGTGAACGTTCACCTATTTTTAGGAGAATAGGGGCGTTAATTCCTTTAGTTCTCCTATACTGAGCTTGTATTAGAAGCAAGACTTATAATAGATGAACGTTTCTTTTGAAAGGATCGCTATGTCTGATCTTATGGACAGCTTCCGCCTGGATGGCAAGGTCGCGCTCGTGACCGGCGCCACCTATGGCATTGGCATGGCCATTGCCGAGGCGCTCGGCGAGGCCGGCGCCAAGATCGCCTTTAACGCGCGTCACGCCGACAAGGTCACCGAGGCCGAGAAGCACTACCGCGAGCTGGGCTTTGAGGCTCACGGCTACGTGGCCGACGTCACCGACGAGGCCGTCGTCGCCGAGCTCATCGCCAAGATCGAGGCCGATTTTGGCACCACGCCCGACATTCTGGTCAACAACGCCGGTGTTATCCAGCGCACCCCCATGCTCGACATGAGTGCCGAGGACTTCCGTCGCGTCGTCGACATCGACCTTAACGCCCCGTTCATCGTCTCCAAGGCCTGCCTGCCCGGCATGATCGCCAAGGGTCACGGCAAGATCATCAACATCTGCTCGATGATGAGCGAGCTTGGCCGCGAGACCATCGCCGGCTACGCCGCCGCTAAGGGTGGCCTGAAGATGCTCACCAAGAACATCTGCTCCGAGTTTGGCGAGGCCAACATCCAGTGCAACGGCATTGGGCCTGGCTATATCGCCACGCCGCAGACCGCGCCGCTGCGCGAGACGCAGCCCGACGGCAGCCGTCACCCGTTTGACCAGTTCATCATCGCCAAGACCCCGGCCGCCCGTTGGGGCACGCCCGAGGATCTGAAGGGCCCTGCCGTGTTCCTGGCTTCCGACGCTTCGAACTTCGTCAACGGCCACATCCTCTACGTCGACGGCGGAATTCTCGCATACATTGGAAAGCAACCTCAATAAGCGTCGCCGCAACTGCCCACATTGGGTCTCGCCCAATCGTTCATTTAGTAGTTGCGGTGAAATAGGGATTGATTTTGGCTTCTATCAGGCAAAACAGTCCGTATTTCACCGCAAGTTAGAAATAGGAAAGGTATTTCGCAATGAAGATCGCTCTCATCAACGAGAACTCCCAGAACTCCAAGAACCCCATGATCGAGGCTGCCCTTAAGAAGGTTGTCGAGCCCATGGGCCACACCGTCTTTAACTACGGTATGTATGCCGATGCCGACTCCAAGCCGCTCACCTACGTACAGAACGGCATCCTTGCCGCCGTGCTGCTCAACTCCGGCGCTGCCGACTATGTCGTGACCGGCTGCGGCACCGGCGAGGGCGCCATGCTCGCCTGCAACTCCTTCCCCGGCGTGCTCTGCGGCCATGTCGCCGACCCGCTGGATGCCTACACCTTTGCCCAGGTCAACGATGGTAACGCCGTCGCCATGCCCTTCGCCCTCAAGAACGGCTGGGGCCAGGAGCTCAACCTCGAGTACACCTTCGAGAAGCTCTTTGGCTTTGGTTCGGGCAACGGCTATCCTGCCGAGCGTGTTGAGCCCGAGCAGCGCAACAAGAAGATCCTCGACGGCGTCCGCGCTGTGACCATGCGTCCGCTCGTCGACGTCCTGGGCGAGATCGACCAGGATCTGGTCAAGGGCGCCCTGGCTGGCGAGCACTTCCAGGAGTACTTCTTCGCCAACGCCACCGACGAGGCCATCATCGCCAAGGTCAAGGAGCTCCTGGGCCTCTAATCGCACGACCCATCGCATCTAACGCAAGCGGCGGCCGCCCCAACACGGGACGGCCGCCGCATTTTGCTATCGACTGGTGCAATGGGTTGACTAGAGGGCGCAGGCGATCTTGTAGCCGTCGCCGATGGCGTCGCGGATGTTGCCGCACTTGTTGGCGTCGCCCAGCACGTGGGTGGTAATGCCCGCGGCAGCCAGGTCGTCGGCCAGCTTGGTGTTGGGACGGTAACCCATGGCCAGCACCAGCGTATCCGCACCGGTGATGGTGTGAACCTCGCCGTCCTTCTCGTAGCTGATCGTGTCTTCGGTGATCTCGGTCACCTTGGCCTCGGTCAGCACGTGGACACCCTTGGAGAGCATACGCGTAATGAGCACCGCGCGGCCGGCGCCGCCCTCGTTGGCGGCAAGCGTCTTGGTCATCTCGATGACGGTAACGTCGCGATTGGCCGGCGACAGGTCGTTGACCAGCGGGGCCAGGTAGTCAGCCGTCTCGCAGCCGACGGTGCCGCCGCCCACGATGACGATCTTCTTGCCCGGGAAGGCGTTGCCGCCTAGCAGGTCGTCAGCCGTCATGACCTGCTTAAAGTTCTGCATAAAGGCCGGAGCGATGGGCTCGGCACCATAGGCCAGGACGACCTCGTACCCAGCGTAGTCGCGCTGAATGTCCTCGGCAGAAAGCTCGGTACCAAAGATGCACTTCACGCCGGCCTCGGCAAGACGGCGATACTGATACTTGATCACGCGGGTGAGCTCCTGCTTTGCCGGCGGAACGGCTGCGATGCGCATCTCGCCGCCCGGCTCGTCCTGCTTGTCCACGAGCACCACGTTATGGCCGCGCTTGGCGGCAATGAACGCCGCCTCCATGCCAGCGGGACCGGCGCCCACAACGAGCACATTCTTGGCCTCGATGGCGGGCTCGTAGCCAGCCTCGTCACGCTCGACATCGGGATTAACGGTGCAGGAAATACGCTTGCCGAACATGATGCCGTTCAGGCAGCGCAGGCAGCCGATGCAGGGGCGAATCTCGTCGGCGTTGCCAGCGGCCGCCTTGTTGCAGAACTCGGCATCGCACAGGTTGGCGCGGCCCATCATGCAGATGTCGGCGGCACCGTCCTCGATCAGCTCCTCGGCAATCCATGCCTCGTTAATGCGTCCGACCGTGGCAACGGGAATGTTGACATGCTTTTTGATCTCGCGCGAACAGGCGGCGTGCGAGGCCTGCTGGGTGCCGGCGGCAGGAATCGCGGAACCGCGCTTGATGGTGGTGCCGCCCGACACGTGGATCATATCGACGCCGGCCTTCTCCAGGCGACGCGAGACATAGATCATGTCGTTGAGGGTCAGGCCGCCATCGGTGTACTCGTCGCCCGAAATACGAACGTCGATGATGAAGTCCTTGCCGCAGCGCTCGCGAATCTCGGCGATGACCTCGAGCAAGAAGCGCATGCGCGCGTCAAGCGAGCCGCCGTACTCGTCGGTACGCTTGTTGTAGAGCGGGGTCAAGAAGCCACCGAGCATGCCGTGGGCGTGTGCCGCATGGACCTCGACGCCATCGACGCCGGCCTTCTGCATACGCACAGCAGCGTCGCCAAACTGGTGCGTGAGCTCGTGAATCTCGTCAACTGTAATGGGGCGCGGTGCCTCGCGGGCGTAGGACGGGCCCACGAAGGAAGGGGCGATCAGGCGCGGCGTGCCCGGAATGTTAAAGGCCATGTAGGCGGGGTGGAAGAGCTGCGGCATGATCTTGCAGCCGTACTCGTGCACGGCGGCGGCGAGCTTTTCCCAACCGGGAATGAACGTGTCGTCGTAACAGCACATATCGCCCGGCAGATAGGTATAGGTGGGCTCGACGGTCACGACCTCGGTGATGATGAGGCCCACGCCGCCCTTGGCACGAGCGCGGTAGTGATCGACCAGGTCGTCGGTCACATAGCCGTGGTCGGCCAGGTTGGTGGACACCGGCGGCATAAAGACACGGTTCTTGACCTCGGTCGTACCGACCTTGATCGGGCTAAAGAGCATCGGATAGGCGGAGGACTCCATACAGGTTTCCTTTCGTTTGAGCCGCGTGGCGGCACTTGCTGATTCCCCTATCGTATCAGCACCCGCCCAGTACGCGACCTCACACGCTCCCCCACCTTTTGCTCGACCCATAAAAAAGTTGCGGTGGAATACGGAGCAATTGAGGCTTTTGACAGCCAAAACAGTCCGTATTTCACCGCAACTGATAAGGGTGGGATGGGTTAGAGGCCCAGGTAGGATGTCATGCCTTCGACGGCGAGCTTGGCGCCGGCCACGGCATGGACGACCGTCAGCGGGCCGTTGACCACGTCGCCGGCGGCAAAGACGCCGGGCACGGTGGTCATGCCGTGCTCATCGACCGAAAGCAGGCCGCGATGGTCGGTCTCCAGACCGCCCGTCGTAAGCACGAGCTTGTCCTTGGGCACCTGCGAGGCCGCAATGACGATGGTATCGGCCGCGGCATGGTCGAGCTCTTCCTCGTAGCCCACCACGTTGTTGTCCTCGTCAAAGATGGCCGTCTCGAACACGGGGCCGTTATCGTCGATAGCGCAGATGGCCTTGCCGCACACGATCTCGGCACCGTCGAGCTCGGTCAGCTCGACCTCGTCGTCAATTGCCGAGATGTGGCGCGAGCGGGCATACACGGTGACCTTGCGAGCGCCCGAGCGCAGGGCGGTGCGGGCCACATCCATAGCGACGTTACCGGCGCCGATAACCGCCACGTTCTGCCCGATCGCCACACTTGTGGGGTCGACCAGATAGTCGATACCAAACAGCACGTTACCGCGCGACTCGCCGGGAATCCCCAGCTTGCGGGCACGCCAAGTGCCGGTGCCCACAAAGACCGCGTCATAACCGTCGCGCAGCAGATCGTCGATATGCAGCGCGCCACCGATGGTGGTCGAGGGACGCACGCGCACGCCGAGCGAGCACATCACGTGGCGGTACTTTTGCACCAGCGAGCGCGGCAGACGGAACTCGGGGATGCCGTACTCCAGCACACCGCCGATCTCGGGACGCTGCTCAAACACGGTGACAGCACAGCCCAGCTGGGCCATCTTAATCGCCACGGTAATACCGGCAGGACCCGAGCCGACCACAGCGACCTGCTTGCCGCACGACGGCGCAGGCTTCCACTCCTTGCGGTCGAGGTACGCCGTGGAGATATAGTTCTCGATGCTCGAAAAATGCACCGGCGTGCCCTTGCGACCCTGAACGCACGAGCCCTCGCACTGGCCCGAATGGTTGCACACCATGGAGCAGACCGCGCTCATGGGGTTGTTCTGGAACAGCAGCTCGCCCGCTTCCTCCAGACGACGTTGCTTAAACAGATCGATGACCTGCGGAATAGGCGTCTGCACCGGGCAGCCTTTGATCTGGCAGAACGCCTTTTTGCAGCCCAGACAACGATTTGCTTCCTCGACAATGTGGATAGCCACGCGATTCCCCTCTGATTCGCATCAACACAATAGCGGGCAGTTCCAGATGCTGCCCAGTACCGGCAAGCCGGCCGCCCGCAGCGACCGGCGGCCACGCTACATCTCCCGATGCGTGCCTTCGCAACGGGCAGACATGCGCTCGAGCGTCGTCAGACAACCAGCTGCTGTCGCCGGCACGCTGTTCTCGACCACACACGGAATGCCCGGACAGGCGGCAGCGGCCCAGGCAACGACGGGCTCAAAGTCGTAACGGCCCGTCTCGCCCACGCCATGGCACACCAAACGCGAGCCCGTGCCATCGCACCAGCCAGCCTCGTCCTCGTTATCCACGACCTCAAAATCCTTAGCGTGCAGTACACGAATCTTGCTGCCGCACAGGTAAAGCATGTCCGACGTGATCTCCTGCGCTTCGCCGACAACGCTGGGATGTAGCAGCGACACCGGGTCGTAAATTACACCGAGCGCCGAGCTCGGCACACGCTCGAGCACCTCGCGGCAACGCTGGGGCGTGTTGACCGTCTCATTCCAGCCAGGCTCGATCAAGATTTGGCCGTCCATTGCCTCGGCACGACCACAGACATACTTGAGACCCTCCACAAACGCATCGAGCGCCTCGTCGGTCATTCGGTCGTCCGCCACGACGTTCTGCACATTAGGGCGACCGGTCTCGGTGCCCACCGGGCAGCCGCCGAGCATCTTGGCAAAGTTCAGGCATGCCTCGTACTCGGCATAGTTATCCATGAGCTGTTGGCGGTCGGGCGTCGCCAGGTTTTTATAGCAGCCGAACACGGCGACCGAAACGCCCGCCTCGTCGAGCACCGCGCGCAAGTGGTCGGCAAGCTCGCGCGTAAGGCCCAAACGGTTGATACCCATCGACTTATAGAGCACCTTGCTCGGCAGCTGGATGCACGAAAAGCCGAGCTCGCCCGCCATGCAAATGCGCTCCTCGACCGTTCCATGCGGAAGGTCGTGCAGGCGCACGCCCGGAGTAATAGCCCCCACGCTATTCACATCCCTTGCAAGCGTTGATGCCCGGGGTGTATCCGCCAAACGGATCCTCGATGGAGCACACGCCCGAGGGGGCCAGCGGGTCGCGCTTGCCGGCCAGCTTGTCGTGGTGCATGGTCTCGATATAGGCCAGCACCAGCGGCGCCACGCCCTTCGCATCGTTTTTGACGATGGGCTCGCTCATGTAGTAGCCAAACGTTCCCTCGCGGTGTGCGGTGTTGCCCAGGCCCGCGACCAGGCAGATGTTGTCGAGTGCCAGCTGCCCATCATGCTCGGACAGGCAGGTCTCGCAGATGCCGTCGAAGGCGCGGCGGCCATGCTGGTAGTAGCGCTCGCCCAGCACGCCCAGGCGCACGCCCTTCATGATGGCGTTGGCAAAGATTGCGCTGCCGCTCTCCTCCAGGTAGTTGGGGGCGATGTTGGGCAGGTTGATGACCTGGTGCCACATGCCGGTCTTCTCGTCCTGATACGGCAGCATGGCGTCGATCAGGTCGTGGAACATCTTGCGGATCTCGTCCTTCTCGGCCGACATCGAAGGCGGCATGAGCTCCCAGGTATCGATAAGTGCCATGGCAAACCAACCCTCGGCACGCAGCCAGAAGTTGGCCGAAAGGCCGGTGACCGGATCGCACCAGAACTGCTTGCGGCTTGCGTCGTAGGCGTGATAGTACAGGCCGTTGAGCGGGTTGCGCATCAGGTCGTGCACGACTTGGAACATATGGAAGCTGTCCGAGCAGGCACGGCGGTTGTGGAAGCTCAGCTCGTACTGCATGTAGAACGGCTGCGCCATGTACATGCCGTCGAGCCAAATCTGGTTGGGGTAGACGGCCTTGTGCCAGAAGACGCCCTCTTTGGTGCGCGGCTGAGACTCGAGCTGACGGTAGATGGTGTCCATGGCGGCACGGTACTTGGGCTTGCCCACCAGGTCGTACAGCTTATAGAGGGTCTTGCCGGCATTGACGTTGTCGAGGTTGTACTCCTCGGGGTTGTAATGCTTGATGGTGCCGTCTTCCTGGACAAAGAAGTCGATGTAGTCGTCGGCGAAGGTCAGGTAGCGCTGCTCACCCGTGATCTCGTACAGCTCGATGAGCGCCTTGATCATGCAGCCATCGATGTAGTTCCAGGTGTTCTCCTTGCCGGCACGGAGCTTTTCGATGTTCCAGGCCGGCGCCTGCGGCGTGGAAGTCTCGATCAACTGCTCGATGTAGCGGTCCAGAATCTGATTGCAACCCATTGCTGTCCCCTCTGACGTTAATGATGGGTGAACGTTAACCTTAGTGTAACGCGAACGGGGAATGTAGGGTGAACGTTAACCCTACATTCCCCGCGAACGGCAGACTTTTAGCGGCAAACGGCAGCTAAGCCCGCGGCAATGCGATGCGCCAGGCGCTCATAGCCAGCCGGGCTGTAGTGCAGGCCGTCGGGCATATAGAGCTCGCGATGCTCCGGCAAAAACGGGCTGATGCCGCTCTGAGCGTACAGGTCGATCACCGGCACCGAGTAGTGGTCGCAGACCTCGAGCATCGCCTGCACGTACGCGCTCTGCGTCAGGCCCAGATGGTTGAGCTCATTGGTCGCCGGAATATCCTTCTCGTGCTTGCCACTTGTCTTGCACGGCGTCATAAACACGAGCTTTGCCTGGGGCGAGCGTGCCGTGATGGTACGGATCAGATAGTCGACCGCGCCATAGAACTCATGCACGTCGGTGCTGCCCAGCTCGCCGAGCGGCACGTTGCGGCTAAAGTCGTTGACGCCGCCAAAGACGACATAGACATCGGCTGCGTCGTCGATACCGTCCAGACGCTCGACAAACGAATCGGTACGGTCGGCCTTGATGGCGATGCGCGAGCCCTTGATGCCAAAGTTCTCGACGGTCGCACCGCCCAGCAGGGCACCCAGATGCGTGGTCCAGGAGATGTCGTTGCCGCCCCCGCCGCATCCGTTGTCACCCCATGTGGTCGAATCGCCAAAGCAGCAGATGGTCGATTCGCTCAAGGTCTTCGTCGGTTTCATGTTTATACTCCTCCCCGCCCAAGCGGCGGTCTTTGGTCTTATCAGTCATTACCGTTTGCTCGTGCATTGCCCATGGTCTACGAGCAAACCCCGGCAGCGTGCTCGTCAAGCCACTCAATATCCTCGGCAAGGTGCGCGACGCCCAAATGGTGCCCGCCCGGGCAAACCTCGTGCGACAGGCCGTCGGCACGCCCCACAAGTTCATAGGCGCCCCGAACGATATCGAGCTGCTCATCAACATTCGCAAGCCCACGGGCACCGTTAAGATGATCGCCTTCGCAGCTCTGCACCAACAGCGGGCGCGGAGCGATAAGCGAGGCGATGTCACCCATATCGAGCAGGCGCCACAGCCCCGGCACATAGTTGCAACTGCAGTTGCCGTTGAGGTGCAGCAGCGAATCGTCGACGCCGTACAGATAGCCCGAGACAAACGCCTTGCGCACGCGCGGGTCGAGCGCCGCCAGGTACAGCGTCATGTATCCGCCGCCCGAAAAGCCAAAGCAGCCCAGGTCGTCCATGGCAATGTCGCCGCGCGCCTCCAGGTAATCGATCAGGCGCATGTTGTCCCAGGCGTTGAGGCCCGCAACGGTAAGGCCCAGCGGCTCGGCCATGCGCGCCTGGTTTAGACACGTACCGCGCAGGAAGCTGTTCTCGTCGTCGCCCTGACCCTTCCAGTCGCGACGGTATCCCCAGCCGCGGGCGTCGGGGCAGACGGTCACATAGCCCATGCGTGCCAGACGCAGACCGTAGTCGTAGTTGAACTTACGCACGGCGTCGTCGACCGCCGGCACGCCCGTCACACCCGCAACACTTGCGGCTCCGGCGCCCTGGTGGCCATGCGGGCAGATATAGCAGCGCTTGCGGCCGTGCGCATCGAGCTTGGGCGCCTGCGGCTCCAGTAGGTAGAACGGCATCCAAACGTTGTGCTCCACCTGCAGCATCGCATGGGTGCGCACGATACCGCCGGCAATCTGCGCCCGATCGAGCTCGCGTACCTCAATCGGCACGCGATCCATAAGCGATAAGCCCAACAGGTCAAACAGCCGAGCCCTCGTCGCGATCTGCCATGCTTCAAAGTCACCGGGCGTCGCGCCCTTAAACGCGGCAGAGCGGCCTTCACGCTTAAGACGGTCGCGAAACGCCGGTTCATCTTCGTAATAGGTGTCGATATGCACCGTGCGACCGTTATCGGAAAGGCCAGCGGTCTCCACGTTGTCGCCCGAGCCGCCCTCGGGGTCCCAGCCGTCCGCACCGGAGAGCACCTGCTCGCGGGCATACCGGGCAGTGGCTGCAGCATCGAGCTCGCGGGCCCATGGCACCCAGCCGGCAGTATCGCCCTCCGGGCCATGCAGGATTGCGCCGGCGTAGCATGCCCTCTCGTGCGCCGCCGGCTTATTCCAATCCCACCAGCCCTCGCGCTTGATGTGCTGTCCCAGCCAGCAATCGATCAACACGGTCTGCGCCCACTCGCGCCAAGGACGTCCCAGGTAAACCGAATCCGGCGCCACATCTTGCGCGGCCGTAAACGAGCAGCCGTGGAACACAAAACCGTGCGGCTCCCCCTCGGGCGTCGATGCCGCCGTCACGTAGCCGTTCACGTCCATATTTCGGTTAAGCGAGCGGATCTCGCACCCCTCAAAATAGGCACGCGCGCCGCCAAAGATAAAGTCGACGTCGCCCTCGATTCGACAGCGTCGGAAATACTGGCGCCCCACCCGGCGCGGCGCAAACTGTTTGGGGCCAATAAACCCGCCCGGTTTGACTTCGCGCGGCGGCAGTGGGCCCAAAAACAGCGTATCCTGGCGCCCCGTAATGCAGCAGGCATCGACCACCAGACGATCGCCGTCGGCATACAGGGCAATCGCCTGCCCCACCTCGCGACCGTCGCCGGCATCGTTGACGATCGTGAGGTTCTCAAGCCGCACGTCGTCGGCATCGACCAAAACGGTATAGGTCCTAAACGTGCCAAGCGTGCCGTCGACACCCGAGCCATCACTCGAGGGCATCTTGGCACCCAGGCCGCCCACAATGCGCACGCTGTCAGCCGTCTCGCCCACCAACGTCACATGCGGTCGATGAATCTCGACCCGCTCGCGATACTCGCCCGGATCGACATGAATCCTCACCGGTTGTTCAGCATTCGGATAGAGCTGATCGGCTGCCGCCAAGGCATCGGAGATGCTGCGGTATGCCCCCTCACGCTCGGTCGATACTTCAAAAACTTGTTCTTCAATCATCATCAGTCGCTACGCCCTTTCGTCGCGGACCGTCTACGCTGCAGTTCCGGCATATAAAGAGCGCGTGCGATGGGTCGGGAAGGCCCCGTCCATCGCACGTCACAACATGCCGGATTCGATTGTTTAAGAGCAGACGCTTACGCGCGCACAACCTTGTCGACGTTTTGGAGCTGCAACTCCTCGCCGTCCTGGCCCTCGATGCTCACATTTTGCAGATCGAGCACCTTGACGTTTTGCGCGATGATGCCCTGGCGCACCATGGGCTCAACGCCGCAGGCCATAGCCGGGACAAAGGGCTTGGCATCCTCCGCGAAGGTCACGTGGACGTCCTGGAACGTCAGACGCGTCACCTTGCTCTCGGGCAGGCCCGTGATATAGGCCGCGGCGGCATGGCAGTTGGTGGCCTCGATATCGCGAAACGTCGTGGCGCCAAAGCCGGGCGTGCGGTCGTCGACGGGCAGCGCCTCGCGGTTCTGGACGTAGTCGGTCTTGCCGTCCTTGTCGCAGAAGTAGAACGAGTTGACCACGAAGGGCGTGAGCACCTTGTCCATACGAATGTGCTCGAAGGTGATGCCCTCGTTGACGGCGTCCTTGCCGCGACCGCGACGGGTCTTGACGCGCAGGCCGCGATCCGTGCGCTCGAACAGGCACTTGCTCACGGTAAGGTCCTTGATGCCGCCGGCGGCCTCGGAACCCAGGACCACGGCGCCATGGCCATCGTGCATGTAGCAGTGCGAGATCAGTACGTCGTGCGTTGCGGGGCGAAGCTCGGGCTCAATGCCCAGCTTGCCGCTCTTGATGGCGATGCAATCGTCGCCCACCGAGAACTGGCAGCCCAAGATGCGAACAAAGCCGCAGCTCTCAGGGTCGAAGCCGTCGGTGTTGTGGGAGTTCTTGGGGCCCTCGATGGACAGGCAGAGCGCATCGACGTGCTCGCACAGAATGGGGTGGATGTTCCACGCCGGGCTGTTGCGGACGGTGAAGCCGGCCAGGCTCACGTTCTCGCACTCGGACAGGAAGATCATGCGCGGACGGGCGACCTCGCGGCCCTCCTCGGGACGGAAGATGTTCTTAAAGTCCTTGTTCCACCAGTTGTCCTCGGCAAAATCGGTCTGGCCGTCAATTGCGCCGCGGCCATAGATGCACACGTCGTGCACGCTCAGGCCGGTAAAGGTGGAGCAATAGGTTGCAAAGCTCTCGCCCTCCCAACGGCCCAGCGGGGTCATGTCGGTACCGGCGTAACCGGCGCCCTCGTCGCCCTTGACCGTACCGGGGATGTAGGCAAGCGCCGCGCGGTCGTGGCGGGCCAGCAGCACGGCGCCCTCGGCAAGCTCGATGTTGATATGGCTCTTGAGGAAGAGCGACTTGATGCGGTAGTTACCGGCGGGAATCAGCACGCGACCACCCTTGGGGCAGGCCATGATGGCGGCCTGGATGTTGGTGGTGTCGTCGTGCTTAGCATCGCCCTTGGCGCCGCAGTCGCGAACGTTAATGGTAAAAGGCTCTGCCGGCGTGGTGACGCCCACGCTCAGCTCGCGCTCGCCGCAAACAAAGTGGACCAAGTTGCGCTTGCCGGGAACCAGGCCGTCGACATAGGTCTCGACCGTGTTCGTGGTGCCGGCGGGCTCGTCGTTGACAAAGATCTCCCACGTATCGGCGCAGGTAAAGTAGCCGCCGTCGTCGAGCTCGATCACGGCCGCGCGGGCGTTGCGCCAGATAACGTTCGTCTCCATGGATTTCTCCCTCAAAAAGATTCTCTAAGAGTTAATTGTACGCTGTTGCAAAAAAGGGCCGTACCTGCCGGCGGATATCCGGTGGCACGGCCCTGTGGTTTGGACGATAGGCTAGCCCTACTCGGCGGGCGTCACGCTGCCGTCCTGGAAGCCAACGTTGTTGTGAGCGAAGCAGTCCTCATACTTGAAGCCGGAGAGCTCCTCGCAGAGCGCCTTGACCTCGGGCTGGACGTCGGCCATCTTGCCGCCCTCCTTGACGCGCTTGATCTCGTCGCAGAGGATGTCGCACTGCTCCTTGTCGATCTTGATGCCGCGGGCAAGGACAGCTGCGAGCAGGAAGAAGCCGGCGCAGCCGATGAGCATGTAGCCGCAGATGTACAGAGGCACGGTTGCGGGCTGGGTCACAGCGTCGCTGTTGCCGGCGGTCTGAATGAAGCCGGAGGCAGCGAGGACGATAGCCCATGCGTTGACGGCGACAGCCTGGGCGATCTGCTGGCAGAGCTGCTGAGCGGAGCTGTAGATGCCCTCGCGGCGACGCAGGGTGATGAGCTCATCGACATCGGGGATGTAGTTGAGCAGGACGTCGGGCAGATACTGGAAGCCAACGTAGAAGAACTTCCAGATGGCGAAGATGATGGGGTAGGCGATCATGGCGATGGCGACCGTGGAGGTGCCGTTGATCTGACCAAAGGCGAAGTAGTTGTACGCGATGATGCACGCAGCGCAACCGACGTTGGCCAGGTACCAAGACTTGTGGAAGCCCTTCTTGGCCATGAGGGCAACCCAGATAGCGGTGCAGACGATAGCGACGACCTTGCCGGGCATCTCCATCACGGACTCGTAGGACTTAGGAATCTGCAGACAGTAAACGATGAAGAAGGACAGGCAGGCGGACCAGCAGGCAGCAGCGAGCTTCGTGGAGACCTGTGCGTACAGAACCTTGCGGAAGGACTTGTTGCGGAAGGTGGAAACGACGTCGATGAAGAACTTCTTGATGCCCTCGCCGACGCTCTCGATCTTCTCCTGAGCGACCTCCTCGGGGGTGTGCTCCCAGGTGGACAGGTACACGCAGAGCAGCGAGATTGCCATGACCGAAGCGTTGATCGAGGCGATGATGAAGTAGCTGAACGGGTTGGTCTCGCCGAAGGTACCAAAGCCGAAGCCGACGAGTGCGGCCATCAGGAAGCCGGCGGCGTTACCAAAGAGGTGCTTGTAGCCGGTGAGGTACGTACGCTCCTTGAAGTCGTCGGTCATCTCGATGGTCAGCGGCGACAGGTTGGCGGTGCAGAACGTGTACGCGACGTTGTAGATCAGGTACAGCGCGAAGTAGTACGGGAAGCCAAACGGCGTGGCGACGAAGATGAGCGGCTCGGCGATCATCATCGGGATAGCCAGCAGAATCCAGAAACGGCGACGACCGAAGATGCGGCCGACCTTGGTGGCGTAGAAGTTATCGGCCACGAAACCCATCAGCGGGCAAAGGATGGCGTTAAGGTAAATGGCGAACGAGCTGATCAGCGCCGCCTCGCCTGCGGACAGGCCGCACTCCGTGGACAGGAACAGCACCATGTAGCTGTGCGTAAAGCTCAGGGCACCGGAGTTGAGCATACCGCCCATACCAAAGCCCAGGCGCGTCCAGAATGTGATCTTGCGCTTTTTACCGATCTTGTTAGTCATCGAGCTCCCTCTCTCTTCTCGATTGTCTTTGAACAAGACATTGAAGTCCACACCGACGTCTGTCTGCATGTCGTTCAGGGTGAACGTTTAGCTAGATTATGCGCGATTCCTTACGTGAGGTGAACGTTCACTTGCATATTATCCCCGAACGGTCGATATTTACCGCTGAACGGACACAATTGAGGCCAATGGCCCTATTTTTTGCTGGTAAAGGTGTCATATTGGACAAATAGAAAAAGGTGAACGTTTATTATGATTTCCTTTTTCATGCACACCGTAAGCAAAACGGTCCCGCCGGGACTACTCCCGACGGGACCGTTATATAGGAACTATGCTCGGATGCGCTTGCCCCTACAGGCAGACGCCGTCCTTCCAGATGCTGATCTCGTGGCAGCCGCGACGCTCGGCACTCGTAAGTTTGCCGCTCGCCGTCTCAAGCACCAGCTGGAACAAGTCCTCGGCAGCCTCATCGAGCGTACGCTCGCCCGTAGCCACCACACCGGCGTTAAAGTCCATCCAGTTGGCCTTGTGGTCGCACAGGCGCTGATTGGTGAATACCTTGAGGGTGGGCGCCGGCGCGCCAAACGGCGTACCGCGACCGGTCGAGAACAGGATCACATGGCAACCGGCGGCGGTGAGCGCCGTGGTCGACACCATATCGTTGCCCGGGCCGCACAGCATGTTCAGGCCATGCTTGGTGGCCTGGCCGGCGTACGGCAGCACGTCGACGATGGGCGCGGAGCCGCCCTTTTGCACGCAGCCGCAGCTCTTGTCCTCGAGCGTGGTGATGCCGCCGTCCTTGTTGCCGGGGCTCGGGTTTTCGTAGACCACCTCACCGTGGCTGATGAAGTAGTCCTTAAAGCCGTTGAGCATGTCGGAGGCGGCGTTAAAGACCTGCTCGTTCTCGCAGCGGTCGAGCAGGATGCTCTCGGCGCCAAACATCTCAGGCACCTCGGTCAGTACCGACGTGCCGCCGCGCGCGACGACCATATCGCTCACGCGACCGATCGTGGGGTTGGCGGTAATGCCCGAAAGGCCATCGGAGCCGCCGCACTTAAGGCCAATGACCAGCTCTGAAGCCGGGATGGGCTCACGCTTGGCCTGCTTGGCGAGGTCGGCAAGCTCGGCCAGGATCTTGTGGCCCTCGACTTGCTCGTCGGCAACGTCCTGGCAGGTGAGGAAACGGACGCGCTCGTGATCGAAGTCACCGAGCTCGTCGAGCACCTGCTGATGCGTGCAGTTTTCGCAACCGAGCGACAGGAACAGCACGCCGGCGGCATTGGGGTGACGCGAGAGCGCCACCAGCAGACGACGCGTCTGGGCGTGGTCGGCACCGGTCTGCGAGCAGCCGAAGGGATGTGGGAAGTAATAGACGCCCTCGAGCGAACCCTCGACCAAATCCTGAGCCTGCTCGCACATGGCGCGCGCGACCTCGTTGACACAGCCGACCGTGGGGATGATCCACAGCTCGTTGCGCGTGGCGGCACGGCCGTCGGCGCGGCGGAAGCCCATAAAAGTCTCGGGCTCAACGGAATCCACGACCGGATGCGTGGGGTTGTAGGTGTACTCGACCTCACCCGAAAGGTTGGTCTTCACATTGTGCGTGTGGAGCCACTGACCGGGCTGGATGTCGCTCGTCACGTGTCCGATGGGCAGGCCGTACTTGATGACGTCCTCCCCCGCGGCAATCGCGCGCACGGCCATCTTGTGGCCCTGCGGGATATCCTCCACGGCCACGACCTCGCCCACACCGGGGACCGCGGCGGCGGCACCCTTGGCGAGCGGCGACAGCGCAACAATCACGTTATCGGCCGGATTGATCTGGATAGTGTTCATTACAAAGAGTCCTAACCCTACAGGTTGAGCAAAAATCGAGTGGCGCCCACCGGTTGGCCGGCGGGCGCACAAAAGGATTTAGGCCTGGGCGTTGGCGAATGCCTGCTTGACGCCCTCGGCACGCACGACGGCGAGCGCGTTGACGACAAACTCCTCAAGGCCGGCAATCTGCGTCAGGTCCTCGCCCCACATCTGCTCGTTGGTGAGCACGTCGTGCACCAACTCGGCATCGTCGGCGCCGGCGTGGGCGGCATAGAAATCGAGCACGAAGGCGTCGTCCTGAGCGGTGTACTCGGTGCCGTCGGCGCGACGCAGGTGCAGGCCGTCGCCCTCGCGGGCAACGAGCTCCTGCGTGTAGAACGCGATGAGCGTGGCCAGGCTCGTGGACAGGCACTTGGGCAGGTTACCGGTCTCGGCAACATAGTCCTTGAGCGTGGGCAGATCGCGGGCACGCCACTTGGCAGTGGAGTTGAGGCAGATGGAGAGCAGCGCGTGGTCGATAAACGGGTTATCGAAGCGGTTCTCGACGGCGGCGGCAAAGGCCTTGCAGTCCTCGACATCAAGATCGGCGGCAAGCGTCGGGATGACCTCGTCGTAGAGCATGGTGTTCATAAAGCCGCGGATAGTCTCGTCGTGCATGCAGTCGCGCACGATGTCAAAGCCGGCAACCCAAGAGCCCGGGACAAAGGCGGTATGGGCACCGTTGAGGATGCGGACCTTGCGCTTCTTGTACGGGGTGACGTCGGGGGTCACAAAGACGCCCGGCAGACCGGCCTTCACGAAGGGCAGACGCTCCTTGAGCGACTCATCACCCTGGATGCCCCACATCTGGAAGGGCTCGCGCACGGCCAGGAAGGGGTCCTCGTAGCCCAGACGCTCGGCAACCGCGGCGGCCTCCTTGGGATCGCGAATACGGCCGGGAACGATAGTGTCGACGAGCGTGGTGCAGATGGTGCAGTCGTTGGCCATCCACTGCGAGAACTCGTCCTCCCAGCCCCAGTCGCTCACGTACTGGTTCATGATGCGCAGCAGCTCCTCGCCGTTGTGGTCGATGAGCTCGCAGGCGAGCACGATGACGCCCGGCTTGCCGGCAGCCCAGCGGGTGTGGAGTACCTGGGCAAGCTTGGCAGGGAAGCTCGCGGGCGGCATGTCGTCGGCCTTGCAGGACGGGTCGTAGGCGATGCCGGCCTCGGTGGTGTTGGAGACGATGATCTCCAGGTCATCGGAGACGGCGACCTCCATCATGGCGCGGTAGTCGTCCTCGCGGTACGGGTTGAGGCAGCGGCTGCAAGCGCTGATCACGCGGGACTCATCGACCGTGTTGCCATTCTCCTTACCGCGAACCAGCACGGTGTACAGGTCGTCCTGGGCATTGATGCCGTCGGCAAAGCCAAAGGCACCGCTGATGGGCTGCACCATGACGACCTTGCCGTTCCAGCCGGTAGCCTCGTTGCCCATGTCAAAGAAGCGGTCCACGAAAGCGCGCAGGAAGTTGCCCTCGCCAAACTGCAGGACCTTCTCGGGGGCGTCCTCGGGCAGCACGTAACCCTTATAACCGATCTTCTCGAGCGTCTCGTAGCTGATGTTCTCCATCTATGTATCTCCTTAGGCGTTTGTTAGCGTGAAAGCTTGCCGGAGGCGCCGCGTGTGGCGACGGCGCTCCCGGGTTCGGTGTGGCTCGGTGCGGACTTAGGCCTCGACGGTCTCCAGGTCAAAACCGAAGTAGCGGACGGAGTTGTTGTAGCTGATGTCGCGCACGATGGTGCCCAGCAGCTCCATGTCGGCGGGGTACTTGCCCTGCTCGACCCACTCGCCGATCACGCTGCACAGCACGCGGCGGAAGTACTCGTGACGCGGATAGGACAGGAAGGAACGGGAGTCGGTGAGCATGCCGACAAAGTTGCCCAGAACGCCCTCGTTGGCAAGGGCCGTGAGCTGCTCGCGCATGCCGACCTCGTTGTCGTTGAACCACCAAGCGGAACCGTTCTGGATCTTGCCGGCAGTCGGGGCCTCCTGGAAGCAGCCCATGACGGTATCGATCATGGTGTTATCGATGGGGTTCAGGCTGTACAGGATGGTCTTGGGCAGGCCGCAGGTCTCCTGGATGGAGTTGAGGAAATCGGCGAGCTGGTCAGACGGCGTGTAGTTGGAGATGCAGTCGTAACCGGTATCGGGACCCAGCTTGGCGAACATGGCGCGGTTGTTGTCGCGCTTGCAGCCAAAGTGCAGCTGCATGGCCCAGCCCAGGCGGACATACTCGCCGGCGACAAACTGCATAAAGGCGGTCTTGTACTTAAGGACCTCATCTTCGGTGAGCGGCTCGGCGGCCAGGCCCTTGGCAAAGATGGCCTCGATCTCCTCGGCGGTAGCCGGGACATACATAACGTAGTCGAGCGCGTGGTCGGAGGCACGGCAGCCCAGCTCGTGGGCGACGTCGTAGCGCTTGGAGATAGCAGCCTTCATGTCCTCGAAGTCGTTGACCTCGACGCCAGCGACCTCGGAGAGGTGCTTGCAGTAGTCGGCGAACTCCTGGCCACGCTCGATGCGCAGGGCGGCGTCGGGACGCATGGCCGGGACGACCTGGACGTCGAAGCTCTCGTCGGCGGCAATCTTCTTGTGCCACTCAAAGCTGTCGGCGGGGTCGTCGGTGGTGCAAATCATGCGGACGTTGGACTGCTTGATCAAGTTGCGGCAGGTGAAGCTGGCCTCGGCGAGCTTAGCGTTGGCGAGGTCCCAGACCTCCTGGGCGGTATTGCCGTTGAGGACGCCCTCGTAGCCAAAGAAACGCTTGAGCTCCAGGTGGCTCCACTCAAAGACGGGGTTGCCCACGCAACGACCCAGGGTCTCGGCCCACTTCTGGAACTTCTCGCGAGCAGGGGCATCGCCGGTGATGAAGCGCTCGTCGACGCCGTTGGCACGCATCAGGCGCCACTTGTAGTGGTCGCCGCCCAGCCAAACCTCGGTGATGTTCTCAAAACGCTTGTCATCCCAGATCTCCTTGGGAGAGATGTGGCAGTGGTAGTCGACGATGGGCATGCCCTCGGCAAAGTTGTGGAACAGCTCCTCGCCGGTCTTGGTGCTCAGCAGGAAATCCTGATCGTCCATGAAGTTTTTCATCAAACAACCCCTCTGTTGGCGGAGCGGGTGCACCGTGCGCCCGTTATCCTCTAGGTGAACGTTCACTATACTAATTCATTGCGACTTAAAAGGTGAACGTTCACCTAACCACCATGGGGTGAACGGTCGATTTTGCCCGTTCAACGGTTACTGGAGCCGTGACTTGTATGTATTGCGAATTGGCAGGCGTCCCCAAATACCGAACTTGAGCGCTTTGGCCAGGTGGGTCATGTTCCGCCGTGCATTTTTGGGAGTATTCAGCATCGGAGCGCACCGCGCACCGTCTTCGAAGCCCTATCTGATGCTCATATTGCGCCCAATCGGCATAAATTAGTGACCCCGATGGCGAATTACGCCATCGGGGGCACTTAAAACAGTCGTCCTAGCCTCTTTCGGGACACGCCATTGCTGAATACTCCAAAAAATGCACGTCGCAAGAGGGGGTACCTGACTAAACGGCTAAATTCCCGCAAGCTCGCAGTAGCGGTCGACGTTGCTGGCAAACACCATCTCCACAGCACCCTTCTGCACGGGCTCCGCCGGAGTTTTACCCCACAGCAGATACTCGCCCAAGGTCTTGGCACCACGGTAGGCCAAGCTCACCGGGTCCTTATAGACGATATTGGTAAAAATGCCGCGGCGTAAGGCCAGGGCGCTCTCGGGGAACAGGTCGTTGCCGATCACCATGACCTTGCCGGCCTTGCCGCTCGAAACAAGCGCGTCAGCAACCACTTCGGAACCAACGGCAAAAACGCTACAGATGAGCTCGGGAGCATCCGGCGCACTCAAGCGCTGCTCAAGCTCCCGCTCGAGCTGTTTGACTTGCGCATGGGCGCCGGCAAGGTCCTCAACTTGCCATGGAATATCGTGTTCGCGCAGGTAATTATGAAAGGCGCGGGCGGTCAGGTAGTGTGAATCGGTATAGGGGTCGCCCGCCAACAGGAGCACGCGGGCGTCAGCCCCAGAAGCGTGGACCAGGTTAGCCGCCTGCTCTGCCATAAGACTGCCCGCCGCGGAATAGTCCGCCAGACTGGCACCCAGGCGATCGAGGTGCGGTCGGTCGCCGTCGACGAGCTCAATCGCCACACCCGCCTCGGCAATCTGCCTCAAAAGCTCGGTTGCGCGGTCATCGCCCGGAACATAGGCAAGCAGGCCGTCAATCTTCTCGCCTACCTGCAGACGCTCATCAATCTGCTCGAGCGCATCGGCGTAGCCGCCCACGCCAAATTCTACGCGCTCAACCGTAATGCCCTGATCGATGACCTCCTGCTCAAAGCGGTTGCAGCCTTCCCAAAGGTAACGGAAAAAGTACGCCCCCTCGCGCGATGCGCGGGGCAGGCAAAACACCAGGTTGATATCCTTGCGGCGCAGGCTCGAGGCACTCGTATTGCGATGGTAACCCATGGCCTCGGCCTTAGCATTCACCTTGGCACGCACGGATTCGCTCACGCCGGCCTTACCCGTCAGGGCCTTGTGCACGGTATTGATGGAAACGCCAAGCTCGGCGGCTATGTCCTTCATGGTTACGCGAGCGCTCATGGGGTTACTCCGTTAGAGATAAGTTGCCTATTAACAGTACAGGTAACGATACCCCAAAATCACTCTTCAACTCGCCGCGCTCTCCCCCAAATGTGTAAAGCGCCCCGCGAACGGATGCTCGCGAGGCGCTTGGGTGCCTGGACCTTTATTTGATGCCGCGGCCCAAGTCTTCGGCGATTTTGTCCACGCCCTTAAGCGCGGCGCACGTCTTTTTGTTGGAGCAATGCCCCGTGCAAACGCCACCCTGAGCGCAGTCGGCGCAGGTGCCCTTGCGGTAGACGCGCACGCACACGGCGACAAACGCAATACCGATAACAGCCAGTACAACAATATCGATAGGTGCCATAGCAAGCCTCCTCTAGTTAACCATCACTTACTTTACACCATCCTCCGCCTGCCAAAAAGAGACAGGTTTATTTTGGTCGGTTTTATCTGCGGAAACGCCACATCTCCCCTACCAAAAAGCCCGAGTGTCGCTGGGACACCCGGGCTTTCGGAAAGGGGTTGATCCTTATTCGGACTTAAGCGGAAACTGCGGCGGAAGCAGTGTTGGTCTCGTCCTCATCGGTCCAGGCATGCTTGGGCATGGGACGGAAGATCTGGAAGAGCATCGCAACCAGCAGCACGATAGCGACAACCGTCCAGATACCAAACTGACCCAGAACAAGCAGGTTATAGAACTGGTTGATGAACAGACCGATCACCCAAGCGAAGGCGCACTCGTAGCCAATAGCGATTGCAGTCCACTTGCCGGAGTCCATCTGGTTACGGATGGTGCCCATAGCGGCGAAGCACGGAGCGCACAGCAAGTTGAAGGCGCCAAAGGCCACGCAGGCGCCCATGGTCGGGAACATGCCGGCGAACGCGGTCCACAGGCTCGGGTCGGTCTCGGCGGCGTCGGCAACGGACAACAGCGAGCCGGCGGTAGCGACGACGTTCTCCTTGGCAACGAGGCCCGAGACGGTCAGCGCGGTTGCCTGCCAGGTGCTAAAGCCGAGCGGCGCGAAGATCCAAGCGACCAGGTTGCCGAGCATGGCGAGCACGGAGTAGTCCATAAACTCCTCGGGGATACCCTCCATGGCAGGCAGGAAGCCAAAGGCGCCGTTGTAGCTGCCGAAGTTGGACAGGAACCAAACCACGACGGTAGAGGCGAAGATAACCGTGCCGGCCTTCTTGATAAAGGCCCAGCAACGCTCCCACACATGCAGCGCCCAAGAACGGATCGCCGGGAAATGGTAGGCAGGCAGCTCCATGACAAACGGCGTGGGGCGGCCGGCAAAGAGCTTGGTCTTCTTGAGCATCAGGCCCGAACCGATGACGGCAAAGACGCCCAGGAAGTAGAAGAGCGGGCTGATCCACGCAGCGGTGGTGGAAGAGTCGCCGATGATGGAACCCATAAGCAGGGCGATGATCGGCAGCTTAGCGCCACAGGGGATGAACGTGGTGGTCATGACCGTCATGCGGCGGTC
The DNA here is from genome assembly GCA_934643145.1 of uncultured Collinsella sp. GTDB lineage: Bacteria > Actinomycetota > Coriobacteriia > Coriobacteriales > Coriobacteriaceae > Collinsella. The sequence goes on along the minus strand of CAKUBM010000007.1, from coordinate 49,783 downwards.
CTTCTCGTTCTCGATGGTCTTGGTGGCCATGACACCGGGGACGCCGCAGCCCGAGGACACGAGCATGGGGATGAAGGACTTACCGGACAGGCCAAAGCGGCGGAACACGCGGTCCATGATGAAGGCGACGCGGGCCATGTAGCCGCAGTCCTCCAGGAAGGACAGCATCACAAAGAGCAGGAACATCTGCGGCACGAAGCCGAAGATGGCACCCAGGCCGCCGACGATACCGTCACAGACGAGCGAGTCGACCAGGCCGCCGTCCTCGGTGCCGCCCGCCACGAGGGCATCGTGCACCATGGTGGTAATACCGGGGACATAGGGGCCATACTGCGCCGGATCGACTGAATCGGCGTCGTCGCCCGCGGCCTCGACCGCCTCGTCGTAGGCATCGCGACCCTGACCGAGCACGTACCAGCCATCGGTACCGAAGAGCTGGTCGTTGGTGAAGTCGGTCACCGTGCCGCCCAGGGTGGAGACGGCAATGTAGTACACGCAGAACATGATGACCACAAAGATCGGCAGGCCCAGGATACGGTTGGTAACCACGCGGTCGATCTTCTCGGAGGTGCTCATCTTGGCAGGAGCCTTGGTCATGCACTCGTCGATGATATGGGCGATGACGCCGTAGCGCTCGCCGGTGATGATGGACTCGGCGTCGTCGTCGCAGTCCTGCTCACACTGGGCGACCAGCTGCTCCACGCGAGCAGCCTTCTCCTTGGTAAGGTTGATGAGCTTGCAGGCGTCCGCATCGCGCTCGAACAGCTTGACGGCGTAGTAGCGGCGCTTGTTGGCGGGGACGCTCGCCGGCAGGTTGTTCTCGATGTGGTCCAGAACGTCCTCGATGGAAGAGTCGAACTTGTGCTCCGGCACCTGGCCCTTGGAAGCAGCGGACTTCTTGACCTGCTCGAACAGCTCCTTGATGCCCTTGTTCTTAAGGGCCGAGATCATCATGACCGGACAACCGAGCTTCTTGGAAAGCTTGTCCGTGTCAATCTTGTCGCCGTTCTTCTCGACCAGGTCGGCCATGTTGAGGGCAACGACCACGGGCAGGCCGGTCTCGATAACCTGAAGCGCCAGGTACAGGTTGCGCTCGAGGTTGGTGGCATCGACCACCTGGACAACGACATCGGGCTCGCCGCTCATGAGGTAGTCGCGCGAGCACTGCTCCTCGGGGCTGTAGGGGGAAAGCGAGTAGATGCCGGGGAGGTCCGTAATCGTGACGCTCTTGTCGCTCAGGAGCTTGGCTTCCTTTTTCTCAACCGTGACGCCCGGCCAGTTGCCAACGTAGCCGTTGGCGCCGGTGATCAGGTTGAAAAGCGTGGTCTTGCCGCAGTTGGGGTTACCCGCCAGCGCGACATGGATCTGAGAATCCGCCATTCAATCCTTCTTCCTTGTGTGCCTGCGCTGCTTTCTCCGCGCAGGCTGGATAATGTGCTTCAAAGTTGCTGCATTAAGTTAGAAAAACCTAACTTTATCTGCAGAAATATGCGCCGCGAGTCCTTACTGAACCTCGACGACGGCGGCCTCCTCCTTGCGGATGGAAAGCTCGTAGCCGCGCACGTTGATCTCGACCGGATCACCGAGCGGTGCAACCTTCACGACCTTGAACGAAGTGCCCTTGATGAGCCCCAGGTCCATAAGGTGGCGGCGAAGCGCACCCTCACCGTGAAGCTTGACGATGGTGGAGCTCTCGCCCACCTTAACGTCACCCAACGTCTTCATTTTCTCGTCCCCCTTTCGGCTTTTATGAAATGCTGCGAACTAACCGACGGTCATGATGTGCATGGCGACCTTGGAATCGATGCCAAAGCGTGCGCCCAGCACGGTGACGATGATGTTAGCGCCACTCGAGCTCACCACGTGGATCTCGCTGCCTTCGACAAAGCCGAGGTCCTTGAGGTGGTGCTTCATGTCCTCATTGCCCTTTACCCGAGACACGCGCACGGTTTCGCCCGCTTTTACCATCGAAAGCGGCATAGCCGGCATCTGCGGTCCGCAAGACATGAGTGAGCTCCTTACGTCAGTTCGTCCTCAACATCGACGCAGTAAAAGTTAACCACGCCTATGTTCGCTTTAGTAAACTAACACGTGGTTAACTTTTTGGAAAGGGTCCCCATTCAGATTTCGAAAAAGTTTCCTATACGAAACAAAGGCACCGCAAAGACCGTCTCTTTGCAGTGCCTATTGATACCAATTTATGCAACAGAGGGGACTGCCCCTTTGTCACATTGTTGAGGTTAAAGCGAGAGGTTTCTGATCGACGTGACGCAGGAGGCCTCATCCACACCCGAAACGCGGAACACGACGTCTTCGCCACATTCGCCGCAGAGTGCCATGAGCCCTATAACGTCGCGGCCATCCGTGTGGCGATCGCCGATACTGACTGACACGTCGCTACGATGCTTGGCAATGATGTCATAGAGCAGCGCAACCGGGCGGGCATGTAATCCCAACGGATCTTTAATCGTCTTTGTAAACTCGACCATGTCCCCTCCCACGACATCGCACATTCGGCCGGCAAACCCAGCCACGTGGTAGCTATTGTAGCGTTAGATGCTTGTCGAGAGCTCCTCTGAACACCTCGTGGGCAAAAAGTGGCAAATATGAGTACTGTCACCAATTTAGTAGCAGCAAAATCGAGAGCAAATTGCCTAATTTGAGCGATTCGAAGAGGTTGAAAGCCGTCAAACGCCCTTTAAAGGGGGTTAGATAAATTGATTTTGAGCCCATTTTCGCTCAGAGCAGGCCGAAAAATATGACACCTCTTTTGCAACAGTACTCATATTTGGCATTTTTTGACCACGGGGTCCAAAACCATGTCCCAAAGCACAAAAGGAGGGGCCTCGTAAGGCCCCTCCTTAGGAAAGGGAATCGATTTATTCCACAGCCGTAGATTAATCCTAGCCGCTACTCCATCATGTCGAGGACGGAGGGGCGAAGCTCGTTCTCAGCGGCCTCGGGATCGGTCTCACGCAGGCGGTTGATGTAGCGGTTGTACCACATCACGGCAAGGCCCAGGAAGACAACCACGCCGCCGACGTTGTAGACCAGCGTCAGCCACAGCGGCTGATCGAGCGGAATGGTGCCGCAGATAAGCACGAAGCAGAAGACCACGAGCAGGAATGCAGCAATGACCAGGCCAAAGGCACGCGAACCCATGCGGAAGCCACGGGGAGCGGCGTCGAAGTTCTTGCGCAACATAAAGTAGGCAAGCAGGATCAGCAGCGGCGGGAGCAGAGCGGTGGCAGCCGTCATGTTGGTGACGATCATGAGCAGGTCGTCGAGGTTACCGGAGCCCAGGGCCGGGATGATCAGGATGGGGACGACGATGGCGAACTGCAGCCAGGCAGCGCGGGCAGGAATGCCGTGCTCGTTGAGCTCGACGATCTTGCTACCAAAGACACCCTTGGGAATCTCGGTGAAGAAAACCTTGATGGGAGCGGAGGTCCACATCATGAGGGAGCCCAGCGTAGCGGCGAGAAGGATCAAGCCGATGACGCGCGTGGACACTTCCATGGGAATGCCAAAGTGGGCAAAGACAGCGCCGAACACGTCGAAGATGCCGGTGGAGATGGCAACGCCGCCCTCGGGGATGAACAGGTTAACCAGCAGCGAAGCGCCTGCATACAGAAGGCCGATGGTCAGGCCGGCGATAACGACGGTGCGCACGAAGGCCTTGACGCCGCCCTTAAGGTCGTTAAGGAACACGCCGACAGACTCGGCGCCGCCAACGCCCTGGATGATCCAGGCAAGCGTACCGAAGAAGCCCCACGTAGTTGCGAAGTTGCTCATGTCGGGAGCCATGTTAGCGGGCGTAGGAGCCGTAGCGAACTCGACGCCGCCAAGGGCAGCAGCCAGGGACAGCAAGATGAACACGGCAGTCAGGCCGAGAGCCGCGGTCGAGCCGAAGGAGGAAATGGAGCCGATCCACTTAGCGCCCTTGGTCGAGACCCACGTGGCGATAGCAAAGACGACGATTTCGATAATGGTGATCCACAGCTGCGAGAGCTCGGCGTTGGCGCCAAAGAATACGTAGCTCGCGTAGATGATGACATTGGGCAGTACGGACGCAAAGTAGAACAGGTTGACGAACCAGTAGCTAAACGCCGTCAGGAATGCCCAGCGGCCGCCCATCGAGGTCTTAACCCAAGCGTACACGCCCGACTCGGAGTCTTTGTTAAGGCCGACGAACTCGGCGGTAACCAGGGTATAGGGGACAAAGTACAAAAGCGTGGCGAAGAAGAACGACGGCGCAGCTGCCAAGCCGATGGCCGCGTTGTTGTTGATGATGTTCTTGATACCGAACACGGCGGCGACCGTCATGCCCAGCAGAGCGAACGAACCGATCGTTCCTCGTTTTTCAGAGCTCATAAGCCCTCCCAATCATCTATTAAATGTCATCTAAAACCGTCCGACCTGCAAGTGCAAACACGGACGGCGCACCTGCTAAGGGGAATGGGGAAAAGGGAGTCAACAAAGCCATCCCCCTTAACGGCGCGAAGCAAACGTCCAAACGGACGAATACTACTTGTTGGGGAAGGAATAACCTTCAACCGTCACGTGCAGTACCACGACGCGGGGATCCGCGGCATCGGCCACGACACGGTAGGCCTCGTCAATTTCGACGACGGCAACGCCGCCGGCGGGAATCGTCACGGTCTCCCCCGCCCCCTCAAAGCGCTCGCGATCATCGATATCGCTGTAAGCGCGGGTGCAGGTGAGGCCTGCCTTGGGGGCAACCTCGACGGTCAGGTCGCCGTCGAGCGGAGCGAGCACGGCATGGTAGCGACGGTGACCGACCAGGTCGGCGGTTGCGGCCTCGCGGGCATAGACCCACCAGTAAACCAACGAGTCGCCGATGGAGTAAGCCACGTCGTGCTGTAGGTCGGCAACACCATCGAGCGCCTGGCCGGTGCGCATCCACTTCTTGACGGACTTCATCTGAGCGTCGAAATCGGCGCGCGAGTTAAAGACATGCATGGCTTATGCCTCCTTAATGGGTGCCAGCGCCTGAGCCAGATCGGCAGACGTCAGCGGTCGCAGGGACACCTCAAAGCTGAAGCTCTCAAAACGGGTGCGATAGGAATCGAGCACCTCGGAACCCCAAGAGTTCGAGCCAAGGCCGAGCAACTGGTCGTTGATGTTGACCGTAACCGTATCGCCCTTGACAAGGTCGTAGACGTGCTTGGCGTTATCGATGGCCTCGCAGCTATAGGGCCATGCCGAGAATGAGAATGGGTTGGAGGCGGCGTCAGCCGGACGGGTCACCAGCACGCCGTCGCCATGGCTAGAGCGCAGAGCAACCCAGCGGGTACCCTCGCGGTTGGCGCAGTCCTGAGGCATAACGTAGGGCGTGAACATGTCGTCGACCGTAGTGTGGTAATGACCGACCGGGTTGGCGCGCAGCGAGTCCGGATAGTTCTCGCCCGGGCCGTGGCCATACCACTCGACGGCACGATCGCAACCGGGGACTTCGAAGGAGATGCCGATGCGCGGGATAATATCCGAGTAATCGCCGTAGGGCTCGCCGGAAACCTTGAGGTCGACACGACCGCTCGGAAGCACGGTGTAGACGAGCTCGACGCGCATGCCGAACGCGCGGACGGGAGGAGCGATACGCTGGCTCACGGTCACGACGACCGCATTGCCATCCTGCTTCCAAGAAACCTTGCGGGTAGACGTCTGCATCACATCGATGAAGTTGTCCTTCCACAGTGAGTCATACTCCTGCGCATGGTTATCGACGAGCGGATGCCAAAAACCAACCTGGGGACCAGAGGCCATGACGTCGCGGCCGGATGCCTTCCACTCGCTCACGGTACCGTTGACCTTGCTGAAGGTCAGCTCGCCGTTGAGGAAGTGAATGCGAATCTCCTGCTCGGTCTCCTCGACCGTAAGCTCAGGACGAGTGGGAGCCGCAATGGCCGGTGCCGGATGGTTTGCGATGGCAAACTGGCTTGCGCCCAGTTGGAACATCGGCTCGCACCAGACGTGAGCGGCCATGGTGTAAGCGCGCACGGTCAGCAGGGTCTCGCCTACCGCGGCCTCGCGAATCACCAGCGGAAGCTGGACGGACTCGCCGGGGGCAACCGCGCCGGGCATAAGCGTCTTGCGGCAGACCACGTCGCCGTCCACCAGGGTCTCCGCCGACAGGCAGACATCCTCGAGGGTGGTAAACCAACGTTTGTTGGTGACGGTCAGCTCGCCCGCCTCGGCATCGTAGGCCATGCGAACCGGGCAGATGACCTGGCCATACTCAGTGAGGCCCGGGCTCGGCTGCTGCCAAGGGAACACCATGCCATCGATGCAGAAGTTGCTGTTGTTGGGGTAATCGCCGTTGTCGCCACCGTACATATCGTAGGCAACGCCGTCCTCGGTCACAGCAGCCAAACCGTGGTCGCACCATTCCCAGATAAACTGGCCTTGGATGCAATCCCAGCGATCGAAGACCTCCTGATACTCGGACAGGCCTCCGGGGCCGTTGCCCATGGAGTGACCGTACTCGCAGTTGATGCGCGGCTTGGGGAATGGATGCTCACCAAAGTCGTTCATCTGCGACACACGGGAGTACATCGTGGAAATGACGTCGACGGTATCGGCGTTGCGATCCTCCTCGTAGTGAACCGGACGACCATCGAGCTCGTGAGCCTTGGCGTACATCGCGCGGATGTTACAGCCATAGCCGCTCTCGTTGCCCATCGACCACATAATGATGCAGGCGTGGTTGCGCTCCTGCATCACCAGGCGCTCGATGCGGTCGACGTAGGCCGGCTCCCATGCCGGGTCGTCGGTGACCAGGGCGATATTGCCGATATTCTCGAAGCCGTGGCTCTCCATATCGGTCTCGGCGACCAGCATGATGCCATACTCGTCGCACAGCTCGTAGAAGCGCGGGTCGTTGGCGTAGTGGGACGTGCGCACCGCGTTGATGTTGTGCTGCTTCATGAGCTCCAGGTCGCGGCGCATGCGATCGAGGCCCACGGCGCGGCCCTTGTGATCGTCGTGATCATGGCGGTTGACGCCATGCATCTTAAAGTAAGTGCCGTTGAGGTAGATATGATTGCCCTCGACCGTCACCTCGGCAAGACCCTGGCGATGCGGAACGTACTCGCTGACCTCGTCACCGTCGTAGACCTCAAACGTAAGGTCATAGAGGAAGGGGTCCTCGGGGTTCCAGAAGTGGGCATCGGCAACGCTGCACTCGGCATGGCCGTCGACGCACTCACCCGTAGCCACCACGTTCTCGTCATCGCTGAGCGTATACACAATGCGGGTAGCGCCCTCGGCCACCGTATCGAGCGTGATCAGAGCGGCATCGCCCTCGCGGTGCGTGCGGAACCTAAAGTCGATCAGGTGCGCGGCGGGACGCTGCATAAGGTACACATCGCGGAAGATGCCCGAGGCCCACCACATGTCCTGATCCTCGATATAGCTGCCATCGCTGTACTGCAGGACCTTGACCGCAAACAGGTTATCGCCCTCGACGAGCGCGTCGGTCACGTCGAACTCGGCAGACAGGCGCGAGCCCTTGGTCATGCCGATAAACTTGCCGTTGACGTACAGCTCGCCATAGCTCTCGATGCCGTCAAAGCGAATGATCTCGCGAGCGCCGGCAGGCACGGCGGGAAGATTGACGATGCGCTGGTACACGCCCGTGGGATCGTCAGAGGGAACGAACGGCTGATCCACCGGGAACGGGAAACCCTCGTCGGTGTAGGCAAGGTTGCCATAGCCGTCTACCTGCCACAGGTGCGGAACCTCCACGTGATCCCACTCGGGCTCGTACGTGGAGAGCTCCTCGTTGGAGACGGCAGCGGGGCCCTCAAAGAGGCGGAACTGCCACGAGCCGGACAGCTGGACAAACCCGCGCGACAGCTCGCGGCTGTACGTTGCAGCGAGATCGGCGGTCTCGTAGCCCATAAAGTACGCATGAGGTGCCAGGCGGTTCCTGTGGGTGAGCGCTTGGTTTTCCCAATCGTTAATGGCGTCCATGGTGATGCTCCTTCGTCATCGTAGTGATTCTTGTGCAACCGGTTGTCCTTATCTTACGGGCGATGCAAAAAACTGTGCAACCGGTTGTCCGCTGAACGGTCGATTTGTCCGGATTAACGGTGCAACCGGTTGTACAACCGCGACACTTATGTCACCCTGAGTATCGAAACTCAGCGCAAAACATCGTTCTTAAGCCCGTAGGCAACCGCCACGCCCGCTGATATCTCACCCACACGAAACGTATTCGATTGCGGCATGGTTGCAAAACGACACCGGTCACCGGATATCATGAACGCTGTTCAGGTGCACTATAGTAAGCTGTATCCGCACCAGCCCGTATCAGTGACAACATCGACCGCATTTTCCAGGAGACGCCATGACCCAACCAGTTCGCACCGCACCTACGCTTGCCGAGGTTGCCGCAGCTGCCGGCGTGTCGCGCTCCACGGCATCGCGCGCCCTCAACGATTCGCCCCGCATTAGCGAGGAAACCAAAAAGCGCGTCCGCGCGGCGGCCAAGGAAGTCAATTTTGTCCCCAACGCTCGTGGCCGAGCGCTCGCTGTCGGACGCACGGAAATCATCGCCGTGCTCGTGACCGAGCCCCTGAGTGAACTCTTCAGCGACCCCACCTATAGCGAGTTTTTGAGCGGCATTACCGAGGAACTGTCGGAGTCATCCTATCTGCCCGTTATCTTGCAGGCGTCTTCTACGCATGAGCGCAACCGCGCACGCGAGCACTTTGAGCGCCGCTCGTTCGACGCCGTGATCGACGTCTCCCCCTACAAGGGCAGCGAGCTGCTCGAGGTGCTGCGCGAGCTGGGCGTACCCACCGTGTTGTGCGGCCAGCTCGAGGGCCACCCCTATCGCGATGTGTTCTCGACGGTCTACTCTGACGACGAAGAGGGCGGACGCTTTGCGGCACACGCCATGAAGGAGCGCGAGCGCAAAGATATCGTCGCCGTGCTGGGACCGCAAGACAACCCCGCTGTTGTTGACCGCCTGCGCGGCTACCGCGCCGTCTTGGGCGAAGACCTCCCAGACGCAAACGTTATCTATACCGGCTGGAACAGCGGAGACGGCTATCAGGCCATGCGCCAGATCCTCGCGCGCGAGATTGCTTTCGATGGCGTGCTCTGCGGATCGGACCGTATCGCGGCTGGCGTCATCACCGCACTCAACGAGGCAGGCCTATCCGTTCCGGCGGACGTTTCTGTCGTCGGCTTCGACGATCACGAGATTGCGACGCGCTGCGTCCCCGCGCTCACGACCGTCCGCCAGCCCCTGCGCGAAGAAGGCCACATGGCCGCCAACATTGCGCTCGACATGATCAAGGGTGCCGAGCCCACCACCTCCGTGATGCACATGCAACTAATCCAGAGAGACTCGCTATAAGAAACTAGGACAGGCTTTCCGCCAGACAGTTGTTGCGGAAAGCCTGTCCCGTTTTGAGCGCTCATTCTGGGGCACAGTTTCCGTTAGACAGCTCAACCGGAAACTGTGCCCCATTATTTTGCCGAATTCTGGGTCGCGCTTTCCCGGAGGACCCCCTTTGGGAAAGCGCGACCCGTTCTGGACGCAGATTCCGGGTCGCACTTTCCGCGACGCCCGGTCATCCCAAGCCCTCGCAACCTCGGCGCATAAAAAACGAGGGAAGGCACACGTCCTTCCCTCGTTACAGGCAATATGCAGCCACTCGCCTACATCAGGCGCAGGCTGACGTCCTTGAGCTGGGCGCCACTAACGGCACTCGGAGCACCCGACATAAGGTCGGAGCCGCTGGCCGTCTTGGGGAACGCCATGACGTCGCGGATGGAGTCGGAACCGGTGAGCAGCATGCACACGCGGTCCAGGCCCAGAGCGAAACCGCCCATCGGGGGCGCACCAAACTTGAGGGCCTCCATGAGGAAGCCGAACTGCGACTCGGCGCGCTCCTCGGTAAAGCCCAGGAGCTTGAGCATGGACATCTGCATCTCGGCGTTGTGGATACGCATACCGCCGCCGCCGGCCTCAAAGCCGTCCATGACAAAGTCGTAGGTGCACGAACCGGCTGCCAACGGGTCGGCCTCGATCTTGGCGATGTCGGTCTCGGTCGGCAGAGTAAAGGGCTGATGCTCGGCTGCATAGGCCTTGCGGTCCTCATCCCAGTGGAACAGCGGGAAGTTGACGACCCACAGGAAGTCGTGGCCCTCGCGCTTGATCTCGAGCGCGTTGGCCATGTGGGAACGCATGCCGCCCAGAATCTCGTCAGAAAGCAGGCGCGGGCCGGCGGCGAACATCACAAGGTCGCCGGGCTCGACGTCCATGCGCTCGCGCAGAGCGGCCATCTCCTCGTCCGAGAAGAACTTGACGATGGGGCTGTTGATGGAGCCGTCCTCGCGAAAAGCGATCCAGGCCAGACCCTTGGCGCCAAACGTGGAGGCCACGCCGGCAAGCTTATCGATCTTGGCACGTGCCCAGGCACCGGCGCCCTTGGCGTTGATGGCCTTGACGACAGAACCCTCCTCGTTCGCGGCAGTCGCAAAGACCTTGAACTTGGAGTTGGCAAAGATGTCGGTCAGGTCGACCAAGTGCATGCCATAGCGGGTATCGGGCTTGTCGGAGCCATAGGTGTCCATGGCCTCCCAGTAGTTCATGCGACGCAGCGGCGTGGGCATCTCGACACCCATGCGACCGAAGGCATCGGCAAGAACCTCTTCGAGCGCGCTCATGACATCATTCTGGTCCACGAAGGACATCTCGATATCGACCTGGGTGAACTCGGGCTGACGGTCGGCACGCAGGTCCTCGTCGCGGAAGCACTTGGCAACCTGGTAGTAGCGCTCGACGCCACCGACCATGAGCAGCTGCTTCAGAAGCTGCGGGGACTGCGGCAGGGCGTAGAAGTTGCCCGGCTGGATGCGGCTGGGGACGATGAAGTCGCGGGCGCCCTCGGGAGTGGACTTGAACAGGGAGGGCGTCTCGACCTCCATGAACTCACGGTTGTGTAGCGCCTCGCGAATGGCAAAGGTAAAGTCGGAGCGCAGCTTGAGGTTGGCCATCATCTCGGGACGGCGGAGGTCCAGATAGCGATAGCGCAGGCGGGTGTCCTCGCTGGTCTCGATGCCGTCCTCGATCTGGAACGGCGGGGTGACGGACGTGTTGAGCACCTCGGCATGATCGGTCAGGACCTCGATCTCGCCGGTCGCGAGCTTGGTGTTGGTGGTCTCCTCGCCACGGGCGCGCACGACGCCGTGGATCTTGATAGGCCACTCGGGACGCATGGTCTCGGCGATCTTAAAGGCATCGCCGTCGGAGTGCTCGGGGTCGAAGGTGAGCTGCGTGATGCCCTCACGGTCGCGAAGGTCGCAGAAGATAAGGCCGCCGTGGTCGCGGCGACGGCTCACCCAACCGGTGAGGGTGACCTCTTCGCCCACGTTCTCGCGGCGAAGCTCGCCGCAGGTACGGGTGTGCATGGAATGCTCGTCGATGGGACGGGTCTGGCTCATACCAGTGATCCTCCTTTATGGATCTGTGCCGCCCCGTGTCGTTCCGGGCGGCGTCGTACAGATTTGCCCAGCCTGCGTAAACCGCGCAGCCAGACATGGCGTTCTATCTTATCGCACCTGTGCCGATGTGCCGCGTAAAAGTGGCTCCTGCCCAAAGACTTGACGGAGACGAAACAATTGACGCACCGCGGCCGTCGCCAAGGCGCGCCACGTGCGACAATGTGCCCCAATACAACTGCACTCGGAAAGGCCCGCCATGACTGCACGCCTCATCGTTATGGATATCGACTCCACGCTCATCAACCAGGAGGTCATCGACCTGTTGGGCGAGGAGGCCGGCGTGGGCGAGCAAGTTGCGCAGATCACCGAGCGCGCCATGCGCGGCGAGCTTGACTTTAAGCAGGCGCTCGAGGAACGCGTAGGGCTGCTTGCCGGCTTGGATGAGAGCGTGTTCGAGCGCACCTTTGCGCGCGTGACGTTTACCCCCGGCGCGCTGGAGCTTGTGCGCTCGGCGCACAGCAAGGGATGGAAGGTCGGCGTGGTAAGCGGTGGCTTCCACGAGGTCGCCGACAAGATCGTGGCTGCCGCGGGCATCGACTTTTGCCTCGCTAACCGCCTGGAGGTCATGGACGGCAAGCTCACCGGTAAGCTAGCGGCAGACATTGTGACCAAGGAGTCCAAGCTCATCCAGCTGCTGGATTGGGCGGTTGAGTGCGGCGTCGACATGGCACACACGGTCGCGATCGGCGACGGCGCCAACGATATCCCCATGATTCAGGCCGCGGGCACGGGCATCGCGTTTTGCGCCAAGCCCAAGACACGCGAAGCCGCCCCGTTTACCATCGACGAACGCAACCTGATGCTCGCCATGGACATCATCCTGCGTGACTAGTCGATCCGTCTAACAATTGAATCAGTCTGTCCTATAGTTTCCGAACAATTTTGTCTTTGTGTTCGGAAACATACCCTTTGAGTGCTAGACTTTGCGCCGTCGAAGGGAACATATATGGATAAGCGAGATCTTGAGCAATTGCTGAGCGATGTTGCCGACGGAGCAGTCGCCCCGGCAGTCGCCCTCACACGCATCCAGACGGCGCCAACCGCCGATCTGGGTTTTGCGCAGCTCGATCTTTCGCGCGGAGTGCGCCAGGGAGCCGGCGAGGTTGTCTACGGTGCCGGCAAAACCGCCGAGCAGATTGCCGCCATTATCGAGGCGCTGCGCAATGCCGGCCAGGAGCGCATACTGGTCACGCGCGTGGACGCCGAAAAGGCAGCCCGTACCTCGGAGCTCCTCGACAACGGCATCGACCTGGGATATGTCCCGGACGCACAGCTCGCCCTCGTGGGCGGCAAGCCCTCCCCTACCGGCAACGGACGCATCGTCGTCGCCTGCGCCGGCACGAGCGACCTGCCCGTCGCCGAGGAAGCCGCGTTGACGGCCGAATTCTATGGCAACGAGGTCGACCGCCTCTACGACGTAGGCGTCGCCGGCCTGCACCGCCTGCTCGCACATGCCGAGGAACTTGCCCAGGCACAGGTGGTCATCGCCATCGCCGGCATGGAGGGCGCGTTGGCGAGCGTTGTCGGCGGTCTGGTGAGCTGTCCGGTCATCGCCGTTCCTACCAGCGTGGGCTACGGCGCGAGCTTTGGTGGCATGGCCGCACTGCTCGCCATGCTCAACTCCTGCGCCAGCGGCGTTTCGGTCGTCAATATCGACAACGGCTTTGGTGCCGCCTACCAGGCAAGTCTTATCAATCATCTGAGCGCTGGCACGCCCTGCGCCCGTTAAGGAGCATTCCATGTCCAACCATCAGCACACGCTTATCATCGACGGTACCTCGGGCATCAGCGGCGACATGACCGTCGCGGCCCTGCTCGACCTGGGCGCCAGCGAGGAGCACCTGCGCGAACAGCTCGCCACGCTGCCGGTCGACGGCTTTTCGATCGCCGTGACGCGCGTAAACAAGCATGGCATCGACGCCTGCGATTTCGACGTCCAGCTTGCAGAGGAGCTCGAGAACCACGATCACGATATGGCCTGGCTCTACGGCAACGAAGCAGCTGCCGAGCACACGCACGAGCATGAGCACCACCATCATGACCATGGCGAGCACGAGCACTGCCACGAGCATGATCATGAGACCCACCGCCACGACCACGACCACGACCACGACCACGACCACGACCACGAGGGCCATCATCACGCCCACCACCATCACCATCGTTCTTTGGCGGACGTCACCGCCATCATCGACGGCTCGCAGCTAAGCGATGGCGCCAAGCGTCGCGCCCTCGCCATTTTTTCCGTACTCGCCGCTGCCGAGGCAAAGGCTCACGGCAAAACGCCCGACACTGTCCTGTTCCACGAGGTGGGCGCCGTCGACTCCATCGTTGACATCTGCTCGGTCGCCATCTGCCTCGATGACCTGGGCATCGAGGATATTGTCGTCGAGTCGCTCTCCGAGGGCCACGGCACCATCCACTGTGCCCACGGCCTTATGCCCATTCCCGTCCCCGCTGTCGTCAACCTGTGCCAGGCGGGCAATATCGCCCTCACGCCCGCACCGGTCGCCGGCGAGCTCGTGACGCCCACGGGCGCCGCCATCGTTACCGCGCTGCGTACATCCGAGCACCTGCCGGCCCGCTACCGCATCGAGGCCGTCGGCTACGGCGCCGGTAAGCGCCCCTACGAGGGCTGCTCCGGTACGCTTCGCTGCCTGCTCGTTCACGCGGACGCATAGCCATGGATGCCCGCAAGGCAAAAAGCCGCGCTGCCATCGTTGCGGCGTTCTCCGAGCTCCTGCGCGAGGAAGACTACGGCAAGATCACCGTCGGCGACATCATCGCGCGTGCCAACGTGGGCCGCGCGACGTTCTACGGCCTTTTCAAGAGCAAAGACGACCTACTCGCCGAGCTCGTGAGCGACATCTGCGCCCACGCCCTCGACGATGACGGCACGCCCCTCGACGACCCGCTCGTGCAAGTCGAGCACATCCTCAACAACCTCTGGGAGCGTCGCCAAGGCGTACGAGCCCTGGTAGCAGGAGCCGGCTCACGCGTCTTCGCCGACTGCTTACGCAAAACCATCATGTCACGAGCAGCCGAAACCGTTCCTACCGACCCAAACGGCCCCGCCGCCACCATGGACCGAAGCTTCCTACTACACCACATAGCCTCAAGCTTCGTAGGAACAGTCCAATGGTGGGCCTGGCATAACTTCCAAGCCCCAAAAGAGGACGTAGCCAAAGACTACCTATCAGCCATAAAACCCCTCTTCAACTAAGTAAGAAGCTCATCCCAAAGCATCGCCCCAACCCAGGGCGCCACGCATCCCAAAGTGTCACTCGCACCTCAAAGCGCCTAACAACAAAGTGCCCACCACATCCAAATTCAGATATATATGTTGGTTGCTTGTTCGAACGCAACTGGATTCCCGCAGGGTCCGGCATAGGTTAACTTTCCGCCGCACTCCACAGGACGCAAGAAGCTCCCGCCGCACGAAGTGCGCAGCGGGAGCTTCTTGCATGTCCGAGGACGCGGCGGAAAGTTAACCTATGCCGGACCCGGGCGTTCTATCAATTGTCTTGGACTAGAACATGCCCAAGAAACCATGCACAAACAGCGCAGCCAGAGCGGCACCGACAAACGGCGCAATGCCAGGAACAAGCAGGCCGTACTTCCAGTTGTTGTCGGCCTTGTTCTTAATCGGCAGCACCTGATAGGCCATGCGAGGACCAAGGTCACGAGCCTGGTTCATGGCGAAGCCGGTGATGCCGCCCATGCCCATGCCAACAGCCCAAACGATCAGGCCAACGCAGATAGCGAGCATCAGAACGTTCTCGCCGGCGCGGTTAGCGGCAGCAAGGATGGCGCTGATGAACACAAAGGTGCAGATAGCCTCGCAGAAGAAGTTGCGGGCGTAGTTCGTACCCTCGGTGGTGGGGTTGGTCGAGAAGATGTTGCGCTGGGCAATGGGGTCGACGACGCCCTCGGAAGCCTTGAACTCATCGGCATACATAAGCCAAGCGATTACGGCACCCACAAAGCCGCCGAGCATATCGGCAATCATGAAGGGGATGCAGCTGCTCCACGGCACCAGGCCTACGATGCACTGGGCAAGCACCATGGCGGGGTTCATGCACACGGCGCCGCCAAAGACAAACAGGCAGACCGAGATGCCAAAAGACCAGGTGGTGATGGCAAACATGTGGCCGGAGCCCTGATACTTGGTGCCCTTGAGCACGGTATCGCAGTGCACGCCCACGCCAAAGATGATCATGAGGGCCGTTGCGCCGAATTCGCAGAGGAGTTTGGTAAGCATAAAACCTTATCTTTCTTGTCGGTTATAAACGATTCGTTTAGGCCGCGTACTAGTGCTGAGCGACGACAACGCCCAGGCCGTCGGGAATGACGGCAACCTTGGCGTCGGCACCCTTCATCTCAAAGGCGAGCTTGAGCGCCTCATCGAGGGTGTTGACCGGCGTCATGTGCATATCCTTGATCATCTGGTGATCGCACAGGTCGGTAACCATGATCACAGGGTGATGCGCCAGGATGCGGGCAAAGATCTGGCTCGTCCACTGGTCGGGCAGGGTCTCGTCCTTGGGACGGTCGATGCAGGCGCGCTCAAACTCCGCCGGATCGTTGTCGGCGATGTTGTGATAGAAGCCCTCGCCACCGTGACCGTCGGCACAACCGGCGACGTCGATGATCACACCGCCCTCGGGAAGCGTGGCCTCGGCAGAGCACATGCCCTTCACGGCCTGGTAGATGTTCTGGTCGAGCGGGTAGCCGCCGTTGGTGGTGATGGCAATCTCGCACTCGACGGGCTCAACGCCGGCAAGGCTCTTCACGAACTCGCAGCCAGCCTCATGCGCCTTGTGGATGTCGCCGGCAAAGGAGGCAATGACCTCGTGCTTGCCGTTGAGCACCACGTTAAGCACAAAGGCAAGGTGAGCCATCTCGGCGGCAGCAAACATGTCCTCGCTCACGTGGTTGTGGCACAGGTTGCCGGCACGCGAGTGGGAATCATTCACAAACTGACCGTTGTGGTTGTACATGATGGTCTTGTAGCTGGCGATGCCAGGCAGCACGGACTTGCGGCTGCCAGAGAAACCGGCAAAGAAGTGCGGCTCAATAAAGCCCTCGGCAAGCAGCAGATCGCAATCGGCAGCAATCTTGTTGATGATGCACTCGCCACCAGAAGGCAGGGTGCCGATCTTTTTCATCATGCTGTCGTCAGTCGCGACGTGCATAACGATTTCCTCGTTGGCAACGATCTCTTCGCCGTACTTGTTGACGAGCTCCTCGTGCGTCGACGGACGATGCATACCCGTAGCAACCAGAATGCGAACGCGCGCCTCAGGCGCAGCGGAGTGGATGTGATGCAGCAGAATAGGCATCGTCACACGCGAGGGAACGGGACGCGTATGATCGGAGCTAATGATGACGATATCCTTCTTGCCAGCACAAAGCTCCTCGAGCGAAGGCGAGCCATAAGGGTTGGCAAGCGACTCCTCTACCAGCTCTTCCTGTGATTTCGTAGTCTTAAACTCGTTTTGATGACCTTCCATCACACCCGCGAAGTTCTTATCCTCGAGCTCCAGATGCAACGTCTTGTGGTCAAACGGCAGTTCACATTCAAACAATGACGAGCGCCCTCTTCCTTTCAACTGACACACTAGATAAACCGTTGGAAGGATACGCCGCTCACCGAAAAACACCACCGTCCACCGACTCATTAACACAACGTTCATATTTGACCCACAACAAAACGGCAGCGATCCCAAACGGGACCGCGGCCGCCTGTCAAAGACACTACAGACAGGATGACTTACGCAGCGCCGAGGCAAACATCTACCCCGAGACGTACGCACGTAAGCCATTTTGCATAAATGCGTTAATTAATTGCATAAAATGGCGCATAGATTTCTAGCCGTAACAGGGTAGCACCCTCCGGAGCGTGCATTTTTGCGAGTATTCAGCATCGCGAGATTAGATTTTGGTGTCAAAAGTCTTTCAAAAGGTAGATAGTCCTCATGACTCGTCCCATCTGGATAGCATGCGGCGAGAAACCAGCTATATATGAACATCGCCAAGGCCCAATTGTCGTGCAAAAGCATCAACAAAGGCAGCGAAAGCCGGCTATGGCCTTATGCATCAATCTTTGGCTGCTGAAAACTCCGTTTTTTGCACGTCGCCCCAAGCACCACCCTCACCCAGCGGCCAATCCGCTGAAGACCGGACATCGCAGGGCCCGCCATCAGTTTACTTATAGGCACACTCCGCAGGACGCAAGAAGCCCTCGCCGCACGAAGTGCGCAGCGAGGGCTTCTTGCATGTCCGAGGACGTGCCTATAAGTAAACTGATGGCGGGCCCGGACGACTACAGGGCTATCGATTACCCCGTGTTCTGCAATCCTGCCGAGACGCCGGTCACAGTCGAAAGAATCAGGCTCATGTACTCGGCCTTCTTCTCCTCCGCCATCTCGTCCTGGTTCATACGCACCTCGCGAAGGGCGCGGACCTGGGCGATGGATAGAGCATCGACATAGGGGTTACGCACGCGGACGGCGCAGCCGAGCACGCGACGACGCTGCAGCGGCCATTCATCACCGACGATGGCAAGGACCCACTTACGGGTGAGCTGCATCTCGGTAAAGACCTTCTCGGACAGATCCTGGCGATCGCCCAGGTGCAGATACATCTTGGCGATGCGCTGGTCGGTCTTGGCGATCGACATCTCGATGTTGTCGATAAAGGTGCGGAAGAACGGCCACTCCTGGTAGGCAGCCTTAAGCTGGTCCAGATCGCCAAACTGCTCGCAGGCGGTACCCAGGCCGTACCAGGCGGCCAGATTGATGCGCGCCTGGCTCCAGCTGAAGATCCACGGAATGGTACGCAGGTCGTCGAGCGACTTGGCACCCAAACCGCGCTTGGCGGGACGCGAGCCGATCGGCAGCAGACCGACCTCGGTCAGCGGCGTCACGGTCGAGAACCACGGTGTAAAGTCCTCGGTGTTCAGCAGGTCCAGATAGCGCTCGTGGCTTGCGGCATTGAGCTTCTCGGCCATATCCCAGAACTTCTGCGTGGTCTCGGTGTTGGTCTTCTCGACACTCGGGGCCGACTGCAAAAGCGTTGCGGCGGCAACGGACTCAACATGGCGCTGAGCCAGCGTGCGGTTGCCGTAACGGGCAAAGATGACCTCGCCCTGCTCGGTGAGCTTAAAGAAGCAGTTGACCGAACCCTTGGGCTGCGCCAGCACGGCCTTGTTGGCCGGGCCGCCGCCACGGCCCACGGCACCGCCGCGACCGTGCATGAGCACCAGGTCGATATCGTTCTTCTCGGCCCACTTGGCAATGCGCTCCTGCGCGGAGTGCAGAGCGAGCATGGCCGTGGTAGGACCGGCATCCTTGGAGGAGTCGGAATAGCCCAGCATGACCTCCATGCGGCGGTTGGTCTGGGCAAGGCGCTTCTGCACCACGGGCAGCGTAAGCATCTGGTCGAGCACGTCGACGCAGCCCTCGAGGTCCTCGAGCTGCTCAAACAGCGGGATCACGTCGAGCTCGGGGACATCCTCCTCGTGTGCGAAGGACAGGTGGGCAAGCTCGAAGACGTCGGCCACATGCTGGGCACTCTTGGTGAACGAGATGATGTAGCGGTGCGCCATCTTCTTGCCGTAGCGCTTTTGGATGGAGCCGATAGCGCGGAAGGTATCGATGACCTCGCGCGTCATGAGCTGCAGGTCGCCATGGATACCGTTCTCGTGGATATCCTTGAGGGCGCGGGCGTGCACCACGGAGTGCTGACGGAACTCCATCTCGACCATATGGAAGCCGAAGGACTCGACCTGCCAGATGATGGTCTGGACCGGGCCGTAGGCAGCACGGACGGCACCGCAGGCGGCCAGCGAGCGCTGGACGACGCGCAGGTCCTCCAGGAACTCATCGGCGCTGTGGTACATGGTGTCGGTGATACGGCGCACGGTGGCGTTCAGACGGTCGGCCATGACGAGCATGACGGCGCGATGCGGCTCGTGCTCGGAGATCAGCTCAGCACGTGCAGTGTACTGGGTGCTCATCTCGACCTGATGGTTCCACAGGTTGATGAGCTCGGCAGACGGCTTGCTGTAGGTGGCCTCGAGCGTGAGGTTGCGGCCGATGCGGCGGCACTTGTCCTCGAGCTTGAGCACCATGTGGGTGAAGTACTTGGCGGCGACCTCACGGCTCACCTTGGCGGTGACGTTGGGGTTACCGTCGCGGTCGGAACCGATCCAGCTGCCGGGATGGAAGAACGCCGGGCACAGCGGCGGCACGGTGCCGGCCTTGTCGCCCAGCACCCAGTCGTCAAAGCGACGATAGATAACGGGGATGACGTCGAACAGCGTGTTATCGAAGATGTCGATGATGGTATCGGCTTCCTCGACCGGCGTGGGCTTCTTGAGCGCGATGGGGCTCGTACGCACCAGGGCGTCGATCTCCTGCAGCATATGGCGCTCGTTCTCCACCAGGTCGGAGCCGCCCAGACGCGGACGCTCCTCCAGCAGGTTGGAGATACGGCGAATCTTGCCCTCGACGGCCTTGCGACGGGCCTCGGTGGGATGCGCGGTAAAGACGGGATGGAACTCAAGCTTGCCGAGCAGCTCGTTGGCGCCCTCGACGCCCAGCTCATTCACCAGCTGGTGATAAGCGACGGTGAGCTCGTTGGCGGGATCGACCTCGGTATCGGTCGACGCACCGGCCTCGCGCTCGCGCAGCTGCGCCACACGGTAGTTCTCCTCCGACAGGTTTGCCAGGTGGAAGAAGCTCGTAAAGGCGCGAACGATGACCTGCTGCTTATCGAGCGGCAAGCTGTCGATCAGATCGACGACCTCACGGAATGCCACGGCGGTGGACTCGTCGGCGGTGGGCACGCCCTGCTCGTCGACGGCCTCGTCGGCAGCGCGGGTACCGGGGTTGCCGGCATTGGCCACGATTTCGGCCGACAGGATCTTGTCGAACAGGTCCGCGATCTCAGGATCATACTCGCTAAGCACACGACGCTCCAGGCGCAGGAACAGCGCCAGATTGTCGCGCAGCTCCTCAGGGATCTCGATCTCGGCGAGACGCTCCCTGGACTCGGCATTCGAGCCGATTCGGTTAACGAGGCGGTTGACCACGGCAGCGACGCGCGCCGCGGCTTCGGGTACAGACTGGTTGCTTAGGTTCTCAGCCACGTTTCCTCCCATTCCTCCTTCTATGCACGTAACATGCGGTATTCATTATAGGCGCTTGAGAAATACTTTCGACACTGATTGCGCTTTACCACACAAAAGTATTTTCTGCATTGCAAGGGTTTTTGCTCTAAATGGTCGTATTTCTCGGTGGACGGCATACACAAACGGGGGCATTCCGCATAAATGCGAAACACCCCCGTAACAATCGCTCGCAATGGACGAGACACTCAAGCGGGTCCGCAGCTCAAAAAGATGCGCTACAGGCGCTCGCGAACTGCCTCGACGACGTTGGCCAGATCGGCAAGGACCTCTTCATGGCTCTCCATGTCGCGCACCTTGACCTTGCCGGCGGCAAGCTCGTCGCCGCCCAAGACCAGGATGAGCTTGGCACCCACCTTATCGGCCTGCTTAAACTGGGCCTTGAGCGAACGGCCCTGATAGTCGGCCTCGGTCACGATGCCTGCGGCGCGAAGCTCCTGCGTAATGGCAAAGACGTTCTGGCGCAGCTCCTTGCCGGCGTTGGCGACATAGACGCACGGGGCCTCATCGGCACCCAAATCGCTGCCAAAGGCCTGCAGGGCCAGCAGGGCGCGCTCAAAACCGACGGCAAAGCCGACGCCCGCCGTGGGCTTGCCACCCTCGAGCTCGACCAGGCCGTCGTAGCGGCCGCCGCCACCGATGGAGCCGACGCCGGCACCGGGAGCCTCGACCTCAAAGACGGTGCGGGTGTAGTAGTCCAGACCACGCACCAGGGTGGGATCCTCAACATACTCGATACCGGCGGCATCCAGATAGCGCTTGACCTGCTCGTAGTGCTCGCGGCACTCGTCGCACAGGTTGTCGCCCATCAGCGGCGCGTCGGCCATGATCTCGCGGCAGTGGTCGTTCTTGCAGTCGAAGGCACGCAGCGGGTTGAGCTCGGCGCGCTCGCGGCACTCGTCGCACATCTCGTCGGCGTGATCGAGGATAAACTGCTTGACCTGCTCGCGGTAAGCCGGACGGCACTGAGCGTCGCCCATCGAGTTAATGAGCAGACGGAGCTTGGAAAGGTCGAAGCCCAGGCGCTTGTAGAACTCCATGAGCATGATGATGCACTCGGCGTCTGCCGCCGGATCGGGAGCGCCGAGCCACTCGATGCCCACCTGATGGAACTGGCGCAGGCGGCCTTTCTGGGGACGCTCGCCGCGGAACATGGCCTCGGCGTAGTACGCCTTAAACGGCGTGGAGCCCTGGGGCACCAGATTGTTCTCCACGACGGCGCGCACCACACCAGCCGTGCCCTCGGGGCGAAGTGCCAGGCGCTGCTTGGGCTTGAGCTTGGTGTCGGTGCCCTCGGTAAAGACGCGCTCCAGGTTGGCGCCGCTAAAGACGCGGAACATCTCCTTGCGAACGACGTCGGTCGACTGGCCGATGCCGTGGACAAAGACGTCCACCTGCTCGATCGCGGGCGTCTCGATGGGCTTAAAGCCAAACGGCTCGAACACGCCGGCAGCAATCTGCTGCATCTTTTGCCAGGCGCGCATCTCGGCGCCGATAAGGTCGCGGGTTCCCTCCGCCTTCTGTGCCTGCATGGGCAAACACCTTTCTTTTGTATCGCGTCATAGGTAGTGGACATTATACGGCACAAAGCAGCAACGCGGCGGCGCGTCTGACCGAACGAGGGTATGGGGACTCGTTCGGTCAGACGCGCCGCCGCTGTTTGTGATCCCTTTTCCTCCGTCCCCTTCGGATCACGTGATCCCTTGGGAACGGAGGGAAAGGGATCATTTCGTAGGCCCGTGGCTGCCCTGGAAACCGAATGATGGTACGAGCATCCATTCGGCTTCCAAGGCGGCCAAGGACAGAACGGGGCGAACAGAAAAGAGCGACGGACGTCTACTCCCCCGCCACGCTTGCGCGCAGCTTGGCGGCGATGGGCTCCGAGGCCAGCAGGAATACGAGCATGACCACAGAACACACCAGGCACACGATCCAGGTGCTCGCAAAGGAGCCCGTGGCATCGAACAGCACGCCCGAGACAATGGCGCCCACGGTGCCGCCGACCATCTCGAGCGAGGTGATGGTGCCCGTAACCTTGCCGAGGTCGGCCATGCCAAACTGCTTGGACGCGGCGATGGTAGGCGTGATGGTGCCCATGCACGTTCCAACACCAAAGCTCACAGCGGCGACAATAGGACCGAGGTCCGTCGTCGGGAAGCACAGCGCCACGCAGGCGATAATGCACGCAACGGAGCCAAGGATATTGCCAAAGCGCAGGCCAAAGCGATCATAGATCGCACCGAGCGAAATCTTGGCGATAACGACGGTAACCATATAGGCCGAAAGCACGGTACCCGCCCACATGGGATCGTGGCCGCCCGTGACGATCTTGGCGCCGTTGACGGTAACGCTCGTCATGTTGGTAACCTGGTTGGGCAGGATAGCGCCATTGACAAGGCCCATAAAGAGGAATGCCACGACGAGCAGCCAGAATGCCGGGCTCTTCTTAATGCGCGACCAACCGACGCTGACCTCGGGGGCCGTATGCTCGTCCTTATCGCCCGCGGTGGAAACAGACGGATCGCCCGGGTTCTCGCCGAGCGGCTTAAGGCCAATCTCGGAAGGTTTGGTGCGGAAGGAATAGGCCGTGATGGGCAGCGCCGCCACAATGCAGACGGCAGCGAGCACCAGAAACGCAGAGCGCCAGCCCACACTCACGATAAGCGAGCTCACGATGGGAGACAGAATGGCTCCGCCAAAGCCCGAACCCGAAAGTGCGATGGAAATGGCAAGGCCGCGTTTGGCGGTAAACCAGTTGGCGGTCACCAGGCTGATGAGCAGACGGGTCGAGGCGACGGCAAAGCAGCCCGAGACGGCAAAGAGCACGTAGACCTGCCACAGCTCACCGACAAAGCTCATGCCGGCAAGAACGGCAGAGGTGGCGATTACAGTGAGGGAGCCCAAAACGCGGCCGCTTACTTTATCGGCGACATGGCCAATGACAAGCGAGCCGATAACGCTCACCACGGTGGAGATAGCGTTGGAGATGTTGTACTGGGCAAGCGTAATCCCGAGGTCGCTGACGATGAGCGGCTGGAACAGGCTCATGCAGTTGACGAAAATCGTGTAGCACGTGGCCATGATCACGAAGCCGGAGGCCACCACGAGCCAGCCGGGGAAGAACTTACGCTGCTGGGGCATTGGTTACTCCTTGTGGTCGGCGATATAGCCCAAAGCGACGGCGGCATAAGCCGCGGCGCCGAGGGGAAGCTCGGCATCGTTAAAGCGCGCCTTGGGATGATGCTGGGCAAAATGCTCGTCCGTATCGGTCACGGCCGCGCCCACGGTAAAGTACGCACTCGGAATCTCGCTCGAGATAAGCGCGAAGTCCTCACTCGCCATGGCATGGAAAAGCGGCAAGAAAGCCGCCTTGGACAGCACTGCGCCCACGTAGCCAAGCGAGGCCTGAGTCATATCGCTGTCGAGCACGAGCGGCGGAACGTCCGAGAGCGTCTCGATGGTTGCCGGCGTACGATATGTTGCGGCAACGCCGTTGACGACCTCCGCGATGCGGGTCTTAAGGTGAGCCATGAGCTCGACATCGAAGCCGCGCAACGTTCCCTCGAGCACGCAGGTGTCGGGGATGACGTTGGCCGCCAAACCGCCAGCGAACTTACCCACGGTAAGCGCGACCTCCTTGGCCGCCGGCACCTCGCGAGAGATAAGCTCCTGAAGCGCCAGGTGCACATGCACGCCGGCCGTGATGGGGTCGATGCAAATCTCGGGGCTGGAACCGTGGCCACCCTTGCCCTGCAGCGTGATGCGGAAACCGTACACGCCCGAGAGCGCCGGACTGCCGTAGAGCACCAGGCCAAGCGGCGACTGGCTGTTGACGTGCATGGCAAAAGCCGCCTGAGGGCGCGGGTTCTGCAGCAGGCCATCGGCGATGGCAGCGCGTGCCCCCTCAAAGGTCTCCTCACCCGGCTGGAACAGCAGTTTGACGGTGGCATTAGCGTCGACAAGCTCGGCCTCGCGGGCCTTGAGCAAACGGGCCGCGCCGAGCAGCGCCGTCGCATGCATATCGTGGCCACAAGCGTGCATGCAGCCGTTGGTGGAAGCGAAAGGCTCACCCGATTCCTCGACAACGGGCAGGGCATCCATGTCGCCGCGAAGCATGATAACCGTACCGGCCTGCTCGTCCGCGCACGCACCATTGCCCTGAGCAGCCGCGGCCGCACCGGCACCGATCAGGCCAACAACACAGGAACCGTCGACAAGCGTGGTATAGGGAATGTCCATCTCGTCCAAACGTGCCTGGATATAGGCAGACGTCTGCGGAAGATTGTTACCGAGCTCGGGCGTCTGATGGAGATCGTGGCGCCATGCGGCAAGCTCACCGGCAAATGCCTGGGCTTCTTTGACCAGGCCATCGCCGATAGCGGTCTGCGCCGCTGTGGTAGCCTGAGGCGCTGGTTGCGGTTGAAGATCGGACAGAGCTGGTGCCATAGATGCCCTCCAGTAACGTTTTTGCAGCACGCACTTTGATAGCGTAAAGTGCAAGGCACAACTGTAAGGGCTTAACATAGAAAATGCCGCCCTGGGAGGGCGGCGCAACAAGTTGTTTACAATTGCGGGCGAGATTTTCGGCGCAAGAAATCGAAATGCGTCTCGCTCAAGATAATCGACAGGAAGATGAGCGCAAAGCCGGCAAGCAGGCGCGAGGTGAGCGCCTCCCCCATCAACAACACCGAGAACAGCACACCCGAGGGCGACTCCATCGAAAGAAGCAGCGAGCCCGTCGAGGCCGGGACGTGCGCCAGACCGACGTTTTGGACGAGCAGTGCCACGCACGTGCAGCCCACCGAGAGGAAGACCATCACGCCGATAAAACTCGGCGTCCACACGGACAGAGGCGCCTGAGTCTCGAATAGTAGCGACGTGATTAAGCTCAAAACGCCATTGCCCACAAACATCCAAAACGTGATGACGTTGATATCCATCTTGCGGCCATACTTGGCGGTCACCGCCATCTGGATGGCGAAGAAGATCGCGCCGCCCAAGGTAATAACATCGCCGGCATTGAACTCGACGCTATCGAGCGCTACCAGGCCAATACCCGCCAGGCACAACAACGCTGCACCCAGGTTATACCGGGTAAGCTTTTCACCGCTCAGGACATAGCTTGCAAACGGCACAAGGATGCAATACGTGCCGGTCAAAAAAGCGCTCTTGCCCGCCGTGGTCTGTGCCAGGCCGATCGTCTGCAAACCGTAGGCACCCCACATGAGCGCGCCCATGCCAAGCCCGACGATCAGGTTGCGGGCATTGAAATGAGCGATGATGCGCTTATGGAAAATTGCAAACATAACCAGTGATGCCGGGAGAAAGCGAACATAGACCAGCTCGAACACCGGAATGGTGTCGAGTGCGTCCTTCATAGTGGTAAAGGAGTAGCCCCAGATAATCGCCACCGAAAGCAGTAGAACTTTCCAGAACAACGGCGAGCGTGCGCCGGCACCCCGGGGAATACCACCCGCGCCCAAATCCTCACGGGCTACAGGGCTATCGGGCATGTTTTCGATTTCGTTGGCAGCGTATTGGGCCATGGAACATCCTCGCACTCAATCTGGGCGTGGTGTCCGCACGCGTATGGCTGCGTGCCGCCTCATGGTCAAATAAAAACGGGACGCGCCGGACCCCCGGCACGCCCCGCTACTGTAGCAACAACCAAGCAGCCCGTGCAATTCACCGCACTAAAGCGTTTTGTTCCGCCGTTCTACCGAACGGCGGACCGGCCGACGCTGCGCGAGCTGCATTCACGCCAATCTGACGTTCAATTTCAAGGGCGCGACCAGAAGGTCAGCGCCCTTTCATTTCACGTCACCTTGGCGCAAATGCGGCTCGCTCGCTGGCATTAGCGCTGCATCGGCGTTAACGTTGCTGTACTAAATAAGCTTTGTTGACTCCAGCTTTTCGATAATCCAGTCGTTGGCTTTGATGACCGGGCGGCGGAAGACGACGCCCAGTGCCAGCGACGGAATCAGATAGCTCGCCAGAATGCCAAGTTCAACCCAGTACTCCATATGGTAGGCGCCAGCCATGGCGGCATGCATGGCGTTGATGCCGTGGGTGAACGGCAGGAACGGATAGATCGCCTGGAACACAGGGCCGGTCATCTCGATGGGGAACGTACCGCCCGAACCGCCGACCTGCATAACCAACAGCACGACGGCGAGCGCCTTACCGATATCACCAAACGACACGGTGAGCGTGTAGACGATATTGGAGAACACGAGGCTCGCGACCCAGCCGGCAAGTACAAACTGCAGCGGGTTGTCGCATTGGATGCCAAAGAACAGGATGTCGCCCGCGCACACGAGTGTCGCCTGCAGCAGGGCCAGACCTCCAAAGAACAGGTAGCGGCCCAGGTAGATCTCGTGCAGGCGCACGGGGATCAGCTCGTTGATGAGTTCGTCGTCAACCGAGACCTTCATCATGGCTGCCAGCACGATCGAGCCCACCCACAGCGACAGGATCGTATAGAACGGCGCCATGGCCGAACCGTAATTGCGGATTGGATAGACCGGCTTACGATCGAGCGCGACGGGACCGGAAAGCGACACGGCCAAACCCTCGGGGTCGTTGCCGATCATCGTCTTGATCGTCGCCAGGTCACCCGACATCAGGGCGCCGTCGAGCTCGTCCTTGAACGCGCTGATCTTGTCCGATGCCTCACCCAGCTGGTCAGAAGCCTTGTTGACGAGCCCTGCAGCCTTGGAGAGACCCTTCGCGAGCGAACCAGAGGCGTCGGTCAGACCGCTCACGGCGCTATCCAAGTCACCCGAGATACCGTTCAGGGAATCCAGAACGCCCGAAATGGTCTTCTTGAGCTCCTTGGCCTTAACCGAGAACGTGGAATCGTAGTCGGACTTGGCTCCCGAGATACCCGCCTTGGCATCGGCGATGGCCTGGTCGACCTCGGCACGCGAGTTGTTGACCTCCGCCATGCCGTCCGAAAGGGACTTTGCGGTCGCCGTCAGGTCCTTCGCATTGTTGCGGTACTCCACGGCAATTCTGCCCAGCGACGTCGCAGCGGACTCGAGACCGTCTTTGAGCTTGTCATCACTCACCTGGTCGGCAAGGTTGCGGAGCTGATCGGCCATCGCATCGATATCGTCAGCACGCGTATTGAGCGCCGCTGCGGCTTCGTTGAGCTGAGACACCGTAAGGTCAACATGCTGATTCGCGGCATCGAATGCCTTCGCAAGCTCGGCGGACACGTTGTCGAACGAGCCCGCGCTTCCGTCAATCGCTGCGTCAACGGCATCGTTGGCGGCCTTGAGCGCTTCCTTGGAATCATTGATGCCGCTCTTGGCGTGCTCCATCAGCTGCTTCGTCGACTCATCAACGGTGCCCGTCTGCTTGAGCATGCCGCCCGCCGATGTCAGTGAATCGGACGTGGAGCTCAAAATGCCCGCGAGCGACGTCGCACTCGCCTGAACGTCCTGCAGGTCCTCGACCGAATCGCCCAGCGTCGAGGACAGATTGGCGATAAAGTTGCTCACCTGGTCGGTACTCATATAGTCGAGCAGGCTGGACACGGTCTTAAGGCCGATGGTCGTGATGGTCTTGGTAAAGGTCTCGTTGACCTGACTCTGGACGGCGCTCGAACCCTTTTCAGTCACGATCTGTGCGATGGCGTTGGCCTTCTGGTTCTCATAGAACTCGATATCGGCGTGCTTCACCTCGGTCGAGAAAAGCGTCATCATGTCAGCGCTAAACGTTTTAGGGATAACGACGGCAGCGTAGTACGCGCCCGACTTAACGCCCTCAATCGCCTTATCGCGGTCGTTGAGGACGACCCAGTCGAAGTTCTCGTTGCCGCGCAGGGTGGCGGTTACGTTTTCGCCCACGTTGACCTCGACGGGAATCAGATCGCTCTCGTAACCCTCATCGGTGTTGACCACTGCAATCTTAAGGTTGCCGGTATTGCCGTAGGGATCCCAGCTTCCGGCGATGTTAAACCATGCATAGAGACATGGCACGATGATCAGGCCCATCACGACGACCATGCCGATCACGGAGCGAGACACGTTTTGGACATCGCGCTTAAACAGGTGCAGGATGTTTTTCATTTATGCCTCACCTCCTTTAGAGTGCTTGCCAAGCGAGGTGGTGTCCCCGTCGTTTCCGTTTACGTTGTCAGCGCCGTCGGCATCTTGAGCCTTACGATGCGCACCGATATGCGACAGACGGCTCGTAGGCTGTTCGCCTCCCTTGGCGCCACGCTCGCTGGCGTTGAGACCAAACATGCGACGGGCGGCAGGGATGGCAGCCGTGTGCTCGCGCATCTCGCGGCGAAGGTCCTCGTCCGAAAGCGCCGAGATACGCATCTGGGTATTGAGGCTCGCACGGATGTATTCGATGTTGATGAGCCAGCCGCAGATGGCGATAACCGAAATGATCCAGATAACGAGCAGGATGATCTTGCCGTTATTGTCGATATCGAGCACCGTCGAAAGCACAAAGAGCAGAACCTGCACGCCTACCACGGCGGCAAAACCGCCCTTGATGTAGTACGGGTAGCGATGCTCAAACGCCACGGCATGATCGAGCAGCTCGCGACGGTACGAATCCGAATCGAGCATGACGCGCATGGCCGTGCGCAGCGAATAGCGCTGGCGCGGCAGGTCGTTGGACTCGCAGATCATGAGGCCCGTCGTGGAAAGCTGCTTGTCAAAGAGCAGGTTGAGGTTGAGCAGCAGCGGACGCAGCTGCAAGCCAATAAAGAGTGCGATGGCAAGGAACACGCCCAGGATGCACAGGTTGAACAGGTAGTTGAACGAATACATGCCACCGACGGTCTCGCGCAGCAGGTTGATGCCATAGGTGAAGGGCAGCAGCGGATGCAGCCATTGGAAGAAGCCGGGCATCATCTCGATGGGATACATGCCCGACGAGCCGGGGATCTGCACAATGACGAGGATGACGCCAATGGCTTTACCGATATGCTTAAACGTGGTGGACAGCGCATAGATGATGTTGACGTAGGTGAACGAAATAGCGATGCCGCCCAGTACAAAGAGCAGCGGATTGACGCACTGAACGCCAATGACCAGGTCGCCCACCGTAACGATAATGGCCTGGAACGCGCCCAGGATCACCAGCAGCAGCCAGCGGCCAAAGTAGCCCTGACGCGCCGTAAAGCTACCGATGCCCTCGCGGTCGACCTCGAGTTTATAGATAGCGATGAGCACATAGCCGCCTACCCACAGCGCCAGATTGGTGTAGAAGGGCGCGATGCCCGAGCCAAAGCTCTTGACCGGATAGATTGACTTGGACGTCAGCTCAACCGGAGATGCCATGAAATCTGCCACGTCATTGACGTCGACGTCCATGAGGTCGGCTAACTCGCCCATAGACTCAGAGGTCTGCAGCGCCGCAATGTCATTGGCGGCGGTCGCGAGCTTGTCCTGAACCTTGGCAAGGGAGGCGTCGGTTTGGGACAGCGTGGTCTTTGCCTGCTTGAGCGTGGCATCGAGCTGCGCCAGCGTGCCGCGCGCGCTCGCTATCGTGGGGGTCATACCCGACACAATGCCGGTCAAATCGCCCGAAACGGCGGCAAAGGAGTCAAGCGCGCTCGAAGCCTTCGGAAGTGCGTTCTGACCCAGATCGGTCTGAGCCTGACCGAGGTTAGCCGTACCGGTCTGAATTGCCGCGTTGAGTGCGTTGCTCGCGTTCGAGATTGCCGTAGCGTCGTTTGCCATGGCGCTCGACTGTGCAGAAAGGCCATCCTTGATGCTCTGCAGCTTCTGGTTTTGCTCGCGAAGCGAATCGATGGTCGATACAATGCGCGCGTCAATTTCCTCGGAACCTGTCGACGTGTCATTAACGAGAATCTCCAAGTGCCCGATAACGGCCTTATTGTGATCGATCGTCGCTTGGAGAGACTCGAGCGAGTTGTCGATGCGGGTGGTCGTAGATGTGACCGTACCCGTTAGCTTGCCAATCGCAGCGTTCGCGGAGGCTGACGTCTTGGTGAGTGCAAGGCTACCTTCCGAGAGTGCCTTGGAGAGCGAGGTGATAGAGTTGCCCGCCGTGGCGCGAGCCTCGCCCAGCAGGTCGTTGCCCTGGGAGATTGCCTGCGTCAGCGACGGTGCCTGACCTTGCAAGCCGGCAAGCGCCGCATCAGCCGAGGCGATAGCGCCACTCGTCTTATCGATGGCGGCATTCATATCGCCAATCGAATCGCGCACCTCACCCAAGGTGTCGGATGCCTCGGACACCGAACTTGTCAGCGAGTCCTGAGTCTGGGTTGCCTTGTCCTTTAAATCGACACCGGCATCCTTGGCGATACTGGCAACAGTCTCGCCCACCGTGGAGACAAACTCCGAGTTGATCTGCTCCTCGATGGTGTTGGCACCGGTATCGGTGACCTTGGGCGCAATGGCGCTCTTTTTCTCGTTGACGTAATAGGTGAGCTTCGGCTGATGGTAGTTGCCGTCGAGCATCGAGACCAGATTGTCGGAGAAGTTCTTGGGGATTACGATCGCCGCGTAGTATTCCCCGCTCTCGACGCCCTCTTTGGCATCGGCGGCCGAATCGACGAAGGTCCAGCCCAGCTGATCGTTTTCCTTGAGCTGATCGACCACCTTATCGCCCGCATTAAGCTCGCCCACTAGGTCGTTCTGGGTGCCCTGATCGTTGTTGGCGATAGCGATTTTAATGCCCTGGGTGTTTCCATACGGATCCCAGTTGGCCACGATGTTGTACCAGGCATACAGCGAGGGGATAACGCACACGCCCAGGGTAACCACCAAGGCGACGGGGTTCACAAGCAGTCGCTTAATGTCGCGCTTGAATATCGCAAAGGAGACCTTTGCATCGGATAGTTTGCTGCCGAGACTCACGCTTGGACCATCCATCCTGTCGTTGAATCAAATCGTACTATCAAAAACCATTGTACGTAGGCGCTTTAGCGTCTCGAAGCACAATGGTATTGAGTTTTGCGGGTAGCAATATACTACGAAGATTAGTTAACGTACAGTTGTACAGTATCTCAAATTTCAGCAGGTCACAAAACCACAACCCGCACAAATTAGCAATCCGAATAGTCATCGGGGGCGTTCTTAAACTACCAGTCAAACAAGAACGTCCATTACAGTCGAAATTGTCAGCCCGGGACCGTCTCGGGCTACGATTGAGGCGCGCCCAGAACGGGCCGCCGACCGGGCGCCCGCGCACGGCCGAACGTCCCTGCCCCCGAGAGGGCCCGTTGGGTGCTGCCGGCGCGGGACGCGCCGCCCCCGACGGCTGATAGGAAAGTGCCGGGCAGGTGCCGCGGCTGGTAATGTGAGTGCCGAGGGGGAGGCCATCCGGTCGAACGACTACCGGAAGGATACCACCGTGAAAGCGCCGTCCACCAGGCCCGCCGCCGTGCTCGGCCTCGACGTCGGCAAGTCATCGCACTGGGCCTGCCTGATCGACCGCGACGGGGAGGTGCTGGCCAGCGCCCCCGTCCGCAACAGGGAGGCCGAGCTCGACGCGCTGTTCGCCTCCGCGCCCGCCGGCACGCTCGTCGTCGTCGACCAGTTCCGCAACATAGGGTCCCTCGCCGTGAGGCGGGCCCGCGCCGCGGGGCTCGGGGTCGCCCACCTGCCCGGGCTCGCCGCCAGCCGCGCCGCGGGCCTGTTCGCCGGCGAGGCCAAGACCGACGAGCGCGACGCCGCGGTGATCGCGCGGACCGCCCTGGGCGTGCCGGGCTCCCTGTCGGGGGTCCCGGGCCGCGGCGAGGCCCTCGAGGCCGCCCGCGCGCTCTCGTCGCAGCGCGACCACGTCGTCGCCTGCGCGACCAGGGACAAGAACCGCCTGCGCGCGGTGCTGCTCGAGTCCTGCCCGGCCCTCGAGGCCGCCGTCGACCTGTCGGACCGGCGGTGGCTGGAGCTGCTCGCCGGGTTCGGCGGGGCGTGGGGGATCGCCCGCTCCGGGGCCGGGGGCCCGCGGGCCGAGGCCGCCGGGGAGGCCGCGGCCGCCTCCACCGCGCCCCCGCCGGCGCTCGTCGAGGCCGAGAACAGGCAGGTCAGGTTCCTGGCCGCCCGGATATCGGAGGCCCTCGACGAGGCCGGGGCCCTCGAGGCCGAGACGGCGGCGCTGCTCGAGGGCGACGAGACCTACGCGTGCCTGCTCACCGTGCCCGGCATCGGCCCGAGGACGGCGGCGCAGCTCGCGGTGTCGGTCGACATCGCCAGGTTCCCGGACCACGACCACCTGGCCTCGTACTGCGGCATAGCCCCGAGGGTGAGGAGCTCCGGAACGTCGGTGAGGTCGGTCAGGGCGTCCAGGCGCGGCGACGCGAGGCTCAAGTCCCTGCTGATCTTCTCGTGCAACAGCCTGGTGAGGTCCTCGGGGCGCTACGGCGAGTACTACCGGGCCTGCAGGGCGCGGGGCATGGGGCACGGGCGGGCGCTCAAGGCCGTCGCGAGGAAGCGGCTCAGGGCGATATACGCCGTGATGCGCGACCGGGTGCCCTACCGGGAGTAGCCCCGACGGTTGACAAAACTATAGGAACACCCAACGACCACTTTTTCTCCGTCCCCAAGGGATCATTATTGGACCGTCGATGTTTTGGTAATGCCAGCGAGCGGTCACCAGAGCGAACAAATTGGCATGAAAAGAGGACGGCATAGACCTTCTGGTCATGCCGTCCTCTTTGAATGACAAGTTGTCGCTCTGGTGCCCGCGCAGCGTCGGCTGGTCCGCCGTTCGTTAGAACGGCGGAACGAAGGGCAGCGTCGAGTAGTTACGCGGTTCGTAGAACCGCGTAACTACCAAACTACATAAGTTCGCAGACAGCCGCCGCGAAGGCAACGGGGTCCTCGGGGAGGATGCCCTCGACCAGCAGAGCCTGGTCATAGAGCAGACCGGAGTACTGCTTGATCTTGTCGGCGTCGCCTGCCTTCTGGGCAGCGACAAGCTTGTCGAAGACCGGGTGCTTGGCGTTGAGCTCGAGCACGCGCTGGCTCTTGGGCATGCCGTCGGGCGCGCCCTCGGGTCCCTTCTGGAGCACCTTCTCCATCTCAAGCGAAAGCGGGCCCTCGGTGGTGATGCAAGCGGGGGCATCGGTCAGGCGCGCGGAGACGGCAACTTTCTCGACCTTGTCGCCGAGCGCCTCCTTCATGGCGCTAAAGAGGTCCTCGTTCTCCTTGGTGGCGTCCTCGGCCTCCTTCTTCTCGTCCTCGGTCGCCAGATCAAGATCGCCAGTCGCGACGTTCTTGAGCTCCAGATGACGATCCTCGACCTCGGGCTCGGCACCATCGGCCACGGCCTTCTCGGCAGCCTCGCGAGCAGCATCGTCCTCGTAGACCTTGGGCATATCGGCGGCCACGTACTCGCGCATGGCCTGGAAGGTAAACTCGTCCACGTCCTGCGTCAGCAGCAGCACGTCGTAGCCGCGGTCGAGCACGCCCTTTACCACGGGCATCTTGGCCAGGCGCTCACGTGAGTCGCCGGCGGCGTAGTAGATGGCCTTCTGGTCCTCGGGCATGCCCTTGGCATACTCGGCCAGGGTAATCATCTTCTGCTCCTTGGCGGACCAGAATAGCAGCAGGTCGGCGAGCTCGTCAGCCTTCATGCCATAGCTCGAGTAGATGCCGTACTTAAGGCCGCGGCCAAAGTTCTCAAAGAACTTCTCATAGGCCTCGCGGTCGTTGTCACGCATATCCTCGAGGTCGGCGGTGATCTTCTTCTCAACGCGCTTGGCGATAGCCTTGAGCTGACGGTTCTGCTGCAGCGTCTCACGTGAAATATTGAGCGTCACGTCGGCAGAGTCCACGACGCCGCGCACAAAGTTGTAGTAGTCGGGCAGCAGATCGTCGCACTTCTCCATAATCAGCACGTTGGAGCTGTAAAGCGACAGGCCCTTCTCGTAATCCTTGCTGTACAGATCGAACGGTGCGCGACCCGGAACAAACAGCAGAGCGTCGTACTCGAGCGTGCCCTCGGCATGGAAGCTAATGGTGCGGGCGGGATCGTCAAAGTCGTGGAACGTGGACTTATAGAACTCGTTGTAGTCCTTCTGCTCCACGTCGGAGCTGCGCTTTTTCCAGATCGGCGTCATGGAGTTGATGGTCTCGAGCTCCTGGTAGTCCTCGTACTCGGGCGTGTAATCATCGCCAGCGTCCTCGGGCTTGGGCTTCTGACGGCTCTTGGAAACCATCATCTGAATCGGGTAGCGCACATAGTTGCTGTACTGCTGAATCAGGCTCTTAAGGCCCCACTCGGTCAGGAAGCGGTCATAGGTCTCGGCCTCACCGTCGGCGTCGAGCTTCTCGTTCTCACGCAGCGTCAGGATGACATCGGTACCGTGCTCAGCACGCTCACCGTCCTCGATGGTGTAGCCCTCAAGGCCGTCGGACTCCCACACGTGCGCCGTGTCCTCGCCATAGGCGCGGCTGACGACCTTCACGTGGCTGGCGACCATAAAGGCAGAGTAGAAGCCCACGCCAAACTGGCCGATGATGTCGACATCTGAGCCCTGCTGCTCGGCGTTCTCGGTCTTAAACTCCTCGGAACCGGAGTGTGCGATGGTACCCAGGTTGCGCTCGAGCTCCTCAGCGGTCATACCAATACCGTTATCCGAGATCGTGATGGTACGTGCATCCTTATCAAAGAAGACGCGGATGGCTAGGTCGCCCTGGTCGAGCTTGACGTTCGAATCCTGCAGGCTCTTAAAGTTGAGCTTGTCGACGGCATCGCTCGCGTTGGAGATAAGCTCGCGCAGGAAGATTTCCTTGTTGGTATAGATGGAGTTGATCATGAGGTCGAGCAGTTTTTTGCTCTCGGTCTTAAATTGACGCATGTGCAGTCCTTTCGCGCTACCCCTGCCCGCAAAAACGGCTCGGTTGCCCGAGCCGCATTGCAGACCTGCTATGTTCAGACTTAGATTTTATAACCCATTAGCGCGCATATATACATACGGAATCGAAAAACTGTATGTCGGAACGCCCATGCATCGATTGCCGAGGAGCTGCCGGCCGAAAAGGAACGTCCCTATCTGTCGCTCACGCGTTTGGCCATCCAGGCATGGGGCTGGCCTTCGTCCTCATAGTCCACCGGCGCGATCTGCGTGTAGCCAGCCTTGGCGTAGAGCGGCAGCACGTATTCCTGCGCGTGCAGCTTAATAAGCTTGGCACCGGCATCGCGCGCGGCGGCATCACTCGCCTCCACAATTTTGCTTGCCAGACCACGACGGCGCATCGAGGGCAACACCGCGACGCGTCCCATAATGAAGGTCTCCCCTGCCGCAACGCCTTCGTCCATCTCGCACGCCGGCGACACCGGTGCCTCCGCGTCGGCTACGCGCTCCAGCTCCTCGGGAAACACGCGCGAACAACCGGCGAGCTCGCCGTCCACGTACAGCGTCACATGGATGCAGCTCGGAGCCTCGTCGATAGCGTCAAACTCATTCTCGTAGCCCTGCTCATCCATAAAAACGACGCGGCGCACCAGCGCCGCGTCTTCAAAGCATCCCGTCTTAAGTTGGATATCCATGGCTGCCCCTTCATTCAATGCGAACGTTAGGGACAGATTTTAGCGAAAATGAGCTCCGCGCACGCTGAACTTCGCGCGAGCCTTTGCCAGGCAGTCGTAATGACCCACGTTATGGGCATCGCTCGCGATAAAGCTGTACAGGTTCTGATCGAACAGGCGCTGCGCGGGTTTTTTCTCGCGACCGAAACGACCGCCGGCAATAAAGTCCGCCGAAGCCTGCAGCTTACAACCCATATCGACCAGGCGCTCCGCCACGCTCACATCCTTTTGGACCGCGCGATAACGCTCAGGGTGGGCAATGATCACCTGGTAGCCAAGGCACTGCAAATCGTAAATCGTGTTCTCGTACTCTCTAAACGCATACGCATCGGCATGCGTCGAAAGCTCGAGCAGAAACTCATTGGTCCCATCGAAATGCAAGTGCTCCGCGGCATCAATACCAAGCTCGACAAGCTTACGATGGTTGACCTCAAAGCCCATCTGGAGCGGAAAACCATCGGCGTTATCACGCAGCAGCTCATAGGCATCCCACATTTTGTCGTAATCAAAATAAGGGTCACGACAGTGCGGAGTGCAAACGATTCTGGTAACACCGGCCCGCTTGGCAGCCTCGAGCATCGCCAGGCTCTCATCGAGATCGGCGGCGCCGTCGTCTACACCCGGCAAGATATGGCAATGAATGTCACGCATAGATCGGCCTTAATCAGCTAAACGTTTGCTCGGTTGGTGAAGATGCCCTTTTTGGAAGCACCCTGATCGTCAGAGCCCTTCTTTACCTTCTTACCATCCTTGGTGTAGTAAGAATAGTAGTACTCGCTGGTCTCGGTCTCGCAGTAGTTCATAACGGTACCGATAAGCTTGACCCTCTCGGACTTCTTAAGCTGGCCGATAGCGTTGAGTGCTTCCTCGCGCTTGGTAAAGTCCTCGCGCACCACGAACAGCGTACCGTCAGTCAGGCTGGCGATCTCGGCAGCATCGATGAAGGTGCCGACCGGAGGAGCGTCGAAGATAACGTACTGGAACTTAGCAGACAGCGCCTTTACCAGCTTGGCAAAGCGGTGAGAGACGATGATGTCGGCAGGATTGGGAATGTGCGGCTCGGCATCGAGGAAGTAGAAGTTCTTCTGACCCGTCTCGACAATTGCCTGGTCAATGGAGATCTGCTCGGAAAGGACCGCATAGAGTCCGCCGCGCGAACGAACGCCGAGCATATCGGAAAGGGACCTGCGGCGCATATCGGCCTCGACCAGGAGCACGGACTTGCCGCTCGTGGCGATTGCCTGAGCAAGGTTGATGGAAACCGTAGACTTGCCCTCGTTGGGAATCGAGGACGTAACGGTGATGGTGCGAATGGGGTCGTCCACGCTCGCAAAGCGGATGTTGGCCAGAAGGGTCTTGGCGGCATTCTGTACAACGAGCTTATCGGTGTTCTTTGCCTTAGCCATGCCTATTTACCACCTTTCATAGCCGGAATTCGGCCAACAACGGGAATACCCAGGAGCTCTTCTGCCTCTTCGGCACCGCGGATGCGGGTATTGAGCATGTCTGCCAAAACGACATAGGCAACTGCGATAAAGATACCGGCGAGGAACGCGACGGCAATATACAGCGTGCGCTTGGGGCCGCTGGGGGCTTCGGGGGTCTTAGCCTCGTCGATAACGTTGATGCTCTGGGCAGCGCCGACGTTCTGAGCGACCGTACTCACCGAGCTGGCAATGGCCTTTGCGACCTCAGCCGTCTCCTTGGCATCGGTGCCGGTAACCGAAAGCGTAATGACACGCGTGGTGGTCTCGGAGGAAACAGACACCTTGTAGTCATCCAGATCGGTGAGGCCCAGTTCTTTGGCGGCGCCGCTCTTAACGCTATCGCTATCCAGCAGTGTGGCGATATCATTGGAAAGCATCTGGCTCGCCGAGAGATCGTTGTAGCTCATCTGACCGCTATCGTCGGTCTTGGCGAGAATGTACATGCTCGTCGTCGCGGTATAGGTGTTGTCCATCGCAACGAAGGACACGATGCCCATGGCGATCGCGCAGACCACCGGAAGGGTGATGACCAGCTTAAGGTGCTTTTTCAGCAGCTGGAACAATTCGAGAAGGGTCATGCAGCTTGCCTTTCAGTTCCCCAGTTCGTATTGACAAAACTGTCCGTATGTTATCGCATCTTTTTACCGAGACCAAACTCTATACATAAGAAACAGCCTCTACTGTAAAAATGCCGGAAGCGTCCGTAAAATTGCGCAACAACAACGCCGCACCCGAAAGACAGATGCGGCGTCTGCGCGAATAACTATGTTGTATCGCTATGCGAATGGCTCGTCCGGCTGTATGGGAAACGTCACCGTAATGGTGGTTCCCACGCCCGGTTCGCTCTCCAGGTCGATATCGGCGTGATGGTACAAGGCGGCATGTTTAACGATCGCCAGGCCCAGACCCGTTCCACCGCGTGCCTTTGATCGACTCTTGTCCACGCGGTAGAAACGCTCGAACACCTTGCCCTGTTCTTCGGGCGCGATACCGATTCCCGTGTCGGCGACCGCGAGGAACGGAT
This sequence comes from uncultured Collinsella sp., assembly GCA_934643145.1. GTDB lineage: Bacteria > Actinomycetota > Coriobacteriia > Coriobacteriales > Coriobacteriaceae > Collinsella. The sequence goes on along the minus strand of CAKUBM010000007.1, from coordinate 11,010 downwards.
GACCCTCGTCGTTGATACCGCACTGCAGCGTAACCGTACCGCCGGGTCGGTTGTAGCGGATGGCGTTGCTTGCCAGATTATAGATGAGCTCGTCGATCAAGCGCGACACGCCTTCGATGACCACAGGCTTGGTCTCATGACTTATCGTCACATTCGCCTGACGGGCGACCTGTTCAAGACGCTGCTCAACCGCATAGATAGCACGCGAAAGCTCAATGGGCTCCGTGGAGCCAATAGGCACCGCCTCGCCTTCGGTTGCGCGCTCGGCCTCATCCAAGTTGGAAAGCGTGAGGATGTCGTTGACAAGCGCTGCCAAACGGCCTGCCTCACGGTAGATGCGGCCGCCAAAGGTGCGCAGATCGTCCTCGCCCTCGACCATGCCGTTTGCGATGAGCTCGGCATAGCCCGAAATCGCCGTAAGCGGCGTCTTGAGCTCATGAGTGATATTCGCCGTGAACTCACGGCGCATACGGTCGTTGTCCGCTAGCACCGCCATTTGGCGCTTGAGTTCCTGGCGCTGCGACTCGATACGCTCAAGCATGGGGACCATCTCGGCATAGGCGTGCTCATAGCTACGGCGTGGGTGATCCAAATCCACCTCTTGCAACGGCGCGATGATGGCACGGGACTCACGGCGCGCCATAAAAAACGAGAGCACCGCACCCGCTGCTGCGATAAGCAGCATCGGCGCCAGCATCGACAGCAAAATCGCCGCAACACCAGGCTGGGCCTGCGCCAAGCGAACGACCTGGCCGTTATCAAGGGTAACGGCGCGATACAGCATAATCTCGTCGAGTGTAGAGCTTGCGCGCTCCGCGGAACCCGAACCACTCTCAAAGGCCTCGATGACCTCGGGGCGATCGCCATGGTTGGGCAGTGTGGAAGGCGACGCCTCGTTGTCGTAGGCAACAGATCCGTCCTTATTGATCAGCGTGATACGAAGATCCTCGCGATCGAGGCTTCGCAAGAACGGAATGGGCTCCTGCTGCTCGTCGAGGGCGGCAGCAATGAGCTCGGTTTCCTGCGCCAGATTGGCACTCGTGGCATCCGCCAAGGTGTTTTGCACAAAGAACGCACCCAGCACCGTAAACGCCACGATAACCGCCATGGCGCAGACAAAGATCGTCACAAAAACGCGGTGCGACAGCGTATGTTTTCCCTGGGGGGTGAAGACCACGGGTTACTCCTCCGATGCGGTGGCCGCGGTGTCGTCGCCTTCGGCACCATCACCGGCAGAAGGCTCGGCCAAGCGGTAACCCACGCCGCGCACGGTCTCGATGGCGCTGGCATGCTCGCCCAGTTTTTGGCGAAGCGTCTGCACATGTACGTCGACGGTACGCGAACCGCCGTCGAAGTCCCAGCCCCACACACTCTGCAGCAGCGACTCGCGGGTAAAGACCACACCGGGCTTGCGCATAAGGTACTCGAGCAGGTCGAACTCGCGTAGCGTGAGCTTGAGCGGCTCACCGGCAACAGTCACCTCACGGTGACTGGGCGAAAGCACGATATCGCCCACGTTGAGCACATCACTCGCCTGTTTGACCATGCCGCCGCGACGCAGCAGCGCGCGGCAACGGCTGGCAAGCTCCATGAGCGAGAACGGCTTGGTCAGGTAGTCGTCGGCGCCGCCATCGAGCGCCATGACCTTGTCGAGCTCGGTGTCCTTGGCGGTAAGCATCATGATGGGCACCGTCGCCGTCAGACGGTCGGCGCGCAGGCGACGCATAATCGCCAAGCCGTCGGTGTCGGGCAGCATGATGTCGAGCAACACAGCATCGGGCACCCGTCGCGCCACGGCAGCTTTAAACTCGCCATCACACGAAAAGCCCTCGGCCTCGATTCCCTGCTTGCGCAGCGCGTAGACCGTCAAATCCCTGATGTTGTCGTCATCCTCGACGTAGTAGATCATGTTGAACCCCTTTGCGGCCGGTATGACCGCATCTTAACCCAAAGGCACCTGTGCCAGATGGTATCAGCCAAAACGTCCCGTCAAATAATCCGCCGTGCGCGAATCGGACGGATTCTTAAAGAGCTGAGCGGTGGGCGCATGCTCCACCAGCTCGCCCAGCAAAAAGAACGCGACCGAGTCGGAAATGCGCGCAGCCTGCTGCATGTTGTGCGTCACGACCACCAGCGTGCAGGTCTCCTTGAGCTCGCAGGCCAGCTGCTCAACCACCAGCGTCGACACGGGATCGAGGGCGCTCGTGGGCTCATCCATCAGCAGGATGTCGGGCTGCACAGCAAGCGCACGAGCGATGCACAGACGCTGCTGCTGTCCGCCCGAAAGGCCCAGGCCCGACTCCTTGAGCTTGTCCTTGACCTCGTCCCACAATGCGGCGCGGCGCAGGGAGTCCTCGACCAGCTCGTCAAGCACAACGCGATCGCGCACGCCCATGCCGCGAGGGCCATAGGCAACGTTGTCGTAGATGCTCATGGGAAACGGATTGGGGCGCTGGAACACCATGCCCACGCGCTGACGCAGGCGGCAGATATCGTAATCGCCCAGGATATCCTGGCCGTCGAGCGCGATCTTGCCCTCGATACGGCAATCCTTGATGCTATCGTTCATGCGGTTAAAGCAGCGCAGCAGCGTCGACTTGCCACAACCAGAAGGCCCGATAAACGAGGTAATCTGCTTGTCGCGGATTTTGATGTTCACGTCCTTGAGCGCATGGTGGTCGCCATAGAACAGGTCGAGGCCCTCCACATCGATGCGCGTCGGAGAGGCCGCAAGGTCCTCTGCCGTGGGGCGAGTCGCATCCCCAACTTCGCGCTCGTGCGCGGCCTCGGCCTGCGCCTCCATGAGTTCCTCAAGCTCCGTGGGCTCCATAGCCGCAGCAGCCGTCATACCGCATACCTCCATATCGATATCAATTCAGCAGTATCGATAGTAGGAATCGCGGCTCATACGCACGTGAGCGCATTGTCAAGTGTTTGTAAGGGCACCTTAGCTATGCAGCGGGCAGCTCGATGGTGAACATCGTATGCTCGGGCGTCGATTCGCATGCGATACTGCCGCCGTGCGCTGTAACAATCTCCTTGGCGATGGCAAGCCCCAGTCCAGCGCCGCCGCGGTTGGTCGCACGCGCCGCATCCAAGCGATAGAACTTCTCAAAGATCACTTTGAGCTTTGCCGCAGGAATAGGATCGCCCTGGTTGATAAAGCGCACGCGCACGCCGCCATCATCCGTGCGCCTCGCCTCAATCGTGATCGTCGAACCTTCATAGCTATAGGCGACGGCGTTTTTCATAATGTTATTGAAAACGCGGGCCATCTTGTCGCCATCCACGAGCACCGTCAGGTCCTCGCAGATATCGACGTAAGCCTCCTTGCGCTGCTCGTTGAGGATGGGATAGAACTCGTCGGCAACCTGTGCCAGCAACAACCCCAAGTCGACGTAGCCGCGCGTGAGCACGATGTCGTGGAAGTCGAAGCGCGTGATGTCGAAGAACTCCTCGATGAGCGCATCGAGGCGGTGTGCCTTGTCAAGCGCCACGCCTGTAAAGTGCGCGCGCTGCTCGAGCGGTAGATCAGGGGCCTCCTGCAAGAGCGAAAGATAGCCCACCACGCTGGCGAGCGGCGTGCGCAAGTCATGGGCAAGGTAAGTAACAAGATCGTCCTTGCGATGCGACTCGTCGCGCAGAGCCTGCTGGACCTTGCGCTCGCTATCGCGCACGCTATTGAGTGCGCCCTCGACCTCAAGAAAGTCACCGTCGATGTTGTCCCACGCGTCGGGGTGATCGATCAGGCGATCCTGGATACGGGCGGCGAGCACGCGGTCGGCATGCTGTTCCCCCTGTTCATAGCCCTGGTAGTACAGGGTGCGGCCGCAGAAGAACAGAACGCACACGGCAAGCGCCAAGACAAAGCCGAGCATATTGAACACAAAGCCGGCATCGAACAGCACCGGCCCCTCGATGCCACCGAGCGCCATGGCGCCAATCGCCAGCGTGATAGCCCACGCGGCACCGCCAATCACCACGCAACGACGTACGATTTCAAAGCGATCGATCAGCAAAAAACCGACGAGCAGCACCACCAGGATGCCGACGATGTTGTCAATGCCGATCAGCAGCAGGCTCAGTAAAAAGAGCAGCACCGTCGCGAGCGCGCGATTGTCGACAACTGACCTTACATGCTCAAAAAGTCGATCGGGTACCTCAAACGCCTGCCCGTTGCTATTTGTCATATCCGTTTTCCTCACAAACAAAGGCTTTATTCGATGATGTAGCCGACACCCCAGACGTTCTTGATAAAGCGCGGCTTTTGGGCATCGTCGCCGATCTTTTCGCGCAGATGGCGAATGTGCACCATCACTGTGTTGTTGGAGCCGGGCATAAAGTCCTCGTTCCATACCGCGCGGAACAGGTCCTCCACGGGCACTACGCTGCCGCGATGCTCGACCAGATACAGCAGGATGGAATACTCGATGGGCGTCAGGCGCACCTGCCCGCCGTCCACCGCCACGGCGCGGGCGTCACGGTTGATCTCGAGGCCGTCGAGCTGAATGAGCGGGGACTCGGTCGCTTGCGCGCGGCTGCCGTAGCTGGTGTAACGGCGCAGCTGGGCACGCACGCGCGCGATGAGCTCCAGCGGGCGAAACGGTTTGACAACGTAATCGTCCGCGCCGAGCGAAAGTCCCTCAATCTTGTCTTGTTGGGCATCGCGTGCCGTCAGCATAATCACGGGATAGGTACGGCTGGTGCGAATCGTGCGCAACAGCTCAAAGCCATCGATATCGGGCAGCATGACATCTAACAGCGCCAGATCGAACTCTTGCTCCAAGATCGCCTTGGCCGCATCGGCTCCGCTGTAGGCGATCTGAACATCAAAGCCCTCTTTTGTAAGGTAGATGCCAACCAGGTCGGCGATGGCCTTCTCATCGTCAACCACCAAAATGCGCTCGTTCATGCGTGCTCCTCTCGCGCTCCATTATGCCCGAGGGGACGCCCGGCACACACAACAAGCGCGGGCGATTAAGTCGACCTTAAGCACCGCCATGCCCGTTCGGGCGCAGACGCAGCCCGCGCACGCACGCGACGACCGTCATCACCGCCAAACGATATACTCTAGAGCCAGAAGAGACCGTCCCGTCGAAAGCGAAATCTGTGAAGTCCCTCACCTCTTTTGCAAAGCGCTCTACCCAGCTTGCCGCTGGCTTTGCCTGTGCCGTTGCCCTTGCTCTTGGCGTACCCACCGTTGCCGGCGCCCAGGTGCTCACGACCGACAACGTGTGTGGCAAAACCGCCGATGCACGCGGCATCACGGCTGAGAACCTGCCCGATATCGATGCGACCAATGCCCTCGTCATGGGCAAAGACGGTACCGTCTACTATGGACGCGGCGCCGATGAGCAAGTCAAGATTGCCTCGATCACCAAGGTAATGACCGCAATTCTGACTGTCGAGAACTGCAAGATGGACGAGAAGGTGACGGTGAGCAACGCCGCGGCCACCGTGGGCAACTCGACTGCCGGCCTGCTCGAAGGCGACGAGCTCACCGTGGAGCAGGCACTGCGTGGCTTGATGATTCCCTCGGGCAACGACGCTGCCATCGTGCTCGCCGAATATGTGGGCAAAAAGATCGACCCCAAGACCAAGGACGCCGAGGCGACGTTCGTTAAGGCTATGAATGAGCGCGCCAAGAAGCTCGGCTGCACCGGCACGGTCTTTGAGAACCCGCATGGTCTGGACTTTGATGAATGGGCCGGCGACATGCACTCGACTGCACACGACGTGGCGCTGATGATGCAGGAAGCCATGAAGAACGACACAATCCGCGAGGTCGTGGCGAGCGAGGATTCTTGGATTGAGGTCACAGGTGCCGACGGCTCCGACCATTCGCATTCCATGGATACGCATAACTATCTACTGGGTCAGGATGGCAACATCGGCGGCAAGACCGGCACGACCGACGATGCCGGCTATTGCTTTGCGGGAGCCTACAACCGCGATGGCGATGAAGTCTACACTGTCGTTTTAAACTCCACCACCACCGACCAGCGCTTTACCGATACCGCCACCCTTGCCAACTGGTACTACGGGCACAAGGTGACGGTCGCGATCGCTAACACGCAGGAAAAGACCGCCAACGGCAACCCGCTCATGGCGCGCATTGGCCAGACCGACTGGACGGATAAGACAATCGACGCCACGCTTGCCGACCCCACGGCGCAGGCGACCGTCTTTTCACTTGCCGGAGAGGTGACCGAGAAGGTTACCTACGACGACCTTTCGGGCACGGTGCACGTGGGCGACAAAGTGGGTAGCGTTACGCTCAAGCAGGACGGCACCAAGATCGCCGTCATGGATTTGGTTGCCGACGAGGAAGGCGCAGGGCCGAATCCCATTGAGTGGTTGCTTGTGAAGCTTGACCGCCTGGGCCGCCGCATCGACAATCGCCCGCTCACGGCCGAAAGCGAAACCGTGGCCAAGGCGCCCGAGGTATAGGGGCTAGAGAAACAAAACGCTCGCTGAAAGGAGGTGTCCGAAAGGGCGCCTCTTTTTTGAGGGTTCGAATCCCCAGCCCCCATTCTTCGCACTAAAAAAGGGCCCCTTTCGGAACCCTTCTTCAAATTCATACTGGCGGAGAGCTGGGGATTCGAACCCCAGATGCCCTTTTGGGGCATACTCGCTTAGCAGGCGAGCACCTTCGGCCTCTCGGTCAGCTCTCCGTAACAGCCGTTCTATAGTAACCAAACAGTCGATTATGGGCAAGGGGAAATTTTGAGGCGATTCCATTTTGTCAGCAAACGCCTCAGCCAAGCATCTCAATCTGTAACAGTTATCGACCAAATCGGCCCGTAAATGTTACAGATCGAGACAAACCAGGCCCTCGAAACATAACGTCTCAATCTGTAACATCTACAGGCCGTAATCTCCTCCAGATGTTACAGATCGAGACAAAAATACGAGGGCTGCCCCAGCGGCGGCACCGATGCTCCCAGTCTTTATTAGCCCTTTCGAACGGTTTCCAACAGATAATCGCGCATGTACGGAATTGCGAACGAAACACAGCCGTAGCCCGCAGGTTCAATCAGTCCCGCATCGATCAGGCGCTTGCGATACGACCCGACTTTGTTTGCCGGCAAGCCCATCTTTTTGGCGATATCGCCGTTCGCAATCTCATCGCCCTCACATTGCGCCATCGCCGCGAGATACTGAAACTGCCGCTCCGACACCCTGCGCAACGCAGGGGCAATCACCATAGCATTAAAACTATCAAGAGCCGTCTGGATACCCTTGCGAGCTGCCTCTTCGTCCACGCTCTCTGCCCCGCTGCGCGCAGCAACCTGCCAAGCGTAATATCCGACCAACTGGACCATAAAGGGATAGCCCGCCGAAGCCTTTGTCAAAAGCTCAGCAACGCCTTCGTCGAGTTCCTTGCCCGCACGCCTCATCGTATCCTCAAACGATCCGCCGACTTCAAAATCGGAAAGCCGCGTGAGTTCAATATGCTTCGCCCTCTGAAGGAACGTCAACGTATCATCCACCACCACGCCATCCACCGACGTTGGCAAACCAGCGAATGCAAAGGCGACATTCGCCCCTTGGCGAATCAAGAGCTGCATTTCATTGCCCAGCTCTCGCATTTCCTCAGTTGAGGCGTCCTGAATCTCATCGAGCGTAATGAGCAAGCCGCCGCGCTTCGCGGCTTCGTACATCGCCTCGCCCAGATGGGACGCCGACTTCGACACCTCCACGGAGCCAAGGCTGACTCCTAGAATCGACGGAGAAATCGACATTGATTCAAGACGAACATTTCGCTGCAGAGCCTCGAGAATTCTATTGCAAAAACCGGTATTTGAGGCGACGTCAACGACTTCGAATCCTTTTTTGCGCGCAAGATCACCCAATGCGTTAAGGAGCACCGTTTTACCCGTGCCGCGAACACCAGAGATACGCATGAGCCGATCGGGGGCGCCGGGACCGTTCTCCAGAGCCTCGGCAAAGTCATCCAAAACAGCGTCGCGTCCGATAAGCTCAGGCGGATTCATTCCCGCCGTTGGCTTAAAAGGATTAATAGCTTTAGACATTCGGCCCTCCTCTGCTAGTTTTAACAATTTTAACAAAGTTTAGCAACTTTAGCAGAGTTTAACAGTTTTAGCAGGCTCGGTGGCTTTATGCCTTACCGACCCTGTCGGGTCCTCTCGCCCGCGCCGATACAAATAGCACGGCGCAGCCCCCTCTATACCGCCCCTACCCCAGTGAGCGGTTGAGGGAGCCGAGCTCATCGTTGCCCATGGTGCGCCACATTTGGAAAATGCAGCCGCGTGCCAGGAAAAAGAAGCCGTTGTCGACCAGTTGCACGGCGGCATCTGCCAGCTGATTGGTCACGGCGGGCACCGGCGGCAACTCGAGCCCCGCCTTGCGGATGGTCTCGACCGCTTCCTCGAACGTCGGCGGCTCATTGACGCCCATCTCGTTCATGAGGCCCTGCATTTCCTCCAGCGCGCTGCCGCCCGACTCCTCGCCACGCGGCACCAGACGGTAGCACGCCAACGCCAGCTCGAGCTGATCGCAGTTCCAGTACGCAAATGCCAAACGGTAAAACAGGTAGCCAATCGAGGGACGATCGCTCGCGATGCGCAAACCGTGACGGGCCACCTCGATAACCTCGTCAAACCGCTCCAAACGCGCCAGCACGTTAATCAACGCAAAATGCGATTGCATAGACGAGCGCGCCAAATCGTAAAGGCGACGCACCTCGGGCAGAGCGCGCTCAAAATCTTCCTGCTCGGCGTAAAAGCTGCAAATTTCGTGCTGGGCAAAGTACAGCGCATCGGGCGCGCGCAGAATGCGCACGGAGCGATCCTCCTCCATCACCGGCAGCACCATGCGTACCAACTGGTTGTCGCAGAACTGCGTTTGGACCGGCCCCGTTGCCAAGAGCTCGGCAACGGCGCATTTGGCCTCCAGCTCCTCGGCCAAACGAGAAAAGCCCTCGAATGCACCTGCACGGTCAGTTTTAGACTGCTCGCGCAATTCAACGACGCGCGCCACATACGGGTCGTCGTCCTCTTCCATGACTTCCAACTCGTCAGCTGTATCGGCAAGCAGCAGGTCGCGCAACGCCGGCGGCAGCGGACGATGGTCGTCACGCGGGCGAGCGTGAACCTCCGCTGGCTCAATCATATCCGGCGTGGTCGCCTCATATGCCTCAAGCATGCGCTTGCAAGGCATACCGTCCATATCCATGCTCTCAAGATCCTTGGCGACGGGAACACAATCGGCAAGATACTCGGCACGGGCAAAGGAATATGTTGCGACGATGTGCACATCCTGCTCATCGTCGGGAGCCTCAATCTGCACGTAGCAGCGCGTGATGCAGGCACCCGCGGCAAAGCAAGCCGCCGCAAGCGTGAGCGCTACGCGCGCGTCGTGCTCCGCGGCCCAGATCTCGCGCACACCCTCGTCCAGCTCGCGCCAGGCGTCATCCTGAGCGTCATATTCACGTTGCGGCATGGCATCAACGACAGAGCGCCCAAACTGGACGAGCATAATCCCCTCGGCAACGTTCACTCGATAGGTATAGTCAAGCCGTGTGACCACGTTAAGCGCCTCGACAATTCGCGCAAAGCGGGTGCGCACGTCCCACTCGCCACCAGGCTGGCACGCAACCGTCCCCGGCTTGGCCCACGGGTTGTCGCTCGACAGCGTTGCGAGCAACCGGGGGACATCGTTGGTCGTTTTAGCGATATGCCACGAATCAAAGAGTGCACAGCCCTCAAGGCTCGGCGACGAGGCTGCGGGGACCAATCCGGCCCCGATGCGCTCAAGGATGCCGGAGAGGCGGTTCAGGCGACACTCAATGGCAAGCAAGGTGTCGATCTCATCTTGATCTAACAGGCTGCGATCGAAATTTAGATAGAAAAGCTTCGAGCGATCGATGCGGGCCAAGTTCATTTCAGTCTTTGCCGCTATGGTGCGCAGGCGAGGCAGATTGACTTCACCCATCAGGACCGCGGCATAACGCTCGATGCCGCTCGGATTGTCCTTATGGTCAATGCGGTAGAGCAGCGTCTCGATGGCATCGGGAAGTGGCGTCGAATCAAAGCCCAGAAACACTTCGACCGGCTCGGGCAGCTTGACGAGCTTAATCTTGTCGACGACATTGTGCGTGCTCTCGTCGAGCCTGTCGGTGTTTGACGTGCTCGCGATAGCATTTTCGGAGTCGGCGAATATCACGTAGCGCAAGAACATAGATGCCATGAACTCACCGTAAGGGAGGCTGCGGGACGAATTCCATGTCTCGCGATCGGACTGCTCGCGCATGGGGCCTTTTGGAGAGCCGATGACCCGCGCCCGGGGACGCATCGTCCCATCGGTGCCCCTTACCGCAATCTCGCCAATGCTGAAGTCGGACTCATCAAGAACCAGTTGCATATCGGGATCATCGGGCAACGGCGCCTCGCTAACGGGACGGTCCACCTTGTACACTTCGCCCGAAACGCTCACGTAGCCTAAAAGTGACACATGGCTCTTACCGACGAATTCAACGGCGTAGCATGATTCACGCGGATCGTCGCCAAAGAGTTTCCAGACAACGCCATACGAGCGTCCCGCGGGCTGCTCGGGCATCGCCGGAAAGCGCTTCTTGGGATCGAGAAACTTGAGCTTGTAGGTCGGACGCTCTGCCACGAAATATCACCCTGATCGGTCGTCTAGAGAAAGGGCGCGCCCCAGATGCACCGAGACGCTTACTCGAAATCTTACACGAGTCGATAAGAAATCGTCCGCTTCACGCCCGCGCCTCGACCGAGGTTCGAATCAATGCGGTGTTTACGTAAAAGAAAAGCCCCCGTTGCCGGGAGCTTTAATCTCAAATGGTGCGGCGTATAGGATTCCGCGCATCCGCTGCGCGGATCCGCACCGGCTTCGCCCGCCTGCCGGCGCGCTCGCCCGCGGGCTAAAAACGCTCCGCGTTTTCTTTACGCCCGCGCCTCGACCGAGGTTCGAATCAATGCGGTGTTTACGTAAAAGAAAAGCCCCCGTTGCCGGGAGCTTTAA
>CAKUBM010000006.1 GCA_934643145.1 uncultured Collinsella sp. | reverse complement strand
GGGGCCGCGGGGGCGTTCGGCTAACTGCGGGAACGGCCTATTTGCTCAATGTGTTCGGCTGAGATCGGAAATCAACCTTTGTTTCAAATGGGGTGGTTTTGCAACCGTCATGCGCGCGCTGTGTGAACGTGCCCCGGCTCGGATAAGATAGTGCGCGATAAAAACGATGCAAGGAGGCATATATGGCAATCAAAGCCATCGCAATGGATATCGACGGTACGCTCACCAACGACCAAAAGGTCATCAGCCCGCGTACGCGCGAGAAGCTGCTCGCGGCGCAGGAGTCGGGCATTAAGCTCATCTTGGCTTCGGGTCGTCCCGCATGGGGGCTGCACGCCTTGGCGCAGGAGCTCGACCTTCAAAACCATGACGGTCTGCTAGTTGCCTTTAATGGCGCGCATGTGGTCGACGCTCAGACCGATGAGGTCCTTTTTGACCAGGCCATGCCGGCTGACGAACTGCACCGTCTTATTGATCATCTACAAAACTATGATGTGATCCCCATGATCTCGCTTGGTCGCGATCTGCATGTCGAGGATTCGTACCACTGCATGATTACGCTGCCGGATGGCTCGCAGAAAAACATCGTCAAATACGAGCGCGATGCCTGCGACCTTAAGATCCGCGAGGTCGAGAGCTTACATGAGGTCGTGGACACTTATCCCGTAGACAAACTGCTGACGGCAGGCGACCCGGCATACCTGCAGGCGCATTACGAGGAGATGTATGCGCCCTTTACCCAGACGCTTTCGGGCATGTTTACGGCCGACTGGTACTTTGAGTACACGGCGCCCGGTATCGACAAGGCCCGCGCGCTCGAGGGTGCCCTGCCCAAGCTCGGCATCGATGCCAGCGAGGTCGTCTCGTTTGGCGACGGCCAGAATGATAAGTCTATGATCGAGTGGGCCGGCACCGGTGTTGCCATGGGCAACGCCGTCGATGAGGTTAAGGCAGTAGCCCAGATGGTGACCGCCAATAACAACGAAGATGGTATTGCAGTGGCGCTGGATAAGCTGCTGGGTTAGAATCGCCGATTAATGCATGGTTCGGGCGCCTGCTTGCAGGCGTCCTTTTGTTAGGGAGGGTGCCGTGTCCGCATTTCCGTTCGACGCCGTTATCTTTGACATGGACGGCGTCATTGTCGATACCGAGTATTATTACCTGGGCGAGACTGCCGCGTTTGCCAAGGAGCTTGGGCTTAATCTGACTCAAGAGGAGTTGAATGGACAGGTCGGTACCTCGCATCAGTTCTTTCTCCGCATGCTGGTCGATTGGTTTGAGCGTGCCGGTAAGGGGCATTTTACTGGCGAGGAAGCGTTGGCCCGTTGGGACGAGTGGGCGCATAAGCGTCCGCGCGACTATCAGACTTTGATTAACCCAGGCGCCGTGGATACGATTCGAGAGCTGCCGCGCCGCGGCGTTCGCGTGGCGCTTGCCAGCTCGTCTCCCATGGATAGCATCGAGGAAGTGCTCAATGCGTGCGGGCTGTCGGATGCCTTTGAGTATGTGGTGAGTGGCGAGCAGTTTAAGGAGAGCAAGCCCGAGCCCGACATCTACCTGCATGCGCTGGACCTGCTGGGGCTGCCCGCGAATCGCTGCTGCTGCGTTGAGGATTCGGTGCCTGGCATCACTGCCGGCAAGCGCGCCGGTCTGACGGTAATCGCCAAGCGTGAGGAGCGCTTTGGCTTTAGTCAGGACGCCGCGGATAAGATTATCGATCAGCTGCCGGACCTGCTGGAACTCGCGTAGATCCTGGGCGGTACTGCTGTCACAACAGTGATTCCGTTGGCATAAGAGAGGGGCGGCGTCATGGCATTTAACGTGAACGCACTGGGGTTTGGCGACAACGTCGTCGACCGCTACGAGCATATCCACACGATGTATCCGGGTGGCAATGCGGTGAACTTTGCCGTGTATGCCAAGAAGTGCGGTGCCGCGCGCTCCGCGTATATGGGCATCTTTGGTAATGACGCTGCTGCTGAGCATGTGATTGCGAGTCTTGAGGATGAGGACGTTGAACTAGCCAAATGCAAGCAGCTCATCGGCGAGAATGGTGCGGCACGCGTTACTGTGGTCGATGGTGATCGTGTATTTCTGGGGTCTAACGAGGGCGGCATCCGCGGTGATGCGCGCTATGTGCTCGATCGTTTTGATCTGGCGTATATGAAGCAGTTCGATGTGGTCCATTCGGGTAACTACTGCTTTACCGAGCGTGAGCTGCCTAAGCTGAAGGCGTCGGGTATTACCGTTTCGTTTGACTTCTCGGATGATTCGACCGATGAGTACTACGAGCAGATTGCTCCCTACGTTGACTTCGCGTTCTTTAGCGCGGCAGACGCTGCGAGCGAGGATGAGATTCGCGAGCGTCTGGCATGGGTGAAGAGCCTTGGTCCGCGTTTTGTATCGGCAACGGCTGGCGCTGAGGGCTGCATTGCCTATGATGGCGATCGTTATTACCGCCAATTGGCTAAACCGGTAACGGATATGAAGGACACCATGGGTGCGGGTGACTCGTTCCTCACCTCGTTTTTGGTGTGCTATCTCGATTCCGCCAAGCGTGGTGAGGATGGCGCCGAGGCCATCGAGCGCGCGCTCGACTTTGCTGCCGGGTTTGCCTCGACCGTGTGCGGCATGGAAGGTTCTTGGGGCCACGGAGCGCCGATTTTTAAATAGTTGAGCGGTCCCGGGAAGTCGAATTGTTGTCTTTCCGGGACCCTGTGGGCAAAAAATGCCAAATATGAGTACTGTAACTATTTTAGTAACAGCAAAATCAAGCCTTTGAGGCCCTAGCTGAGTGCCTGGGAGCGATAAAAGCCTGTTTTAAACGGCTTTAGCCATACTAAAACACCTAGATAATGAACGGATGTACATTATCTAGGTGTTCATTTGTCGCAAAATAATGCTACTAGCATTGCAACAGTACTCATATTTGGTGTTTTTTGCCCACCAGGGTCAGCGGAAGTCAAATATGAAGCGCGAATTTTCCAAAACGATCGATTCGGCGCTCTCCACGACGCAGTTTTTAAGTTCGGCGATGTGCCGAGAGACGCTTTTCAGCGATGTGATGAGCTGCTGTGCGCTTGCATCTGCTTGCGGCCGGGCTGGTGCATCAGTCTCGAGCAGCAAGCGGTCGAGTGGAATCTGTCGGGCGTATTCGCGACCGCGCTTGGTGGTGAGCATCCGCTCATTCACGGAATAATAGCAGCCTGCGTTTCGCGCGCGGACGAACTCGTTCGAGGTACCGCTAAACCAGTGGAAGATGATAGCGGGGGAGTCGGGGCTTGGGATGAGCAATTCATGTGACCCGAGGACGTCCAGCACGGTTCCTGCCGAACGAACGACGTGAATTGATATCACGCGCCCGGCAAGAGGGTGCTGCACGAGTGCATCGCAGAGCCGGTCAAATGCCTGTACTTGTAGCGGCTCGCTTCCGGCAAAGCGCGCGGAAAAGTCGAGTCCAACCTCGCCAATTAAGCGCTCTTGCGCAGCGACCTCGCAAAGCAGATTGATTTCGGCGGTTCCGCATCGCCCGTCGGCGAGCCACCAGGGGTGGAGGCCGATGCCGGCAAAGATATTTGAACGGTTGTAAGCGCGCTTCTTGGCGCGCGCAAAGTCGCGCGGATCGACGCCGCAGTCAAAGAGACCCATGCCCAGTGCCGTCGCCTCGTCGGCAACGGCGTCCGGGTGAGCCATTAAATCAAGGTGACAGTGCGCGTCAAATAACTGCGGTGCCATTGCTGCGCGTCTCGTTAATCTAGGCGCTGGCCGTCGGCGCGCACATGCTCGCACCCGCGCCCGCTGACCTGGCGTATAACCTCGCCGGCGATCATCTGTCCCATGATGGGTGGCATAAAGCTCGCGGTTCCCAGCTCGGTGCGCTCGTGGATGTTGGAAGGGTCGCGGGGCTGGGTTTTAACCGATTCCTCGCAGCTAAACAGCACGTGCAGGCTCTTGATGCCGCGCTTTTTGCACTCTTTGCGCATGATGCGGCTCATGGGGTCACGTACCGTATCGAAGATGTCGGCAAAACGCAAGCATTCGGGATGCAGCTTGTTGGCCCCGCCCATAGAGCTAACCAAACGAATGTTGTGGTCCTGAGCATATTTGGCAATGGTGAGCTTGGCCGAGATGGTGTCGATGGCGTCGACGACATAGTCGAGCTTGCCGTCCGTCTGCTCCAAAACGCTCGTGAAGAAATCATCGATGTTGTCGCTCAGCAGGTATTCGGTACGTTTGATGACGGTGGCGGCAGGATTGATATCGTGGATCATGGCTTCCATCACGTCAACCTTGCGCTTGCCGACGGTGCTGTGAAAGGCGATGGCCTGGCGATTGATATTGCTGGGCGCGATGATGTCCTTGTCCAGAATGACGAAATGACCGATACCGCCGCGGGCAAGTGCCTCGCAGCAATTGGAGCCCACACCTCCACAGCCGAGCACCAGCACCGTAGCATCGGCGAGCTTATCGAGTGCCTCGCGGCCCATGATGATCTCGAGCTTGGTGTCGCGTGTCTCGATGGCGGCTGCGGCAGCGGTTTCGGTCATAAATATCCTCCGATGGGGAAGCAGGTCGTGTTTTAGCTATCGCCATTATAGGTATTATCACGATTCCATTTGAGCCCTAGGTGATTGTTGAAATGGGGCAGGGATTCGCATAAGATGAAGCAGATGGCACCCGTTGCCGCGGGTTAGCCAACTCCGAAACACGTTTTTGGCGTGAGAAGTGGCCGTCTTCGCATTACGCGGGGGCGGCTATTTCATTCGACCTCCAATGTGGATGCCGAGCTCCACAGCCGCGATTACAAGCAATAACAACGTCAGGACATCGTCAATACTCATAGTCCATCTCCTTCTCGGGTAGAGGGAGCTGGCCCATCTGCTTCAACTTCCATTGTAGCTTAATACGAACGAATGTTCTATAGATGTTCCTGTATTAGATAGTTAGACAAACATCTAAATATCGAGTATAGTGTGCGCGTCATGAGAGATGATGAGAGGAGGTCTTATGCCGGGAGAGGGTTTTAAGGCGCTTGCCGATCCAACGCGACGGCGCATTTTGGAGTTGCTGCGCGAGGGCAATTGCACGGCGGGGGAGCTTGCCGAGCATTTCGATATCAGTAAGCCGTCGCTGAGTCATCACTTGGCGACGCTCAAAAACGCCGGGTTGGTGACCGACGAGCGCCATGGCCAAAACATCGTATACAGCTTAAACACCACCGTCATGCAGGATTTGATTGGCTGGTTTATGGGCTTTACAAACACGGAAGGTGATAAGGATGAATAACGAAAACAAGGGCATTCACCCCACGGGGGTATCGTCGCGCGTGTGGATTGCGCTGGTCGCTCTGTGCGTCGCCAATGTCGTAGCGCACCTCATGGTGATGCCGAGCTTGCCTGCGCAGATTCCCACGCACTGGGGCGCGAACGGCGCCGTCGACGGTTGGGGCCCTAGCTGGATGGCCTCCGCGCTCGGCGTGCTGCCGCTGGCGCTTCTCGCAATGTTCCGCGTGGTGCCGCGCATCGATCCCAAAGGCGAGGCGTATCGGACCTCGGGCAAGTTCTATCAGGGCTTCGTAATCGCCTTCACCTTGTTCATGTGCGCCATAAGCTGGCTGGGAGAGCTTACGGTCTGGGGCGTGGTGCCGGCGGTCGGTTCGGTTAACGTGCTGATTTCCGGCGCTATCGGCTTGCTCTTCATTGGTGTGGGTAACTACTTGCCGCGTGTGAAGCAGAACTATACGCTCGGTATCAAGACACCCTGGGCGCTTGCCGATCCCGAGAACTGGCGCCGTACGCAGCGTTTTGGCGGTGCCTGCTTTATGGTGCTGGGTATTGGCTTGATTGTGATGGGCGTGGCGGGTAGCGTGCTTTCGAGTGAAGTCGTCGCCGCGGTGATTGCGGTGCTGGCGTTTGGTTCAGCTGGCGCTGCCTACGTCTATTCGTATCTGCTGTGGCGCAAATCGCAGCGAGCCGTTCGCTAAGGTTGCGGAAAACTAGCGTACGCAGTTCATAGTGTGTTCCGGGGGACTTTTCCCAGGTAGTATTAGGGGGTGTGGGCAACCATGCCCCTTTTTCGTTAAATTTCAGAGCTGGTTACCTCATTTCGTTTCCACTAAAACGAAAACAAGAATAGGGAAACAGCAGGTAGAAAGGATAAAACAGGCAAATGGCGGAGTTTATCTACCAGATGTATCAGGCTCGTAAGGCCCATGGCGACAAGGTGATTCTTGACGACGTGACCCTGAGCTTCTATCCCGGTGCCAAGATCGGCGTCGTGGGCCCCAACGGTATGGGCAAGTCGACCCTGCTCAAGATCATGGCCGGTATCGAGGAGGTCTCCAACGGCGATGCCAGGCTCACTCCCGGCTACACCGTGGGCATCCTGCAGCAGGAGCCGCCGCTCGACGACGACAAGACCGTTATCGAGAACGTGCGCATGGCGTTTGGCGACATGATCGCCAAGGTCGATCGCTTCAATAAGATCGGCGAGGAGATGTGCGACCCGGATTGCGACATGGACGCCCTCATGGCCGAGATGGGCAAGCTCCAGGACGAGATCGACGCCGCCGACGGCTGGGATATCGATTCCAAGCTCGGCCAGGCCATGGACGCCCTGCAGCTGCCCGATTCCGACATGCCGGTTAACGTGCTTTCCGGCGGCGAGCGCCGCCGCGTGGCCCTGTGCAAGCTGCTGCTCGAGGCCCCCGACCTGCTGCTGCTCGACGAGCCCACGAACCATCTGGACGCCGAGTCGATCCTGTGGCTCGAGCACTTCCTGCACAACTATCAGGGCGCGGTGCTTGCCGTCACGCACGATCGCTACTTCTTGGATAACGTTGCCGAGTGGATCTGCGAGGTCGACCGCGGTCACCTTTATCCCTACAAGGGCAACTACTCCACGTATCTGGAGACCAAGGCCGCGCGTATCGAGGCCCAGGGCAACCGTGACGCCAAGCTCGCCAAGCGCATGGAGGCCGAGCTCGAGTGGGTGCGCAGCTCGCCCAAGGCTCGCCAGGCCAAGAACAAGGCCCGTCTGGCTCGCTACGAGGAGATGGAGGCCGAGGCCCGCGCAAGCCAGAAGCTCGACTGGACCGACATCCGCATCCCTGTGGGCCCGCGTCTGGGCAACAAGGTGCTCGAGGCCCATCATCTGCACAAGGAGTTCGATGGCCGCGTGCTCATCGATGACCTTTCGTTCACCCTGCCGCGCAACGGCATCGTGGGCGTCATCGGCCCCAACGGTGTCGGTAAGACCACGCTGTTCAAGACGATTGTGGGTCTGGAGCCGCTGACTTCGGGCGAGCTCGAGGTGGGCGAGACCGTCAAGATTTCTTACGTCGACCAGAACCGTTCCGGCATCGACCCCGATAAGAACCTGTGGGAGGTCGTCTCGGACGGCCTAGACCACATGATGGTCGGCGAGACCGAGGTTCCGAGCCGTGCTTATGTGGCGAGCTTTGGCTTTAAGGGCCAGGACCAGCAGAAGCGCGCTGGCGTACTCTCCGGTGGCGAGCGCAACCGTCTGAACTTGGCGCTTACGCTCAAGCAGGGCGGCAACCTGCTGCTCCTCGACGAGCCCACGAACGACCTCGACGTCGAGACGCTGTCCTCGCTCGAGGCGGCGCTGCTCGAGTTCCCGGGCTGCTCGGTGGTCATTAGCCACGACCGTATGTTCCTGGACCGCGTCGCCACGCACATTCTGGCGTGGGAAGGCACCGATGAGAATCCGGGCAACTGGTATTGGTTCGAGGGCAACTTCGAGGCCTATCAGGCCAACCGCATCGAGCGCCTGGGCGAGGACGCAGCCCAGCCGCATCGCATCCACCGCAAGCTGACGCGCGACTAGTAGCAAGTAGAAAGGCCGCCAGCAAGGGCGGCCTTTCTTGTAGCAATTGCACTGCAGCTATGCCCTGGCTGCTGGTTTGATTCATAATCAAAGTCATCTCTTTGGGATTAAAGCCCGTTTTTGCTATGAGTGATTTTCTAACTCCGTTTAAAACGTAAAGACGTATTGGGTTACAAGGACATAAGCGAATCGAATTGAAATATAACCAGTGCTGTAACGTTACAAAAAAGGTTATAGAATAGGAGTATCTTATAAGTCGCTCCTCTAGAAAGAAGAGCATATGCTTTCGCGTCGTCGTTTTCTGCAACTTGTCGCGTCTTCAATTGTCGCCTTAGCCGCACGTCCGAAAGAGGTTTTTGCTTCGACGGGCAATATTGATGGTGAGCAGATACAATTTACTTCTGAAATTGCGCAAGAGCTTGCCGATAAATATATAAAGGGACTCCTCGGCTCTTCGTATACGCCTTCTGACCCTATTCCTTTTGTAGACGTTGATGGGTCCCCGCTTGGCTACATTGTTCCGGTTGTGACATTCAATAGAGCCGCGGGCTATTTGGTTTTAGATGCTTCAGATGATGAAATACTTACGGGATATCGTTTTGGAGACGGCTTAGTCAGCCCTATGGATCGGGGAGGAGATCTTGGTGTTGAGTCTTATTCTTTCAATAACCCAGTCGTAATGATCAATCCATTCGAATTCGGTGTGCAATCTTTGGACGGTTCAATAACAACGAATTGTGGAAGAACAATCCCGGCTGTTTCCATAGAAGGACGGCCTGTCGTTTTATCGAATAAACCTTCAAGCTGGAACGATGTCGTAATTTACGCAACTCAAATGCAGGATTACACAGTATCTGGATTTCGTTCCATTTCTCAGTTTATGTCATATGATGAAAGCGAGATTGAGAGGCTTACTGCCCACTATGCTTGTATGGTGACAGCTTTTTCGAACGTTGCGGAACTGTATGGCATTGCCAATTTATATAGCGACCCTTCGCAATATATGCAGATATGGAATTACACCAATACCCATGCTCTTTCCGATGAAGAACAGACTGTTCCCGGCGTTGTTTTGGGCGGAACGCCGATATCAACCTGTGCAACGGGGTTTACAAATTACTGCGTAAGCAGAGGAAGTACTCTTATCGCCCGTACTGTCTCCTCTCCGGCTATCGTGAGCATTCAAAATGAGATTAACTCTAATAGACCGAATGTTTTACATGCGAGTTTGTACAACGGATCAGCCCATTCTGTGACAGCGGAGGCCTACGCCACACTTACTGGTAAGAAAACTGGAGAGACAAGGCAGATGATTGGCATAGCGGACGGCTGGAATTCATCTTTATCCTTCCTGAAGTATGATCAGAGCTATTATGCGTGGACTTATGGAACGACTTTTTCGAAGTAGGGCGATTTGTCTAGCTCTGTCTTTGGTGCTGATGGCTTCATTGGTGGGCTGTTCAACAAAGGAAGAGATATCGCGCGGAGGTTCCGGAGAAGTGACTGCGACAGACTCAGGTTCATTAGAAATAGTTGGCGGGCATGCCGATGTGATGTTACAAGGAAAAGGCGTGCTTAGGTCGATTGATGCTGAAGACGCTGTCTGCTCAATAGAGGATTTGAAGACAGGTGAAACTGCATCGTACCGAGTTTCAGATAATGCTGCGAATATGATTGAGCCGATACCGACTGGAGTGCAGGTTTCTTTTAGATACTTTGCTCCGCAACTTGAGGATGAGCTTGCTTCTCTGGTGTCTATATGCGCCGATGACAACTAAAAGGCCTGAATTCAAACGGCCTCGGATGGTCAATTGGCTATCCGAGGCCGTTTTTTACTCGACCGGGACTTCGACCTTGTCGATGACCCAGGCGGCTCCGAGACCGCCGGTGGTGTTGCGGCGGATGCGCACGGCAACCTCGCGGCGCTCTCCGGCCTGCGTGTAACGCAGGGGGAAGCTTGCGCGGTTTCGCGCGGCCTCGATGGTACCGCTCTCGCGGGCGATCCAGTAGTACTCGCCGACGATGCCGAGCGTGTCGGCGCCGTAGGGGAGATAGGTCGACAGCTGGTGCAGAAGCGGGCCGGGGCAGAAGACCTCGGTTGCGAAATCGACGGGGAAGTCCTCGGGGATGGTCGGTGCTGTGGGTGCGGGGGCCGGTGCTGCTGCGGGTACCGAAGCCGGTACCGGTGCGGGAATTTGGTCATAGACAGGTGCGGATGCGGACTCGATGACGGGTGCAGACTCGGGCGCCGGTTCCGGCTTAGCTGCGGAATCTGTCGGTTCCACGGAGACGGATGTGTCTTCAGTCTCGGTTTTGGCATCGGCTTGCGGGGCGTCCCCTGTCTCGACAGACGACTTTGCCTCGACCGGTGTGGAGGCCATGGTGGTGATGCCGGCGTTGGCGTTCTCGGGGTCATAGACGACCGTAAGCGAGATGGCGGGCTGTGGCGCTTCGGGTTCCGGCGTTGCTGCGGATGTGTCCTGCTCAACGGGTTCGTCGGGCTGATTGTCCTCGGCATCGTCGCCAAAGACGTCGCTGTTTTGGAACGCGGGCGTCTCGGGCTGGTCAGCGGCTTCTTCGGTTGTCGACTTGGGGGCCTCGTCGAGCTCCGCAGTGGCTTCCTGCTTAGATATGACTTCGGAATCGGTCATGGCGGCGATTTCGGTTTCGGCTTCTGCCGTTACTTCAACAGCGACTTCAACCGCTGCCTCGGGCTCCGGAGCGACTTCGGCCACGGCCACGGGCTCGGGACGCTTAACGTGCTTGGGGCGCACGGCCTTGAGGTCCTTCTCGCCGCGCTTTTTCTTTTTGTAGGACTGCTTGGTGCCCTTGGTGGCCTTGGGCTTGTCCTCGCCCTTGGCAAGGGCGGCATCCCATGCCTCGTTGGCGATGACCGTGGCATACAGGCGACCGCCCTTAAAGACAGTCAGCTTAATGCAGTCGTCGAGTTCCTCGAGCAATTCGCGCGTGGACTCAAAGCCTAGGTCGCAGGCGGCCATATCGCCGGCGGCGAGTGCCTCCTCGACTTGCGTCATAAACGTTTGCTTGCCGCATCCAATCGCATCGCGCAGCAGGCGATACAGATAGATGTGGTTGCCCAGCGAAAGCGCGGGCTTAACTATTGTCTTGCTCATGGCAAATCTCCTCTTTACATACGGAAGCATCTTACCATCGCACAGGGCCTGCCATGACGGCGCCCAAGGCAAACGGGCGCGACCGTTGCCGGTTCGCGCCCGTTATACAGGTCGGTTATCTATGAGAGGCAAACGTGCTTAGTTGCCCGACGCCGTGCCTTGGCTCGAGCTGTCAGATGCCGTGCCGGACGCGGTTCCGCTCGAGCTGTTAGTGCTGCTGTTGTCGGTAGATCCCGTGCCCGATGTATTGTCGCTTGTCTGGTCGCCCGTGCTCGGCTGCGAGCTGTCAGTCGTTTGGCTTGAGTCGGTCGTGCCGGACGGCGTGCCACTGTTGGCCGTAGAGGAATCGGTGCCCTGCGATTGGTTTTGGGTGTTCGAGGACGAATCGGCAGAGGTAGAACTGTCTTGCGTGCCGTCCGCCTGTGCCTGCTGATCTTGCGACTGGGTGTTGCCATTTGCATCGCTCTCGGTCGTGCGCGACGAAAGGATTGGCTCGGGGCGCTCGCCCAGACCCTCACCGGCAGTGGTGATAAGGATGGCGCCGGTGCAGGCGATGACCGCGACGATGGCGATGGCGATCGAGAAGACGATGACCTTCTTTTGCGTCTGGCTGCGCTCTGCCGCGGCCTTGGCGCGCAGGCTGTTAGGGGCGACGCGCGCTGTGGTCGCGCGTCCCGCAACCTGGCGCATTTCCTGCGTGGTCGCGGCGCCACCTAGGTGCTCCTCGACATCGGGCTCAACGGGTTCATAGGCGCCGGCAGGGTAGTCGTCGGCGGTGTGTGTACCTTTGAGGGCTTCGGCGCTGGCAGAGATAAAGTGGCGGTAGACCTGCGAGGACACAACGGTGATGACCGAGCTCACGGCGGCACCAATCACCGAGCCGGCAATGCCGATCTTTGAAGCAAGCGCCACGCTTGTGGCCGCAGCTGCGGCGCCGGCGATGATCTGGGGAATGGAAATATCATCGAACAGACCTTTTTTAGGCGCGATGGCCATGGTCTGGCCGATGGAGTGGTTCTCGTGCACGCCGTTGTTGAGCGATGCCGGCGTCATAACGCGCGTGCGCGGCGCGTCAGTGTACTTGGTTGTCATACGGGGTCCTCCCGGTGTAAATCTGCTTCGTTTCGTGTAGCCATCAGGGTACCCACCAGATGTGAATCGTACGTGACATTTAACAGATACCATCAACTCATCAATAGCTCACCAAGTTGGTGGGATGCGGTTGCACCCGGCGGTTGAACTACAATAGAGCTTGCTAATTGTTGTGAATGGCGTCTACGCACGGGAGCATTCTTATGAATCTTCACCTTTCTCAGTCTGATGGCTTTTTGCGTGTGGCGGCGGCGTCGCCGCAGATTCGCGTTGCCGATGTCGAGGGCAATGCCGAGGTTGCGCTGGCGGCTGTTCGCGATGCTGCCGAGCGTGGCGTTCGTGCGTTGGTGTTGCCCGAGCTTAATCTGACCGGCTATACCGCGGCCGATCTGTTCCATAACCGCACACTGCTGCATGCCTGCGAGGCTGCTCTGGTGCATATCCTCGACGAGACTCGTGAGCTGCCGATTGTCTTTACCATTGGTCTTCCCGTTGCGGTTGCCGAGAATATCTACAACTGCGCCGCCGTGTGCTGCGCGGGCGAGCTTTTGGGCCTCACGGCCAAGAAGTATTTGCCCAACTATGGCGAGTTCTATGAGCGCCGTTGGTTCGCTCCGGCGCCCGCGGATCCCGTGTGGGTTGAATTTGCCGGTCAGGGTCCGGTTCCGCTGGGTTCGGGGCTTGTCTACCGTTGCTGTGATGAGGGCGCCGAGGACCTGGTGCTGGGCGTTGAGGTCTGTGAGGACCTGTGGGTGCCGGCGCCCCCTTCGACCGAGATGGCGCTTGCCGGTGCGACGGTGATTCTCAACCCGTCGGCCTCTGACGAAATCATCGGTAAGGCAGATTACCGCCGCAGCCTTATCTCTAACCAAAGCGCGCGCCTGTACTGCGCTTATGCCTACGCGGACGCGAGTGAGGGCGAGTCCACGACCGACATGGTCTTTGCGGGGGAGAACCTCGTCTACGAAAACGGCTCCAAGCTCGCCGCGACTAAACTGCTTACCTGCGATATGGCCGTTGCCGACGTTGATCTTGACCGCCTGGTTGCCGAGCGCCGTCGCTCGACGACGTGGACGCGCGCGGACGATGCGCCGGAGGCCACGATTGTTGAATTTTCGTTTGAGGACGTGCTGGCAGACGAACCTGTCCTGCGCGATGCGCTCGACATCGACCGTGTCTTCCCCCGCGCACCCTTCGTGCCTGCCGACCATGGTGACCTGGCCGAGCGTTGCGAGACCATCCTCGACCTGCAGACCGCGGGCCTCAAGACCCGTCTTGCCCATACGGGTACCAAGGCGGCTGTCATCGGTCTTTCAGGCGGCCTGGACTCCACGTTGGCGCTGCTTGTGACCGTGCGTGCCTTCGATGCACTGGGGCTGCCGCGCACGGGCATCACTGCCGTGTCCATGCCCGGCTTTGGCACGACGCATCGCACCAAGTCGAATGCCGAGTCGCTTGCCCGCGACCTGGGTGTGAGCTTCCGCGAGGTTTCGATTCACGCGGCCGTGGAGCAGCACTTTAAGGATATCGAGCATGACCCTGCTGTGCAGGACGTGACCTACGAGAACAGTCAGGCCCGCGAGCGCACGCAGATTCTGATGGATCTGGCCAACCAGGCTGGCGGTTTTGTCATCGGCACGGGCGACCTGTCGGAGCTGGCGCTCGGCTGGGCTACCTATAACGGCGACCACATGAGCATGTACGCCGTCAACGCGAGCGTGCCCAAGACGCTTGTGCGCCATCTGGTGCGCTATGCGGCTGATGTCTTTGGCGGGCGTATTGCCGAGGTCTTGCTCGATATCCTCGATACGCCGGTGTCCCCCGAGCTTCTGCCGCCCACGGGCGACGGCGAGATTGCGCAGAAGACCGAGGATTTGGTGGGCCCGTACGAGCTGCACGATTACTTCCTCTACTACCTGCTGCGTTTTGGCTTTGAGCCGGGCAAGATCTACCGCATGGCGCTCAAGAGCTTCGAGGGCGTCTACGACGTCAAGACCATTCACACGTGGCTACGCACGTTCTACCGTCGCTTCTTTGCCCAGCAGTTTAAGCGCAGCTGCCTGCCCGATGGCCCCAAGGTGGGCTCGGTCACGCTCAGCCCGCGCGGCGATTGGCGCATGCCGAGTGACGCCAGCTCGCGCCTGTGGCTCGCCCAGATCGACGCGCTCAATGCAATTGACTAAGGTTGGCTAAATTGAACCAATGCGGGGTTTGTAAGCGTTACACTTTTGCAATCTGATGGCCCGTATCGCGCGGCGCTCTTGTCGGAGCGCCGCGTTTTTCATATCGAAAGGTGGCACCATGCAGGCATCGCAGCGTCTCGATCGCTTTGGCGCGGAGGTCTTCGCCTCGCTCAACAACAAGCTTCTCGCGCTGAAGGCTCAGGGCAAGACCATTTACAACATGAGCGTGGGCACGCCCGACTTTAAGCCGTACGACCATGTGGTCGAGGCGCTGACCCAGGCCGCCCAGGACCCCGAGATGTGGAAATATGCCCTGCGCGATCTGCCCGAACTCAAGCAAGCCGTGTGCGATTACTATGAGCGTCGCTTTGGTGTCTCCGGCATTACGCCGTCTATGGTGCAGTCGTGCAACGGCACGCAGGAGGGCGTGGGCCATTTGGGCCTGGCCCTGCTCGATCCGGGTGACACCATTTTGGTTCCCGATCCGTGCTACCCGGTCTTTGAGGCGGGCGCCAAGATCGCCGACGCCAAGCTCGAGTACTACCCGTTGGTCGCCGAGCATAATTACCTGCCCTATGTGGCGGGTATCGATCCCGAGGTGGCCGATCGTGCCAAGTATATGATCGTGTCGCTGCCCGCAAACCCGGTCGGCTCGGTGGGCACGCCCGAGGTCTACGAGGAGATCATCGCTTTCGCCCGCGAGCACGACCTGCTCATCGTCCATGACAACGCGTACTCCGACATCGTGTTCGACGGCGAGCCGGGCGGCAGCTTCTTGCAGTATCCCGGTGCGCTTGAGGTGGGCGTGGAGTTCTTCTCGCTTTCCAAGTCGTTTAACGTCACCGGTGCGCGTATCGGCTTTTTGGTCGGCCGCGAGGATGTGGTCTCTGCCTTTGCCAAGCTGCGCGGCCAGATCGACTTTGGCATGTTCTTCCCGATCCAGAAGGCTGCTATCGCCTGCCTGAACGGTCCGCGCGATGAGGTTGAGGCGCAGCGTCTGAAGTACCAGGAGCGCCGCGATGCCCTGTGCGACGGTCTTGAGGGCCTGGGCTGGGAGCGTCCCAACGCGCATGGCTCCATGTTTGTGTGGGCCAAGCTTCCCGGTGGCCGCACCGATTCCATGGCGTTTTGCGAGGAGCTCATGGAGAAGGCCGGCGTTGTGGTGACGCCGGGCGCGAGCTTTGGTCCTTCGGGCGAGGGGCACGTGCGCATGGCGCTGGTCCTGCCACCCGACCAGATTGCTTTGGCTGTCGAGGCCATTCGCGAGGCGGGCCTGTATTAGAAAGGTATTTCGGCTCGTCAATAGCTCGAAACCGATTTCGTGCAGTTATTTTACGATTTCTGCAAACAATTTCGGTAAACGGTCGATTTTTGGCTGCGAATAGGAGCATAATCAAAGTCCCGATTGGATGTATTGGGATTACGGCAAGCCGCTCGGGTCGTTCCCGGGCGGCTTGCTTGTGGAGAGAGATGGGAGTTTCTAATGGTTAACGAGAAGAAGGTCGCTATTGTCGGCTGCGGTTTCGTCGGTTCGTCTTCGGCGTTCGCGCTGATGCAGAGCGGTCTGTTCTCCGAAATGGTCCTCATCGACGTGGACAAGAACCGCGCCGAGGGTGAGGCTCTGGATATCGCGCACGGTATGACGTTTGCCGAGCCGATGAAGATCTACGCCGGCGATTATTCCGATGTCGCCGACGCCGCCATGATCGTCGTCACCGCTGGCGCTGCCCAGAAGCCCGGTGAGACTCGCCTGGACCTGGTCAACAAGAACGTCAGCATCTTTAAGTCCATTATCCCCGAGATTAAGAAGTCCGGCTTCGACGGCATTCTGCTCATCGTCTCCAACCCGGTCGATGTTCTGACCTACGCCGCCATCAAGATGTCCGGCCTGCCCGAGGGCCACGTCATCGGTTCCGGTACCGTGCTCGACACCGGCCGTCTGCAGCAGATGCTTGGTGCCCACGTCGAGGTCGACCCGCGCGATGTCCAGGCCTATGTCATGGGTGAGCACGGCGACTCCGAGTTTGTCGCTTGGTCCAGCGCTCAGGTTGCCGGCGTTCCGCTGAACACCTTCTGCGAGCTTCACGGTCATCTGGAGCATGAGGCTGCCGAGAAGCGCATCGCCGAGGACGTCAAGAACTCCGCCTACACCATCATCGAGAAGAAGCACGCCACCTACTACGGCGTCGCCATGGCCGTCAAGCGCATCTGCACTGCCGTCATGCGTGACGAGCAGACCGTTCTGCCCGTTTCCTCGCTCATGGTGGGCGAGTACGGCCTGTCCGATCTTGCCATCTCCATGCCGACCGTCGTTGGCCGCGACGGCGTTGTCTGCCGCGTCCCCGTGCCGCTGAACGATGACGAGCAGCATGAGCTCACTGCCTCCGCCAAGGCCCTCAAGGACATCATCGACAGCGTCGACTTCTCCTGCTAAATCAAGCTCGCGAGAGCGAAAAGCTACAATGAAGGCGTCCGAGCCCACACGGCCCGGGCGCCTTTTTGGTGCAAAGCAACCTGACTCCAATGCACCATAGTTGATGGGAGGGCCATGTCGGATTCGCCTAATTTTTTGACCTATGCCCAGACGGCGTTTTATCCGTTTGAGGAGCAGCCGTTCTGCGCGGTGGATAGCCTGGTCTTTGCGTGGTTGTCCTATTTGCGTTTGCCGGGTGATATGGCGGAGCTGACGAACTGGCAGGGCCTAGACGTACGCGAGCTGCTGCGTGCCGAGTGCTACCGGGACATGATTGGCGACTTGTGGGACCCAGAGGGGAGCAGGGCCTTGTTGGAGGCCGTGGCAGCAAGCCCTCGCTACCGTGGCGTGCACGTTTGCGGCTATCGTGCCGTGAGCGATGTGGTGGCGACAGAGCAGTTTGCAGCCATGGCGTTCCGGTTTCCGGCGGGGTTTAGCTATCTTTCCTTCCGGGGGACCGACAGCACGATTGTGGGCTGGAAAGAGGACTTCAACATGGCGTTCCGGTGTCCCGTGCCCTCCCAGGAATCTGCGGCGCGCTATGTGGACGAGGCAGCGGATGCGATTGACGGGGCGCTTTTGTGCGGAGGTCATTCCAAGGGTGGAAACCTTGCGGTGTACGGTGCGGCGATGTGCTCCGATGTCGCCCGTGATCGAATCGAACGGGTGTATTCCCATGATGGTCCGGGCTTCGTCGAGGAGTTTCTGAACGGCAACGCCTTTGCCGATCTTTCCGGTCGAATCGACAAGACGCTACCTCGGTCGTCGATCTTCGGCATGATGTTCGAGACACAGGAGGACTATGCCATCGTTGAGAGCACCGAGTTCAGCCTGCTGCAGCACAATCCCTTTAGCTGGGTGGTTGATGGTCGCGACTTCGTGTACTGTGAGCGCCTGTCCGCCGGTGCTCGATACGTTGATGGCTCCATCCGCGAGATGCTGCTTGCAGTGTCACCTAGCGAGCGCGAGCGTTTTGTAGATGCGTTGTTCTCCGTGTTTGAGGCTACGGGTGCTGAGCGGTTTGCGGATATCGCCGGGAATCTGCGCGAGAGCCTGCCCATGATGCTCCAGACTGCGCAAGGCTTTGACAAGGACACGCGACGCTTTGTCTCGCAGACTATCGTTGCGATTCTTAAGTGTGCGCTTCTGCCCAAACGTCCCCAGGTCGACATGCCAGCTGCCGGCAAGAGCTTGGCAGAACAACTCGAGGCTTGGCAGTCCGAACTCCTGCGCTAGCTATTGGTGCAAAGCAACCTGTCCCCGATGCACCAATCTTCGATGCGCTTGGGGCAGGCTCGACCGCTATACTGGTTCGTGCTTAAATCGATCTAGAACGGAATGCCGTATATGAAAATCAATCACGCGATTCTGCATATCCTGGACTTTGACTCTGCCGTCAACGTCATGAGCCAACGCGAGCTCGATATCGAGAGCCGTACCGTGCGCAACTTTGTGACCACGCATCTGCGCCGCGCACGAACCTCGGCCGACAATAAGCGCGCCACGTTTGCCGAGAACTCTGCGTTTGGCGGCGAGCTCAAGGGTTATTTCTTTGGCGAGCGCGAGTTCGTGGACCTGTCGCAGCAGATTGCGGAGTTTATCTCCTCCGAGCTCACCAAAGCCGAGAAAGCCGAGTCCACCGACGTGCTCGTGGCCGACTTTGACGACGATGAGGATGCCCGCTGGTTTGCCGTGATGCTGCTGGGCTCCAAGCAGGCCTTTATGCACGAGGTGGGCCGCGAGGAAGGCGAGGTGCGCAACGACATCGCGCGCCACTATGCCATTCTGCCGAACCCTTCGCAAAAGGTGCCGAGCTATGCCATCGTGCGCGCGAGCACCATGGAGATCGGCTACGTGGACAAGAAGCGCAAGATTGCCGGCGAGGACCGTATGCTTATCCCCGACGGCCTGCTGCAGTGCGACACGGGTGTATCGGGCAAGGAGGTCATCGACACCGTGACGCGTGTGGTCGAGGAAGTCGCCGAGGAGCACGGTGCCAATACGGCCGTAGCGCTCGCCAAGGTCAAGGCTGCCGTTGCCGAGAAGGTTGAGGATGACGAGGAACTGCCGCCTTGGGATATCGTCGATGAGGTCTTTGAGGACGAACCGGTTATCAAGGAGAGCGTGCGCGCGGCACTGACTGAGGAGAAGGTGCCTGAGCGTGTGCCCGTGGAGCGCAAGCAGGTCGAACGCGCGGCGGTGCGCAATCATAAGATCCGTACCGATACGGGTATCGAGATCAGCTTCCCGGCCGAGATGGGTTCGAACTCCGAGTATATCGAGTTCGTCAACGAGCCCAACGGCCTCATCTCCATCGAGCTCAAGAATATCGGCAGCATCGAGAATCGATAAGTTGCGTTACGCCTACAGCGGGAAAGCAAAGGCCGAAGCCTTGGATGAGGGCTTCGACCTTTTTACTTGGGGCTTAATTACGCTACTGGTTGAGCATAAGTCAGCGAAAACGCCCCAGAGCGAGCAAGGTGACGTGAAAGAGGAGGGCATTGACCTTTTGGTCATGCCCGACGATTGAACGTCAGATTGCCGCTCTGGGGCGTTTGCAGCGTCGAGTCGTTACGGCGTTTGGTAAAACGCCGTAACTGTTAAAGTTGACGTAAGCCCTCTTCGAGACCGGTCTTGCTGTCGGTCTGGGCGTCGCGCATCTTGATGACGCGGGCGGGGACACCGGCCACGACGGCACCGGCGGGGACGTCCTCGACGCACACGGCGCCGGCGGCAACGACAGCGCCCTTGCCTACGCGCACGCCCTCCAGGACCACGGCGTTGGCGCCGATCATGACATCGTCCTCGATGATGACGGGCGTGGCGCTTGCGGGTTCAACGACGCCTGCCAACACGGTTCCAGCGCCGATGTGGCAGTTCTTGCCCACGGTGGCGCGGCCGCCCAGCACGGCGCCCATGTCGATCATGGAGCCCTCACCGATGACGGAGCCGATATTGATGATGGCACCCATCATGATGACGGCACGGTCGCCGATCTCGACGCGGTCGCGGATGATCGCGCCCGGCTCGATGCGGGCATTGATGCCCTTAAGGTCGAGCATGGGCACGGCGGAGTTGCGGCAATCGTTTTCAACGTCGTAGTAATCGATGGAATCGGCGTTGGCGTCCAGGATAGCCTTAAGCTCATCCCAGTCACCAAAGACGGTCTTGCCACGACGACCGCCGTAGACGTGCGCATTGCCCCACTGGACCTTCATGCCCGGCTTCTCGCGCACGTACAGCTTGACGGGCGTCTTTTTGGGCGCGGTGGCGATGTAGTTGATAATCTCCTGTGCGTCCATCTCGGCTGCGTTGCTCATATGCTGTCTCTCCTTTGAGGGGGTATGGTTGATAACTAGTTAGGCGAACATGACCTGGTCGAAGGTGTAGAAGCCGCGCTCGCGGGTGACGAGCTTCTGCGCGGCTGCCAGGGCGCCGTTGACAAAGATCTGACGGCTCGTGGCGCGGTGGGTGAGCGTGACCTCCTCGTCCTGGCCAAAGAAACTCACCTCGTGCACGCCGGCGACGGTGCCGCCGCGCAGCGAGTGCATGCCGATCTCCTTGGGGTCACGCGCGCCGCACATGCCCTCGCGGCCATAGACGGGGTGGTAGCCTGCCTCGGGTTCAGCTTCGACGACGGCGTCGAGCAACAACTTGGCAGTGCCGCTGGGGGCGTCGACCTTTTGGTTATGGTGCGTCTCGACGATTTCACAGTCAAAGCTGGGCAGCTCGCGTGTGGCCTGTGCTACCAGATGACGCAGGGCGGCGATGCCGATGGAGTAATTGCCGGAGTGCATGACGCGGGCGTTCTGACCCAGCTCGCGCAGGCAGTCCATCTGCTCGGGTGTGTAGCCCGTGGTGCCCGAGACTAACGCGGCGCCTGTACGCTTGACATAAGCGACGACGGCATCAAAGGTCACGACGTTCGAGAAGTCGATGATAATGTCTGCTGCCGGGGCACTCTCGAGCTCGGACAGATCGAAACCGATCTGGGCGACGATGTCGAAAACGGGCTGACCGGCGGCGTCGACAACGCCCTCGGCGGTAGTGCGGATGAGCGAGCCCATGCGGCCCGTTCCCATAATGACGGTCTTAATCAAGCAGACCAGCTCCCTTCAGAGCATCGGTAAGTGCAGCGCGCGTGTCGTCTGCCATGGGGCACAACGGCATACGGTAGTTTGCCTCGATCATACCCATCTGGGCGAGCGCTTCCTTGACGGGGATGGGGTTGACCTCGCTAAAGAGGGCGTTGATGAGCGGCTGGCCGGCAATCTGGATATCGCGGGCGCGCTCCACGTCGCCGTCCAGATAGGCGCGGCACATGTCGTGCACGAGCTGCGGCTGAACATCGGCCCACACGCTGATGGTGCCCGAGGCACCCAGGCTCATGAGCGGCACGGTAAGCGCGTCCTCGCCTGAGTACATGCGGAAGTCGTCGGACAGCAGGTGGGCGATCTTGGCCGCGTAGGCGACGTTGCCCGAGGCTTCCTTAATACCCATGATGTTGGGGTGCGCGGCCAAGCGCTCCACGTTGCGCTCGCTGATGCCGCAGCCGCAGCGGCCGGGGATGTTGTACAGGATGCAGGGGATGTCCACGGCATCCGCTACGGTCTTAAAGTGCTGGTAGATACCCTCTTCATTGGACTTGTTGTAGTAGGGGGTAATGAGCAGCAGGCCGTCGGCTCCCAGGCCTTGATAGGTGAGCGACTTGGTGAGCATGGTCTGCGTGGAGTTGGAGCCCGAGCCGGCAATGACGGGGACGCGGCCTGCAACCTGCTTGACCACGGCGGCGACAACGGAGTTGTCCTCGTCATCGGTCATCGTGGCACTCTCACCGGTGGTGCCCAGGGTGAGGATAGCGTCAGTGCCGTTTTGCAGGTGGAAATCGATAAGGCGCTCGAGTGCGTCAAAGTCGACGCTGCCGTCCTTTTTAAACGGCGTGACGAGGGCGACGATTGAGCCCTCGAGATTGCGGATGTCCATGCTCTTCTCCTTCGCTTCCGCGATCTGGATGCGTTTGTTCCATTGGGCGGCGACGGCCAGACGCTCGTCTTGGGCGCGACGACGAGCACTTTCGGCGCGCGACTTTGCCAGCAGCTCGCGGCCGCACGGCAGCACGTCGAGCGTGGCAAAATAATCGCCTGGGCGCTCGGCGCGGCGGATGAGGTCGGCCGAGCCATCGGGGCGCAGCAGGACCTCGGCGGAGCGCAGGCGGCCGTTGTAGTTGTAGCCCATGGAGTAGCCATGCGCGCCCGTGTCGTGAATCACGAGCAGGTCACCCATGTCGATATGCGGTAGCTCGCGATCGATGGCGAACTTATCGTTGTTCTCGCACAGATTGCCCGTGATGTCGTAGGTGTCCGTAACGGGCGCCGCAGTCTTGTCGGCGCCACCCGGCTGACCCATCACCGTAATGTGGTGGTAGGCGCCATACATGGCAGGGCGAATCAGATCGACGGCGCTTGCATCGACACCGATATAGTTCTTGTAGATCTGCTTCTCATGGATGGCCTTGGTCACCAGGCAGCCGTAGGGTCCCATCATAAAGCGACCCATCTCGGTGCAGATCGCCACATCGCCCATGCCAGCGGGGACCAGAATCTCGTCGTAGGCCGCGTGTACGCCCTCGCCGATGGCGTGGATGTCGTTAGCCTGCTGCTCGGGCAGGTAGGGGATACCCACACCGCCGGACAGATTGATAAAGGCGACATGTGCGCCCGTTTCACGCTCCAGGCGCACGGCAAGTTCAAAGAGGATGCGTGCGAGCTTGGGATAGTAGCCGTTAGTGACGGTATTACTGGCAAGGAAGGCATGGATGCCAAAATTCTCGGCGCCCTTGGCCTTGAGCATGCGGAAAGCCTCGAAGAGTTGTTCGGTGGTCATGCCGTACTTGGAGTCGCCCGGGTTGTCCATGATGCCGTTGGAGAGCTGGAACAGGCCGCCCGGATTAAAGCGGCAGCTGACTGTCTTGGGGGTGGGGCCCGCGACGCGCTCAAAGAACTCGATATGGCTGATGTCGTCAAAGTTGACGATGGCGCCCAGTTTATCTGCAAGGGCAAAGTCCGCCGCCGGCGTGTCGTTGGACGAGAACATGATGTCGTGTCCCGTGATGTCCAGTGAGCGGGCAATCATGAGCTCGGTATAGCTCGAACAATCGCAGCCGCAGCCGTATTCGTTGAGAATGGAGATGAGCGCCGGGTTGGGATTGGCCTTGACGGCAAAGTATTCCTTAAAGCCCGGGTTCCATGCGAAGGCGTCGCGCACTTCT
Organism: uncultured Collinsella sp.; assembly: GCA_934643145.1. GTDB lineage: Bacteria > Actinomycetota > Coriobacteriia > Coriobacteriales > Coriobacteriaceae > Collinsella. Next base: position 71,858 of record CAKUBM010000006.1, on the reverse strand, counting down.
TGCATGTTGCGGCGGATGCCCGCCTCGTCGTATAGATGAAATGGCGTGGGGAACTGCTCGACGATATGCTCGAGCGTCTCCTTGTCCACAAACGGCTGCTTGGCCGCATATGCCTCGTTGGGGGTCAATGCCATATCCCGTAAACCTCGCTATCCAGACGGCGCCATCTGCGCATCGAATCCGCATAGCGTGGACCCAATGTCCGGATAGCGCTCCCGCATTGCTGCAGACAGTCCTACGGGTGTTTCCCGTAGGCCCACCAGGCTGTTCGTGCCCGAAATGCCCAGTTCGGCGGGTTTCGCCTCCCCGCAGGGTCAAAGTCTGCCGACTCGCCCGCGGCTCTTCGTGCCCGCGCCTCTATCAAGTGGTAAAGACCCTACCACGTTGCACTTTACCAAACAAGAGTATTCGTATATAACGTTTAAAAAATGCAGCATCATGCTAGAAACAAGGGTGCCACAATCCTGCGTCACAATAGGTGTCAACCGAGTCGTCCCATGAAAGGAATCCCTATGACCGAGCTCCAAGAACTCCGTCGTTATCGTCGCGACTTGCACCGCATTCCGGAGCTCGACTTCGATCTTCCGCAAACCATCGCCTATATCGAGGGCGTGCTCGCTCCGCTCGCCTGCGAGGTGACCCATCCGTGCCCCAGCTGCGTCTGCGCTTTCTTCGACGCTGGCGTTGGTGCCGCGCATGCCGCGGCGATTCGCGCCGATATGGATGCGCTGCCCATTGCCGAGACAACGGGGGCAGCGTTCGCTTCGACCCATCCTGGCAAGATGCACGCTTGCGGACATGACGGACACATGGCCATGGCACTTGCCGCCGCGACGTATGTCGACCGTACGATTCGCGAACAGCCGGGCGCCATTAGGCGCAACGTTCTCTTTGTGTTCCAGCCGGCCGAGGAGACGACCGGTGGTGCCAAGACGGTATGCGAGAGTGGTGTGTTCGAGCGCTATGGGGCCGACCGCATTTTTGGTTTCCATGTGTGGCCCGATCTGCCTGCCGGCACGTTGGCGAGTTGTTCCGGTCCGCTGCTGGCGCGTTCGAGCGAGACGCACATTCATATTCACGGGACGAGCATCCATATCGCTAAGACCTATGGCGTTCCGGTCGAGGAGTCGCATGATGCGGCGCTGGCAGCTGCCAAGTTCTTGGTTGCCGAGCGCGAACTGATGGATGACCTGGGTGCCGATGAGCCCTGCATTGGCAAGTTCGGCCTGCTGCAGGCAGGCACCGTCTGCAATGCGGTGGCGGGGGAGGCCCATGTGGCCGGAAGCCTGCGTGTGTTTACGGACGACATGTTCGACCGCGCGCGCGAGGGCGTGCGTCGCGTGCTGGACGATGCCTGTGCCGCAACGGGCTGCACGTACGATCTCGACTTTGCCGAGGGCTATCCGCCGGTCGATAACGACCCCGAGCTGTTCGCCCATATCGCGCCTGCCTTGTCCGAGCTACAACTTGTGGACGAGCCGCTGCTAATCGCCGAGGATTTCGCGTTCTATCAGCGCCATCTGCCGGGCGTGTTCTTCTTGCTGGGCACGGGCGTGCCAGAGGACCAAGGCAACCCGATCGACGCTGATGGCTGCCCAGCCTATGCCACAAGCGCTCTACATACCGATAACATGCTCTTCGACGAGGAAATCCTACTCAAGGGCCTCGATGTCTACAAACGATTGCTTGGCTTGGAGTGACGATGGAACGACGCCGACAGTCTGCCGTATATAGCCCGGGTGGATGCGGGTGTGGCTTGCTACTGCTTCCGGTTATTGCTGTGAGCATTGGCGTGATGTTTGCGCTTGCCGGGGTGGCAGCGGCGGCACTCGTGTTGCTGATTGCGGCCATTGGCGTGACGGTCTGGCTGTGCCGTTCTCGCGAGCAGCGCCGCGCCGACGGTAAGACCAATGTCGGCTGGGTCGTCTTCCTGATCATTGCGTACCTATTGAGCATCAGCTACCTGGTGTTCTTTGTCCTAATGATGATCAGTGCCTTTATCGGGAAATCCGTCACGGTGGGTTGATGCGCTGCCAGCAGATGGTCACGCAAAGTGCGTTTGCTCGGCGTCTGGATAGCTGCATTGGCCGTTTACCGCAACCTTAGCTCTCAGCTAATGAATTCAAGTTCAATCCTTTCTACGATGTGCTGTGTGCCGGCACGGTAGCCGGATCGTAGGAAGGATGAATAATGGCAAAAGAGGGAAAGAAGCCGATCGGCAAGATTGTCCTAGGCGTCATCGTGGTGCTGGTTATCGTCGGTGCCGTGGGCTCTATGGGTGGCAATTCAACCGATTCGTCTGCGAGCGATTCGGCAAAACCTGCCGAGGCGACACAGCAGGCTGAGGAGCAAAAAGAACCGCAAGAACCGTATACCATTGCTGACGAGGCTGAAGACACCTCCAGTCAGTTTGCCTATAAGATCACGGGCACGCTGACCAATAACACGGACAAGGAAAAGAGCTACATTCAAATTGAGTATGTTCTGTATGATGCCGATGGCAACCAGGTTGGAACGGCTCTTGCAAACACCAATCATCTGAAGGCGGGCGGCTCCTGGAAGTTCGAGGCGCTGGGTACGGTGTCTCCCGACCAGGTTGCTAGCTGGGAGCGTTCGGACGTAAGCGGTTTCTAGCATGTTACATGCACTGGGGGGGGGGGAGGTGAAGTCGTATGCCCGATAAAAAGCTGACCGAGGAGTTGCTCAATGAGCTTCTCGATGCGCCGAACATCGATGGCTATATCAGGGAGCACGACTTTGCCGCCCCGTCGCTTTCGGACTACCTGAAGCGGCTACTGCAGGAAAAGGGCTTGGAGCGCTCGCGCGTGGTTCGTATGGCCGATCTCAATGAGACCTTTGGCTATCAGATTTTTACCGGTGCGCGTCATCCGAGTCGCAATAAGGTGCTGCAGATTGCCTTTGCGATGGCGCTGACGCTCAAAGAGACCAACCGTGCGCTGACGGCTGCCGGGGTAAGCGTCCTTAACTGCAAGGATCGCCGCGATGCGATTATCATCTTTTGCATCGATCGTGGGTGCAGCCTCCAAAAGGTCAACGAGGAGTTGTATCGCTTTGGCGAGGAGACGGTAAGTTAGCGGCTGATATCTGAGCCGGCGGAGCTGCCGAACAACGATGTAAACGAACGGGGCACAGATGCCATGGGGTGTCTGCGCCCTGCGCTATGATGGAGGCTATGGATACTCAGACCCCAACATATTCCGATGACGAGCTGACCGCAGCGCTTGCCGAGCACCTGGCGTCGCTCGATCGCGACGACAGCTATCGCGTGGAGCGTGTACTTAAGCGCTCGTCCGTTGAAACAACCGAGCTCGTGTACTTTGAAGGAACCGGCGGTGGCTCGCTCGGCCCCTTTGTCCGTAAACGTATCGATGCTTCGGCTCAAATCGGAGGGGCATACGAGCGTCTGTTTGCCGCTCAGCGGGCGGGCAGGCGTTTTGAGCACCTGCCCAGAATCGTCGATTGTCGTCGTGTGGGCGACGAGCTCAACGTGGTTATGGAATACATCGAAGGGGAGACGCTCGGGGTGCTGGTGGACTGTCTGGGAGCCACCCCCGATTATGCGCGTGAATTGTATCCTGCCCTATGCGATGCCGTGGGCGAGCTCCACGCCGGTTTTGCAATGGCGGGGGAGACGTCGGCGCCGGTGATCCATCGCGACCTCAAGCCGTCGAATATCATCGTGACAGGTGCCAACTATACGCCTGATGACGGCCTGACGTTTTCGTCGCTGGTGATTATTGACTTGGGGATCGCGCGCGTGTGGCGCGCTGGCGCCGATGCCGACACCGTCAAGTTCGGCACGCGACCCTATGCGCCACCCGAGCAGTATGGGTTTGGGCAGACGAGCGTGCGCAGCGACGTCTACGCACTGGGCGCCCTGTTGTTCTTCTGCTTGACGGGAGTCGACCCTAAACCAGGGCTCGACATGCGCGAGCAATGCGAGGCGCGTGGCATTCCCACCCCACTTGCCGATGCCGTCTGCATGTCGATGGCGCTCGACCCGGCCAAGCGTTTTGCGAGTGCGGAAGCGTTGGGACGGGCGACGCGCACGGCATATGATCTGAGCCGCCCCGTGCGGCCTCCTGCGCCTGCGCCTGTCCGTACTCCGGCATCGGAGGCGGAGCTGACGCCCCAAGGGCCCCAGAACCCCGCAGGGCTTCCTGGGTCTGCCGCCTCCGCTGCATGCGGTCTGCTCTCTCGCGTTCCGGAGTCTCTGGGGCGCATTTGGAATACGCTTGTCTGCTTCTCGCTACTTGTGTTCTTTGCCGGAAGTCACTTTGCTGTCTTTCGCCCCACGGGAGCAAACCAAAGCTACCCGACGTGGCTTCTCATAATCGAGTATTTTTTCTTTGTCGATGGCCTTATGGTGCTTATGCATTTTGCGCTGCTCGATAAGCGCCGTCTTCGTCGGCGATTCGCACTGCTCGACAGCTATCGCGGCAAGAAACTCGCGAAACTCTGGCTCAAGGCATTGAGTGTGCTGCTCCTATGCATGATCGTCATAGTCACGGTTGCCAATGCGACCGGCGTCGTCGATACCTCCGCTACCTAAAAGAAAAGGGCCCCATTGGGGCCCTTTGCAGTTGCACCTAGATGCGGTTCATCTGAGCGGCGACCTTGTTGTACCAGTCCTGCCACGTGGGCGGGCAGTACTTTTTGGCCGCTGCCGGGGTAAGGGTGGAGCCGTAGTTGGCGCCCAGGTAGGCAACATGAGCGGAGATGCCCTCGCTCCAGCTGCCAAAGCTGCGCCAACCGCCGCCACGAGCGCTCCAGCCCCAGGCGTTGTAGGAATTGGCGCAATAAGTGCCCTTGGTGCTCTCGATGCAGGCGATGGCGGGGGACCAACGGGGGTCGACGCCGGTATTCCAAGCGGCGACGGCAAAGTTGTAGCCCTGGCCTGCCATGGGGGAGCCGGCAAGATAATTGTCGATGCGGCTCGTCCACTCGTTGATGAACGTATCGTAATCGGAGTTACCGGTATTAGCGTTGTTCACCGTGGTATCGATGGTGGTGTTGGTGTTGGTGGCCTGGCTGCTGGAATTGCTGCCGCTTACTCCCTCGCCCGAGAGCTTCTCGGCGGCAGCGGCCTTGTCGGCCTCAAGCTTGGCAAGCTCGGCGGCATTTTCCTGCTCGGCTTTTGCCTGCGCCTCGCTGCGGAGCTGCTGGGCCTGTGCCAGCGCATCTTCGGCGTTTTTCTGCTCTGCCTCAAGCTGGGACTTGGCCTGCTGGAGTTCGGCCTTGTTCTGCTCGAGTTCGGTTTGCATGTTGTTGAGCTCTTCGATCTCGTCGACGCTCGAGCTCGTGATCTGGTTGGTGTATTTGCAGGTGGTGATGAACTCACCCAGGCTCTGCGCGTTGACCAGGAAGCTCACGATGGGATTGGTGCCCTTCTGGTACTTGTACAGATCGCGCATGGCGGAGCTTGCCTTGGCCTGCTGCTCGGGAAGCTTAGCCTCGATTTCCTCGATGCTCGCCTCATTGGAGTCGATTTGCTTTTGCAGGTCGTCGAGTTTGGTGCGGGCATCGTTGTAGGCGCTCGTGGCGGCTTCAATTTTTTGCTGTGCGGCGGAAAGCTGATCCTGCGTTGCCTGCGAGGCGGCATACGCCGCAACGGGGGAGAGCATCGGCGTGGCAGTCAGTGCGACAGCGAGTGCGGCGCTCGTGATGATACGAGCCGGCTTCGACGCGATGAGCGCTGCGACGCGATGATTCGAATGCTGCATCCAATCCCTCTGCAATCAATCGTAGGTTATGGTTCGAACGGTATTCTACTACTGCTTTCGACCTCAACTTGAACCTTAAAGGTTTCAAAGGGTCAAGTTGAACTTGAGGCTTTGGCTTTGACCTGCAGTTATAGTGAATTGTTGAGAAACCATAGAGTTCAACTTTAACGTTACGGAACTCTGTCTGATCGCAGATTCACGCCTTAAGAGCTACTCCAACATGGGGTTTTGCACCTATAGGGTTCCCTCGCGGCGAGCCTGCTCAACTTCTTCGAGCGCCTCGGCTGGGGTGAAGGAACACGTGCCGTCGCCGAGCTTGACTGTTTGGATACCGTCTCCGACATGCACCTCTCCGCCTCGAAGCACCACACCGAAAATGCCCTCGTGGGGAAAGATGCAATCACCGGCGAGATAGTAGATAGCACAGCGGGTGTGGCAGACCTTGCCGATCTGGCTGATCTCGATCAGAACATCGTTGCCGATCTTGAGCTGTGTGCCCAAGGGGAGCGAAAGCAAGTTGATGCCTTGTGTGGTGAAATTCTCCCCAAAGTCGCCTTCGCGCACATCGAGCCCGCGATGCTGTGCCGTCTGGATTGATTCTGCGGCCAAAAACGAGACTTGGCGGTGCCAGTGCCCGGCGTGCGCATCGGAAGCGAGGCCAAACTGTTCAATGACGGTATCGTGCCCATCGGAGACGGGCGACTTGCGTGTGCCTTTGTGCGCCGACGTGTTAATCGAGACGATGCGGGCGGGTCCTTCGTAGGCGTTGCTGGCGGTGCGTAGGGGAGCGGTTGTCTGAGTACGTTCCGCTAGCTCCCGTTTTGCAGCGTCAAGGATGGGGTCGTCGGTCAGATGTTCTTGGGGCACGCGTGCGCCTTTCGCTTATGAGATTGACAATATGTTGAATCCTACAACAACGGTAGGTTCATTGTCCGTTGTCGTACAGCGGTGAGTGCCGTCTTTGCGCCGAGTTTGCTCCTCCGATTGCCATAGATACGGTGGAACTTTGGGCACTGGCGGTTTGGCACGCTAGAATGAATCGGTTGCACTAAGACCGCCCGTTGTGCGGGCAGTTCATGATAGGAAGTTTCCATGGCATTGCAATTAACAGAGCGCGAGTTCATTCCCGTGCTGCTCGGTGGCGACATCAACGCCTATTCGGTGGCGCGCGCTTTCTACGAGGAGTATCAGGTCAAGAGTCTGGTCTTTGGCAAGTACCAGACGGGCCCTGCGTATCGAAGCCAGATTATCGACTACACGCCCAACGTCGACATCGATACCATGCCCGTGATGCTCAAAATCGTCAATGGCATTGCTCAGGCGCATGCCGATAAGACGATTGTCCTGATGGGCTGCGGCGATAACTATGTTGCCCTGGTGGCTCAGGCAAAGGATGCCGATGAGCTGGCGGATAACATCGTCGCGCCCTACGCGCCCTACAGCATGCTCGAGCAGTGCCAGAAGAAGGAGATCTTCTACGAGCTGTGCGAAAAGCATGGCGTGCCGTATCCGCATACGTTTACCTTTACTGCGCAGATGCTCAACGCGCAAGGCGAGGCGCCGGCCGAGGTGCTCGACCAGATTGACTTCCCGTTCCCGATGATTCTGAAGCCGTCCGACGGCATCATGTGGTGGCAGCATGAGTTTGAAGGCCAGAAGAAGGCTTATGAGATTGCCGATCGCGCCGAGCTGGAGCAGGTTATCCGCGATTCCTATGCGAGCGGCTACACCGATGATTTGATCCTGCAGGATCGCGTGCCCGGCAACGACGAGTATATGCGCGTGCTCACCAGCTATTCCGACCGCAACGGTAAGGTGCGCATGATGTGCTTGGGCCACGTGCTGCTCGAGGAGCATCAGCCCCACGGCGTCGGTAACCACGCCTGTATCATCACTGAGCCCAACGATGAGCTCATGGATGGCGTCCGCAAGCTGCTCGAGGACCTGCACTTTGTGGGCTATTCCAACTTTGACGTTAAGTACGATGAGCGCGATGGCTCGTTTAAGTTCTTCGACTTCAACACCCGCCAGGGCCGCAGCAACTACTACGTAACCAACAGCGGCTTTAACGTTGCCAAGTATGTGGTGGATGAGTATGTGTTCAACCGCCCGTTTGAGCCGGAGTTTGTGACGGCGCAGGACGAGGCGCTGTGGATGGTCGTTCCCATGGGTGTCGTCGACAAGTACGTCAAGGATCCCGAGTTGCGCGCGAAGGTACATCGCCTGGCCAAGGAGGGTAAGGGCGCCGACCCCTCGTTTATGAAGGGCGACTTTGTCTTTAACCGCTGGCTGCGCATGTGGCACACCAAACTGCGCCACTTTAAGCTGTTCAAGACGTATTACAAGTAGATGAGTGCGGCGCCCGTCCGGTTTACATCGGGCGGGCGCGGGTATGATACGCGCAATTGCGCGGGCGTCACCAAGGAGGCGGCGATGGAAAAGCTGGGAGTTATCGGCGGCATGGGCGCCGAGGCCACGTCGTATTACTACGACCAGGTGGTGCGCCATACGGCGGCTACGTGCGACCAGGAGCATATCGACATGGCGGTTCTTTCCAAGTCGACCATGCCCGACCGCACGCTGGCCATCAAGACCGGCGAGCATGCCGAGCTGCTGGCGACTATGAAGGAGTGCGCCCAGGCGCTCGAGTCGCTGGGCTGCGCGCATATCGCCATTCCCTGCAACACGTCACACTACTTTTACGATCAGATTCAGTCGTTTACGAAGGTGCCGATTATCCACATGCCGCGCGAGTCGGTGCGCTATGCCCTAGCGGGCGCGGTGATGGGGGAGTGCGAGTTCGATCCTAACCTGAGCATGCCGGCCGAGCCGGTGCGCAAGATCGGCATCATGGGCACCGACGGAACTGTGGGCGCGGGCGTCTATGGGCGCGAATGTGAGGCGGCGGGCGTCGAGGTCGTCTATCCCAGCGAGAAGCGTCAGGTCGATGTGATGTCGCTTATCTACGACGATGTGAAGGCCGGACGCGAGCCCGATATGGATAAGTTCGACCGCGTGATGTGGGAGTTTGCCCGCAGCGGCTGCGATCGCGTCATTCTGGCCTGCACGGAGCTTTCGGTGCTGCAGAAATACCGCGAGATGCCCGAGATTACCCTCGACGCCATGGACGTCCTGGTGCGCGAGTCCATCATTCGCAGCGGCGCCCCCTACCGCCAATAGCCCTCAACCTGCCAAAAAGGGACAGGTTTATTTTGGTAGGTATTATCTGGGGAAACAGTAAAGGCCTCGGCTCGTTTGGCGCGAGCCGAGGCCTTTTGCATGTACCGGTTGCCGCTGGCGATTGCTAGAACAGGAATCCCAGGATGATGAGGGCGACGCTGATGGCGAGCACGGCGATATCCAGACCCTTGATGGGATAGCGCTTGTACGAGCTGGCGCGCGTGCGCAGGTAGAAGCCGCGCTGCTCGGCGGCAAGCGCGGTGGCGTCGGTCTTGCCCACGCTCGAGATAAGCAGCGGTACGCACAGCGGCAGCATGAGCTTGAGCTTCTTGATGGGGTTCTTGGTGTCGTACTCGACGCCGCGTGCGGTCTGCGCCTCCATGATGGCGTTCATCTCCTGGCCAAACACCGGCACAAAGCGCAGTGCCGTGGTAAAGGTAAAGGCATAGCGATACGGCACGTGCAGCACCTCGACGCAGGCGTTGGCAAGGTCGTTGAGCTTGGTCACCATGAGCATGAGGATGAGTGGCAATGCCACACCCAGCAGGCGCAGGCAGGCCTTTGATCCGGTGATGAGCCCCGTGTCGGTGATAAAGCCCCATATCACGTTGCCATCGCGCATAAAGGCCAGCTGGAGCAACAACATGATAAGTGCGAGCGGAATCAGCAGCTTGAGCAGCGAGAACAGGCGATCGACGACGCCGGCGTAGGCGCCCAACGCAAGGGTGAGTGCCAAAAAGCCCAGCAGCGCCACATAGGTGTCGGACAAGAAGATGCCTATGATGATGGAGGCAGCGAGGCCCAGCTTGACGACGGGGTTCAGGCGGTGCAGCAGTGTGTCGCCCGGCATGTAGTCGATGACGTTAACCACGACGGACCATCTCCTTGGTAATGCGAACGATATCGGTGACCTCGCTCACCTGCGCAAAAGCGGGAGAGACGGAGGATGCCAAACGGCGCGAGAGCTCAATGACCTGGGGCGGTTCCACGTAGGCACGCTGCATGAGCTCGATATTCGAGAACAGCTCGTGTGTGCGTCCGCGGTCGAGGATGCGGCCGTCGGCCATCACAACGATGCGCTCGGCAAAGTCGGAAACGACTTCCATATCGTGGCAGACCATAATCACGGCACAGCCGCGTTCGGCCATGGTGCGCACCGTTTCCATGACGGTCATGCACTCGCGGTAGTCAAGGCCGCTCGTGGGCTCGTCGAGCACTACAATCTTGGGCTCAACCACTACGACGGAGGCGAGCGCCACCATTTGTCGCTGGCCGCGCGAAAGCGAGAAGGGAGCCTCGTCGGCGGGCAGGCCAAAGCGGTCGATGACGAGCTGGGCACGGCGCAAGGCTTCGGCGCGGTCGATGCCGGCAAGCTCCAGGCCAAAAGCGACCTCGTCGAGCACGGTGTCCTTGCAGATCTGGCGGTCGGGGTTTTGGAAGAGCGTTGCGACCTCGCGGGCAATGCGACTCGTGGGAACCGCGGCGGTGTCAAGGCCCGTGACGCGCACGCTGCCCGAGGCGGGCTTAAGCAGGCCCGTGAGCAGCTTGGTGAGCGTGGTCTTGCCGGCGCCGTTTTGGCCGACAATGCCCACGAGCTCGCCGGGGTAGAGGGTCAGGTTGAGGTCGTGGACGGCGGCACCGCCGTTGGGATAGGCAAACTCAACATGGTCGAAGGTGAGCACGGGTTCGGCGTCCTTGGCATGAGGGCGCAACGACGGGGCGTGCGGGGAGCCCGCGGGAGCCTGGGCTTCGCTGGCCGCGTGCGCGGGGTCGACGATGCCCGAAATCAGGCGCTCGGCCTCGTCGACATCCAAGCAAGGGGTGCCGCTTGCCAGACCATCGGCCTCCAGGCTATTGAAGATGCGTGTGACGCGGGGGCAGTCGACGCCAATGGTGCGAAGCTCATCGGTGTGCGCGAAGACCTCGTGCGGCTCGCCCTGTAGCGCGATTTCGCCATGGTTGAGCACGAGCACGCGGTTGCAGTACTCCGAGAGCAGGGCGACCTTTTGCTCAACGACGACGATGGTGATGTCGAGTGCGCGGTTTGCCTCGCGCAGGGTCTCGAAGACCAGCGTGGAGCTGGCGGGGTCGAGTGCTGCGGTGGGCTCATCGAGCACCAGTACGCGGGGGCGCATGGCGAGGATGGCGGCGATGGCCACCTTTTGCTTCTGCCCGCCCGAGAGGGTGGCGATTTCGCGGTCGCGCAGGTCGCTGATGCCGACCGTCTCGAGTGTCTCGCTTACACGCTGCTCGATCTGATCGTGGGGGACGCCAAAGTTCTCCAGGCCAAAGAGCATTTCGTCCTCGACGACCGAGGCGACCATCTGCGTGTCGATGTCCTGCAGCACGCTGCCGACGATCTGCGACACGTCGGTGAGCGAGACTTCGCAGGTGTCACGGCCGTCAACCATGACGGACCCAAAGAACGTGCCGGTGTAGTGGTGGGGAACGGCGCCCGACAGGCAGGCAGCAAGCGTGGACTTGCCGGCGCCTGAGGGCCCGATGATGCCGATGAAATCTCCCTTGTTCACGTCGAGCGAGATGTGCTTAAGCGCCTGCTCGGTCTGCGCACCATAGGAGAACGAGACATCGTCGACGTTGATGATCGTTTTCATGGATACCTTTCATAGTCATTGGGGACGTTCTTAAATGACTAATCGTCTAAGAACGTCCCCAAAAGCTAGCTGTTTGGGACAGTCTTTAGTGACGGGGCCGCTTGCGCGCGGCCCCGTCCATCATATCAGGCTATTTGTTGAGCACCTTGCGCAGGGGGAAGAAGAGGGCCTGGACCACGACGGCGTTGAAGACGGCAGTGCCGAGCACGATGGGCACCTTGGCGAGCGCCGTGGGCAGCGCGGCACCCATGATGACGGTGCCCAGGACGGCGAAGAGGGCACCCGAGACCAAGGTGGTGAGCAGGCCGGCGATGAAGGGGTTGAGTTTGCTACCGCCGATGTTGGACTTGATGAGCGCCGCCATCGTCAGCGCGCCGGCAAGTTCGGTGACAAAGTTGAGGCCGGGGATTGACGTGGTGATCTGGATGACGGCGGCCGACAGGATGCCAAAGATGGCTGCCTGGGCAAAGCTTGCCTGCGTGAGTGCGATGGCCAGGGCATAGGCGGCAATGATGAACTGCGGCTTAATACCCGTTGCGGCAAGAGCGTTGCCGACGGTCATGTTGAGGATAAAGCCGGCGGCAAGGAGGATGGCGAGCAGGACGAGCGAGGTGATGTCGAGGATGCCTTTGTCGGAAGCGGCGTTGGCAGAAATGGTACGAGCCTGAGTGTTGGTGGCCATGATGTTCTCCTTAAGGTGGGATTTGAGATAAGCGTGTCCTAGACCCCCACGAAAGGGGTTAAATCGAAAAGGGGATTAATTTTGAATAATGGAGCACGGAGACGGCTTTACGAGGGGCCCAGGTTGGCGCGAAAGAGGAGCGAAGCGTACTTGGGTACGCGAGCGACGAATGAACGCCAAGATGGGGTGGCTCGTAAAGCCGAGCGGGTTAGTTGAGTTTCAGAGCCTTCTGGATGGGCAGGTAGAGGGCACCGACCAGGATGGCGTTAAAGACGGCGGTCATGGCGACGACAGGCAGCATGGCGGCGGCGAGCTCGCCCACCACGCCGAGCATAGCCATCTTGATGACCATGAAGATAACGCCCGAGACAAAGGTGGTCACGAAGGTGGCGACAATAGCGACAGCGGGCTTAACCTGGCCCTTCTTGCCGGCGGCGTTGACGATGGCGGCCATGAGCATGGCGGCGATGCCCTCGGCGGCAAAATCGATGAACGGCGAGGTGGTGGTGATCTGGATCACGGCGGCCGAGATAAGGCCGATGACGAGCGCCTGACCGATGTTGGGGCGCACGACCAGGATGGTGAGGCAGAAGGCCGAGATGATGAACTCGGGGCTGATCATGCCGCCCGAGATACCCGAGATGGCCTTGCCGACGGTGAAGTTGAGGATAAAGCCGGCGGCAAGCAGAATGGCGAGCAGGACGAGGGCGCGAACATCGAGTTTGCCGCGGTCGGCGGCCTGGACGGTGCGGGGCTGGGTGGCGGTGGTGTTCTGAGACATGGTGAAAATCCTTTCGGAAGGGGAGTGCAGGAGAAAAGCGGAGGCGCGTGATGCGAATGCGATCGGGCTCGAGATAGAAAAAGGCCCCCGGTCGAAACCGGAGGCCTTCCAATCACCTAGAGCGCAAAAATAGGCGTGAGGGACTCACTGTCGACCGATCGTATTCGCATCACGCCACCACCAGTTGTTGAGAGACTTCATCGTGTTCTTCATGTTGGTGGCTCCTTTCGTGATGCCGTGGCGCGGTCGCACCTAGTTGCTGTTGCGCTGCACTATAGCACAGCGAAGTGTGTGCGGGGAAATCTTTTTTAAAAAGATTTCAGGCGGGTTTCCCGCCGGTCAAAAGGACGGGCTGAGTGGGCGAGGCTGCCATTGCTGCCTTGCCCACTCGACAAGGACATGAGGGCCTTAGGCCTTCTTGCGACGATAGATCACGTAGGCGCAGACACCGATGATGACGACGGCGCCAACGGCCATGGCGGCCATGTTGTTGCCCTCGGACTTCTCCTCGGTGGTCTCTTCCTCTTCGGCCTCGGGCTCGGCCACGTCCTCATCGGAAAGGGCCTCGTCGGCGTAGGTGATGGACTTGACCAGGCAGTCGTTGTCGGCATCGTAGTCACTCGGGACGAACTCCTCGGAGAAGTCGCCCTCCTGGAGATAGTCGCGCATCTCCTCGAGCATGGCCTTGCACTTAACATAAGTGTTCTTGGTTGCAGCCTTGCCGGCCTTGTTGGCCAGGGCGGTGCGGGCCTCGGTGCCTTCTTCGGCCTGCATGGCCTCGTCGACGGTCAGGTTCTGCTCGATGAGCTCCTTCTGCAGAGCGTCGAGATAGGCGCGGACGCCGGTGGCGCAGTGGTCGCGGTTTTCATAGGCGAGCGTGTTGATGTCCATGAGGACGTAGTTGATGGAGTTCTTGGGCTCCTCGTTGTTCACGACGTCTTCCTCTTCGCAGTGATCGAAGGAGACATCTTGATCGCTGAAGTAGGGGCTGACCTCGGTGAGCAGTGCGGAGTAGAGGGGGATGGCGACGGAGAACTCGGCGTTGGAGAGCATCTCCCATTGAATGGTCGCGATCTCGGGGTCCATGCCCTGACGGATCTGGAAAGTGTGAATCTCGGTGTTGCGGTTAGAGCCGATGGCATAGGCGCCGTCGGTGTTGGCGTTGAGGCCGGCGACGTTCTCGCCGCGAGCGGCGAAGGAACGGATCATCTCAAAGGTGTTCCAGTCGGACTTGCCGGGCGTAAAGAACAGCGGCTGCAGCTCGTGGACCAGGGCGCCAGTCGTGGCACGAGCGTCTTCGCGCTCGTCCTTGACGATCTCGTAGTCGGTGCCCTCGGCAAGCGGAGCCATGAAGTAATCGCGGCCCTGGACATAGCGAGACCAAGAATGCATGGCCTTCTCGCTAATTTCCTCTCCGTAGGTCTGGGCAACGTCGAGCTTGCCATCCTCGAAGTACTTGGCGAAGCCCTTTTCCTCGGGCATGGTTTGAATGCCCTCGGAGTGGAGGCAGTTCTCGGTGTCGTCGAGGTCGATGTCGTAGTTAAGGTTGCCTATGTTGGGGTTGACCGAGGCGATGTCGTCGGTGAGCTTCATGGCGATCCACTGATGGCCAGAAAGCGCGGCGAACAGCCAGGTCTCGTTGTTGTCGGCGATGATGACCTGGTCGTTGGCGCAGGTCCCCTGCTCGTCGATCAGGCTTCCGATGAGTTCGACGCCCTCGCGTGCCGTGGCGCTCTCGCCCAGGATGACGCTGGCGTAGCTATACTCGCCGATACCGGTCTCCTCGGTGATGGGGTCGGCCTCCTCGGCCTTCTCGTTGTAGGAGGTACTCAGCGTGGCAGAGCAGGAAACGCCCTTCTCGTTGATGCCGGCCTCGGAATAAGCGTCATAGCGATCTTCCCACTGCGAGGGGTTGTCGCGAACGAAGGTGTAGCGGTAGGTTGCGCCCTTGGACTTGTAGTCGAAGCCGGACTCGAGCGAAGTGTACTCGGTGCCGTCCTTGTGCGCGGGCTCGATGCCAAAGTGCTTGAGGTAGCGCGTACCAAAGTCTTCTGCGCGGCCGTAGTACGTGTTGCCGTCTGCCGTGAGCTTGCTGCCCATGTAAATCTGGGTGCAGGCAAGCGCTGAAGTCGGCATGGCCATAATGGCCGCAGCTCCAAATGCAAGGCCGCAGCCAAGCTTTTTGAGCGTGTTGACAGGATGAGTAAACCTCATAATCCCTCCCAACGGTTGAAACCCCGCACAACCGTGCGAGATTCCAGCTAATAAATACACCTATTAGCCTATCGGAAGTTGAAATAGTATTCATCAACTTTGATTAAATACTCGATAAGCGTTCTAAAATATGCGATAAGCGGATAAGAATACTCATTTTGTGGCTTTAGTTAAATAAAGGCACCCTGCAATTACTCTACCTTGATAAAGCACATGGCTGGGTCGCAAAGAAAAAATCCCCCGCTGTTTGGCAAATGCATAAACAGCGGGGGAGACGATAATTGGATGAGTATCATACCAATGTGGAATTATTTCTTCCGGCGGTGGATCACGTTGATCGCATAGCCGACGAGCATGGCCAGAACAATGACGATAAAGCCGAGCAGGGGATTGTCGTTCATGGGGTCCTCCTATTTACCAAGCGGTGAGAATTCGTCGACGATGAGGTCGAGGCATTGCGGAAGCGCGCGGGCGCCAAAGACGCCGGAGTTGCTGGAGATAATCTCGCCATCGAACTGCATGCCCAGCGACGGTGTACAGGTAATCTTAGCTTCCTTGGTCTGGATGATCTTGAACTGTGGGCGACCGAGCACCTTGCCGGCGGGGTCGAGCGCAGCGGTGATCACGGTGGGCAGCAGCTGCACGGTGCGCACGGGCTCGATGACCGCGATGTCGACCATGCCGTCGTTCATGCGGCAGTCTGGGAACAGGTTGATGTCGTTTTGGATGACCGAGGTGTTGCCTGCCATGCAGCAGATGCCGTCGAGCTCCTCGACAATGCCGTCATGCTCAATCGTAAAGTGCGCCACCGTGGGATTGGGCGTGGCAAGCGCCGACAGGAAGTAGGCGATCTCGCCGATGTCGTTTTTGGTGGGGGCGGCCTTCATCATGATCTCGGCGTCGAAGCCCGAGCCGGCGATGATGATAAAACCATGGCGCTTTTCGTTGCCGTCCTCGTCGAGCCAAAAGAGCTCGCCCATGTCGACCTTGACCGTGCGGCCGGCGCGGCAGGCCTTGGCGAGTGCCGCCGCCTCGGGGGCATTGCCGATGTTGTTGAAGAACAGACAGGCCGTGCCGGAGGGAAAGACGAGCGTGGGGACGCCGCATCCGCGCATCTGGTCGAGCACATTGGAGACGGTGCCGTCGCCACCCGAGACCACCACGCGATCGAACTCGCGCACGTCTGCCACGGCGTCTTCGGGCTCCATACCGTCGCCGATAAAGCGCATCACGACCTCGTCGCCGCCCTGCGCGAGGGCGTGCGTGAATGCGAAGATTTCATCTGAGCTGGGGCCCGATGCCGGGTTGTGGATGATAAGGCAGCGCATACTTACGTTCCCGTTCTGTGACTAACCGAGTATAGTTGTAAGGCAATGCCGATATCCTACCCGTGTTTTTCGGGCCTAACCTTATTCGATGGGTTGATATGTACATTTCCACACATCAGGCTCTACTCGACTTTTGCCAGCGCGCCCGCGAGTTCGACGCGATTGCCGTCGATACCGAGTTTTTGCGCGAGCGCACGTTCCATCCGCGTCTGTGCCTGGTCCAGATTGCCACCCCTGCCGAGAGCGTCGCGGTCGACCCCCTGGTGATCGACGACCTGTCGCCGCTCGCCGAGCTTATGGCCGATGAGAGCGTAACCAAGGTGTTCCATGCTTGCTCGCAGGACATGGAAGTTATGCTTCATACCGTAGGCGTGTTGCCGCGTCCGATTTTTGACACGCAGGTGGCCGCCGCCTTTTTGGGCGAACGTCAGCAGATTTCCTACGGCGCGCTCGTGCAGACGTTTTGCGGCGTCTCATTGCCCAAGACTGAGTCGCTGACCGACTGGTCGCGTCGCCCGCTGACCGATAAGCAGATTGAGTACGCGATCGATGACGTCAAGTACCTGATCGTCGCCTATACCGAGATGATGAGCCGCTTGCGCGAACTGGGCCGTGTGGACTGGGTGCTCGACGAGCTGCGCCCGCTGGCTGACGAGTCGCACTATCGCGCCGATCGCCACGAGGCGTTCCGTAAGGTCAAACGCATCAATTCGTGCAGCCGTCACCAGTTGGGCATCGCGCGCGAGCTCGCCGCCTGGCGCGAGGATCGCGCCGAGCGCCGTAACATCCCGCGCAAGTGGGTCATGTCCGATGACACGCTGCTTGCACTCGTTAAGCGCAATCCCGTGCGCGTTGAGGAGTTCCGTAGCATTCGCGGTACCGATCAGCTGGGGGAGCGCGACGTGGACGGCGCGCTCATGGCCATCAAGCGCGGCGCGAGCTGCCCGCACGATCGCCTGCCGCTCATGGTGCGCGGGCACCGTCAGATCTCGCCGGAGCTGGAGAGCGTGACGGACCTGATGTACGCGCTCATCCGCCTGGTTGCCGAGCGCTCGGGCGTGGCAACCTCAGTCATTGCCTCGCGCGATGATCTGGCTGACTACATTGAGCATCCCGAGCAGAGTCCCTTGCGCGAAGGCTGGCGCTTTGAGCTCGTGGGCTCGCGCCTGGACGATTTGCTTTCGGGCAACATGGGGTTGACGGTCAAAGACGGCAAAATCGAGCTACTGTAGGGAAGCCTAACCGCCTGAGTGGGTAGAATGCCTCCAACGTGTAACTCGATCCGGAGGAATTCGCATGCCTTATTACTATGGATACGGCTTTGGCATCGACCCGCTGTACCTGCTGGTTGTTCTTGTCTGTACGGTGCTTGGTCTTGCCGCACAGAGCTATATCAACTCGACGTACAAGACGTGGTCCAAGGTACGATCGGACGGCGACACGGGCGCTACGGTCGCTCGCCGCATGCTCGATGCCAACGGTTGCAACGCCGTGGGCATCAAGGGCGTTGCCGGCGAGCTCACCGACCACTACAACCCGCAGGACAACAACCTGTATCTGTCTGACGCTAACCGTTCGGGCGGGTCGGTCGCAAGCGTTGCCGTCGCCTGCCACGAGGCGGGCCATGCCGCCCAGCGTCAAAGCGGTTACGCCATGATGAAGGTGCGCAGCGCCCTCGTGCCGGTCGTCAACTTTACCCAGAATACCTGGACGATCGTGCTGCTCATGGGCTTGTTTATGAACATTGCCGGGCTCACGACCCTCGCGCTGGTCTTCTTCTCGTTTAGCGTGCTGTTCCAACTGGTTACGCTGCCGGTCGAGATTGACGCCAGCCGCCGCGCCGTGGCGTATATCGAGCAGTCGGGCATGAGCTCCAAACAGGTCAACGGTGCCAAGAAGGTGCTGACGGCCGCCGCGCTTACCTATGTGGCTGCGGCGCTCACCTCGATTATTCAGCTGCTCTATCTTATGGCTCGCTACAACAGAAACTCCAACCGATAACAAATTGGGTCGCTGGGCGCCGCGGGGATTCGTGTCCCCGCGGCGCTGTACTATGTGTGGGACTTGAATTTACACAGGGCTGGAGCCCGTGTACACAATGACGAAAGGAGGCTGCGTGGCAGGCTGGAATCTAACCGGCAATAGCGTTTCTGCCGAGTTCGACGGCTCGGACGAGCAGGAGCGCAAAGAGCTCAGCGTGAGCCAGGCGGTGGAGATCGCCGCTGGTGCGCTCGATGCCATTCCGCAGCTGAGCGTCCTGGGCGAGGTCACCGGCTTTCGTGGCCCCAATGCCCGAAGCGGCCACTGCTACTTCCAGATCAAGGACGACTCGGCTGCCGTCGATTGCATCATCTGGAAGGGTGCCTATCTTAAGCGCACCTTCGACTTGCGCGACGGTATGCAGGTGAGCTTTAAGGGCAGCTTCAATCTCTATAAGCCCACGGGCCGTATGAGCTTTGTCGCCCGTTCGTTCTCGCTGGCGGGGGAGGGCCTGCTGCGTCAACAGGTGGCACAGTTGGCCGAGAAGCTGCGCCGCGAGGGGCTGATGGACGAGTCCTGCAAGCGTCGCATTCCGGTGTTTTGCTCGCGCGTGGCGGTCGTCACCTCGCTTTCGGGCGCCGTGATCGACGACGTCAAGCGCACACTGCGCCGTCGCAACCCGCTTGTCGAGCTTGTCTGCGTGGGCGCCAAGGTGCAAGGCGAAGGTGCGCCGGCAGAGCTCATTGAGGGCTTGCGTCGCGCCGCTTCCATCACGCCGGCTCCCGACTGCATCTTGCTCGTGCGTGGCGGCGGTTCCTTCGAGGACCTCATGACCTTTAACGACGAGGAGCTTGCCCGTGCAGTGGCGGCCTGTCCCGTGCCTGTGGTGACGGGTATTGGCCATGAGCCCGATACCTCGATCTGCGACATGGTGAGCGACCGTCGTGCCTCCACGCCAACGGCGGCTGCAGAATCCGTGGCGCCAGCCATGACAGAGCTGGCCGACGTGCTCGAGACGCGCCATCAGCGTCTGGGCGCTGCGATGTCATCGATGATCGGGTCGGATCAAGTCGATCTGGAGATGCTCGATCAGCGCGGTCGGCGTGCCTGGGATACCTATACGGCACGCTTGGGCGATGCGCTCGATGCAGCTGCATGCCGCCCGTGCCTCAACGACCCCACGTTTATGGTCGAGCGTCGCGAGTCGGAGCTTGCCCTGACGGCCGATCGCCTGTCGGGCGCCATTGCGCGCTCGGTCGGTGCCTTCCGCTCCAACTTCGAGCGCCTGCCCGAGCGCTTGGTCGCAAGCACCTCGGGGCTCGATGGCAAGCGCCATGCGCTTACGCTCGCGAGTTCCCGTCTGGAGCATCAGGGACGCACGATGTTGAGCAAACCCGCGTCCGACTTGGGTCGCGCAGCGGCCTCGCTCGATGCCCTGTCACCGCTCAAGGTGCTTGCCCGCGGCTACTCCATCGCATACAGCGATGGCGGCGTGGCTACGAGCGCTAAGACTTTTAAGCCCGGTGACGCCATCCGCGTGCGTATGGCGGATGGTAACGTGGCAGCAACCGTCGATACGGTTGAGTAAACCGCGTTTTATGGTGATAGACCTTTAGGAAAGGAAACAGATATGGCAGAGAAGACCCCGGTCGAGCAGCTTACGTACAAGCAGGCCTCGCAGGAGCTGGAGCTCATTATCCGCAGCCTGGAGTCGGGCGACATGGAACTCGAGGAGTCGCTCGAGAGCTACACCCGCGGCGTCGAGCTCCTCAAGAGCCTGCGTACCCGCCTGGCCGATGCCGAGCAGAAGGTCTCGGTGCTCCTTAAGGATGTCGACGGCAACGACGTGCTCGCCGACGGCGAAGCCGCCAACACCGACGACAACCTCTCGTTCTAACCACCTCACAGCCAACTTTGGGGTAGTCTTTTTGTGACGGGGCTTTTTTGACTACCCTTGCGCGACGGCTCGCCGAGCGCTTGCGTTCGCGAAAAGTAGTCAAAAAAGCCCCGTCCCAAAAAGACTACCCTGGTCTGTTAGAAACATCCCAAATGGGTGGGCTTGTCTCCGAGTCCATTTGGGATGAATTGCTCAGATGTTATTGCTGCTCGTTTTCACTGGATTTGACCATTATTTCAAGCGTATGTAAGTATTCATCTTGATTATCAGATATGTACTCACTTACATACCAGAACTCTAGAAGTGGACCTGCTGCTGTGAGGTGATTCTGGGCCATGAACTCGTTCATCTCCCTCCATACTGCTGGTGTTATTTCTGCTGGGCCAGCAGTTGTTCTGCAGAGATAGTTGCCTTCCGGAAAAAACTCACATCCTTTATCTTCGCTTGATCCGAGCGAAAGCAATGTTTTCTTTGCCACTAAGCAGCCATCGGTGCTCATGTGCGATGGGTCAAGGATGAAGCATGGAACCGTGTGTATCGAGTCGATTTCCATCCCGAGTTCTTTCATGCGTTTAATGGTGGCGTAGGGAATTATGTCGCCGCTTAGCTCGTCTTCGCTTACGATGACATATCCTCGGGGTCCCTTATGAACCACCCTCGATTGCTTCTCCTCGCGCGCTCTTAACGACATGGATATATTTTGCATGCAATGCTCGATCTTTCGGCGCCGTTGCGATAGCTTTGCAATGGCTGCGTCGATGCTGTCAAGTTCGTTGCTGAACAGCTCAAAGCTTGTTTCGAGTGAATGGTTGTCTAGGAAAGACCTGATTTCGCTAAGCGTGTAATTCATGTTGAGCATTGACATGATGATGTTAAGCCTGCCGAAATCGTCCTTCCTGTATTCACGGTAGGCATTCGCTCCGCGCTTTGGGGCAACTAGACCAATTGACTCGTAATAGCGAAGGGTGTCTGCGCTTACGCCGTAGAGGCCGGCCGTCTGCTTGATATTAAGGGAAAACTCGCGTTCCATGTCACACCTTCCGACTGCCCTAGGGCCACTCAAAACCTTGGAGCTATTCTAATGTTTGTTACACCGTCATTGTCGGGCAAGCGGTCGTTTTGACGAGGTGAACGGTATTAAGCGCCTGGTTTCCAGTTGGTATTCCATTGAAACACGTCGTTGACCTTTGACTTTCTCCAAATTTTAAGATGGCTTCAAGCCAGCTAGCTTAAACCATATCGATCTAGCATCTTAATTGTGAGGAAGGACAAGCAATGAAGGTCAAGACTAGGACGGGCATAGTTTCGGGCAAGACGCTCGATAACGGGGTTGAAGCATTTTTGGGCATCCCCTATGCAAAGCAACCGGTAGGTGATCTTCGCTGGCGTGCCCCCGAGCGCCTTGACGATTCCGATGAGGAAATTGAATGCGTGGAATTCGGGCATTCTGCCAGGCAGTTTATCGATGAAGTCGAACTCGCTTCGCTTCATGAGCAGGGGGAGGATTGCCTGAGCCTTAACGTGTGGGTCAGGGGACACGAGCGCAAGAACCTTCCTGTCATGGTGTATATCCATGGAGGTGCCTACTTCTCAGGCGGATCTGCCGACCCGCTATATAACGGCTCCAATTTTGCGGCAGCGAAGGATGTCGTTATTGTTTCGATTAACTACCGTCTGAACTTGTTTGGATCGCTGCTGCTCGATTGCCTGCCGGGTGGGGAGGATTACAAAGAGGCTGGTTATCTTGCCATTCTTGATCAAATCCGCGCGCTCGAGTGGGTGCATGAGAATATTTCCGCCTTCGGCGGTGACCCCAATTGCGTTACGCTTTTCGGTGAGTCGGCAGGTTCTTCCAGCCAGGCTCTTCTATCCATTTTGCCAGAGGCAAATAAGTATTTCCAACGTGCGATTTTGGAATCCGGCCCTATCCAGCTTTATAAGACCCGTGAGCGCGGCGAGCACTTTGCTCGGGAGTTCGCCGAAATCATGGGATGCAAAACCGCCCAAGATCTCTTGGCGAAGTCGGCAGACGAGCTCATTGAGGGCATGCAGGTGTGGTGCGATCGTCATACTTACGAAGTGTCGCTAATTTTCTCGCCGGTTTGCGACGGTACTTTCCTTCCTAAAAAGCCGATGAAGGCCTGGGCGGAGGGCGCAGCCAAGGATATCGATATTATGATTGGGTGTACCGAGGACGAGTTTACGTATTTCCATTTCTACTTCGATGACCTTCCCGGATTCTGGCACGGCCAATTCCCGATTCATTTTGATGATCAGATTGATATTGATTACTGGGAGCAGGCATATCGAGAGGCATGGCCTGAGCGCGATTTTGCCGAGAATTACACCAATTTTATGAACTCAACCGGTTTCTTTGTCGGCACCGACCTTATGGCTGAAGAGCAGTCGGCGTTTAAGCCCGTGTACAACTATTTGTTCCGTTATAAATCTCGTGTCGAGGGAATGGGTTCTTGCCACGCAATCGAGGTGCCGTTCGTTTTCAAGAATCTTGATACCGCGAGTGGTCTGATGTTTACGGGTGACAATCCTCCAGCGCATCTCGCGGATGAAATGAACGATGCGTGGTTCAGCTTTGCGAAGACGGGCAAACCGTTTGTTGAGGGCAAGGCACCATGGGACCCCTATACCGCTGAGAACCACATTCATATGGTAATTGACGAAAACGAGTGGAAGCCGGTGCATTCGCTGCATGCCAAAGAAGATTCGGTGTTCCGTCCTATGTACGAGGTACTACTCAACGATTAGTGAAAGAAACCGCAATGGAGTGGGCTAATTAGCCCCATTGAATTCAGCTTGAACTATCCCTGCGTAAGGAGAAAGAAATGGCTCAAGAAGAAAAGCTATCGGGTTATCGGTGGATGATCTTATTCGTAGTTTGCCTCATTTGCTTCATGGCAAACTTCATGCAATATCAGGTTTCAGCATGGGGTGTCGTCGTGATGACGACTCTCGGCATCGATGCCGGTGGGCTTACCAATCTCATGTTGATGCCGATGCTCACCGCTGTGTTTTTGTCGATTCCTGCAGGATCTCTTGCTGATCGCTACGGCGTTAAGCTTGTCGTGTCAATTGGCATGGTGCTTTCTGCTGTAGGCGGCTTTCTGCGTTATTTCATGATTAATGACTTTACCGTGCAGATCGTTTCGATGTTTATGATCGGCTTTGGCATTGCGGCGCTCAATGCCAATCTGGCAAAGGTGCTGGGTTCCTGGTTTAAACAGCAGACCTCCCTTGCCGTGGGAGTTTTCTATGCTGCTTCATGTGTGTCCATCGTGATAGCCCAGGCATTCAGCACTTATTTTCCTACGCTTGACGTGTCTTATCTGGTCGCTGCTATTGCCGAAGCTGTAACTGCTGCGCTGTGGATCTTCTTTATGAGGAACGTCCCGGAGGGCGAGCCCATGCCCGAGCCCGAGCCGGTTATGAAGTACATTAAGATTGCCGCTAAGTCGCGCGGCGTTTGGTGCATTGCCTTGGCTTATGGTCTTACCCTCGCTTCAACCACGGCATATTGTGCAATTCTGCCGTCTGCGCTTGAGCTCGTTCGCGGCGTTGATACTGCCACCGCTGGATCTATGGCAGCAATTATTACAGTTGGTAGCTTCTTTGCTTGTTTTGCGGGACCGGCTGCCGTCCTCAAGCTCGGTAAGAATAAACCGTTTCTCATTGTAACCACGGTGATTGCCGCCGTTGTAATGGTTGCAAACTGGTTTTTGCCGCTTGGCACTGTCATGTGGGTTGCTCTCGTCCTCAATGGTTTTATGACCGCTCTTTCTGGCCCCATTATTCAGGCAATGACTCCTGATCTTCCTGAGATTGGCGCGAAATATGCCGGTAGCGCTGGTGGAATAATCGGTACTGTCGGCCTTCTCTGCTCCTATTTTGTTCCCGTTATTGTTTCGTCTATTTCTGGTGACAATTGGACGTTGAACTTTACGATCGAATCGATTCTTTTCCTTGCGAGCGTTTTGCCTATTGCGATGTTGCCCGAGACTGGTGCGGCGGCAAAAGCCGAGATGCCTGAGACTTCTGAATTATAATTAATCGGTGTTTTGCCTGGTCGCGACCTCCAGTTGATATGGGGGTCGCGACCATTTTTAATGTGAGGTTGGTGCAATGGATGGTGAAGCGTGCGAAGTTGCGCACAAAGTTGAGCAAAAGCGGGCTTCGAGTGGTTACCGCTGGTTAATATTGCTGTTGACGTGTGGTCTCTGTTTTTTGGGCAACTTCATGCAGTATCAGGTCGCTGCCTATGCCACGGTCATCATACCTCAGATGAATATCGACCCTGTCGGATTCTCATCTCTCTTTCTGGCGCCAATGCTTGCGGCCGTTTTCTTTAGTCTCCCGTTCGGATCACTTGGAGATAGACTTGGGCCCAAAGTAGTGATACTTGGCGGGTTCTGTGTTTCTTTAGTCGGCGGCGCTATCAGAATTTTCACCCTATCGAACTATCCTGCTCAACTTGTCTCGATGTTTTGCATCGGCGTGGGGATGGCGGCATTGACTGCCAATAATGCAAAGACGCTTGGACTTTGGTTTGCAGATAAGACGGATGTTGCGATGGGCATTTACTATGCGGCGACTTGCTTTGGCATCGCGGCGGCCCAGGCGTCATCGGCGTTTATGCCTTCCGTGCTAATGGGCTATACAGCTGCAGAAGGGTTGTTGGCCGTTCTGACTATCTTCTGGGGCATATTTGGTAGGAACGTGCAGAATGACTCACTTATTCCTGATGGCATTGAGCACGACCAAGCACTTTTGACTGCATTTCGCTCGCGCAACGTTTGGCTTTGCGCGATTTGCGCCGCTTTCTCACTTGCTGCCACGACCGCCTTTTCTGGTGTGCTGCCTCAGGCTCTTGAGCTTGTGCGAGGCACCGATGCCTCGACGGCCGGCGAAATGGCGGCGCTGACAACCGCTGCTGGGATTGTCGGTTGCTTGATTGCTCCGATTCTTTACGGCAAATGCCGCCTTACGCGACCGTATCTTGTGATTGTCGGGCTTCTTGGTTCCATTTCAATTGCGGTTGCGTGGTTTGCCTCGGGCTTAAAGTCCATGGGGGTATTGCTTGCAGTGTGCGGCATCGTTACGAGCATGATGGGTCCAGTTGTTCAAGCTCTGCCAGTTTCATTTGTTGAAATCGGCACTCGTTATGCTGGCAGCGCTGGCGGCATTATGGCCGAAGTTAGCCTTTTGGGCTCTTATATGCTTCCTATTGGGATTGCGGCTATTTCCGGTTCAGATTACGACAAACAAATGATGCTTATTACTCTGCTTTACGGTCTATCCGTCCTTCCGGTGTTGATCGTTCCCGAGGTCAAACGCTCAAAATAGGTGAGAGCATATGGATGGATGAAACCCTCTGGCCATTGCGATTGCCGAGGAATAGATTTCGCTCAATTGGGATCTTTGAAGTGGGCTAAACTGTTTTGGTGTTTCACTGAACAACATGACTTTTTGCGTTGTCACTAGAAAGGAACCAGCTATGTGTGATTGCATCTTCTGCAAAATCGCTAACCACGAGATCCCCTCGACCGTTGTCTATGAGGACGACCAGGTCATCGCGTTCGACGACCTTAACCCCCAGGCGCCGGTCCATACGCTCGTGATCCCCAAGAAGCACTACAGCGACATCGCCGACAACGTGCCTGCCGAGACCATGGGCGCCATGGCTCACGCCATCCAGGAGGTCGCCAAGGCCAAGGGTCTGGAGGACGGTTTCCGCGTCATCTCCAACAAGGGCGTCAACGCCGGCCAGACCGTTATGCACTTCCACATGCACGTCCTCGGCGGCAAGAACCTGGGCGAGAACCTCATCTGAGGGCGCGCAGTCCGTCGCCTTGGCTGCCTTTGGAGTAATCTATGCAGCTTTCTCAACTCGAATACCTTCAAGCGGTAGCGAGCTATGGCGGCGTGCGCAAGGCTGCTCGCGCCGTCCATGTGAGTCCACAGGCCGTTTCGTCGGCAATTAAGAAGTTGGAATCTGAGTATCAGATTGTTTTGCTCGACCGATCGGCGGGGGAGGCTGTTTTGTCTCCGGCGGGCAGAGAATTTGCGCGTCGTGCACGCGTGATCCTAGCGCAAGTCGACGATCTCAAAAAGTACGCTCAATCGAGGGGCGATGGCGTTTCGCCCGACGGCCACTTTCGTCTTTACGCCCCTTGCCTTCATGGACGGGGGCGCCTTTTTGTTGAAAACTGGTATGACTCGTTTGAGCGCTTGCATCCTCAGATCCACCTCGATGTGTGGCATCAGCCAACTGCAACATGTTTTGAGTCGCTCATGCTTGGTATTTCGGATGCAGCCATCTCATTTGAAGAACCACGGGACAGCGCCCTTTCTTCGAAATACTTGGGTGAAAAGGAGCTCAAGGTTCTTTCGTGCCCGGCGGGCCATCAATCTGTGGACGCTATGACCATTCGTGAGCTACTGGGCGGCAGGCTCGCTGTTCCAATTAATTTGTCGCCCTGTCTCAGTGCAATCAACCAATGCCCCGAAGCTCAGCTCGTTAATTTCCGCTTCCGTGATGTTGAATACGGAAGCAGGGCTCAGGTTGAGTTTCTTCAAGCGGGGGGATTGATACTGAGCTTGGCAGGCTCTTCTCTCGCATCGGATGGATCAGAAGTGAGCGAGTGTTCCATTGAAGGATCGCGTGACGTAACTCTGCCTATCTACTTTTGCTACCGGCAAAATGCCTGGACAGATCGGCATCAGACGGTATTTCTTCACCTATTGCGCCATCTCGCTTCTTGAGACTACTGCTTCGTTCCGTCAAATGGATATTGACGCTTTGTAACGCATAGCTGACGGCATTGCCTTCATGCTTTTCGAGACCCCGGTTCGGATAATCGGTCTTTGGAGGAGTATGAAAAACCATACAGTTTGGCTGTATATGGCGTTTGTTTTCCTGTCGAACTTCAGCACCATTTTGTATTTTCTGACGGTTTACCTTGAGTTCGTCGGATTCTCGATGGTTGCGATTTCTGGCATGATGATTGCATACCAAGTGAGCAAGTTCATTCTTGAGGTTCCTACTGGCTATATTGCAGACAGGTTTGGACGAAAGGCGAGCGGCCTCGTTGGCATCATGGGAATGCTTGGGTACTACGCCGCCTTGCTTCTCGTCCGATCTCCTCTGCTTTTAATCGGCGCGTTTGCTCTCAAAGGTTTTGCCGTTGCATGCGTGAGCGGGTCCATTGAAGCGATTTACATCGACAGCGTCTCTCGGGACCAGCTCGTGGAACTAAATGTAGTTGAGCGTTTTGTCTTCTATGCGGCATATGCCCTTTCCGCTTGTGTGGGCGGCTTCATCTCGTCTGCCAGCGCGTATCTCATCGGTCTTTCGATCGATATCGTTGCAATGGCGTTGACGTTGGTTGCTGTTGCCTGTATTCCTGAGGGGCGAAGCGGGGGCGCTGCTGCAATACCCGGGCGTAGAATTAACCCGAAGATGATCAGGGCCGCTATTGCGGGTAATAGCATTCTTCGCTCGGCGTTCATCATGGATTGTTCCCAGGCATTTGCTTTCGTCGCTCTTGAAGACTTTTTCTCACTGCTGCTTGCGGGTCGCGGAATGAATGCCGTCGCTTCGGGTGTGACCATTGCGGTCCAGCTCTTTGTCTCCGCCTCCATAGGGTTTATTGTGCCCTGTGCGATTGCTCATGTCGACAAGGGCCGCTTTGCGCGTATTTGCGGCATCGTGCGTCTTTTCCTGACAGCTTTGTTTTTGATTCCCCTTACTCCGGCTAATTTGCTGCCCGTGTTCTATGTGCTGCAGACGGTTGCGTACTCGTTATTTGCTCCAATTAAATACTCAATTTTTCAAAAAGCAGCCGATTCTTCGATGCGCTGTTCACTGATTTCGGTTCAAAGCCAGATGGTGGCGGTGGGTGCCGTTCTTTTCTATCTGCTCAACGCTGTGTTGAGTAGCGTTGTGGGTATTCGGGTTGTGCTGCTTGTTGCGCTTGGGATTTCTTCTCTGGCGTATGTCCCCGCGCTATTTCGCCTTACAAGTCAAAGGTCATGAGCGACCAGGCATCGATAACTTATATATCAACGCAATAAACCCGAGCGCGAGGGCGTTTGGGTTTATTATTGAAGCGTATGTAACCTGGCGGCGCCACACCGCCTGTTAGTAGGGAGACACATGAACGTTCTGGTCGTCAACGCAGGATCTTCGACCCTTAAGTATCAGGTCATCGATACCAAGTCCCATAAGGTGTCCGCAAAGGGCTCCTGCGAGCGCGTCTGCTTTACCGGCGGTACCTTCACCCACGCTGCCAACGGCTCCAAGAAGGTGACCGAGAACATCGAGTTCCCCGACCACAAGGTCGCCATCGAGGTCGTCCTGAAGGACCTCGAGGCCAACGGCGTCAAGATCGAGGGCATCGGCCACCGCATCGTTCAGGGCGGTTGGTACTTTGGCGATTCCTCCCTCGTCGACGAGGACGTTCTTGCCAAGATCCGCGAGGTCGCCCCACTCGCCCCGCTGCACAACAACCCCGAGGCCAACGTTATCGAGTTCTGCCTGGAGCAGTATCCCGACCTGCCCAACGTCACGGTCTACGACACCGCTTTCCACTTCAACATGCCCGAGGTCGCCAAGACCTACGCCCTGCCCAAGGACGTCTGCGACAAACTGCACATCCGTAAGTACGGCGCCCACGGCACCAGCTACCGCTACATCTCCAAGAAGGTTGCCGAGATGACCAACGGCGAGGCCCGCAAGGTCGTCGTGTGCCACATCGGCTCCGGCGCTTCCCTGTGCGCTATCGAGGACGGCAAGTGCATGGACACCACCATGGGCCTTACCCCGCTCGACGGCGTCATGATGGGCACCCGCTGCGGTTCCATCGACCCGGCTACCGTGTGCTACCTGCAGCGCGAGGGTGGCTACACCTTCGACGAGGTTGACGAGATGATGAACAAGAAGTCCGGCCTCATGGCTGTGACCGGCGGCAAGACCAACGACTGCCGCAACGTCGAGGAGCTCGCCGCTGCTGGCGATCCCGAGGCTCAGCTCGCCTTCGATATGTTTGTCTACAAGATTGCCGCCAAGGCCGCCGAGATGGCAACCTCCATGTGCGGCATGGACACGCTCGTCTTCACCGCCGGCATCGGCGAGCACGCTCCGGCTGTTCGCGCCGGCGTGGCCGACCGTCTGGCCTTTATGGGCGTCAAGATGGATCACGCCCGCAACGCCCTGCGTGGCGACGGCGCTTGGTGCCTGTCCGCCAAGGATTCCAAGGTCAAGATCTTCGTCATCCCCACGGACGAGGAGTTTATGATCGCTTCCGACGTCGAGCGCATCGTCAGCAGTAAGTAATTGATGCAAGAGGAGGGGACTGGATGGCCTTGTGCCGTTCAGCCCCCTTTTACGCTCTTTGGGCGAAGAGTTTAATAGTTATTTATTGGATTCTGATAACTTCTTATTAAGGGTACGGCCGCCTTATAGGTTTGCCGACCGTACTGTAATCACGAAGGAGTCTCATGAACGTACTTGTTGTCAACGCCGGCAGCTCGAGCCTTAAATATCAGCTTTTGGATACCGATACCCGCGAGGTTTTCGCCAAGGGCAACTGCGAGCGTATCGGCTCGGAGATGGGCATCTTTGGCCACTCCGAGAACGGTGGTGCCAAGCAGACCGAGGAGATTCCTTTTCCCGATCATCGCTGCGCCATTGCGCGCGTGCTCGAGGAGCTCGAGAAGACCGACTTTACGATCGATGGCATCGGCCACCGTATCGTTCAGGGTGGCTGGCACTTCGATGATTCCGCGGTCGTCGACGATGAGGTCATGGCTAAGATCCTTGAGGTGGCCCCGCTCGCCCCGCTGCACAATTACGGTGAGGCCGCAGCAATTGAGTATTGCCGCGAGAAATATCCGGAGCTGCCCAACGTGGCCGTCTTCGATACGTCGTTCCACATGACCATGCCCGAGGTCGCCTACACCTACGCGCTGCCCAAGGACGTGTGCGATAAGTATCACGTGCGCAAGTACGGCGCCCACGGCACGAGCCACCGCTACGAGTGGATGATGGCCAAGGAGATTTTGGGCACGCGCTGCCACCGTCTGCTTTCGTGTCATCTGGGCAACGGCGCTTCGCTCGCCGCCATTGAGGACGGTGTATGCCGCGATACCACGATGGGCCTCACGCCGCTCGACGGCCTGATGATGGGCACCCGTTGTGGTTCCATTGACCCGGCTACCGTGTGCTACCTGCAGCGCGAGGGCGGCTACAGCTACCAGGAAGTCGATGACATGATGAACAAGCAGTCTGGTCTGCTTGCCATCTCGGGCATCTCCAACGACGCCCGTGACATCCGTACGCGCGCCTCCGAGGGCGACGAGCGCTGCCTGCTCGCCTTCGATATGTTCGCCTACAAGGCCATGCAGCAGGCCGGCTCCATGATCGCTTCCATGGCGGGCGTGGACACCATCACCTTTACCGCCGGCATCGGCGAGAACGACTGGTCGATCCGCAAGGCCTTCTGCGACTGCTTTGAGTGGCTGGGCGTGCGCATCGACAACAACAAGAACCGCGAGGCCGTGGGTAACGGCCCGCAGGTCATCAGCGCCGCCGGCTCTTCCGTCACGGTCATGGTCATCCCCACCGACGAGGAATACATGATCGCCCACGACGTCGAGCGTCTGACCGGAAACAACTAACGCGTTCGCTTGCGATTGAAGAAAGGCCTCCTGAGCAACAGCTCGGGAGGCCTTTTTGGTGACAGGCAGACGACGGGAACTCCATCCCATTTAGAGCACGAATTCCGGGACACGCTTTCCAGCTGAGGTACGTTACGGAAACTACGACCCACAATAAAGCAAAATTCCGTCCCGCACTTTCCCAAACAGGCCCCAAGCGGAAATCGCATCCCATAATCCACCTCCAAACCGGGACGCGCTTTCCGGTTGGACGGACGTCGAGCTCAGCCAACATTTCGGTCCCAAAGTGACCATCACCAGTAACGCCTGCGCTCCCAGCGACGGCACCCAACCATCCAGATTAGCAGCCCCAGCTCGTAGCCAAGCCGCCGTCCATCCCAGATTCCCTGAGCATCACGTAGCGGCAGGGACCCTACAGGGTAAAGCTCTGAAAACAATCCGCAAGGCGCGAGAAGCCCCGCCGCACGTAGTGCGCAGCGGGGCTTCTCGCATGCCTGAGGACGTTTTCAGAGCTTTACCCTGTAGGGTCCCGAGGGGATATGTACGTTACTCAGCCATCTGAGCCTGGACGGCGGTGATGGCCACGACACCCACGATGTCGTCGGCAGAGCAGCCGCGCGACAGGTCGTTGACCGGCTTGGCGATGCCCTGCAGGATGGGGCCGTAGGCATCGGCGCCGGCGAAGCGCTGGACCAGCTTGTAGCCGATGTTGCCGGCCTCGAGGTCGGGGAACACGAGCACGTTGGCCTTGCCGGCGACAGAGGAGCCGGGAGCCTTGAGCTGGGCGACGGTGGGGACGATAGCGGCGTCGAGCTGCAGGTCGCCATCGATGGCGAGCTCGGGAGCCTTCTCCTTGCAGAACTTCACGGCCTCCTGGACCTTCTTGGCGACCTCGCCGCCGGCGGAGCCCATGGTGGAGTAGGAGAGCATGGCCACGTGCGGCTCAACGTTGCCCATGAAGGTGGACCAGGAGTGAGCGGAGGCGATGGCGATCTCGGAGAGCTCGTCGGAGGACGGGTTGATGTTGAGGCCGCAGTCGGCGAAGATCAGCGTGCCGTCCGTGCCGAACTGCGGGGTGTCGGTGCACATCACGAAGAAGGCCGAGACCAGCTTGGTGCCCGGGGCGGTCTTGAGGATCTGAAGCGCGGGGCGCAGGGTGTCGGCGGTGGAGTGGCAGGCGCCGGAGACCAGGCCGTCGGCGTCGCCCATCTTGACCATCATGGTGCCAAAGTAGGTGGCGTCCATCACCTGGGCGCGAGCCTGCTCGATGGTAACGCCCTTCTTGGCGCGGAGCTCGGCAAACTTCTGTGCGTACTCCTCGTGCTTCTCGGCATTGCGCGGGTCGATGACGGTGGCGCCGGGAACGTTGATCTCGTTGGGATCGCCCAGGATGACGATGTTGGCCAGGCCTTCCTCGATGATCTTGTTGGCCGCGACGATGGTGCGCGGATCCTCGCCCTCGGGCAGGACGATGGTCTTAAGGTCGGCCTTGGCGGCAGACTTCATACGGTTTAGGAAATCGCTCATGTTACTCCTTGCAAGCGTTTCGCTAAGCTCCAGGCGCCCGGCTGTTCACGAATAAACCCGCTGCTAGCGGGTTTACCTTTCAATTATGTACGCCGCGGTGCTTGAGCTTTCCTTGTGTGGCAAGCTCATTATAGGACGCATTAGCGCTATAATCGCTCTGATAAATATGTCTCGAAGAATGTTCGAGAAAAGCCCAGCTAACGAGCCCGTGGCTTTTGACAAGGAGTATCGATGCAGATTACCTCAGGCCTGCCTGAAGGCTTTAACGCCGGCGCGTACGACATGATTGTCGTCGGTGCTGGATATGCCGGTGCCGTTTGCGCCCGCCGTCTTGCCGAGACCATCGGCTATCGTGTTGCCGTTTTGGAGCGCCGTAGCCACATTGCGGGCAATGCCTATGACTGCACTGACGAGGTCGGAATCCTGATCCACGAGTACGGTCCGCATATCTATCACACCTTTAACGAGCGCGTGCACAATTTCCTGTCGCGCTTTACCAAGTGGACGGACTATCAGCACAAGGTGCTTGCCAACATCAACGGCACCCTTATGCCCGTGCCCTTCAACCACGCGAGCCTCAAGCTTGCTTTTGGCGATGAGCGCGGCGAGGAGCTGTATCAGAAGCTTGTGGAGACCTTTGGCAAGGACGTCAAGGTGCCCATCATGGAGCTGCGCAAGAAGAACGACCCGGATCTTGCCGAGGTCGCCGATTACGTCTACGAGAACGTCTTTTTGCATTACACCATGAAGCAGTGGGGCCAGACGCCCGACCAGATCGATCCCTCGATCACTGGTCGCGTTCCCGTCTTTGTGGGCGATGACGATCGCTACTTCCCGCAGGCCCCCTTCCAGGGTATGCCGCAGGACGGTTACACTGCGCTGTTCGAGCATATGCTCGATCACGACCTGATCGACGTGTTCTGCGACGTGGACGCTCGCGATCTGTTCGAGATTGACGAGACCACCGTCAAGGTCGACGGTAAGGTCTATGGCGGCGAGATCGTCTACACCGGTCCGCTCGATGAGCTGTTCAATCTCGACCTGGGTGCTCTGCCGTACCGCACGCTCGATATGAAGTTCGAGACGCTCGATATGGATCAGTTCCAACCCGTGGGCACCGTCAACTACACCACGAGCGAGGACTACACGCGCATCACCGAGTTCAAGAACATGACTGGTCAGGTCCTGCCCGGCAAGACCACCATCATGAAGGAATACTCCAAGGCCTATACGCCCGGCTCGGGCGAGACGCCGTACTACGCCATTCTCGAGCCCGAGAACCGCGAGCTCTATGAGCGCTATCTTGAGCGCGTTCAGAACCTGACGAACTTCCACCCGGTGGGTCGCTTGGCCGAGTATCGCTACTACGATATGGACGCCGTGACCAATTCTGCCCTCGATCTTTCGGATGAGATTATCGCCTGCCATGCATAAAGTCATAACATTCGGTATTCCCTCGTATAACGCCGCCAAGGACATGGACCATTGCATCACCTCCATCCTGGAGGGAAGCAATTACGCCACCGATATCGAGATTATCGTGGTCGACGACGGCTCCAAGGACGAGACGGCCGCCAAGGCCGATGAGTGGGAGGCGCGTTACCCCGGTATCATCCGCGCGGTGCACCAGGAAAATGGCGGCCACGGTATCGCCGTTCTTTCGGGCCTGCGAGAGGCGCAGGGTACGTACTACAAGGTCGTAGACTCCGACGACTGGCTCGACGGCGCGGCCCTTTCGACCATGCTGTCGATCCTGCGCGGCTTCGAGGAGCGCGACCAGCGCGTCGATCTGTTTATCTCCAACTACGTGTACGAGAAAGTCTACGAGGGCACGCATACCGCTATTGGCTACAAGTTTGCCCTGCCGCGTAAAAAGATTTTCACCTGGGATCAGATCGGGCACTTCCGTCTGGACCAGAATCTGCTTATGCACAGTCTGTGCTATCGCACGGATGTGCTGCGCGAGTCTAACCTGCCCATGCCGCCGCACACCTTCTACGTGGACAACATCTACGCATACGTGCCGCTGCCGCGCTGCAAGACCATGTACTACGCCGATATCGACCTCTACCGTTACTTCATTGGCCGCGAGGGCCAGAGTGTCAACGAGGCTACGATGGTCAAGCGTCTGGACCAGCAGTTCCGCGTTACGCGCATTATGATGGAGTCGTTCCATCTGTACGGCGATGTTGAGTCTTCGCGCCTGCGCTCGTACATGATGGGCTACTTCACCATGATGATGGCGATCTGCTCGGTGCTCACCAAACTTTCCGAGGAAGAATGCGCCGATGAGCGCCTGAAGACGCTGTGGAATGATCTGAAGGCTTACGACGAGCGCATGTATCGTCGCGCACGTTATGGTGTGGTGGGCTTCTTTACCAATCTGCACGGACGGGCCGGAGACAAAACCACACTCGGCCTATACCGTCTTGCCTCAAAGATCTTCAAATTCAACTAGCTGTTGAGTAATCGCTGCTGATAGGTTGACTGGGCCCCTTGTCCTTTAGTTTGCTACTGCGAACAGTCCTGCTCGCACGGAAAGCACATTAAGTGCTTTCCGGCTCGTGCGGAACTTGTATCAAACTAAAGGACAAGGGGCCTCTGCTATAAGATTCGATTGTCAGACAGTTTGAATTTGAAGATCTTCGACGCGCGGTACACAGGGGCCTGGGCTGAAAAGAAGCTGGTTGGTAGGTTGCCCGGTGGGGCTTGGTTATGTTTGTCGCGAGTTCCGCACGAGCCGAAGAGCACTTAATGTGCTCTTCGTGCGAGCCAGGACTGTAGAGCAGCAAACATAACCAAGCCCCACCGGGCAACCGGTCAGGTTAGGCTACTTCGCGGCGCCGGGGATGCCGTGGGAGGTTTTGGCGGTTTTGGCTCCGTTTACGATGGCGGTTTGCAAAGCCCTTACGGCGAGCATGCCCAGCAGGTCTAGGGGAACGGCGGCGCTTGCCTGGGTGCCCAGTTTGCCGCTGGCGAGGGTGTAGATGGTGTCGCCGTCGTTGGTGGTGTGCGTGGGGCGGATGGCGTGTGCGTAGGCGTCTGCGGCCATCTGGGAGACCTTGGTGGCCTGGGCCTTGGTGAGCTCCACGTTAGTGACGATGCAGCTGATGGTGGTGTTGGTGCGGTCGAGCGGCATTTGCATGGAGCCGGCGGCGGCAAAGGCTGCGGTCTCCATGTCGACGATCTGGTCGCTATCGGCTGCGGCTCTCATACCGGCGACCCACTCGCCGGTGAAGGGGTCAACGACGTTGCCGCAGGCATTGACCGAGACCACGGCACCCACCTTGACGGGGCCGAGTGCCACGGCGGCGGCGCCAAGGCCGGCCTTCATGCAGGTGGCAGGACCCATGAGCTTGCCCACCGTGGCGCCAGTGCCGGCGCCCACGTTGCCCTGCTCAAGGGTGGTGGGGGTGTTATCGAGCGCCTCGCGCACGGCGGCGATGCCGGCATCGATGTCGGGGCGCACCGTGGGGTCGCCGTAGGCAAGGTCGAAGATGCAGCTGGAGCATACGATGGGCACCTGCGTGGGGCCGACGGGCAGCCCGATGCCGCGGCTCTCGAGCTCGCGGGCAACACCGCTTGCGGCCTCGAGGCCAAAGGCCGATCCGCCCGAGAGGCAGACGGCGTGAACCTTGTCGACGGTGTTCTCGGGGCGCAGCAGGTCGGTTTCGCGCGATGCTGGGGCACCGCCGCGAACGTCGACGCCGCCGGTGGCGCCTTCGGCTGCCACGATTACGGTGCAACCGGTGCCGGCCTCCTCGTCCGTATAGTTGCCAAAGCAAAAGCCATCGACATCGCAAACGTCAATGGCTTCAAGCAGTGTATCCATGTTTTTACTCCTATCGGTTTTCCGCCGGGCCTTTTGCCCGGTCGGGATCCGTA
Source organism: uncultured Collinsella sp. (assembly GCA_934643145.1). GTDB lineage: Bacteria > Actinomycetota > Coriobacteriia > Coriobacteriales > Coriobacteriaceae > Collinsella. The sequence continues at coordinate 35,333 of CAKUBM010000006.1, read as the reverse complement.
CGGTTCGCCAAAATTGTAGGCGCTGGGGGATACCCAGCGCCAGATGCAATTACGAGAGTTTTTGAATCGCGCGTGCGACGCGTGCGATGGGTAGACCCACCACGTTGTAGAAGTCGCCCGAAATATCGTGCACGAGCATGCGTCCGCCGACACCCTGAATACCGTAGGCGCCGGCCTTATCCATGGGTTCGCCCGAGGCGACGTAGCGCTCAATCTGCTCGTCAGTGAGCTCATAGAACGTCACGTCGGTCACGTCGACAAAGGATAGGCTCTCGGCGGCATGCGGGGCGGCTGTGTCGCCTGCCTTAACGATGCAGACGCCGGTTGCGACCTGATGCGTGCGGCCCGAAAGCTCACGGAGCATAGTGCGTGCTTCGTCCTCGTTTGCCGGCTTACCCAAGATCTTGCCGTCGAAGGTGACGATCGTGTCGGCGGCGACGGTCAGCTCGTTGGGCTCGGCGTGCTCGGCGGCAACGGCAGCGGCCTTAGTGCGTGCCAGGCGCTCGACAAGCGTAAGCGGCGCCTCGCCGTCAAACGGCGTTTCGTCGATGTCGGCAGGGATAACACGAATGTCATAGCCGGCCTCGCGCATGAGCTCAATGCGGCGAGGCGATTGCGAGGCCAAAATCATAGTTGGATACCCTCGGCAACCTTCTCGACGGCCTTATCGCCGGCAAGCGTACGCAGCAGTTCAAGCGCAAAGGGGAGTGATTGGGCCATGCCGCTGGCGGTGATGATGTTGCCGTCGTGCGTGACCTTCTCGCCGGTATAGGCTCCCTCGGGGAAGCTCTTCTCAAAGCCGGGGAAGCACGTGGCGTGGCGCCCTTCTAGCAGGTCGAGCTCGCCCAAGATAAACGGGGCGGCGCAGATGGCGGCAACGTGCTTGGTCGCGGCGAACTCGCAGACCACGTCGCAGACGCGCTGATCGGCGCGCAGATTGGTAGCGCCGGGCAGACCGCCGGGCAGCACAATGCAGTCGTACTCGTCAAAGTTGATCTCATCAAAGAGCGCATCGCAGGTCACGGGGATCTGCAGCGAGCTTACGACCTCACGCGTGGGCATGATCGAGACGAGCGTGGCACGCACGCCGCCGCGACGCATGACATCGACCATGGTCAAGCATTCAATAGTTTCAAAGCCATCGGCGGCGAGAACGGCAACGCTGGGCATGAGGGTTCCTTTCATAGGCGGCATACAATTAGCCGTCTTATACCCCGAAGACCTCCGCTTGCCACGCTCGATTTCCCAATGATTTTTCTGAGCAATGATTAAGTGGCTAGTTGCGCCTAAGGTGGACGACGGTCTCGCAGTGGAAGGTTTGTGGGAACAGGTCGACTGGCGTGATCTTTACGGGGGAGAAGGTGCCCTCCTCGATAAAGCGCTTGAGGTCGCGGGCCAGAGTCGCCGGGTCGCAGCTCACGTAGGCGACGTCGCGAGCACTCGTGCTGGCGATAAGGTCGATCGCCTCGGGGGCGAGGCCTGCGCGCGGCGGGTCGACCACCAAGACGTCGGCATCCTGGTCGGGGAACTCGCGCACCGCGTCTCCGCCAATGACGTCGACGTTATCAAGCTTGTTGATTTCCAGGTTACGGCGCAGGTCGCGCACGGCCGGGCCGTAGGCCTCGACGGCGGCGACGAAGTCGCAGCGGCGGGCGAGCGGCAGGGTAAAGGTTCCGGCGCCACAGTACAGGTCCACGGCAAGCTCGTCTTCCTGCGGGTCGAGGGCGTCCATAACGAGATCAATCAAAATCTCGGCGCCTTTGGTGTTGACTTGGAAAAACGACGGGGCAGACAAGCGCATCTGGCCCTCGGCGATGTTCTCGGTCCACGAGCCCTCGCCGGCGAGCATTTCGACCTTGGAGACACGGCGGGCCTTCTTTTCGCCCTTGCTCATCACGCGCACGATGCTCGTGGGATGAGCGGCGTCCGCCAGCACGCGGGAAACCTGCGAGCGCGGAAAAGAGCCCGTAGGCGTCCAGAGTGCGACCTCGAGCGCCTTGGTGCGGCGCGATGCGCGAATGCCCACGCGTTCGAGCCCCAAGTCATGGCTGCCGCTTAGATAGTTGAGTGCGCCGACGACCGATTTGAGCGCCTTCGGGAAGCGCTTATCGAACAGCGGGCACGCATCGACGGTCACGATTTTGCTGGGGTCGACACCGTGCATGCCAAGGCGCACGCGACCGTTGACGACGGTCGGTTCGAGCTCGATTTTATTGCGGTAGCCCCAGTCGTCCTTGGTGTGGCAGATGGGCTGTACCAACTTATCGACCTGCTCAGGAGCGAACTTGCCGATGCGCTCGAGCGTGGAACGCAGGTTTTGCTCCTTTGCGGCGAGCTGTGCGGTGCGTGAGAGATTGCCCCACGAGCAGCCGCCACAGATACCCACGAAGGGGCAGGGAGGCTGAATGCGATCGGGGCTTGGCTCCAGAATCTCGGTGGTGCGGGCACGCATAAATGACTTGCCGTCCTGCATGACCTCGGCTTCGACGGTGTCGCCCGCCACGGCGCCCTGCACAAAGACGGCCTTGCCGTTGTCGGCGTGCGCCAGTCCGTCGGCGCCGTAGGTCATCGATTCTATGGTGAGCTTCATATTCCTGCCTGTCATTCGCGTTGTTGTCCGCAACCATGGTAGCAGGGAAAAGCGCCCCGCATCCGAGGCTTTCCTCAAATGCGGGGCGCTTCTACAAACCGCTTCTACAAACGTCTATTTCGTTTTGCCGGTAATAAGCGTCTTAAGACCCAGGCCGATCAGCCCCAGGCCCATGCGCACGCGACCGGGACGGTGGCGCTCGATGGCCTTGGTCTTGCCAGCGGGCTTCTTGCGACGGGCGCTCGTCTCGGGCGCGGGCTTGGCGACCTGCGGCTCGGGCTGAGGCGCAGGTGCAGGCTCGGGCTCAATGACGGTCGCCTGGACCTTCTGGACCTCGGGTGCCGCCGGCTGCGGCTCGGGCTCGGGGGCGGGTTTCGCCTCAATGACGGGCTCGGGCGCGGCCTCGGCGTTGCGATAGGCACGCTCCAGCAGGGCTTCCTGCGAGTTGAAGGGTTTCTCACCCTCTGCACGCTCCACGGGGACCCAGGTGCCGTCGCTCGTGAGGCTGCGGGCCTTCACGTTGTCGCGCAGCTGCATGCCCATGTACTCGTGTACCAGGGCGCGGCAGGTGGGGTCGAGCACGGGGAAGGCGATCTCCACGCGGTGCTCGGTGTTGCGTGTCATCATGTCTGCCGAGCTCAGGTAAATCATGTCCGAGTCCACGCCAAAAGCGTAAACACGGGCGTGCTCCAAAAAGCGTCCGACGATGGAGCGGACATGCACGTTCTCGGTCTTGCCCGGAACACCGGGCTTGAGGCACGAGATGCCGCGGATGATCATGTCCACGCGGACTCCAGCGCACGATGCCTCGGCGATCTTGTCGATGACCTCGCGGTCGGTGAGCGAGTTGAGCTTAAAGAACACGCGGGCGGGCTCGCCAGCGAGAGCGCGCTGAATCTCTCGATCCAGACCGCGCATGATGAGCGGCTTCAGGCCGACCGGCGCCACGCCCAGGAAGCGGTAATCGCCGCGCAGATTGCCCAGCGACAGGTTGCGGAAGAACAAGTTGGCGTCCTCGCCGATGCCGGGGTGGGCGGTCATGAGCATAAAGTCGCTGTAGAGTTTGGCCGTCTTCTCGTTAAAGTTGCCGGTGCCCAGCAGCGTCAGGCGCGTTAGCGCCATGCCTTCGCGATAGGTGAGCTGGCAGATCTTGGAGTGGCACTTAAAGCCCTCGGAGCCGTAGATGACGGTGCAGCCGGCCTCTTCCAGGCGCTCGGCCCACTCGATGTTGTTCTGCTCGTCAAAGCGCGCGCGGAGCTCCATGAGCACCGTGACTTCTTTGCCGTTCTCGGCAGCATCGATCAGTGACTCGCATAGGCGGCTCTGCTTGGCCACGCGGTAGAGCGTGATGCGCAGTGAGATACACTCGGGGTCGTAGGCGGCCTCGTGCACCAGATCCAGGAAGGGATTCATGGCCTCGTAAGGGTAAAAGAGCAGCTTGTCGTGCTGCAGCACCTGCTCGCGGATGGAGCGGGTCATATCGATGGTGGGGTTGGGCTGCGGCTTAAACGGCGTAAAGAGCAGCTCGTTGCGTAGATGCTCGGGAATCTTGCCCTCAATGCCGAAGACGTAGCCCAGGTCGAGCGGGATATCGCAAGTAAAGACCGAGCGGCGAGAAAGCTCGAGCGCCTTGCGGATGGTCTTGAGCGTCGCCTTCTCGAGCGACCCCGAGACCGCGAGCACTACCGGCTGCAGACGCAGGCGCTTCTTGAGGATGCGCTTCATGTGCTGGCGGTAGTCCTCTTCCTCCTCGACGCCCTCGCCGTCCGGATCGATGTCGGCGTTGCGGGTGACGCGGATGAGCGCGCGGTCGAGCGGCTTATAGGAGCCAAAGCAGCTGTCCAGGCAGGCGAGGATGACGTCCTCGAGCAGAATGTAGGAGTAGGTGCCGGTGGGCGAGGGGATCTCGACCACGCGGTTCATCGAGGCGGGGATCTCGATAAGGCCCAGCAGGCTCTCCTCGTCGGTGACGCCGTCCAGGCCACAAGCCAGATAGAGTGCACCGTTGCGCAGGTTGGGGAAGGGATGGCGCGGGTCAATGACCAACGGCGAGATGACCGGCGACACGTAGGCCTGGAAGTAGCGGGTTACAAAGGTGCGCTCCTCGGGCGTAAGCGAATCGATGCGGGCGCGGTGAACGCCCAGGGTGTCGAGCTTGCCCTCGATGCTCTTAAAGATGGACTCCCATCGGGTAAGGAGCCCGGGCATTTCGGCCATGACAGCATCGACCTGTTCGGAGGCGGTCATATTGCTCTTGTTGTCGACAGGCTGTTTTTTGAGCTCTGCCAGATCGGACAGGCCGCCCACGCGCACCATGAGAAACTCGTCGAGGTTAGACTCGAAAATCGACACGAACTTTAGACGCTCGAACAGCGGAACGGTCTCGTCGAAGGCTTCGTCAAGCACACGGTTGTCAAAGCGCAGCCAGCTGAGCTCTCGGTTCTGCGTGTACGAGAAGTCGCGCGGCGGTTTGCGCAGCTTTGCGGCGGCTTGCTTTTTTTCGATTTTGCTCGGCATATGCATCTGTCCGTTCAGTCCCCGCAGGGGACGGTTGCCTAACACTATTCACTATTGTCTCAATTTAGTCGACCTATGGCACGGACGTATCGCGTGAACGGTATCTTTACCTACTTCTTACGCTGACAAGCCATAGAGATGACGCCCGTCGCGTTGTGAAAAACGGTCTATATCCTCACTCAACTGGTGAGTATATGTGAATAAGAATGATAGGTAGCTGAATATCATCGAATACAGACAGAAACACGAACAAGCGTCATTTATATACATAAAACCGTTGTAGATATGCAATTCCTAAGCGAAAGATTGGAGTTGTAATTGCGAATGATTTTTGAGAAAAAAGAGCGTTTACCTTAGAAAAGTTACTTTAGAACGCCGAAGTACATCATGGGGGAATCACATGCGATATACCGTTCATCGCACTTTGTTGACCGTTCGGGGGCGAGGTGGAATTGCAGGTGGTTTTTGGATATAACTAGAGCTGTCAGCAAGCAGCGTCCTATATGGAGGGGCGCTGATACATTCGGCCAGTAAGGCCCGAAAGAAAGGTAGGAGGCCATGACGAAAGGTCTGCACGTGCCTTCCGAGATCGGCAAGCTCAGGAAGGTCTGCCTGCACCGTCCCGGCGACGAGCTCCTCAACCTGCCGCCCGACGAGCTCGAGCGACTCCTGTTCGACGACGTCCCGTTCCTGGAGGTCGCACAGCAGGAGCACGACACCTTCGCCCAGATCCTGAGGGACCAGGGCGTGGAGGTCCTCTACCTCGAGAACCTCGTCGCGGAGGTGTTCGACCAGGTCCCCGGCGCCCGCGCCGAGTTCACCGACCAGTACATCGCCGAGGCCGGCATCCGCGGCCAGCACATGCCGCAGATCGTCCGCGAGAAGCTGGACTCCATCGAGGACAACCTCGAGTTCGTCAAGAAGACCATGGCCGGCATGACCAAGGCCGAGATCGACATGCCCCTCACGGCGTCCACGACCCTCGACTCCCTGGTCAACTCCGAGTCCGAGTCCGACCTGATCATCGACCCGATGCCCAACCTCTACTTCACCCGCGACCCGTTCGCGGTCGTCGGCGAGGGCGTCAACCTCAACCGCATGTACTCGGTCACCCGCAACCGCGAGACCCTGTACGGCAAGTACGTCTTCAAGTACCACCCCGACTACAAGGACGTCTCCCTGTACTTCCGCCGCGACTGCCAGTTCCACACCGAGGGCGGCGACGTGCTGAACATCAACGAGAAGACCCTCGCCGTCGGCATCTCCCAGCGCACCCAGGCCGCCGCTATCGACGTCATGGCCCAGAACATCTTCTGGAACTCCGACTCCAAGGTCGAGCGCATCCTGGCCTTCGACATCCCGGTCTCGCGCGCCTTCATGCACCTCGACACGGTCTTCACCCAGATCGACGTCGATAAGTTCACGATCCACCCCGCCATCATGGGCACCCTGCGCGTCTACGAGCTGACCGCCGGCAAGAACCCGGGCGACGTGAACATCCGCCTGATCGAGGACACCCTCGAGCACGTCCTGGAGGACGCCACCGGCGTCGACCAGGTCAAGCTGATCCCCTGCGGCGGCGGCGACCCGATCGCGGCCTCCCGCGAGCAGTGGAACGACGGCTCCAACACCCTGTGCGTCGAGCCCGGCAAGATCTGCGTCTACGCCCGCAACACCGTCACCAACGACGTGCTGTACAAGGAGGGCCTGGACCTTCTCGTCGTGCCCTCCGCCGAGCTCTCCCGCGGCCGCGGCGGCCCGCGCTGCATGAGCATGCCCTTCTGGCGCGAGGACCTCTAGGGTCTTCTAGGACCCGTACAGGTCTTAATACATACATCTAGCTGCCATTAGATGTCTCTCATTGGGGCGGTGCGGGTTTTCGCGCCGCCCCAATCTTGTATGAGGAACGTCAACACGGTTGGATGACTGCTTTTCTAAGGAGCTTGGTCATGGACATCAAGACGATTGGCGTTGAGGAATGGCTCAACGTTTGGGAGAAGAGCGCTACCTGGGATATCGCTCAGTCGACAATCTCGTCGCTCACCATGGGCGAGCTACGTGCGCTTGACGAGCAGGACGGTGCCACGTTCTACGAGCGCCTGGACCGCGAGAAGATGAACTACGGCTGGATCGAGGGTTCGCCGGAGTTTAAGGCCGAGGTCGCCAAGCTCTATCGTCGTGAGGTCAATCCCGACCATATCCTGCAGACCAACGGCTGCACGGGCGCTAACCTTAACGCCATCATGGCTGTTGTCGAGCCCGGCGACCATGTTATCGCCGAGTGGCCCACCTACGCGCAGCTCTACGAGATCCCGCGCACGCTGGGCGCCGAGGTTGAGTATTGGGAGCTTCGCGAGGAACTCGGCTGGAAGCCCGATATCGAGCAGCTCAAGCGCTTGGTGCGCCCCAACACCAAGCTCATCTGTATCAACAACGCATCGAACCCCATCGGTACGGTGCTCGATGCCGATATGCTCGGCCAGATTGCCGAGATCGCCCGTTCGGTGGGCGCCTACGTGTTGTGCGATGAGGTGTATCTGCCGCTCGAAAACACTGACTCCTTTATGTCGATGGTCGACGTGTACGAGAAGGTCATCGTCACCAACTCGGTGTCCAAGACCTATTCGACGCCTGCGGCCCGCGTGGGCTGGGTCGTGGCCGACGAAGAGGTGTCCAACAGCATCCGCACGTATCGCGACTACACCATGATCTGCGGCGGCGTGTTCAACGACGCCCTGGCGACCTACGTGCTCGAGCACAAGGACAAGATTCTCGAGCGCAACCGCAAGATCGCGTTTGGCAACCGCGATATCGCGCAGGCTTGGATCGATACGCAGCATCGCGTGTCCTGGACGGCCCCGCAGGGCGTGTCCACCTCGTTTATCCAGCTGGATATTCCCGAGGACGACGAGGAGTTCTGCAAGCGCCTGTTGGCTGAGAGGGGAGTGCTGCTGGTTCCCGGCAGCCGCTTTGAGCTCCCCTGCGGCGCACGCCTGGGCTACTGCGCGAGCGAGGACGTTCTTCGCGAGGGCCTGAGGCTTTTGGGCGAGGCGCTGGCGGAGTTCGATCGCTAGGATTCCGATGATCTTCGAGGGCCTTATCCAAATAGGACGAAGATAATCGAAAACGGACCCGTTTCCCTAGGGGAAGCGGGTTCGTTTTTCTATACCGAGAAGTCAAGTTGTTACAAATGGGGCCGTAAAGCGAGCCGGTATCCGCTGGGCCTTATACTGAGCTTCCGGTGAACGGTATCAAGCGTCTGGTAAACGGTAATTTGTTTACCAGAAATGAATAGGACAAACTTTTTTCTGAATAAAAATGAAAATGGTTGAGACGCGGCATGAATCGCTAATTCTATTCATAGCTTTATTAGAAATATGCAATTTGAGGGTGGTTTAATAAAGTTAAGTTCCATTTGCTATTTGGATTGAAAACGCGTTTTAGCACGTAAATACACTTTATTAAATCAAAGTGTGCCATGCGTGAAGTATATGTGTATGCCGTTCACCCCTCATATAAAACCGTTCGGGGGCGAGGTGGAAGTATGGACTGATTTTGGATATAAATATGTCGTCAGCAATAACGCCTCACACGGAGGGGCGCTAACGAATCGGCCCTGACAGGGGCCCGAAAGAAAGGTAGGAGGCCATGACGAAAGGTCTGCACGTGCCTTCCGAGATCGGCAAGCTCAGGAAGGTCTGCCTGCACCGTCCCGGCGACGAGCTCCTCAACCTGCCGCCCGACGAGCTCGAGCGACTCCTGTTCGACGACGTCCCGTTCCTGGAGGTCGCACAGCAGGAGCACGACACCTTCGCCCAGATCCTGAGGGACCAGGGCGTGGAGGTCCTCTACCTCGAGAACCTCGTCGCGGAGGTGTTCGACCAGGTCCCCGGCGCCCGCGCCGAGTTCACCGACCAGTACATCGCCGAGGCCGGCATCCGCGGCCAGCACATGCCGCAGATCGTCCGCGAGAAGCTGGACTCCATCGAGGACAACCTCGAGTTCGTCAAGAAGACCATGGCCGGCATGACCAAGGCCGAGATCGACATGCCCCTCACGGCGTCCACGACCCTCGACTCCCTGGTCAACTCCGAGTCCGAGTCCGACCTGATCATCGACCCGATGCCCAACCTCTACTTCACCCGCGACCCGTTCGCGGTCGTCGGCGAGGGCGTCAACCTCAACCGCATGTACTCGGTCACCCGCAACCGCGAGACCCTGTACGGCAAGTACGTCTTCAAGTACCACCCCGACTACAAGGACGTCTCCCTGTACTTCCGCCGCGACTGCCAGTTCCACACCGAGGGCGGCGACGTGCTGAACATCAACGAGAAGACCCTCGCCGTCGGCATCTCCCAGCGCACCCAGGCCGCCGCTATCGACGTCATGGCCCAGAACATCTTCTGGAACTCCGACTCCAAGGTCGAGCGCATCCTGGCCTTCGACATCCCGGTCTCGCGCGCCTTCATGCACCTCGACACGGTCTTCACCCAGATCGACGTCGATAAGTTCACGATCCACCCCGCCATCATGGGCACCCTGCGCGTCTACGAGCTGACCGCCGGCAAGAACCCGGGCGACGTGAACATCCGCCTGATCGAGGACACCCTCGAGCACGTCCTGGAGGACGCCACCGGCGTCGACCAGGTCAAGCTGATCCCCTGCGGCGGCGGCGACCCGATCGCGGCCTCCCGCGAGCAGTGGAACGACGGCTCCAACACCCTGTGCGTCGAGCCCGGCAAGATCTGCGTCTACGCCCGCAACACCGTCACCAACGACGTGCTGTACAAGGAGGGCCTGGACCTTCTCGTCGTGCCCTCCGCCGAGCTCTCCCGCGGCCGCGGCGGCCCGCGCTGCATGAGCATGCCCTTCTGGCGCGAGGACCTCTAAGTCTTTCCGTTTCCGGTGCGGTCTCCCTACAACCGCACCGGTTTCGCCCGTCAAACGGGCGACACTAATACTTACGTAATTCATTTCTTCGAAAGGAAACGAACCATGGGTGTTAACCTCTCCGGCCGTAGCTTCCTCAAGCTCCTCGACCTCACCACTGAGGAGATCGAGTACCTGCTCAAGCTCTCCAAGAACTTCAAGGACATGAAGCGCGCTGGCGTTCCGCACCGCTATCTCGAGGGCAAGAACATCGTTCTGCTCTTCCAGAAGACCTCCACTCGTACCCGCTGCGCCTTCGAGGTCGGCGGCATGGATCTGGGCATGGGCGTCACCTACCTCGATCCGGGTTCGTCGCAGATGGGCAAGAAGGAGTCCATCGAGGATACCGCCCGCGTTCTCGGCCGCATGTATGACGGCATCGAGTTCCGTGGCTTTGCCCAGGACGACGTCGAGGAGCTCGCTGCTAAGTCCGGCGTGCCTGTGTGGAACGGCCTGACCACTGAGTGGCATCCCACCCAGATGCTCGCCGACATCCTGACCGTCCAGGAGAACTTCAACTACGACATCAAGGGCAAGACCCTCGTCTTCATGGGCGACTGCAAGAACAACGTTGCTCGCTCCCTCATGGTCGTCTGCTCCAAGCTCGGCATGAACTTCGTGGCCTGCGGCCCCGAGGAGTGCATGCCCGCCGATGACGTCATCGAGGCCTGCAAGCCCATCGCTGAGGCCAACGGCTGCACCATCAAGCTGACCACTGACGTCAAGGACGGCGTCACCGGTGCCGACGTTCTCTACACCGACGTGTGGGTCTCCATGGGCGAGCCCGACGAGGTCTGGGCCGAGCGCATCGCCCAGCTCACCCCGTATCGTGTCACCTCCGAGGTCATGGCTATGGCCAACCCGGGTGCCATCTTCCTGCACTGCCTGCCTAGCTTCCACGACACCAACACCACTATTGGCGCCGAGAAGTGCGAGCAGTTCGGCATCACCGAGCAGGAGGTCACCGACGAGGTCTTCGAGAGCCCCGCTTCCAAGGTCTTCGACGAGGCCGAGAACCGCATGCACACCATCAAGGCTGTCATGTACGCCACGCTCAAGTAAGAGCATCTTGCATCTCGCTCGGGGTGTATTGCTGCACACCCCGAGCGGTTTTATCTGGTAATAATCTCGCATCAAGCGGCAGGCACGGCACGGAAGAGCCGCTTCGGGCGAGATCAGTAAATGATTTATGAAGGGGGGATGAGAACTATGACTGAGACCGCTAAGAAAAAGCGCGGTATGCCTTCATCGTTCACCATTCTTCTTGCTCTGCTGGCAATTGTCGCAGTGATTACCGTTATCGTCTCCGGCACGTCCGGCGGCGCGGTTACTGCCGCCCGTCTGAGCGATTTCTGCACCGCCCCGATCCTGGGCTTCGCTGACGCTCTGCCCGTCTGCCTCTTCGTTATGATCCTGGGTGGCTTCCTCGGCATGATGACCGAGACCGGCGCCCTGGACAACGGCATCGCCGTTCTGGTGCAGAAGCTTAAGGGTAACGAGATTATGCTCATTCCCGTGCTGATGCTCATCTTCTCCCTCGGCGGTACCACCTATGGTATGTGCGAGGAGACCGTTCCCTTCTACGCCCTGCTCGCTGCTACCATGATGGCCGCTGGCTTCGACCCCATGGTCGGCGCCGCTACCGTCCTGCTCGGCGCTGGCTGCGGCTGCCTCGGCTCCACGGTTAACCCGTTCGCCGTCGGCGCTGCCGTCGACGCTCTGACCGGCGTTGACATTGCCGTGAATCAGTCCATCATCATCGGCCTCGGTGCCGTCCTGTGGATTGTCACTACCGCTATGTCCATCGTCTTCGTGATGAGCTATGCCAAGAAGGTCAAGGCCGACAAGGGTTCCACCATCCTGTCGATGCAGGAGCTCAAGGACGCCGAAGAGGCTCACGGCAAGGCTGCTTCCGAGGTTCACAAGGAGGTCAAGCTCACCGGTCGTCAGAAGGGTGTTCTGATCGCTTTCGCCTTCACCTTCGTCGTCATGATCGTCGGCTTCATCCCGCTGGCCGACCTCAACGAGGGCGTCGCCAACTTCTTCGACGCCGGCGCTGTCTACGACGCCGACGGTAACACCGTCGTCCAGGGCTGGTCTGCCCTGATCACCGGCCTGCCCATTGGTCAGTGGTACTTCGACGAGGCTTCCACCTGGTTCTTCCTCATGGCCGTCCTGATCGGTATCATCGGTGGCCTGTCCGAGAAGCAGATCGTCAACACCTTCATCACCGGCGCTGCCGACATGATGTCCGTTGTTCTCGTCATCGCCCTTGCTCGTGGTATCTCCGTCCTCATGGCTAACACCGGCCTCGACGTCTACGTCCTCGACGCTGCTGCCAATGCTCTGGCTGGCCTGTCCGGCGTGATCTTCGCTCCCATGAGCTTCCTGGTCTACTTCGGCCTGTCCTTCCTGATCCCCTCGACCTCCGGTATGGCTACCGTCTCCATGCCCATCATGGGACCGCTGGCTGTTAAGCTCGGCTTCTCGCCCGAGGTCATGGTCATGATCTTCTCCGCCGCCATCGGTGTCGTGAACCTGTTCACCCCGACCTCCGGCGCCATCATGGGCGGTCTCGCCCTGGCCAAGATCGAGTGGACGACCTGGCTCAAGTTTGCCCTTAAGCTCATCGTCGCTCTCTCCGTCGTCTGCGCCGTCATCCTGACCATCGCCTGCGTGATGCTCTAAGTACCCAACGGGTACCCCACGGAAACCTTGACGATCCTGTAAGGGATCACCTGGTCATCGTCTGTCCGGTGGGGTAAACCCACCGGTAGACTCCTACCTTTAGCCCCCTCCCGTTCCGTGCGCGGGAGGGGGCGCCTTTTTGTTCCGCGGTTTTACCAAACCGCGGAACCGGTCGACGCTGCGCGCCCGCCAGAGCGGCAATCTGACGTTCAATCGTCGGGCATGGCCAAAAGGCCTATGCCCTCCTCTTTCACGTCACCTTGCTCGCTCTGGCGGGCGCTCGCTGACTTATGCTCCACCTGCGATGTTTCCATTATTGATGCAAAGGGGTCAGGTTAGCTTGTACCAAAAAGGGGAAGTTGCGGTGGAATAGCTCCTGTTTGTGTGTCCTGAGGGGCTAAGCGGGAACTATTCCACCGCAACTTATCGAGCGCGTGTTTGGTTGGTGCCTGTTGATGGCCTGGGCATCGGGGAGGGCAGGCTCCGTTATAATCGCCTAAGACATTAAATGGAAACGGGACGGGAGCCATATATGCGCCAGGGTTTCGACAACGCGAAATATATCGAGCTGCAGGCTGCTCACATTAAGGAGCGCATCTCGCAGTTTGGTGGCAAGCTCTATTTGGAGTTTGGTGGCAAGCTGTTCGATGACTATCATGCGAGTCGCGTGCTGCCGGGTTTTGAGCCGGACAGCAAGTTCCGCATGCTCAAGAGCATCGCCGACGATGTCGAGGTTATCATCGCGATCAACGCGAACCACATCGAGAAAAACAAGGCTCGTGGTGACCTTGGCATTACCTATGACGAGGATGTGCTGCGCCTGGTTGACCTGTTCCGCGGCAACGGCTTTGCCGTCGCGGCTGTGGTCATCACCCAGTACGCCGGCCAGCCCGCTGCCGATGTGTTCCGCAACCGCCTGAACGCGCTCGGTATTCCCGCCAAGCTGCACTATCCCATCGAGGGGTATCCGCACGATGTCGATCTGATCGTGTCCGACGATGGCTATGGCAAGAACGAGTTTGTCGAGACCACCCGACCGCTCGTTGTGGTCACTGCCCCCGGTCCTGGCTCGGGCAAGCTTGCCACCTGCCTGTCTCAGCTCTATCACGAGCACAAGCATGGCACGGCCGCCGGCTATGCCAAATTCGAGACCTTCCCGGTTTGGAATCTTCCTCTGACGCATCCGGTCAATATTGCCTACGAGGCCGCCACGGCTGACCTCGACGACGCCAATATCATCGATTCGTTCCACCTTGAGGCCTACAACAAGACCACGGTCAACTACAACCGCGACGTCGAGGCCTTCCCGGTAGTCCGTGCCCTGATGGAAAAGATCCTGGGCAAGAGCCCCTACCAGAGCCCTACGGACATGGGCGTCAATATGGTCGGCTTTGCCATCACCGATGACGATGCCTGCCGCGACGCTTCCAAGATGGAGATCGTCCGCCGCTACTTTACCGCGGTCGAAAATGTGCGCCGTACCGGCGTGGGCGATGAGCAAGTCGACCGTCTCAAGATTATTATGAAGAAAGCCGGCATCGATAAGAACTACTCACCGGCGCGCTCGGCGGCCCTCACCAGGGAGCAGCTGACGGGTGGTCCCGTGGGTGCCATGGTCATGCCCGATGGCTCCGTGGTGACCGGTAAGACCTCCACGCGCCTGGGCGCCGCAAGTTCGCTCATTATGAACGCCCTCAAGCATGTCTCGGGCGTCGACCTTGAGCTCGAGGTCATTAGCGATGAGGCGATCGAGCCCATCAGCAAGCTCAAGACGCATTTCCTGGGCAGCAAAAACCCGCGCCTCCACACCGACGAGACGCTTATGGCGCTGTCGATCACCTCGGCCACGAGTGAGACGGCCGCTCGCGTCCTTTCGGGCCTGGAGCAGCTGCGCGGTTGCGACGCCTTCTTTAGCGTGATTATCTCGCCGACGGACGAGACGGTACTGCGCAAGTTGGGCATCAACGTGTGCTGCGAGCCCAAGTTTGAACGCCGCGGTTTCTTCCATCGCTAAGTTTGAAGCACCGCGGTAATTGCATCGCATTTTGGCCGTATCGGGTTAGCGCCCGGTACGGCTTTTTGATCAATAAAGCGTCTATTTCGGCGAAAAATAGCTGTTTACCTGCCTAGAAACAATTTGAGCGGTATACAATAACCGTAACTGTTTCATCCTTAGCGGGATGCCGCATGATGGATATTACCTGCCATCGTGAGGTGTGTCGGTCGCGCACGGCGCGTTAGATGCTCGTGCTCGGTTTGAGGAGGCTGCTATGGCGGGCAAGGGTCGTGCGAGTGTCAACGATATGAAGCGTGTCGAGGTGCTGGTGTTGATGGAGATCGACCAGCAAACCGAAGACAATGGCGGGCCGTATGGTTTCTCGCGCAAAACGCTTGCCGAGCGCGTGGGGGTTTCGCCGTATCGTGCCCGCGCGGCAATCGATCGCCTGGATTCCGAAGGCATGATTGATGTCGTCTCGCGTTATAGCGACGATGGCGGTCAGCTTGCAAATGGCATTTGCCTCACCGAACGTGGTGAGTGGTATCTTGAGGGCGTCCGTACCGGCATGCTCGTTCAAGAAATGCTTGAGGACGAGGTTGCTGATCGATAGCAGCATGTAACCCTTGCCATAGCGACGCCGCCTGGGAAACCGGGCGGCGTTTTGTTTCAAGATTGAGAAATGCAATCGCACGCGAGAAAAATTGCGGACGGTCCGCGGCGCGAGTATTACAATGAAGACCCGTAAGATGTGGATAAACAACTTCTACGGGAAGCGCAGGTAACTCAATATGACCAAGCATGTGTTCGTAACCGGTGGCGTGGTTTCGTCCCTGGGCAAGGGTATCACCGCGGCCTCGCTGGGCCGTCTGCTCAAGTCGCGTGGCTACAAAGTAACGATGCAGAAGGCCGACCCGTATCTGAACGTCGACCCCGGTACCATGAGCCCGTTCCAGCATGGTGAGGTCTTTGTAACCGAGGATGGTTACGAGTCCGACCTAGACCTGGGTCATTACGAGCGCTTTATTGATGAGAACCTGACCCGCGATTCCAACTTTACGACCGGTGCCATCTACAAAAGCCTCATCGCCCGCGAGCGTCGCGGCGACTTTTTGGGCGGTACCGTGCAGGTGATTCCTCACGTCACCAATGCCATTAAGGACAAGTTCCGCCGCATCGAGGAGCAGACCGGCTCCGATGTAGTCATCACCGAGCTGGGCGGCACGATCGGCGACATCGAGTCCCAACCGTTTGTCGAGGCCATTCGTCAGTACCGCAAGGAGGCCGGCCCCGAGAACGTCTGCTACATTCACGTGTCGCTCGTTCCCTATATCGCCGCCGCCCACGAGGTCAAGACCAAGCCCACGCAGCATTCCGTCAAGGAGCTCCGCAGCTTTGGCATCCAGCCCGATATCATCGTGTTGCGCTCCGACCACCATATCGATGACGCTATCCGCGGAAAGATCGCAAGCTTCTGTGACGTCGACACCGATTGCGTCTTTACCAACGAGGACTGCGCGAGCATTTACGATGTTCCGCAGCTGCTTGCCGAGCAGGACTTTGACCTGCGCATTTGCGAGCGCCTGGGTCTGGACCCGCGTGAGCGCGACATGAGCGAGTGGAACGAGTTCCTGCGCAAACAGAATCATGCCAACCATCACGCCGACAAGGTGAAGATCGCCGTCGTGGGCAAGTACACGCAGCTTCCCGATGCGTACCTGTCGGTTATCGAGGCGCTGCACCATGCGGGCGTCTTCTACGATCGCCATGTGGACGTCCAGCTGGTCGACGGCGAGAGCCTCGACGAGCAGAATGTCTCCGAGGTTCTGGGTGACGCCTCGGGCATCCTGGTCCCCGGCGGCTTTGGCAAGCGCGCCCTGGAGGGCAAGATCCTCGCGGCCGAGTTTGCCCGCGAGCACAAGATTCCGTATCTGGGCATTTGCCTGGGTATGCAGGTGGCCGTGTGCGAGTTCGCCCGCAACGTCGTCGGCCTTGCCGGCGCCAGCTCCTCCGAGTTCGACCCGGACGGTCCGTTTAGCGTCATCGATCTGATGAGCTCGCAGGAGGATGTGACCGAGAAGGGCGGCACCATGCGTCTGGGCGCCTATCCGTGCAAGCTCGCCGCCGATACCCTCGCTCGCGAGGCATATGGCGAGGATCTCGTCTACGAGCGTCACCGTCACCGCTTTGAGTTTAACAACGCCTTCCGCGACCAGCTCGAGGACGCCGGCTTGGTTATCTCTGGCCTCTCGCCCGACGAGCGCCTGGTCGAGATGGTCGAGCTGCCGCGCGACGTGCATCCGTGGTATGTGGCAACCCAGGCTCACCCCGAGTTCAAGAGCCGTCCGACCAACCCGCAGCCGCTGTTCCGAGAGTTCGTGCGTGCCTCGATCGGTCAGCACGAGGGCGTCGATCGCCTGCAGGTGACGCCCATGAACCTCGCTGCGGACTAAGGGTGCCGGCGAACAAAGAACATACCGAAGCTACTCCCTCGTCGCTCGCCGTGGCGGCGGGGGAGTATCTCGATTACCTCGCGGTCGAGCGGGGTTTGGCGCGCAACACGATTGCGGCCTATCGTCGTGACCTGACGACGTACTGCGCCTATCTGGAGCGGGCGGGCATCATGTCTTTTGATGAGGTGACTCGTCAGGTCGTGGAGGGCTTTGTCGCCGACCGTCGCGATGGGGGCTATTCCGATGCCTCGGTGGAGCGTGCGCTTGCGGCCGTGAAGGGCCTGCATGCCTTTTTGGTGCGCGATGGGGCTGTGGCCCAAAATCCAACGGCGGCGTTGCGCCTGCCTAAAAAGGCTGAGCGTTTGCCGGAGTATCTATCGGTGGAGGATGTCTCGGCGCTGCTCGATCAAGACTTCCCCGAGGGCGAGATGGGCTTGCGCGACCATGCCATCTTGGAAGTGCTCTACGGATGCGGTTTGCGTGTGAGCGAATTGGTGGGGCTCGATGTGGGCGATATCCATATCGACGATGGTTTTGTACTCGTTCGCGGTAAGGGCTCAAAGGAACGCCTGTCCCCGTTGGTGGGAAGCGCGGCGCGAGCTCTGACGCGCTATATAACTGAGGGGCGTTCTCGCTTGGCGGCCCATGCCCGCGGAACCGAGACCTCGGCGGTCTTTTTAAATAAGAACGGCCGTCGTCTGTCGCGCCAGGGCATCCATGCCATCTGTGAGCGCTACGGGCGCCAGGTAGGGCTGGTGGGACTCCATCCCCATACGCTGCGCCACTCCTTTGCCACCCATATGCTTGCGGGCGGCGCAGACCTCCGTGTGCTACAGGAGATCTTGGGACATGCCGATATATCGACCACGCAGGTCTACACGCATGTCGATCGTACGCAACTGACCGAGGTCTATCTGGC
Organism: uncultured Collinsella sp.; assembly: GCA_934643145.1. GTDB lineage: Bacteria > Actinomycetota > Coriobacteriia > Coriobacteriales > Coriobacteriaceae > Collinsella. The sequence goes on along the minus strand of CAKUBM010000006.1, from coordinate 17,241 downwards.
GGCGCACCCGCTGGCACATCATTAACACATCGCTGGCCTGCATATCTATAGGTATTTGGGGACGGGCCCCAGATTGCCGCTGCGTGCTTTTGCGCTCGCATGGGCAATCTGGGGCCCGTCCCATTTTTCGCCACTTGTCGTCGCGGTGGTGGGCCGCACGTGCCTTGGGTGGGGGAGTTTGGGGGCGATGTGAACGCCATGTAAAGGGACGCAAAAATCGCCTCAAGGTCAACTTGAAGGTTGAGGTTGAAAGGCGCGATGCCACAGGTGGCATCCCGCCGTTGCTGTAAACACAACATATTGTGTTTTCGAACATATGATTGGGGGTGTTTTGCAATATATGGTGGGTGGAGTGGTGGGGCGGAGTGGGGGAGGGGTGGGGAAAGGTGTTGAAAAATGGGGCGGTTCCCCATATTATTAATGACGTCGACAGGCGGGGTGGTTCCCCGCGTACGTGCCATCTGAGTAACCGAGGGGAGGGCGCACATGGGAATGACTGGTGCATACGAGCGCAATCTCGATGCAAAAGGTCGTCTGTCCCTGCCTGCACCCCTTCGCGAGGAGCTTGGAGAGCACGTTCGCGTGTTCAAAGCCCTGGATGTCGATGCTCTGTACGTGTTCTCTGCCGAGGCCTTCGATAAGTGGGTCGAAGGACTCTTCGCGGGTCGTGAGGGCCACGAGGGTTTTAACCCGCGTGACATTAACGACCAGAAGCTCATGAGGGCGATCAACAAGCGCACCACGTCGATGGACGTGGACAGCGCCGGTCGTATCGGTCTTTCCGAGTCTCTCCGCAAGCAGGCGAACCTCGACCGCGAGGTCACGGTTGTGGGCAACTACGACCACCTTGAGGTTTGGGATCGCGCCGCGGCCGATGAGGACGATGACGATGAGGCCCTGCTGGACCTCTTCTTCTCGTAAGGGCAAGGCACGGGTAACGGATGGAGCGTGGGATCTTGACACAAGAATATCGGCATGAACCTGTCATGCTCGGCGAAGTGCTTGAGTCGCTGCGGCTAAAGAGCGGCTCCGTTGTCTGCGATTGCACCCTTGGCGGTGCCGGCCATTCGGTAAAGATGGCCGCGCAGGTGGGGGAGACGGGCCTTTTGCTCGGCGTCGATCAGGACGACATGGCCCTCGAGGCCGCTGGCGCCCGTCTGGACCGCGAGGTTCCCGGCGTTCCGCACCAGCTGCTGAAGGGCAACTTCGGCGACTTGGACGAGCTGCTTTGCTCGGCCGAGGTGCCCGGGGTCGATGGCTTCCTGTTCGATTTGGGCGTTTCGTCACCGCAACTCGATATCCCTGGCAGGGGCTTTTCGTATAACGAGGACGCCCCATTGGACATGCGGATGGATCCGGGTAATAACACCTTAAACGCAGCTGAGGTCATCAACACCTATAACGAACACGACCTCGCCCGGATTCTACGCGTCTACGGCGAAGAGAAGTTCGCCTCGCAGATCGCGCGCGAGATCGTGCGCCGCCGCGAGCAAGAACCGATCGAAACTACCGGCCAATTTGTCGAGATCATCAAGGCGGGTATCCCGGCTGCCGCTCGTCGGCATGGCGGACACCCGGCCAAGAAAAGTTTCCAGGCCATTCGCATCGAGGTCAATCACGAGCTCGATGTGCTCGAACGAGGGCTTGATGCCGCCACCAGGTGGCTCAATCCGGGCGGACGTATCTGCGTCATCTCGTATCACTCGCTCGAGGACCGTATCGTAAAGAATCACTTTAAGGAGATGAGCCAGGGGTGCACGTGTCCGCCGGAGATTCCGGTGTGCGTGTGCGGCAACGTGCCGATACTCAAGGTCATCACTCGCAAACCCTTGGTTGCCCAGCCTGATGAGGTTGAGCGCAACCCTCGGGCGAGATCAGCCAAAATCCGCGTGGCGCAGCGTCTGTAGGCGCGACCGCGCGATATTGGACCTCCCGCTCGCACCATAAACGAAGCTTAAACACACTACCAACGTACTCGGGATGGGAGGCGGCATATCATGGGCTACAACACTTCAAGCGCAGCACTCGCCTATGATATGAACGCCATGCCCGCCTATCGTGAGACGCCGCAGGCCCCCGTTGCTCCCCGTGAGCAGCGCACGCCGCGCTTTGATGTCTACACGGGCGCGGGCCGTCAGGCAAACCAGGCGGTAAGCCCGGTTTTCATGAGCGTTCTTAAAACGTTTTGCATCATTGCGGCTATCTTCATGACGATTGGCGTCGCCCGCGTGGCGCTCGCCGGCGTTACGGCCCAGGTGCTCAACAGCAACGCCGAGCTTACCAACACGCTCGAAAAGGCGACCGATGAGAGCTCCGACCTGGAGGTCATGCATTCGGTCTATGGCGCCGACACACGCATTCGCGACCTTGCGGGCGCTTATGGCATGGTGGAGCCCAGCGAGAGCGTTACACTTGACTTTTCGCAGGATGCAGCCGCGGGCGCCAACGCGACCGCGACCGCTCAGTAGCAAGACGGTAGCTGAGTATGACAAATGACTATCGCCGCGCATCCGACGGGAGTCGCGGTTCTGGACGTCCCTCGTCGCGGGGACGTTCTGGTTATCAAGGAACGGGTCGGCAATCTTACAACGCCGGGCAGTCCCGTGGCAACGACCCGGCGTCGCGACTTCGCGGCTCGGGCGGCCCTCAAGTGCATAACACCAGGTCGCGCAAGAGTTCGTCGACCGAATGGCTCACAGGCACGCCTCTGCCTCGCCGCAAAGCCGTCATGGGCTTCATTGGGCTTGGCTTGGGCTTGGGCGTCTTTCGCCTTGCCGACTATCAAATTGTCGAAGCCGATAAACTGCGCGAGCGTGCCGATGCGCGCCGCCTGCTTGCGCAGACTCTCTATGCCAAACGTGGCACCGTCTACGACCGCAACGGTAACGTGCTGGCGTCGTCGGTCGAATGTCGCAACATCGCCGTGAACCCCCAGCTTGTCGAGGATGTTGACAAGACGGTGTCGGCGCTGGTCAAGGCAACTGGAATCGATAAAAAGACCTGCCGCAAGCTCGTTGAGTCCGATGGAACCTGGGTGTATATCAAGCGCCAGGTGGACGAAGACGACGCTGCGGCGCTGGAGAAGAAGAACCTGCCCGGCGTGCTTTTTGAGCAGGCCATGAAGCGCGTATATCCATACGGCAATCTGGCATCGCAGGTGCTGGGTGTAGTGAATGTAGACAACGACGGCTTGACGGGTCTCGAAAAGCAATACAACAAGCTTCTGACCGGCACGAACGGCTCTCTCGTACGCGAGCGCGCGAGGGACGGCAGCTATATCGCGGGCGGTGCCTATAAAAAGGTGGCTGCGGTCGACGGCGTTGATATCGTGACGACGCTCGACGTCAATATCCAGCGTGCGGCCGAGGATGCCCTGGCAGAGGCTGTCGAGAAGACAAAGGCCAAGAACGGCTCGGCGCTGGTCACCGATCCTACGACAGGCGAGATCTTGGCAGCCTGCTCGTATCCGACCTACGACCAGACCAATTTGGAAAACGCCAAGACCGAGGATATGAACCTGCGCCTGGTCACCGACGCCTACGAGCCCGGCTCGGTCTTTAAGACGCTCGTGGCGGGCGCCGGCTTCGACTTGGGTGTCGTGCGGTCGAGTACGTCGTTTGAGGTGCCGGCGAGCATCAAGGTGGGCGACGATACCGTCACCGATGCCGACAAGCGCGACTACGCCATGACCATGGATGTGCGCGAGATGATGCGCCGTTCGTCCAACGTGGGATTTGTCCTGGTGGGGCGCAAGATCGGTGCCGACGACTTTGCCGCCTATGTGGACAAGTGGGGCATCGGTCACAGCTCTGGTGTCGATTTTCCGGGCGAGAGCCTGGGCATCGTCAAGGAGCGTGACCAGTATGACGGCGCCACGCTGGGCTCGATGAGCTTTGGACAGGCGCTGTCTGTCTCGCCGATTGAGATCGCACGTGCCGTGGGCGGCATCGCCAACGGCGGCGTGATGATGACCCCGCACTTCTATAAGTCCAGCAAAGGCGACGAGAAGGACTGGGGCGAAGGCGAGCGCGCGATTTCGGAGGACGCCGCATCCCAGGTGACATCGTGCATGCAGACGGTCGTGTCGGAGGGAACGGGCGTTGGCGGCGCGGTTGACGGCTATGACGTGGCGGGTAAGACCGGTACGGCCGAACGTGCCGACGAGAACGGCGGCTACCTCAAGGAGAACTACATGTCGTCCTTTATGGGCTTTGCACCGGCACAATCGCCCAAGGTGCTGTGCTATATCACGCTCGACGGAACGCCGAGCGGCTCAGATGCCGCTGCGGTGCCGTTCCAGTCCATTATGGCCAACGCGCTCGACGTGCTGGGTATCCCGCACACGAAGTAGGGGGTTACAATCTTTGGGGCGTGGTTTGTTGTCCCATATGAGGGGTGTTCACATGCCCTGCACCACGCATGCGCGGCGCTGGGATACAATACGCCGATAGCATTATTTAGGTTTACAGGGGAGCTGCAATGATAGAGATCGCCGTCAACAACCTCGCGGCCGCAACAGGGGCCCGAACCGTGACGGGAGAAGTCGATCGGGTATGCCGCGGGTGCGTTATCGACTCGCGCCAGGTCGAGGAAGGGACGATTTTCGTCGCCTTTCCCGGTGAAAACGTCGACGGCAATGATTTTGCTTCCCGTGCCGTCCAGTCGGGTGCCGGCGCCGTCGTGATGACGCGTGAGCCCGAGGCCGAGCTGGTCTCGCTGGCGCAGGACAAGGGCTGTGCCATCTTGCTGACCGATGATCCCGAGGAGTTTCTGCTGCGTTTGGCGCACGCGTATCGCCTGGAGCTTGGCTGCCTGGTCGTTGGCATTACCGGTTCCATCGGCAAGACGACGACCAAGGACGTTCTCGCCGCTGTGCTCGCCAAGCGCTATCGTGTCTGGGCCACCAAGGGCAATTTCAATAACCTGATCGGCATGCCGCTCACGGTGCTTTCCGCTCCGGCCGATACCGAGGTCCTGGTGCTCGAGATGGGCATGAACCATTTCCACGAGATCGAGCGCCTGTCTCTGTCTGCCAATCCCAACCTTGCCATCGTGAGCAAAATCGGCACCTCTCATATCGGCATTTTGGGCAGCCGCGAGAACATCGCCCGCGCTAAGGCCGAGATTGTCCAGGGCATGTGCGCCGCCGGCGACTATTTGCCGCTGCTGGTTTTGGGCGGCGAGGACGATTTTACGCCGTTCATTCGCGATACGTTCGCCCAGCCTGCTGGTATCGACGTTATGCTGGCCGGCGTCTCGGACGATGATGAGGTCCGTGCCCGCGACATTCGCGTTGATGACGAGGGCCGTCCGGTCTTTTCGCTCGATTTTGGCCAGGGCGAGACGATCGATACCATGCTTGCCATCCCCGGCGTGCAGTCCGTTCCTAATGCCGTCAAGGCTGCCGCGGTTGCCTATCGCCTGGGCGTGACGCCCGAGCAGATCGATGCTGCCTTTAGGGGCCTCACGATCACCGGTCACCGCCAGGAGATCAAGCGCGCCAAGAGCGGCGCCCGCGTCATCGATGACTCCTATAACGCCAGCGCCGAATCCATGGCTGCTGGCCTCGACCTGCTGTGCTCGCTTTCGTGCACGGGGTCTCGCATGGCGATCCTGGGCGAGATGGGCGAGATGGGCGATGAGGCTCCTCGCATGCATGAGCTCGTGGGCGCTTATGCCGCCGCCAAGAAGCTCGACATGCTGGCGTGCGTGGGTGGTGAGCTGGCCCAGCTTATGGCCGATGCCGCACGCATGATGGGCATGGACGAGGACCGCATCCAGGTGTTCTCCGATTATCAGCAGGTGCTCGACCGCATGGGCGGCGCGCTTGAAAAACATGATGTTGTACTGGTCAAGGGTTCCCGCTTTGTTGAGCTCGACCGCTTTGTGGAAGGTGTGTGCTAGCCCATGTTCGGCAATCCCTCGTATCCAACGTATCAGGCTTTTTTGGGGCTTGGCATCGCCGCAGCCATTGCGCTGCTGCTCATGCCGTGGTGGATCAAGCTGCTCAAGGTCGAGGGTATCGGCCAGCAGGTTCGTGCCGACGGCCCCAAGCGTCATTTGGTTAAGCAGGGAACGCCCACCATGGGTGGCGTTGTCATCCTCGTCGCGATCTCGCTGACCTGCCTGCTGATGGGCAAGCTCACCACCGAGCTCGTACTCGTGCTGCTCGCCACGCTGGCGACCGGCGTGCTGGGCCTGATCGACGACCTGACCTCCGTTACGCATGGGCGCTCGCTCGGTCTGACGCCCCATGCCAAGATGATCGGCCTAACCATTATCTGTGTCACCTTTACGGTACTTGCCGTCAACTGGTGCGGCGTCGCCCCCGAGATTCGTTTTCCCGGCGGCCTGACGATCGACCTTGGCGTGCTTTCGACCACCATCTGCGGCCTTTCGTTCCCGTGGCTCTACATCGTATTTTGCTGGCTGATGATCGCTGGTCTTTCCAATGCCGTGAACCTGACCGATGGCCTTGACGGTCTTGCTGGCGGCACCTCCATGATTGCCATGCTCGCCATGGCTGCCATGGCGTTTTTGCACGGAGACGTGAACCTGTCCATCTTCTGCACCGCGTGTGCCGGTGCCTGCTTGGGCTTTCTGTGGTTCAACTGCTATCCGGCGAGCATCTTTATGGGCGATACCGGCTCGCTTGCTCTGGGCGCCGCGTTTGCCTGCACGTCCATCATGACTAACACCGAGGTCGTCTCCCTCATCATCGGCGGCCTGTTTATCGTTGAGACTCTGTCGGTCATGATTCAGGTTGTCTACTTCCACTTTACGCACAAGCGCGTCTTCCTTATGGCGCCCATCCATCATCATTTCGAAAAGAAGGGCTGGGCCGAGACGAAGGTCGTCATCCGTTTTTGGATTATCGCTGCGGCCTTTGGTGCCGTTGGCCTTGCTCTGTTCTTCCAGTTGGGATAGTGGTCTTTCATGCCTCTTGCTGATGTCTTTAGCCTGCTCGTTTTGGGTCAGGGCAAATCCGGTCTCGATGTCGCCCGCTGGGCGCTGGCACATCCAGAGCGCGTAAGCGCCGTTACCGTGTATGGCGGCGGCACCTCTGAGCCCAATGACGCCACGCGTGCGCTCGAGGCTGCTGGCGCGTCGTTTGTCTATGGGACCGAACAGGTCGAGGGCGCCTATGACGTATGCGTGACGTGCCCGGGCATCTCGGAGTTCTCGGGCTTCTTTAAGGCCGGGCGCGAACATGCCGCTCAGATTATGGGTGAGCCAGAGTTTGCCTATCGCCTGTCGCCCGATAACTGGATTGCCATCACGGGCACCAACGGTAAGACGACCACCACGTCGCTGACTGATTATCTGCTCAAGGCTGCCGGCGAGGCCAGCGTAGCTGTCGGCAACATCGGCGAGCCGCCGGTCAACGAGATTGACGGCCGAGCCCACAACGAGTGGTTTGTGGCTGAGCTCTCGAGCTATCAGATTGCTACGACCACCGAGCTCCACCCTCGCGTGGCAGTGCTGCTCAACATCACTCCCGACCACTTGGGCTGGCATAAGAGCCATAAGAACTATGCGCTTGCCAAGATCAAGCTGTTTGACAATATGGTCGATGACGATCTGGTGGTTGTCGACGTCGAAGACGCCGGCATTCACGAGTTCGATGAGTACATCTATACGCCGGGTCGCCGCATCTGCAACGTTGCTTTTGACGAGCCCGAGGGTGCAGACGCCGCCTTTGTGCGCGACGGCAAAATGGTCGTGCGCCTGAAGGGCGTCGAGACTCAGCTTGTCGCCACGTCCGAGCTCAAGATCTCGGGCCATCACAATGTCATCAATGCCTTATGTGCCGCCACGGCTGCTCTGGCCGTCGGTGCCGATGTCGATGGTGTCCGCCGCGGTCTGGCCTCGTTCCAGCCGCTCGAGCATCGCGTGGAGCCGTGCGGCGAGATTGACGGTGTGCGCTACGTCAACGATTCCAAGGCGACCAACACCGACGCGGTCGAGAAGGCACTGACGGCATTTCCCGATGACGACGTGATCTTGCTGCTCGGCGGCCACGATAAGGGCACGCCGCTCACGGACTTCGCGCGCGTTGTCATGGATAACGTGCGCTCGGTCGTCTGCTTTGGCGATGCGCGCGAGCGCTTCACCGCCGCTATGGACGAGGCCGATGTCGATGGCGATGTGGATATCGCCCAGGCGGATGACCTACGCGATGCCGTGGACGTTGCCCGTTCGCTGTCGAGCCGTGGCGACGTGATCTTACTTTCTCCTGCCTGCTCTTCGTTCGATGAGTTCTCGGGCTATGAGGAGCGCGGCCGCGTGTTTAAGGACTATGTGGCCCAGCTTGCCGCTGCAGCGAAATCGCAAATGGAATAGGGGTTGCCGGTGAGAGAGGAGAGCCCCCGACAAGGTATGAGGAGGCCCGACTCGGACCGTGCTTCCTCGCGGCGTAGCACACCGCGTTCCGGTCGCGGCGGGCAGTCGTTTAGCGAACGCTATATTGCCGGCGTTCCCGCCCGCATCATGCGCCCCCGTCTGATATTCATGGCCTGTCTGTTTATCTTGGTGTGTTTTGGCCTGCTGATGGTGTACTCGGCGTCTTCGGTCGAGGCGCTGCACGAGAATGGCTCAGCGACGTTTTTTCTGGGCCGACAGGCTGCGTTTGCCGTGGTCGGTGTTCTGGCGCTGATTGCCATCGTGCGCGTTTTGCCGGACAGCTGGTTTGGGGAGGATGTGCTCAGGATCTTCCTCATAGGCATGATAGGGCTACTGTTTCTGGTGTTCTTGGTGGGCAGCGGCAGCCGTGGCGCCACGCGCTGGCTCAACATCGCCGGCATTCAGTTCCAGCCTTCCGAGTTTTTAAAGCCATTTGCCATTGCGTATTCGGCCATCATGCTCGATCGCTTCTTTTCGCCCGGTGGCAACATCAACGAATTCCTTCGCAAGATGGGCATCTACCTGGGCATTTCGCTCTTTCTGATCTTTATCCAGCCCGATTTCGGTACCGTCCTGATCATCCTGTTGACCCTCATGTGCATGGCGTTGTTTGCGGGTCTCGACCCCAAATTTATCATCGGCGTGATAATCTTCGGCATTCTCGTGATCGTGATTGCGCTTGTTGCAGAGCCGTACCGTATGGTGCGTATCCAGGTTGCCTTGAACCCTTGGGCCGACGAGTATGGTGACGGCTATCAGGCCACGCTTGCCATCATGGCCTTTGCCTCGGGCGGTCTGTTCGGCCGTGGCATCGGCAACTCAACCATGAAGTACTCGTATCTGCCCGAGGCGCACAATGACTACATCCTGGCCATCATTGGCGAGGAAGTCGGTTTTGTCGGAACCGTGCTGTTCTTCTTGGTGTTTGCGATGCTGATCTACTCGGCGTTTCGCATTGCCGAGCAGGCGACCGATCGTCGGGGCGCGCTCATGGCGTCTGGCTCCGCGGTCATTCTCGCGGTGCAGTTTTTGATCAATGCGTTGGGCATCCTCAACGTGTTTCCCATGACGGGCAAACCGTTGCCGTTTATTAGCTACGGCGGTTCGTCGATTATTGTGTCGCTCATGCTTGCGGGTCTGATCCTGCGCGTTTCGTACGAGAGCGCGCGTCGCGATGAGTACGACCGTCGCCGCGAGAGCTTTGCCGTTATGGATGAGAGTACCGCCGGCGTGCCCCACGTGCGCGGCGAGCGATCTTCGCGTAACGGCTTTACCGTTCTGGATGGCTCTGCGACCGAGCCGGCAGCCCGTCCGCGTCAGCGAACGGCGCCGCAAGGTCGTCCGCAGCGCCCAACCCCTCGCAATGCGGGCGGCGGATATAATCGAATCGATTTGAACTCGGACCCGTCGGCGCGTCTACGCACCGACGACCAGGGACCGCGTGTACGAAGGGACTACCATGACCGATAAGATGACCGTTGCTATTGCAGCCGGCGGCACGGCGGGACACATCAACCCCGCGCTTGCCTTGGCCGAAGAGCTGCGTGACCGTGGCCACCACGTTGTGTTCGTGGGCCAGTCGCGCAAGCTCGAGGGTCGTCTGGTCCCCGAGGCTGGGTTTGATTTTGTGCCCATTACGGTTACGGGCTTCGACCGCTCCCGTCCTTGGACGGCGCTGACCTCGCTGTGGCGTGTCAACAAGGCCAAGCGTGCGCTCGCCAGTCATTTCTCAAAGGTCGGCAAGCCCGATGCCGCCATCGGTTTTGGTGCCTATGTCGAGGTTCCGCTGCTGGGGTGGTGCAAGGGCGCGGGCGTTCCGTATCTGCTGCATGAACAGAACTCTGTTCCGGGCCTGGCCAACAAGATGATGAACTCCCACGCCGCCCGCGTGTGCATCTCGGTGCCGGCAGCGCGCGCGGTCTTTGAGCGCGAAGGTGACCCTGACCACGTGCTCATGACCGGCAACCCCGTACGTCGCTCGGTGATCGAGGGCGATCGCGCTCGCGGCCGCAAGGCACTTGGCGTTCCCGAGGACGCTACGCTGCTGCTCGTCTTTGGCGGTTCGCTTGGCGCCCAGCACCTCAACGAGCGCGTGGTTTCGCTCAAAAACGAGCTGCTTTCGCGCAAGAACCTCTATGTGTTGCATTCGACGGGTGCCGACGGCTTTGAGGAGACCGAGCGCGCTTTGGCGCTGACGCCCGAGGAGGCGAAGCGTTACCGCGTCCAGCCTTACATCGACAACATGGGCGATATGCTGGCTGCTGCCGATTTGGTGCTCTCGCGTTCGGGCGCATCGAGCGTGGCCGAGATCGCTGCGCTCGCCGTGCCCTCGGTGCTCGTGCCGTATCCGCATGCGACGGCCGACCATCAAACCACCAATGCCCGTTATCTGGTCGACGCCGGGGCCGGCGTGCTCTGCGCCGATGCCGATATCGACGGTTCTGCCTTTGCCGATGAGCTGCTGCACCTGGTCGATGACGTGGCGGAGCGCGACGCCATGCGTCAGGCGGCGCGTGGCCTGGCTCAGGATAGGGCCGCCGCTCTTCTGGCCGATGCGGTAGAGGGTTTGCGTTAGTTAGACGGGATATCGTCGGTCGCCCTCGCGCTGATGCGGTAGGTGCGGTACAGTTAACGGGTTACAGGCAGTGTTTACGCAAGGAGTACACGAGCACATGGCTGATTCCCAGACTGCAACCTCCGCGCCCGAGTTTAAGAGCGCCCACTTTATCGGTATCGGCGGCGCCGGCATGAGCGGCATCGCCCTCGTTCTGCATGAGCGCGGTTATGCCGTTACCGGCTCCGACCTTAAGACGTCACGTTATATCCGCCAGCTTACCCGCGCTGGTGTGAAGGTGCATGTGGGCCATGAGGCCGCCACGATCGACGAGGTCAAGCCCGATGTGGTTGTTGTCTCCACCGCTATTCCGGAGTCCAACCCTGAACTTGTGCGCGCTCGCGAGCTGGGCATCCCCGTGTGGCCCCGTGCAAAGATGCTCTCTGCATTGGGCCACGGCTACACCACCGTCGCTGTTGCTGGCACGCATGGCAAGACCACCACGTCTTCGATGTGCGCCACCATGCTCGACCGCATGGGTCTGGATCCGAGCTTCTTGATCGGCGGCATCGTCGAGGGCTATGACACAAACGGCAAGAACGGCTCGGGCGACTACTTTGTCGCCGAGGCCGACGAGTCCGACAGCTCCTTCCTGTTCCTGAACCCCAACGTGGTCATTGTGACCAACGTCGAGGCTGACCACCTCGATCACTACTCGGGTATCGAGGAGATCGAGGCAACTTTCGCCAAATTCATGAGCCTGGTGGGCGAGGACGGCACCGTCATCGTCTGCGGCGAGGACCCGCATCTGGTCGAGCTCGCCAAGTCGACGGGCCGTCACGTGCTTTCCTACGGCTTTGCCGAGAGCAACGACATCGTCTGCGTGCACCCGGATGTCAAGGGCATCCAGAGTGACTTTATCGTTCGCTTTGAGGACGGCACTGAGCACGCTGTGGAGATCAAGAGCAATCCCGGTCGCCACAACATGCTCAACGCCACGGCCGTGCTCACCGTTGCCCATGTCCTGGGCCTTGACATCGACGCCGCCGCCAAGGCGCTCTCGAGCTTTGAGGGCGTCCGCCGTCGCTTTACCCACGTGGGCGATATCGACGGCATCACCGTGGTCGATGATTACGGCCATCACCCCACCGAGATCAAGGCGACGCTTGCTGCCGCTTCGTCGCTGGGTTACAAGCACGTCGACGTCGTGTTCCAGCCGCACCGCTATTCGCGCCTGCAGGCCCTGTGCGACGACTTTGCCGATGCATTTGCCAATGCCGATAAGCTGCTGCTGATTGATGTGTTCTCGGCTGGCGAGATGCCCATTCCGGGTGTCACCTCTAAGATGCTCGCCGATACCGTGCGCGCCAAGCATCCTGGCAAGGAGGTCGTGTACTGCTCCAGCCGTCTTGAGCTCAATCAGGAGCTCGAGCAGATGGTGGGCGAGGGCGACCTGCTGCTCACCATGGGCGCCGGTGACGTTACGACCGTCGGTCCCGAATTTATCGAGTATCTGACTGCCAAGAAAGACGCTTAAGACTAATGGGTCTGTTTAACGCCGTCATGGCGCTCTCGGGCATGATCGACACGGATGTGATCGAGGACGAGCGCCTTGCGCGTCATACGAGCTATCGTATCGGCGGCAAGGCCGACCTCTTTGTGACGTGCCATAGCTATCATGCCCTCCGGCGCGCCGTGGCGGTGCTCGATCGCGAGCAGGTGCCGTGGGTCATCATCGGCAAGGGCTCCAATCTGCTGGTTGCCGATGGCGGTTATCGCGGTGCCGTCATTTCGCTCGGACGTGAGTTTCAGCGCACGGTTGTTGCCGATGACGGTTGTACGCTGACGGTCGGTGCGGGCGTGATGTTTGCGCGCCTGGTCAACGATGCCCTGTCGCGTAGCCTCTCGGGCCTTGAGTTTGCCGTTGGCATCCCTGGTTCGGTCGGCGGTGCGATATCTATGAATGCCGGCACACGGACCGAGTGGATTGGCTCGCTGGTTGAGGATGTCGTAACGTTTGACCCGGCATCCGGTATCAAGCATTATGCGGGGTCCGAGATCACTTGGGGCTACCGCGAATGTAGCCTTCCCCGCAATGAGATCATCCTCGAGTGCGTGCTCAAGCTTAAACCGGCGCCCAAGGCCGACATTCGCGAGCGCATGGAGCGGTACCTTACGAGGCGCAAGCGTACGCAGCCCATGGGTCGCGCATCCTGCGGGTCGGTCTTTCGCAATCCGCCCGATGCGAGTGTGGGCAAGCTTATCGAGGATTGTGGATTAAAGGGTTTTTCGATTGGCGGCGCGGAAGTTTCGCCCGTTCACGCTAATTTTATCGTTAATAACGGAACTGCCTCGGCCGATGACGTTGCCGCGGTTATCAGACATGTGCACGGAAAGGTGAGGGAGGCGTATGGCATCGAGCTCAGACCGGAAGTTAAATTCCTCGGCTTCTAGAGCATCGAAACCTACCTTCCGCCGCGCCGGAGGGCGTTCCGGCGCGCCTGCCAAACCTCAACGCAATACCGTCGCGCACTCTAAGTCTGGCGGGCATGCTCGACAGACCAGTCGACCGGTCGTCGGCTCGCAGCTCGGTAATCGTCCGGCCGCAAAAAAGTCCTCGCGTCCCTCGGTGACGTCAAAGCCTGTTATGGGCGCCAAGCCTGCCCGTCCCATGGCAACTCCCAAGCCCTCGACGGGAACTAAGGCGGCGCGTCCAGGTCGCACGTTGGGCGCATCGAAACCGCGCTCGCTGACATCGGTGCCGGCTACCGCCAAGAAGCCTTCGAGTAAAAAAGGTTTCAACCCGTTATCTTCACTTGGAGCGATGGCAAATAAAACATCAGACGCCGCTTCTGTCGTTACCGGCAAAGGCAAAATCGTGGGCGGCGTTCTGGCCGTCTTGGCCGTGCTCGTCGTCGTTGCCATCGTGGTGATCAACTCTGGATTGTTTACTGCCGCTGATATTCAGATTCAAGGCAGCGAGCATGTGACGAAGCACGATGCTATCCAGCTGATCGACTTGCCCGAGGGAACGTCGCTTTTTAACGTCGATCCCGACCAGATTACCGAGGATCTCAAGCAGAACCCGTGGGTCTCGGGCGTGGATGTCCAGCGCCAGTTTCCCCATACGCTTATCATCACGCCGACGGAGCGTAAAGTTATCGCCATTGCGTATATCAGCTCCGACGACCTTGCCTGGGCTATCGGAGACGATGACACCTGGATCGCCCCGCTGTCGACGTCGGTCGAAGTGGACGACCAGGGCAACGTCATCACGACAGGGCAGGGCTCAAATACCTTGACCGGAATCGATGCCGCGCTGGCGCTCGCCAAGCATTATGGCGCGGTGTTGTTGACTGATGTCTCGGCGGATGTCGCTCCGGTTTCCGGCCAGGCGGTGAACTCCAAAGCCGTTAAGGCCGGTCTGGATTATGTGCGTGGTTTTTCGAGCGAGTTCTTGGGACAAGTCAAGGATATTTCCACGCCTTCGGTCGAAGCCATCTCGGCAAACCTCAATAACGGCATTGAGGTGTCGCTGGGCGATTCGGACGATATCGCCAAGAAGGAACGCGTAGTCACCAAGTTGCTTTCGCAGGTAGAGGGCGTAACGTATATCAATGTGCGCTCTCCGGGCAACTACACATTTAGGAATGCTCCGACCTCGTAGCGCTGGTTGATGCTTTGTTGAGGGGCCATACCACGCCGTTTATCTGGTTTGTTTGGTTTTCACGGTCAATTATTTGACTGATACGTTCATAATGTGCAAACATAATACGGTTTACCTTTGCATTTACTTTCAACCTGAAGGTTAATGTGCGCAGGGGTCGACCCATGCTATGGCTATAACCTTTGTTCGGAGGACCGACATGCACGAGACAGAGATCAACAACTACCTTGCCGTCATTAAGGTGGTCGGCGTCGGCGGCGGCGGTACCAACGCGGTCAATCGAATGATCGAAGAGGGCATCCGCGGCGTCGAGTTTGTTGCCATCAACACCGATGCTCAGGCACTCGCGATCTCTGATGCCGATATCAAGGTGCACATCGGCACCGACCTTACCCGCGGCCTGGGCGCCGGCGCCAACCCCGAGGTTGGCCGCAAGGCTGCCGATGAGTCCCGCGACGACATTGCCGAGGCGCTCGCTGGCGCCGACATGGTGTTTATCACCTGCGGTGAGGGCGGTGGCACCGGTACCGGCGCTGCTCCCATCGTTGCCGATATCGCGATGAACGAGGTCGGCGCACTGACCGTCGCCGTCGTGACCAAGCCCTTCACCTTCGAGGGCCGCAAGCGCAAGAAGAGCGCCGAGGAGGGCATCAAGACCCTCTCCGATTGCGTCGACACCATGATCGTCATCCCTAACGATAAGCTGCTCGACATCGCCGAGAAGAAGACCACCATGCTCGAGGCCTTCGCGATTGCCGATGGCGTCCTTTCCCAGGGCACCCAGGGCATTACCGACCTCATCACCGTCCCCGGTATCATCAACTTGGACTTCGCCGATGTTAAGACCATCATGAAGCAGGCCGGTACCGCCATGATGGGTATCGGTACCTCTTCTGGGGATACTCGTGCCGTCGACGCTGCCCAGCAGGCCATCTCCAGCCCGCTGCTCGAGAGCTCCATCGATGGTGCCACGCGCGTGCTGCTCTCCATCGCTGGTTCCAAGGACCTGGGCATCCAGGAGATCAGCGACGCCGCCGACGTTGTCGCCAACGCCGTCGACCCCGAGGCGAACATCATCTTCGGTACCGTTGTCGACGAGTCCCTGGGCGATCAGGTGCGTATCACCGTCATCGCTACGGGCTTCTCCGATTCCAACGTCAACCGTCAGGACGAGCTCTTTGCTGCTCAGCAGTCTCAGAGCAAGGCCGCTGCCTCCGCTGAGCCGCAGCGCACCGCTCCGGCTGCCAGCCCGGCTCAGGCCGCTCCGACCCGCAACGTCGGTGGTACCGAGCTGCCCAACTTTGGCAACGACCAGTTCGAGCTTCCCGACTTCCTGAAGCGCGGTAGCTTCTAGTTCGTTTTTCTTAACGACCTGCACGGGGTGTGTCCATTTGGATGCACCCCGTTTTGTTTCTCGTTTGTAAACGAAAGCCTCCAATCTCCTTACGTTCCCTTTACGTTTGGTCCCTACCGCTGCGGGTATCCTTTTAAGGAAGTATGACAGCCGTATAAACGCGGACTGCGCGGCGACGCCGCGGTACTTGTGTTATTAGGAGGCTTTAGTATGGCAGCACGTGCGGACAACGTTTCGCGTGTCGACCATGATGGAGTTACGTTGGTGGAGGGCGCGACATCCGATGTCCGCTTTGCCTTTACCGAGCGCACCGGTGGCGTTTCTGAAGACGCGTACTCCTCGCTCAACCTGGGCTCGCATGTAGGCGATGACCCCTTTGCTGTTCAAGAGAATCGTCGTCGAGCGCTCGAAGCTATGGGCGCCACTGAGTGCGAGCATAATCTGCTCGTGCCCAATCAGGTACATGGTGACCATATCGTTACGGTGACTTCGAACGGCGCCGACGATCTTGAGGCTGTTCGCGAGCAGATTGCCGAGGGCTGCGATGCCATCGTCTGTACGGCCCATGACGTGCCCGTGCTGCTCTGCTTTGCCGACTGCGTTCCCGTGGTGCTGGTGGCCCCCGGCGGATTTGCCGTGGTGCACTCCGGTTGGAAGGGCACGATTACACGTATTTCTGCCAAGGCGTGCCAGGCGCTTTGCGATGCTGCCGGCTGCGATGCGAGCGACGTTTCCGCCTATATCGGTCCCCATATCTTGGCTGACGAATATGAGGTATCTCAGGAACTCATGGACCGCTTTGCCGCCGAGTTTTCGTGCATCGATGCGGGTGCTTCTCGCATGCTCGATCTATCTGCCGCCATTCGTGAGGCGCTGGTAGATATCGGTGTGGACGCGGATAATATCGTGGATACCCAGCTTTCGACTGTGCGTCAGAACGACCGCTTTTATTCCTACCGTAACGAGGACGGCACCTGTGGGCGCCATGCTGCGATCGGCGTGATGCTATGAGAAAGATCGTATCGGTCCTGAGCGCCGCTGTGCTTACGCTTACGCTGTGCGCCTGTTCTTCGGGATCTTCTACCTCTTCCATTACCGTGGCCGGCTCCACGACCTGCCTTCCTATCGCCGAGATTGCGGCAGAGGGCTTTAAGGAGGAGACCGGCATCGACGTGCTCGTTTCCGGTTTGGGCTCTTCCGCTGGCATCGAAGCCGTCAGCGCTGGCACGGCCGATATCGCCAGCTCCTCCCGTGGACTCAATG
>CAKUBM010000005.1 GCA_934643145.1 uncultured Collinsella sp. | reverse complement strand
AACGAGGGCTCCATGCGTCCGGAAATTTTGCTTTCTGCAGCTGATGTTTTGTTGCAGGGCTTGACCCCGGGCGTGGATGCACCTATTGTTTCCACCGGTATGCAAGACCTCGTGACCATCTGCTCCTACGATGTCGAGCGTCAGAATCAAGCATGCGAGGACGACGAGGGCCGACTCGTCAGCCCCATACCTGTGCGAACTTGTGGATTTGCTCCACATACTCGTTGACGGGGGTATTTTCGCCTGCTACTATATTCGGCTGTTGCACTAACTGATGCATGAAGGGCAAGTAAACATGTACGCAATCGTTAACACGGGCGGCAAGCAGTACAAGGTCGCCACCGACGATGTCATCACCGTCGAGAAGATCGAGGGCAATGAGGGCGACAAGGTCACCCTGCCGGTCATCTTCCTCAACGATGGTAAGAAGATCGTCACCGATCCCGACAAGCTGGCCAAGGCCAAGGTTACCGCTCAGATCGTTGAGCAGTTCAAGGGCGAGAAGCAGCTGGTCTTCAAGTTCCACAAGCGTAAGCGCTATCGTCGTCTGAAGGGTCACCGTCAGCAGCTCACCAAGCTGAAGATCGTGAAGGTCCAGGCTACGTCCCGCGCCAAGAAGGCTGTCAAGGCAGAGGCCGAGGCTGTTGCCGAGGCTCCCGTCGCCGAGTAGATTACACTCGTAACGAAAGAGTAGGTATACACAATGGCACACAAAAAAGGACTCGGTTCCTCCCGTAATGGCCGTGACTCCCGCGGTCAGCGCCTTGGCACGAAGCGCTATGCCGGCCAGACGGTAACCACGGGCACGATTCTCGTCCGTCAGCACGGCACTCACATCCACCCGGGTGAGAACGTTGGCCGTGGCAAGGACGACACGCTGTTCGCGCTGGTCGACGGTACCGTTGAGTTCCACAAGGGTATCAAGCACAGGGTCAGCGTACGCCCGCTCGCGAACGCGTAATTCACCCTTCATAGAGCACATATGTGGGAGGCACTTGAGTTTTAGGATTCAAGGGTCTCCCTCTTTTTGTAGGAGGCGATTCTGTTGTCACAGTTCACCGATATCAGCCGCATTAACGTGTGCGGCGGCGACGGCGGAGCCGGATGCATGTCGTTTAGGCGCGAGGCATTTGTCCCCAAGGGCGGCCCCGATGGCGGCGACGGCGGTCGTGGCGGCAATGTCGTCATCCAGGCCGATGCTCAGCTGTCTTCGTTGATCGATTACCGCTTTAAGCATCACTTCCGCGCCGAACGCGGCACGCACGGGCAGGGTGCCCGTCGTAACGGTAAGAGCGGCGAGGACCTGATCCTGAAGGTTCCCATGGGCACCGTGGTGCGCGAGCTCGACCCCGAGACGCAGACCCCGATGTTCGAGATTGCCGACCTGGTGCACGATGGCGAGCGCGTTGTCGTGGCGCCCGGCGGTGCCGGTGGCCTGGGCAACACGCACTTTGTGACGTCGGTGCGCCGCGCGCCCGCGTTCGCACAGCTGGGCGAACCGGCCGAGGAGCACTGGATTGAGCTTGAGATGAAGCTTATGGCCGATGCCGCGCTCGTGGGCTTTCCCTCGGTGGGTAAGTCTTCGCTCATCGCGCGCATTAGTGCCGCCCGTCCCAAGATCGCCGACTATCCGTTTACCACGCTCGTGCCGAACCTCGGCATGGTGCGTGCCGGTGAGTATTCTTACGTCGTTGCCGACGTTCCTGGTTTGATCGAGGGCGCGAGCGAGGGCAAGGGCCTGGGCCACCAGTTCCTGCGCCACATCGAGCGTACGGCCCTGATCATGCATGTCGTCGACATGACGGGCGGTTTTGAGGATCGCGACCCGGTTGAGGATTACCGCATCATCAACCGTGAGCTCGAGCAGTATGGCGCCGAGCTCTCGGAGCGTCCGCAGATCGTCGTCGCAAACAAGTGCGACGCGCCGGGCACGGCCGACAAGATTGCCGATCTCAAGCGCGCCGCGCTCGACGACGGACATATGTTCTTTGCCGTGTCCGCCGTGACGGGCGCCGGCCTCAACACGCTGATGCTTGCCGTGGGCGAGCAGGTGGCTAAGCTGCGCGCCGAGTTGGCGGTTTCCGATGAGCCGGTCGATCTGCGCGACGAGGAGTGGGAGCGCCGCCGTCTGCAGCGCGAGAAGCGTTTCCGCATTGTCCAGGAAGAGCCCGGTGCCTTCCGCGTGGTCGGTCGTGCCATCGAGCGCATGGTCATCCAGACCGACTGGGAAAACGAGGAAGCCGTCATCTACCTGCAGCACAAGTTTGCGCGTATGGGTGTTGACGACGCGCTCGAGAAGGCCGGTTGCCGTGCGGGCGACGAGGTCCGCATTTGCCAGCGTGCCTTTGACTTTGAGGGCGCTGAGGACTTCTCGGAGTACGAAGAGCTCGAGGACGCTGGCGAGGACGTTGCCGTTGAGGCCATTGACGTGGCCGATGCTGCGGATGAGGGCGTCGAGGTTGTCGATGCGGCGGATGCCGCGGACGATGCCGAGACCTCGGAGGGCGAGTAAGCCATGTCGCTGCGCGGTGGAATCGGTTTGCCCGAGCTGCCCATAAAAGAGGGCAAAGAGTTTCGGCTTGGCATTATGGGCGGCACATTCGACCCGATTCATTACGGGCACCTGGTGACTGCCGAGCAGGCGCGCGAGTCGCTCGACTTGGACGCTGTGCTCTTTATGCCGGCGGGCTCTCCTGCCTTTAAGCTTGACAAGCCGGTGACGCCTGCCGAGGACCGTTATGCCATGACGGTCCTCGCCACCGCCGCGAACCCGGCCTTTTTGGCGAGCCGGTTCGAGATTGACCGTCCGGGCGTAACCTATACGGCCGATACGCTTCATGCCCTTCGCGACTTTTACCCGCCGCAGGTAAAGCTCTACTTTATTACGGGCGCCGACGCGATTATCGATATTGTGACCTGGCATGATGCCGAGCGAATCGCTGAGCTTGCTACCTTTATTGCGGCGACGCGACCGGGTTTTGATATCGATACGGCGCGTGCCCGAATCAAAGAGTCGGGGCTGCCGTTCGATGTGCGCTATATTCAGATTCCGGCGCTGGCGATCAGCTCGACGAACATTCGTAAGCGAGTTGCCCGCGGCATGAGCGTGCGCTATCTTACGAGCGAGTCTGTGCTCGGCTACATTCGCAAGCGCAGTTTGTATGTCGATCTGGGTCAAGAAGATTTTGAGTGATGGGGGCTACGTTGTCGGTAGAGGATCAGTTTGAGGGCGATGAGCGCGCGCTGCTCAAGCGCATTCAAGAGCTGCTTGATGTTCGCATGAAAGATAAGCGCAAGCGCTATGTGCATTCGCTGGGTGTTGCCGAGACCGCACTTCATCTGGCCGAGGTCTACGGCGTTGACCGCTTTGATGCCGCTGCCGCCGGCTTAATTCACGACTGGGACAAGGTGCTTTCCGATGACGAGCTCGTGGCCCGCGCGCTTCACTATGGCATCAAGGTTGCCGGCTCTCCTTCCGCCGCGACGCCGCTTTTGCATGGCCCTGTTGCCGCCTATGAGCTTCCGCAACTTTTCCCCGAGCTGTCGCCGGCCGTTTTCCAGGCTGTCGACCGTCACACCGTGGGTGCCTGCGACATGACGCCGCTCGATATGGTGGTCTTTGTGGCCGATGCCATCGAGCCCAACCGCCACGGCGACTATGCCCATGCGCTGCGCAAGATGGTGGGGAAGTCCTCGCTCGACGACTTGTTCTTCTCCTGTTTTGCGCAGGGTCTGGTCTATGTGATCCAGTCCGGGCGCTATCTTTATCCCACGGCTATTACGATTTACAACCATTACGCCCAGTTGCGCTAGCTCGGGTGTGTCCAGAAAGAGGTATTCCATGGCCGACGAGACCATGACTGACGAGCAGATTCTTGAAGGTGTGGAGCACAAGAGCTTCGCCGCCACGTCCGACCGTACCGCCGCCTCGCTGTCCGCGAGCGGTGTCGCCGCCGAGGATGTCGCCCGCGCCGCCGCGCAGGCCGCCTACGACAAGAAGGGCGAGGACGTGCAGGTGCTCGACCTGACCGAGCTTTCCGATGTGTGCGACTACTTTGTGATTGCCACCGGTACCAACAACCGCCAGGTCGATTCGATCGTCGATGAGATCGAGGAGAAGGTCGCCGAGGCTTGCGGCGAGCATCCGTTCTCCATCGAGGGCCGCGAGCAGAAGACCTGGATGCTCATGGACTACGGCTCGGTCGTCGTCCATGTCTTTACTCCCGAGGCGCGCGAATTCTACCGCCTAGAAAAGCTCTGGGGTGACGCCCCCCAGCTTCCCCTCGACCTCCTCTAGCAGCTCATTTGATACGGGGCTTTTTAGCTAGCCTCGCGCATTTCGCCGGGCGGTTGCGGTTTTCCGTACCTGCCCGGCTTTCTTTTTGCCCAAAGGCGATTAATCGTTGAAGCGGGATTGGCGGCCGAAGGATAGGGCGGTGTCGCCGAATTTGTCTCGGACGGCGTCGATCGCGACGGAGAGCTCGCGGCGTTCGCTGGATTGGGCTCCGCGGTCGTCGACTTCGCAGAACAAGTCGGTCTGGATGCCGCCCTGATGGTCAAAGTCGCTCATGCCGATGCCTGCTAAGCGAACATGCATGCCTTCTTGCCAGATGTTGTCGAGCAGTTCGAGCGCAACCGCCACAAAGATATTCTCGTCGTCGGTGGGGTGGGGAAGTCGGCGCTGTGCCGTGCGTCCGCTACCGTACGAATACTTGAGCTTGAGCGTCACCGTGGCGCCCGTTAGTCCCTGACGGCGCAGGCGGCGTCCCACTGACTCGCCCAACAGCGCAATCGCCGCTTCGATGTCCCCACGCTCAGTTAAATCTTTTGCAAAGGTGCGTTCATTGCTCACCGACTTGACCTCGCGCTCTTCATCGAGACTCGTGACTTCGGATATTTCGAGTCCCAGCGCACGCTGGCGCATGCGTTCGCCGTTGACGCCAAAAATAGAGGCCAAGGTGGATTCCGGTGCACGTGATAGCTCGCCGAGGGTGTAGATGCGCATGCGGCGCAGTCGCTCCTCGGCCGAGCGCCCGATGCCGCTCATGGCAGATACCGGCAGCGCGGCCAAAAAGCGCTGCTCGGTTCCGGGGCGCACGATGGTCAACCCAAACGGCTTATCCCGCTCGCTTGCGATCTTTGCGACCGTCTTGTTGCAGCCCACACCAATGGAGCACGTCAATCCCAGCGCTGCCACGCGGTCGCTTATACGCCGCGCAACCAGCAGCGGGTCTTCGGGCGCAAAGCGACCCGGTGTGATATCGATAAAGGCTTCGTCGATGGATACGCGCTCAACGCGCGGGGTCTCGTCGGCGAGAATCGCCATGACCTGCGCGCTCACCTCGCGGTAGCGATCAAAGTGCCCGTGCGTCCAAATGGCTTGCGGGCACAAGCGCCGCGCCTCGGCCGAGGCCATGGCAGAGTGCACGCCAAAGCGACGCGCCTCGTAAGAACAGGTGGACACGACGCCACGCGAATCGGCGTCTCCGCCCACGATGAGCGGCTTTCCGCGCCATTCGGGATGATCGAGCATCTCCACGCTCGCAAAAAACGCATCGAGGTCCATGAGGCCCACCGCCGGACCCGTCCAGGGAGGCGGTGTGACGCCCATGGCATCCTCATAACCGTATGTATGTTCGCGTCTTTCCATGTCATGAGTATACCGCGCAGCTCATGTGGGGTGCGTGGATGTGCTTGCAAATCGCGAATTCTTGTCTAAGATATGGATTTGCCTTCGACTACACCGAAGAAGTTGGTCTCACGGACTTCACCTGCCCGCGTCGATGGCGTATTATGTTCAACTGTTTGTTTGTAGTTGCAGCCTAAAGCTGCTTGGTTGGAGGAGTTTCCTTTGGCAGTCAAGATTCGCCTTGCTCGTCACGGCGCTAAGAAGCGTCCGTACTACCGTGTCGTCGTCGCCGATTCCCGCGCCCCGCGTGACGGTCGTATCATCGAGGAGGTTGGCCGCTACAACCCGATGACCGCCCCCAAGACCATCAACCTCGATCTCGAGAAGATCGCTGACTGGCAGTCCAAGGGCGCTCAGCTCACCGACGCCGTCGCCGCTCTGGTCAAGGCCGCCAACGAGGGCGAGAAGACTGAGACCGTCGTCAAGAAGTCCAAGAAGCAGCTCGCCAAAGAGGCCGAGGCCGCTAAGGCTGCCGCTGAGGCCGCTGAGGGCGCCGAGGAGTAAATCGTGCCTGAGGTTGACGCTGCACAGCTCGAGGGTGAGGCAATGCTCTCAGATCGCATCGCCGATCTCGTCGAATATCTCGTTGTTCAGATCGTCGACGACCCGGATTCCGTGAGCCTCGAGGTCATCGATGGTGACGACGCCTCCACGATTGAGGTTTCGGTCGCCGAGGATGACGTCGCTAAGGTCATCGGCCGTCGTGGCCGTACCATCAAGGCCATTCGCACGCTCGCCCGTGCACTGGCCGCTCGCCTCGACACTGCTGTCGAGGTAGAGGTTCTGGGCTAGGACCTTGAGGTCCCAGTACAAAAACATCGCCCGTGTGGTCAAGCCGCACGGAAGGAAGGGGGAGGTCCTCGCGCAGCCGCTGCGGGGGCTTCCTTCTGTATTAGAGCCGGGTATGCGTGTCGCCCTGACGCCGCCGGCGCTCAAGCGCGACCGCTTTTGCACGGTCGTGTCCGTCACCGATACGGGCGATGGCGATCTGGTCTCGTTTGAGGGCATTGACGACTTGACGGCCGCCGAGGGCATCACGGGATGCTATGTGTTGGCAAATCGTGACGATTTTGAGCTCGATTCACTCGACGCCGCCTATACCGACCTGATGGGTCGCGAGGTGGTCGACGAGCGCTTCGGTTCACTCGGCACGATCGTCGAGATCATGTCGACGCCCGCTAACGATGTTTGGGTTGTCGAGGGTGATCGGTACGGCGAGGTACTGATTCCCGTGATCGAGCAGGTTGTGCTCGATCTTCCCGACACAGGAACAATTTCCGTCCACGTTATGGACGGCCTGATCGATATGGACAAGTAGGGAGGACAACATGCTGATTGAGACCCTTTCGGTCTTTCCCGAGATGTTTGAGCCCGTCATGTCCACATCGATTTTGGGCCGCGCCCGCAAGGCCGGCCTTTTTGATTTTAAGGCGTATAACCTGCGCGACTGGACGCACGACCGCCATCGTACCGTCGATGACGAGCCGTACGGCGGCGGGCAGGGCATGCTCATGAAGGTCGAGCCTATTGCCGAGGCCATCGAGGCTATTAGCTCCGAGGGTCCTAAGCCCACCGTGGTGTTTTTTACCCCCTGTGGCGAGCCCTTTACACAGCATGTGGCCGAGCGCCTGCTCAAAAGCGAGCGCCTGCTGTTTGTGTGCAGCCGTTACGAAGGTGTCGACGAGCGTGCGTATGCGTATGCCGATGAGCGCCTGTCGATCGGCGACTATGTGCTCACGGGCGGCGAGCTTCCCGCTATGGTCGTTGCCGATGCCGTCGTACGACTGATTCCCGGCGCCCTTGGTGACGAGATGAGCAACGTCGACGAGTCGTTCTCGACCGCCGAGGACGGAGGCCTGCTCGAGTATGCGCAGTACACCCGTCCCGCCGAGTTCAACGGCGAGGGCGTGCCTCCTGTGCTCGTGAGTGGCGATCACGCAAAAGTTGACGCTTGGCGCCGCAAGAACGCCATCGAGCGCACCTGCCGCTGGCGTCCCGACCTGATCGAGACGGCACGGCTTACGCCCCAGGAGCGCGCATACGCGCAGGAGATTCTGGACGCTTCGTATTCGCAGAGCGAGGAGTGAGAATGGTTCCATCGCAGCATTCCGCGTTGAGGGGCGCTTTTGAGTGGGTCGCGGTCATCGCGATCGCGCTCGTGGCCACCTTCCTGATCCGCACCTTTGTGGTCGAGCCCTTTGTGGTACCCACCGGCTCCATGGAGGACACGATCGAGATTGGCGACCAGATCCTGGCACAAAAGGTGAGCCTCGAGCTCGGTCAGCCCGTCAAACAGGGTGATATCGTGGTGTTCCACAACCCCGATGCCACTTCCGAGCATGATGTTCTTGTCAAGCGTGTTATTGCCACGGCCGGTCAGACGGTCGACCTGCAGGACGGCAAGGTGGTCGTTGACGGCCAAGCGCTCGACGAGGACTATACGACGGGCATGAGCTGGCCGCTTTCGGTCCAAGCGCCTGGCGCCCAGGTGAGTTATCCCTACACCGTTCCCGACGGGTGCGTGTGGGTGATGGGCGACAACCGCGAAAACTCTGCCGACTCGCGCTACTTTGGTCCCGTCGATCGCTCTGATCTGATCGCTGTGGCGCTTGTGCGCTACTGGCCGCTCAACCGCATCGGCGCTATCGACTAAAAACCGCTATAGTACAGTACCTAACCGTGTAATCGTTTCGACGAGGGGATATTAGAGGCATGAACGCTTCATCGCTTTCCTTCCAAGACATCATCCTGCGCCTCCAGCAGTACTGGGGCGAGCAGGGCTGCGTCATTATGCAGCCCTATGACTCCGAGGTCGGTGCCGGTACCTTCCATACCGCGACCACGCTGCGCTCGCTCGGTCCCGCCGAATGGCGCACCTGCTATGCGCAGCCCTGCCGCCGTCCCGCCGACGGCCGCTACGGCGAGAACCCTAACCGCATGCAGCACTACTATCAGTTCCAGGTGCTCATTAAGCCCTCTCCGGTTAATGCTCAGGAGCTTTACCTGGGGTCTCTTGCTGCCATTGGCCTGGACCCCAACGACCATGACGTCCGTTTTGTCGAGGACGACTGGGAGAGCCCGACGCTGGGCGCCTGGGGCCTTGGCTGGGAGGTCTGGCTCAACGGCATGGAGGTCACGCAGTTCACGTACTTCCAGCAGGTGGGCGGCATCGAGGTCGACCCCGTGCCCGTCGAGATCACCTACGGCCTGGAGCGCATCGCCATGTACGCCCAGGGCGTCAACTCCGTCTACGACCTGGTGTGGAGCTATCTGCCCGACGGCACGCCCATGACCTACGGCGACGTTTTCCTCGAGAACGAGCGCGAGTTCAGTGCTTATAACTTTGAGGTCGCTAACGTCGAGATGATGCGTCAGAAGTTTGACGACTACGAGGCCGAGTGCCATTCCTGCCTGGAGCGAAAGCTGCCGCTGCCGGCGTACGACTGCGTTATGAAGTGCAGCCACGCTTTCAACCTGCTCGATGCCCGCGGCGCGCTGTCCGCGGTCGAGCGTGCCAACTACATCCTGCGCGTCCGCGCCGTCGCCAAGGCGTGCTGCGAGGCCTACATGGCCGAGGTCGCCGGAGTCAACGAGAATGCCGATCAGGAAGGCGAGGTGGCGTAAGCCATGGCGGACGCTAAGGATTTCCTGTTTGAGATTGGTACGGAGGAAATGCCCTCCGCACCGCTGAACAATGCCGTCAAGCAGCTTGGCACCATGATCGCCAAGGGCCTCGACGAGGCCGGTCTGGCCCATGGCGAGGTCCGCGTGATCTCGAGCCCGCGACGCCTGGCTGCGCTCGTGGCTAACGTCGCCACCGCGACCGATGAGGTTCACGAGGTCAAGCGTGGCCCCGCGGCCAACATTGCCTTCGATGCTGACGGTAACGCCACCAAGGCCGCCCAGGGCTTCGCCCGCAAGTGCGGTGTGGCTGCCGAGGACCTGGTCCGTCGCGAGGACACCGACGGTCGTGAGTATGTCTTTGCTGAGAAGAACATTCCCTCCGCACCGGCTACGCCGATTCTGACCGCTCTGTGCGAGAAGACCATCGCCGGCCTGCAGTGGCCCAACTACCGCAGTCAGCGCTGGGGTCACGAGCATGCGACCTTTGTTCGTCCGGTCCGTTGGATCTGCTGCCTTTTGGGCGAGGACGTTGTGCCCGTGTCGTTTGCCGACGTGACGAGCGGCAACACCACGCGCGGCCATCGCGTGCTTGGCCCTGGTGACCATGTGGTTGCCAGCCCCGCCGTCTACGAGCAGGTGCTCGAGGACGCCGGCGTGCTTTCTGCCGAGCGTCGTCGTGAGGCCATCCTTGCCGGCATCGCCGAGGTCGAGGCCGCTCGCCCCGGCTGCCATGTCGACACGCCCAAGAAGGTTTTTGAGGAGGTTATCAACCTCTGCGAGTGGCCGACGGTGCTCGTCGGTACCTTCGATGAGGAGTTCCTCAAGGTCCCGCACGAGATCATCTGCGAGTCTATGCTCACCAACCAGCGCTACTTCCCGATCTATGACGGCGAGGGCAAGCTGACGCGTGAGTTCGTGATCGTCTCCAACAGCAAGCCCGAGAATGCCGAGCGCGTGATCGACGGCAACGAGCGTGTCGTGCGCGCCCGCCTGGACGACGCCAAGTTCTTCTACGAGGAGGATCTGAAGATCTCCCTCGACGAGTTCCGTGAGCGCCTGGCCAAGGTCGCCTTCCAGGAGAAGCTCGGCAGCGTGCTCGCCAAGTCCGAGCGTATTGAGCAGCTCGCGCTCGCTATTGCCCGCGAGGCTCACCTGGGTGCCCACCTGGCCGCCGATGCCGGCCGCGCCGCTCATCTGTGCAAGGCCGACCTGGTGTCCAACGCCGTCGTCGAGTTCACGAGCCAGCAGGGCGTGATGGGTGGTTACTACGCTATCGCGATGGGGGAGAACGACGAGGTCGCTCACGCTATTCGCGATCACTATCGTCCCCGCTTTGCTGGCGACGAGCTGCCCGAGGGCACCGCTGGCTGCATCGTGGCCTGCGCCGACAAACTCGATACCATTGCTGGCATCTTTGCCATCGGCGAGCCCCCGACCGGCTCTTCCGACCCGTACGCGCTGCGTCGTGCCGCCATCGGTATCATCAACATCCTTCGCGACCGTCTGCCGATCGACCCCACGTCGCTCATCGACTTTGCGCTCGAGCTCTATAGCGAGCAGGGCATTGAGTTTGACGCCGCCGAGGTCGCCCAGCAGGTCCGTGACTTCTTCCACGGCCGTCTGGTGAGCATGGCTCGCGATGAGAAGATCCCGGCCGACACCGTTGCCGCCGTTTCCGCGGTGCACATTATTGCCCCGTCGGTCTTCTTCGCCCGCTGCGCCGCCCTCGACGAGGCCCGCAAGAACGACGCCGAGACCTTCGACAACCTGGCGACTGCCTACGCCCGCGCCGCGCATATCTCCAAGCCCGAGCTGGGCGTGGAGTACGACCGCGCCCTGATGGGCGAGGTCGAGCTTGCGCTTGCCGACGCCTCCGAGGTCGCTCAGACCGCCGTCGACGCCGTCCTTGCTACCGAGGATTACCCGGCCGCATTTGCCGCCCTTGCCGCCCTGCGTGCCCCCATCGACCGCTTCTTCGACGAGGTTATGGTCATGGACAAGGACGAGCAGCTCCGCGATAATCGCCTTAAGCTGCTCAACCGCTTCGAGGCCGTTTTCTCCGGCATCGCCAACATTGGTGAGCTTGCCCGCAAAAAGTAAGCTAGCCTGCGCATAAGCGCAAAAGGAGCCCCGCATGGATTGCCCGGTCACCGCTCGTCCCACCGTTATCGTTATCTCCGACTCGCTCGGTGATACCGCTTGTGAGGTGGTGCTTGCGGCGTCCGGGCAATTTGATGAAGGGGCTTTTCGTGTTTTACGTCTGTCTAAGGTGACCTCGGTGGAGCAGGTCAAGTCGTTTGTGGGCCCGCGAGTCGATGCCGACCATCGTGATATCGCCGTGTTCCATACCATCGTCGATCCGGCGCTTCGTGCTCGCGTGCTCGACTACTTGGGCATGCTGCACATTCGCTCGGTCGACCTGATCGGCCCGACGCTTGCCGTGCTGTCGTCGCTCATCGGTGTGCCTCCCAAGGGCGTTGCGGGTGTGATTCACAAGACCGACGATCGCTATTTCCATCGTATCGAGGCTATGGAGTATTTCGTTGAGCACGATGACGGGCGCGGCTGCGATGATCTGTCGGATGCCGATATCGTGCTGCTGGGTGTATCCCGCACGTCCAAGACGCCGCTGTCGATGTATTTGGCCTATCAGGGCTACAAGGTCGCCAACGTTCCGTTGGCCCAGGGCATAGAGCCGCCCAAGTCGATTTACGAGGTCGATCCGTTGCGGTTGTTCGGTCTGATTTCGACCGTCGATGTGATTTCCGAGATTCGCGATAGCCGCCTGGGCGACGACTATGCCCGCGCCGTCGCCGGCTCTTATGCCGAGCCCGAGAGCGTGCGCGGCGAGCTCGAGGAGGCTCGTGCCCTCATGAAACGTCTGGGTTGCTTTGTGGTGCGCACCGACGGCAAGGCGATCGAGG
Source organism: uncultured Collinsella sp. (assembly GCA_934643145.1). Classification (GTDB taxonomy): domain Bacteria; phylum Actinomycetota; class Coriobacteriia; order Coriobacteriales; family Coriobacteriaceae; genus Collinsella. Next base: position 84,995 of record CAKUBM010000005.1, on the reverse strand, counting down.
AGAGTGCCTCCGAGATCATCGCTCATATCGAAGAGATTCAAGAGGCAAGAGCTTGCCGTGCCGCCCGCCGCGCCCAACAAAGCTAGCTTATTGGATTAGCTTATAATACCTGATACTGATAAAGCGATTTAGCAAATAACTTGCATTTGACCTGCGAGTCTCTTGTAGTGGTATCTTCATAAGGTAACCACCTTTACCTACCGTTTACCGCTAGTTTTAGCACGTTTACCAAACCGCGTATCCTCTGCTCAAGCCCATTCAAAACCCGCCGTATAGTTCCCTCACGGCCCGCATCCGGCGGGTCGATTCGTTACCACGGTCGTGCGCGTAAGCGCATGGAAGGGGAAGTATCGTGAGCGATTGCAAGAGGGTTTACCGTTTTGGAACCGACGCCCAGGGCACCTGTGTCACTGAGGGCGACAAGTCCATGAACTTCGTGCTTGGCGGCAAGGGCGCAAACCTTGCCGAGATGAGCCGCATCGGCCTGCCGGTTCCCGGTGGCTTTACTATTACCTGCCAGACCTGTGTCGAGTACTCCGGTGCCGGCAACGTCTGGCCCGAAGGCGCACTCGATGAGATCGTTGCCGCCGAGGCAGACCTTGAGGCCCGCTGCGGCAAAAAGCTCGGCGACGACAATGATCCGCTGCTCGTGTCGGTTCGCTCGGGCGCTCCGTTTTCCATGCCCGGCATGATGGACACGGTCCTCAACTTGGGTCTCAACGACGACTCCGTTCAGGGTCTCATCGCGCAGACGCAGAACCCGCGTTTTGCTTGGGATAGCTACCGCCGCTTTATCCAGATGTTCTCCAACGTCGTTATGGGTGTTGATGCCGACCTGTTCGAGAACGCCCTGACCCAGGCCCGCCTGGTCGCCGGTGTTCGCGTCGATTCCGAGCTTTCGGCCGAGGACCTTCAGGAGCTTGTCGAGACCTTCAAGGGCATCTTCTCTGATAACGTCGAGGCCGCCCTGTATCCCGAGCTCGAGGTCACCGGCGGCAAGCCCGTCTTCCCGCACGATCCGGAGCTCCAGTTGCGCCTTGCCATCCAGGCCGTCTTTGGCAGCTGGATGAACGAGCGCGCCTGCATCTACCGCAAACAGCACGGCATCTCCGACGAGCTCGGTACTGCCGTCAACGTCCAGGCTATGGCTTTTGGCAACAAGGGTGAGACCTCCGCGACCGGCGTCGCCTTTACGCGCAACCCGGCCGACGGCACTAAGGAGTTCTACGGCGACTTTCTGGTCAACGCCCAGGGCGAGGATGTCGTCGCCGGCATCCGCAATACCGAGCCCATCGCCGACCTCAAGACCACCCCGGGCCTCGAGTCCGCAGGTGAGGAGCTCGAGCGCGTGTTCCTGACGCTCGAGGATCACTATCGCGACATGTGCGACATCGAGTTCACCATCGAGCAGGGTAAGCTCTGGATGCTCCAGACTCGCGTGGGCAAGCGCACTGCCACCGCCGCCCTGCGCATCGCCATCGAAATGGTCGAGGAGGGCCTGATCACCCGCGAGGAGGCCGTGAGTCGCATCGATCCCGCGCAGCTCGACCAGCTTCTGCACCCGCAGTTTGACTCCTCCAAGAAGTACGAGGCGCTGGCCAGCGGTCTTAACGCCAGCCCCGGTGCCGCCGTGGGCGAGGTCGTGTTCTCGAGCGATGACGCCGTCGCGCGCGCCAACGAGGGTCACAAGGTCATTCTGGTTCGTTGGGAGACCAACCCCGATGACCTGAAGGGCATGGTCGCCGCCGAGGGCATCCTGACCAGCCACGGTGGCAAGACGAGCCATGCCGCCGTTATCGCCCGCGGCATGGGTACGCCCTGCGTCTGCGGCGTTGAACGCTTCCACATCGACGCCGCCGAGAAGGTCGTGCGCATCGAGGGCAGCGACCGCGTATTGCACGAGGGCGATGTCATCTCCATCGACGGCACCCAGGGCATCGTCGTCGACGGTCCCGTCGACCTGGTCTCCGCCGAGCTTACCGGCGACCTGGACACTATCCTGTCCTGGGCCGACGAGATTCGCCTGGACGAGACCTGTGGTCATGCCAACCATGTGCGCGTCAACGCTGACAATCCCGAGGATGCCGAGCTTGCCCTCGAGTTTGGCGCCGAGGCTATTGGCCTGTGCCGCACCGAGCACATGTTCCTGGGCGATCGCAAGAACATCATCCAGAGCTTTATCCTGTCTGACGATGAGGCCGTGAAGCAGCAAGCCCTCGCCGATCTGCTCAAGGTCCAGACGGAGGACTTCCTGGCGATGTTCAAGACCATGTCCGGTCGCGATGTGGTCGTTCGTCTGCTCGATCCGCCGCTGCATGAGTTCCTGGATGATCCTCGCGAGCTCGAGGTCGCCATCACCAAGAAGGAGGCCGCCGGTGCCAGCGAGGAAGAGCTTGTCGCCCTGCGTGCCCGCCTGCGCCGTATCGACGGCATGGTCGAGTCCAACCCGATGCTCGGCTTGCGCGGTGTGCGCCTGTCCGTCGTCTTCGGTGACCTGCCGCTCATGCAGGTCCGTGCCGTGGCAACGGCTGCTGCCCGCCTTATCCAGGAGGGCGTCGATCCGCGTCCCGAGATCATGGTTCCGCTCGTTTCCATCACGGCCGAGCATGTCCAGACTCGCGAGGTCATCGAGCGCGTGATCGCCGAGGTTTCCGCCGAGGAAGGTGTCGAGCTCAACATTCCCGTGGGCACGATGCTCGAGCTGCCGCGCGCCTGCATGGTCGCTGACGAGATCGCCCATCACGCAGATTTCTTCTGCTTTGGCACCAACGACCTCACGCAGACGACCTTCGGCTTCTCCCGCGACGATGCCGAGGCCAAGTTCATCCCGCTGTACATGCACAAGAAGATCTTGAAGGATAACCCCTTCGAGACCATCGACTCTGCGGTACTCGAGCTGGTGCGCATGGCCGTCGAGAAGGGTCGCGCCACCAACCCCGGCATGCACTTTGGCGTGTGTGGCGAGCACGGCGGCGACCCCAAGTCGATCAAGGGCCTGTTTAACGTGGCCGACGTGGACTACGTGTCCTGCTCGCCCTATCGCGTGCCCCTCGCGCGCCTGGCTGCCGCCCAGGCCAAGCTCGAGGCCAAGCGTTCCGCCTAGCGTTTAGCGTTTAGACGCCTAGCGTAGCCCCCCCCTTCATACCGCCCGTCTCATTCGTGAGGCGGGCGGTTATCATGTGCGGGTTTTGTCTTTTTGTCTGCGTAAAAAATTGTTCTTGCAGCAGAAACCCGCGCGTGTATACTTGAATACGTTTGTTCAACTACGTGCCGGCCAAGGTGGTACGGCACCTCTAGAAGAGTAAGGAATTGCACATGGATTACATCCGCGCAATCGAGCGTCAGCAGATCCGCGAGGACATTCCTCAGGTTCGCGTCGCCGACAACGTCAAGGTTCACTACCGCATTAAGGAAGGCGACCGCGAGCGCATCCAGGTCTTCCAGGGCGACGTCATCCGCATGGCCGGCGCCGGTGCCCGCGAGACCTTCACCGTCCGCAAGATGTCCTTCGGTGTCGGTGTTGAGCGTACCTTCCCGCTTCACAGCCCCAAGATCGCCAAGCTCGAGGTCGTTCGTCATGGTCGCGTCCGTCGCGCCAAGCTGTACTACCTCCGCGACAAGGTGGGCAAGGCTGCTCGCATCCCCGAGAAGCGCTAAGAAGATCGCAGCGTCTGTCCACTCGTTTGGACACAAGGGTCACCTTCGGGTGGCCCTTCTTTTTATCTGATTTGCATGCAAGGAGGGCCTGGTATGGCCAACATGACGAGCTCGGTTTCGGCATCGCAGGTTGCCGGTGAGTTGGCGAGCGCTACGTTTGAGGAGATTCCCGCCCTCGTGGAGCATTATCGCGAGGATCCGCGCCAGCAGGTGATCAAGGCTTGCGAGCGTGCCCTTAAGCGTCATGCCAAGGAGCTTGCCGAGCGCGAGCGCGTCAATGACATGTACGAGCTTATGCATGAGCTCGGCGGCGATGGGGTGGTCGTTGGTGTCGACGAGGTGGGTCGCGGATCGGTGGCCGGCCCTTTGACGGTATGCGCCGTCTGTCTTCCTATGGAGCCGCGCGTCTGGGGCATCAATGATTCCAAAAAGCTCACGCCCGCGCGCCGCGAGTTGCTCTCAGTGAAGATTGCCGAGGTGGCGACGGCGATCGGTTTTTGCCATATCGCGCCGAAGGATATCGATGAGATGGGCATGGCCCGTGCTATCCGTACCGCCGTCGCGGGCGCCGTGGCCGATACAGGACTCGAGCCCGACTGCGTCCTCATGGATGGCAATCCCTTGGGCGCCGTTCCTAACGAGCGCGATGTGGTGAAGGGCGATGCCAAAATCGCCTGCATCGCCGCGGCGTCTATCATGGCCAAGGTCACGCGTGACGAGATGATGGTCGAGTACGACGCCGAGTATCCCGAGTACCATCTGGCCGAGTCGAAGGGCTATGCAAGCCCCGAGCATATCGAGGCCATTCGCAAACATGGACTTTGCCCACTGCACCGCGTGAGCTTTTGCGGAAACTTTCTGCAGACCGAGCGCCTTTTCTAGGCCAATTGTGGAGACAGGGACCTCTGGCGTTTTATAAACCTGCTGGTAGCGGGCCGTGTGCAAGGTGATTGTTGCGTGCGGCCCGTTTTTTGTCGGTATTTGGTTGGCGTTTGGTTTGTTTCCGGTACTTACCCGCATGAAAGGTGCCCTCATCATCGGGGCAATGCAGTGTGCGGGAAAGGAGACCCCATGTGTGCCGCAAGCAAAAAGAGCAAGACGCAGCAACTCAAGGAGCGTTGGGAAGACGGCGAGCTCGATTGCGGGTCGATTACGCCCGAGTTTATCAAGGAGCTCAGTCCTCGCGAACTTGGCATGTTGGGTGAGCTCATTACCATCGACTACTTTAACGAGCGGGGCTATACCTTGCTTGAGCAGGGCTATCGATGCGCCGAGGGCGAGGCCGATCTGGTGCTGCTCGACGAGCTCGACGATGTCGTGGTGATGGCCGAGGTCAAGACCAGACGCGTCGCTCTGGATTGCGCCACGCGGGTCTTTCCCGAGGAGGCCGTAGATGCTCAAAAGCAACGCCGCTATCGCCGCATCGCAAGTTGCTATCTCATGGAGCACTATCCGCTTAAGGCGATTCGTTTTGATGCCGTTGGCGTGACCATCCGTGGTGGGCATATCGCCGAGATCGAGCACCAGTACAACGCGTTCGATTGGCAGGTGTCGTGATGGCGTTCGATACCTTTGCCGTTCACGCAGCCTGTATCCGCGGCGTCGAGGCGATTCCCGTAACCGTCGAGGTTTCGCTTGCCGGTGGCATCCCGGGCATTCAGATGCTCGGTATCCCGAGTATGGAGGTGATGGAATCGCGCGGGCGTATTCGCTGTGCCATGCGCTCGGCAGGCTTCGAGATTCCTCGGTCGGGCATTACTGTCAACCTGGCACCCGGCGACATCCGTAAAACCGGCAGCGGCTTTGATCTGCCCATCGCCATCGCGGTGCTGGCGGCGGATGGGCAGATTCCCCGCGACAACCTTGATCGTTGCCTTATCGCGGGCGAACTTGGGCTGGACGGTACGGTGTTGCCCGTCAAGGGTGAGGTGGCGTTCCAACTGCTCGCGCGCGATATGGGGCTTTCCTTTATCGCGGGCAGGTCAGATCAGCATGTGCCGCTCGCGGGCGTGGACTGCGGGTTCATCGATCATTTGTCGCAGCTTGCCCACGGTATGGGCGATGCCGCGCGGCATTATCTGGATTCTGAGGGCGTCGAGGCTGGGTTTGAGCCCGAACTCGATTATGCCGACGTGCTGGGGCAGGAGGTCGCCAAGCGCGGCATGGCGCTTGCGGCGGCAGGAGAACTCGGCTTGCTCATGATTGGGTCCCCAGGTTCGGGCAAGACGATGCTTGCGCGTCGCATGACCGGTATTTTGCCCGAGCTTTCTGTTGAGGATCAGCAGGAGGCGCTGTGCATCCATTCGGTGCTGGGAGAGAACATCGATGGGCTGTTGGCGGGGCATCGGCCCTTCCGAAGCCCCCATCACAGCATTTCGACTGCCGGCCTCATTGGCGGAGGACGTCCGGTGCATCCGGGCGAGATCAGCCTGGCTCATGGCGGTGTGCTCTTTTTGGATGAGCTTGCCGAGTTTCCCACCGGCGTGCTGCAGACGCTGCGTCAGCCCATCGAGCGCGGCTATGTGAAGATCGTGCGCGTTGACGGGGCCTTTACCTTCCCGTCGCGCTTTCAGCTGCTGGCCGCGAGTAATCCCTGCCCCTGCGGCTTTTTGGGTGATCGCGAAGTGCCGTGTCGCTGCTCCGCCTCGATGGTCGAACGCTATCGGGCTAAGTTACGCGGTCCTTTGGCCGACCGTATCGACATGATGCTCGACGTGACCCGTCCCGACCCCCAGGTGATTATCGAGGGCGCCGAGGGCATGTCATCTGCCGAGTTGCGTGACTACGTTGTGCGCGGTCGCGCTTTTCGCGCTTGGCGCGAATCCCGTATGGACGATGCGGATGCCGAGGCCGAGGATGATGAGACGCGGTCTATTGACGGCGTCGTTTCGACCTTTGAGCTCGATGATGCGGCGGAGAAGTGTGTGCTCGGCCTGTCGAAGCGCACGCATCTCACGGGCCGCGGCATCGTGCGCCTGGTGCGTATCGCGCGCACGATCGCAGATGTCGCCGAGAGCGAGCAAGTGACGCAGGACCACGTGCTCGAGGCGGCGATGTACCAGGGAAGGAGGGACCAATGATGACCGAGGGGACCTTCGAGCTGCATCCAGGTGATGCGTTGTATCCCGAGACTGTTTTGGAGCTTTCTGATGTACCCCAGACGCTCTATGTGCGCGGCAACCCCGAGGTGCTTTCGACGCCCGCGCTCTCCATCATCGGCGCGCGCAAGGCCTCGCCGTATGGTCTTGCCGTGGCAGAGCTTGCGGCAAAGGTGGCGGTCGAGGCGGGAGTGGCGGTAGTTTCGGGCGGCGCGGTCGGTTGCGACCAGGCCTCGGGTTGGGCTGCGGTCAACGCTGGCGGCAAACACGTCGTGGTGCTGGGGACGGGCGCCGACGTGGTCTATCCGCGCTCGAGCGCGGGGCTTATTACGCGCACGCTCGATACGGGTGGCGCGGTCGTGTCGATCTCCCCGTGGGGCATGGGTCCTCGCAAGTTTGCCTTTCCGCGGCGTAACCGGGTGATTGCCGCGCTTTCGCAGGCGCTTTTCGTGTCGGAGGCCGGCATGCCCTCGGGCACGTTCTCGACGGCGGAGGCCGCCATGGACCTGGGGCGAGAACTGCTTGCGGTACCGGGTTCCATTTTGTCACCCGAGTCGCGCGGGACCAACTACCTCATCGCCAACGGGGCCTGCTGCATTATTGACGAGGAGTCTATTGAGATGGCCATCTCGCGAATCTACGGCACCCTGCGCTACTCGCGCCCCGATGCTCCCGGCATTGCCGACCTGGATCAAACGCAGCAGACCGTGATGCATGCGCTCATCGCCTCTCCGCTCAAAGTCGACGACATCGCGGCGCTCGTCTCGCTCGATGCCGTCGGCGTACTCAAACTCCTGGGTTCGCTTGAACTCGAGGGCCTTATCGAGCGCATGATGGATGGAAGGTATGCGCCCTCCAAGTTTGCCCTTCACGCCCAGACACCCTTCGGTCACAATGGAAAACGTGTCAATTAGAAAGGTGTTTGCAGATGCTGTTTGATCAGGTGACGGTTATCGGTGGCGGTCTGGCGGGTTCGGAATGTGCGATCCAACTGGCAGACCGCGGGTTTGCCGTAAAGCTGTGCGAGATGCGCCCCCAGGTGAGCTCCCCGGCCCACCATACCGATCACCTGGCAGAGCTCGTCTGTTCCAATTCGTTTAAGTCGACCCGTCCGGATTCCGCGGCTGGTTTGCTGAAGGCCGAGCTTGAGCGCATGGGTTCAGTCCTGCTCGATTGCGCCCATCGCGCGGCTGTTCCCGCCGGTGGCGCCTTGGCAGTCGACCGCGTCAAGTTTTCCGAGCTTGTCGAGGCCGAGGTTGCCGCCCGTCCTAATATCGAGATCGTTCGCGGCGAGGTCACGCAGATTCCCGAAGGCCATGTGGTCATTGCCGCCGGCCCCCTGTGCTCGCCGGCGCTGAGCGAAGAGGTCATGAAGCTCGTCGGTGGCGACGCCCTTGCGTTCTTCGATGCCGCGGCGCCGATCGTCGATGCCTCCACGCTCGATATGGACGTGCTGTTCTCGCAGTCGCGCTACGAGGAGCAGGGGAGCGGCGACTATCTCAACGCTCCGCTCAACAAGGAAGAGTACGAGGCCTTTATCGAGGCGCTTACCACGGCCGACCGCGTGGTGCTCAAGGACTTTGAGGGCGGCGATCTGTTCCAGGCCTGCCAGCCCGCCGAGGAGGTCGCGCGCACGGGCAAGGATGCCATCCGCTTTGGTGCCATGAAGCCCGTCGGCCTCACCGACCCGCGTACCGGACGTCGCCCCTGGGCGGCGATTCAGCTGCGTGCCGAGAACAAGGAGAAGACCGCCTATAACCTGGTGGGCTTCCAGACCAACCTGACCTTTGGCGAGCAGAAGCGCGTCTTCCATATGGTGCCGGGCCTGGAGAACGCTGAGTTCTTCCGCTACGGTGTCATGCACCGCAATACTTTTGTCGACGCCCCGCACGTGCTCGATGGCACCTTTGCCGTGCCCGGTACCGGTGTGCGCCTGGCCGGTCAGATCACCGGCACCGAGGGGTACATGGAAGCCGTGGCGACAGGTCTGCTCGCGGCGCTCAACACCTATGCCGATGCTATCGGTGCCGCGGGCGTCGAGTTGCCGCGTGTGGGTGCCCTGGGTGCGCTCGTGGGCTATGCGACCGATCCTGCCACCGTGGGCTATCAGCCCATGCATGTCAACTTTGGCCTGGTGCCGCCACTCGAGGATGGTAAGCGCCGCAGCAAGCGCGACCGCTACCAGGCCTATGCGGACCGTGCGCTCGAGGCCCTTGACGCCTATCTGTCTACTCGCCCCGATCTGTTTGGAGGCGACCGGTCATAGCCTTTGACCTGTACGACACCGTCGACTCGTTTATCGCCTATATCGCACGCGTCGAGGGACTTTCTCCCAACACGGTGACGGCCTATGGCTCGAGGCTGGAGCGCTTCGCTGCCTGGTGCGAGCGCGAGGATATCGATGCCTTCGCTGCCGACGTGCGCACCATTCGTCGCTATCTTGCCGAGCTTTCGCGTGAGCAGGTGGCTCCCCGAACGCTTGCGGCGCACCTGTCGGCTATCCGATCGCTCTATCGTTGGATGGCTGCCGAGGGGATTGTCGAGGGCGATGCGGTCTCGGCGATCGCATCGCCCAAGCTGCCGCGTGACCTGCCGGGCGTCCTTACGACCCTGCAGGTCGAGGCGCTGCTCAAGACGCCTGATACATCGACGCCTGCGGGACTGCGCGATGCGGCGATGCTCGAGCTGCTCTATGCATCTGGCGCCCGTATCTCTGAGCTCGCAGCACTCAATGTGGAGTCCATCGCTTGGTCCGAACGCACGTTGCGCCTGTGGGGCAAGGGGGGCAAGGAACGTATCGTCCCCCTGTATCGTCGTGCGCTCGAGGTGACGCGTCTCTATATTGAGGAGGGGAGGCCGGAGTTGCTTGCCCAGGCAAAGCGCCGTGACCTCGCTACCGGGCCGCATCCGCTGCTTATATCGGCGCGCGGCAATCGCATGAGCGCCGCCATCCTCCGGCGGCGGTTCCATACGCTGGCGACGCTCGCCGGCATTCCGGCCGACATCGCCCCGCATGCGATGCGCCATACCTTTGCGACCGACTTGCTCGAGGGCGGTGCGGACCTGCGCTCGGTTCAAGAGCTGCTGGGCCATGCGAGCCTGTCCACGACGCAGATCTACACGCATCTCACACCCGATCGGCTTAAGCGGGCTGTGGCTCAAGCCCATCCCCGCGGCGAATAGTGGCTTGGACGTCCCGCGCCGCGCTCAGGTGTGTGGTTTTGATTGCGGGTTGGCAGGAAGATGCATTCCTGCTATCATTCATCGGGTTGCTTCACGGCAACAGGTTTTTATCACGCACGCGCGGCTACTTCATACCGTGGTGCCCGGGCTTTGGTAGCACATGTCCGGGTTGGTTTTGGAGGATGACCCCGCGCGGAGGCAAACCACAGGAGGTTTAACATGGCTACCAAGATTAATATCCGCACCCTGCTCGAGGCCGGCTGCCACTTCGGTCACCAGACCCGTCGCTGGAACCCCAAGATGAAGCCGTTCATCTTCGGTGAGCGCAACGGCATCTACATCCTCGACCTCAAGCAGACCATCCTCGACGCCGACCAGGCCTACACCTTCGTCAAGAACGTCGCCAAGGGCGGCAACGTGCTGTTCGTCGGCACCAAGAAGCAGGCTCAGGAGGCCGTCAAGAACGCTGCTGAGCGCGCCAACATGCCTTACATCAACCAGCGTTGGCTCGGCGGCATGCTGACCAACTTCGTCACCATCCGCTCCCGCATCAACCGCATGGAGGAGCTCGAGGCCATGGTCGAGGACGGCCGCATGGCAGTGCTCCCCAAGAAGGAGCAGGCTGTGCTCGGCAAGGAGCTCACCAAGCTCCAGACCAACCTCGGTGGCGCCCGCGACATGAAGGGTCTGCCCCAGGCTCTCTTCGTCATCGACACCAAGCGCGAGGAGAACGCCATCAAGGAGGCCCAGCGCCTGAACATCCCCGTCGTCGCTCTGATCGACACCAACTCCGATCCCGACGAGGTCGAGTACGGCATCCCCTGCAACGATGACGCTATCTCCGCTGTCACCCTTATGTGCGAGCTCATGGCTGACGCCTGCCTCGCTGGCTCCGGCAAGGAGCAGGTCTCCGAGGCCGAGATGGCCGCTGAGCCCAAGGCCGAGTAAATCAGTCTTAGTTAATTCTTTTTCATCTCTTTGAAAGGAACCACAATGGCCCAGATTACCGCCGCTATGGTCAAGCAGCTCCGCGAGATGACCGACTCCCCGATGATGGAGTGCAAGAAGGCTCTCGTCGAGGCTGACGGCGACATGGACGCCGCTGTCGACGTTCTGCGTAAGAACGGCCTTGCCAAGGCTGCCAAGAAGGCTGGCCGTGAGACCAACGAGGGCGCTGTCGCCGCGTTCGTCTCCGAGGATGGCAAGACCGGCGCTCTGCTCGAGCTCTCCTGCGAGACCGACTTCGTTGGCTCCAACGCCAAGTTCACCGGCTTTGCTTCTAAGGTCGCTGAGGTTGTCGCTACCACCGAGCCTGCTGACGTCGACGCTCTGCTCGAGAAGCCGATGGGCGAGGAGACCGTTTCCTCCGAGCTCACCGAGATGATTCACATCATGGGCGAGAACATGAAGATTTCCCGCTTCGCCGCCCGCAAGGCCGAGAACGGCGCGCTCGCTTCTTACATCCACATGGGTGGTAAGATCGGCGTCCTCGTCGAGTTCGCCTTCGAGAAGGCCGAGACCGCTCAGGCTGAGTCCTTCAAGACCTTCGCTCACGACGTTGCCCTTCAGGTTGCCGCCGTCGCACCGATCTGCGCTACCCGCGATCAGGTTCCGGCCGAGACCGTCGAGCACGAGAAGCAGATCTACATGGCCCAGGCTGCCGAGTCCGGCAAGCCCGAGGCTATCCAGGAGAAGATGGCTGTCGGCCGTCTGGAGAAGTTCTACAAGCAGTCCGTGCTCACCGAGCAGGAGTTCATCAAGGACAGCTCCCTCACCATCAAGAAGTACGCTGAGCAGGTCTCCAAGGAGCTTGGCGACACCATTACCGTCGTTGCCTTTGACCGTCTGGTCCGTGGCGAGTAAATAAGCTCTTGTAGCTGGTAATGAGCAGGCTGTGGGTTTTACTCACAGCCTGCTTTTTCATGGCTCTGAGCAGAGCCTTTGCTATCATATTGTGAGTCTAATTAAAGGAGGATCGTTTTGTCCGACATCCGATACAAACGCGTGCTTCTGAAGCTTTCCGGCGAAGCGCTGATGGGCGATGGCCACTACGGCATCGACCCCAAGGTTACCGACCATCTTGCCAAGCAGGTCAAGGAGCTGCTCGCCGTAGGCCATGAGGTCGGCGTTGTTGTCGGCGGCGGCAACATTTTCCGCGGCATGGCCGGCGCTGCCGGTGGCATGGAGCGTGCTCAGGCCGACTATATGGGCATGCTGGCAACCGTTATGAACGCGCTTGCCCTGCAGGATGCCTTCGAGCATAACGATGTTCCCTGCCGCGTGATGAGCGCTATCCAGATGAACGAGATCTGCGAGCCCTATATTCGCCGTCGCGCCATCAACCACCTTTCCAAGGGCAACGTCGTTATTTTTGCCGCCGGTTCGGGCAATCCGTACTTTACGACCGACACCGCCGCGGCTCTTCGTGCGTGCGAGATCGGCGCCGAGATTCTGATCAAGGCCACCAAGGTCGACGGCATCTATGACAAGGATCCCGTCAAGTGCGCCGATGCCGTCCGTTTTGACAAGATTACCTATCACGAGGTTCTCGTCCGCGGTCTGCAGGTTATGGATTCCACGGCTACGGCACTGTGCCAGGACAACCGTATGCCGATTTTGGTCCTCAACATCGATGGCGAGGACACCGTCAAGCGCGCGCTTTCGGGTGAGCCCGTCGGCACGCTCGTCTATCAGGAGGATTAAGCATGGCAGAGAACATCACCGCCCACATGGACAAGTCGCTCGAGTCTCTCAAGCATAACTTCTCCAAGGTTCGTACCGGCCGCGCCAATGCCAACATTCTGTCCGACATCACCGTCGATTATTACGGTGTTCCCACGCCGGTCACGCAGGTTGCCGCCGTCAAGACCCCCGAGGCCCACATGCTTCTCATCGAGCCGTGGGACAAGGCACTCATCAACGCTATCGTCAAGGCCATCGGCGCTTCCGATCTGGGTATTACCCCCAACTCCGATGGCACCGTCGTTCGTCTGCCGTTCCCGGCTCCCACCGAGGAGCGCCGTCGCGAGCTCGTCAAGGAGTGCCGCGAGTACGCCGAGCAGGCCAAGGTGTCTATTCGTAACATCCGTCGCGACTTCAACAATAAACTCGAGCGCGATGAGGAGCTCACCGAGGACGATGTCCGTCGCGAGCAGGCCAAGGTCCAGAAGCACACCGATGAGTATGTCGCCAAGGTCGAGGAGCTTCTGAAGGAAAAAGAAGCCGAGGTCATGGAGATCTAAGGTGCAATACGACGAGCATAAACTGGTCGAGTACTTTGCCGACGCCCCTGCGGGCGTCGGTTTTTCCGAACTTGACCTCAATAACATTCCGCACCATATCTCGTGCATCATGGACGGCAACGGTCGTTGGGCCACGTCGCGCGGTCTTGCACGCACCGAGGGTCATAAGGCAGGTATCGTCTCGCTGCGCGAGATCATTACCGCCTGCGTGCGCCTGGGCGTCGACGTGCTTTCTGCCTATGCGTTTTCTACCGAAAACTGGAACCGTCCGCAGCATGAGGTCAACGTCTTGATGCATCTGTTTGCCAAGACGTTTATCGACGAGCTGCCGCTTCTGAAGCGCGAAAACGTGCGTGTTGTCTTTTTGGGTGACATTTCCGCGCTGCCCAAGAAGACCCGCGACGTTTTTGAACGCGGTCTTGCCGAGTGCGCCGATCACACCGGTATGACGCTGGCGCTTGCCGTCAACTACGGCGCGCGTGCCGAGATTACCCGCGCTGTCCGTCAGATTGCACTCGACGCTGCCGCCGGTAAGATCGATCCTGCCGCAATTGATGACGACATGGTGGCTTCCCACCTCTATACCGCCGGCCTTCCCGATCCTGAGCTTGTGATTCGCACCTCTGGTGAGCTGCGCCTTTCGAACTATCTGCTGTGGCAGGTGGCTTATTCCGAGTTCTATGTCACCGATACCTATTGGCCCGACTTTGATCGTTGGGGCCTTGTCGACGCCATTTTGGCCTATCAGGGCCGTGACCGTAGGTTTGGTGGTCTGAGCAAGACCGAGGAGGCTTAATCGTGTCCGATCGTCCCAAGGCAACTGCTCCCAAAACATCTGAGCGCAAGGCTGTCGCTGCGGGAGCGCCCGCAGCGAAGAATGGCACCGGTTCGTGGCTTGCGGGCTTTATTACCCGTGCCGCCGCCGGTATCGTTTATGCCGTTGTCTTTATCCTATGCCTGGTTTTGGGTATCGTGCCCACGGCCATCTTTGTTTCTGTCATGAGCGGTCTTTGCTGCTATGAGTTTTTCCGTATGACAAGGCTCGATGGCAAGATGGCTAACGAGCGCATGGGTATCGCAGCCGCCGTACTCTTTCCGCTGTCGGCGTTGGGCGATTCGATGCTGCTGAATGCCCTGCTTTTTGCCCTGATGCTCGCTGTGGGCATTTGGTATGTCTGGTCGCCGCGTACCCGCATCTCTGATGTGGCCGTGACGCTCATGGGTCCCATCTACACTGGCTTTATGCTGTCGGCTATCGTGCTGCTGCGCGATGCCGCGCCCGGTTTTGCCGGTGCCCTGCTTTCAGTGGGCGTTTGCGCGTCCCTTTGGGTCTCCGATTCGTTTGCCTACATCGTGGGTAGCCGTATCGGCAAGCACAAGATGGTTCCCAAGATTTCTCCCAAAAAGAGCTGGGAGGGGTTTGTCGGCGGCATCCTGGGCTCGGTTTTGATTTGGCTCATCCTGTGGGCGACGCACTTCTACAAGCTCAGCCTGCCCTATGCGCTGCTGTGCGGCGTGGTTGTGTCCATTCTGGGCGTTATCGGCGACCTTATCGAGTCGCGCATCAAGCGCGGTGTGGGCGTCAAGGATTCCGGCAACCTTATCCCGGGCCACGGCGGCATGCTCGATCGTAGCGATTCGCTTATCTTCGGCTGCATCACCGCGCAGCTGTTGCTGATGATCGGAGGCGTGCTGTAATGTCCTTCCAGACGACGTATGGCCCCGATGGACGCCTTCGCGTTGCCATCCTGGGCTGTACAGGCTCTATCGGCACCCAGGCGCTCGATGTGTGCCGCCAGCATGCCGATCGCCTGCAGGTGACGGCGCTGTCCGTTAACTCCAGTACCTCGGAGCTCGTTGCCGCTGCCCGCGAGTTCTCGGTTCCGGCGGTTGCCGTGGCCGATGTCGATCATGGCGATGACGCCGTGCTGCAGGAGTTGCCCGAGGGCACGCAGCTCGGCGTTGGCGCGCAGGCGGTTTGCGAGCTCGTGCGTCGCGACGATGTCGACTGCGTGCTTGTCGCTATTGTGGGCGCCGCCGGTCTCGAGGCGAGCCATGCGGCCTTGACCTCGAATAAGCGCCTTGCCCTTGCCAACAAGGAGTCCCTCGTTGTCGGTGGCGACTTGCTTATGCCGTTGGCGCAACCGGGCCAGCTTATTCCGGTCGACTCTGAGCATTCCGCCATCTACCAGTGCTATCTGGGGGAGAACCCGCGCGAGGCCCACTGCATTTGGCTCACCTGCTCGGGCGGTCCGTTCTTTGGCCGCACGCGCGACGAGCTCGATCGCGTGACGCGTGCCGATGCCCTCGCGCATCCCACGTGGGCCATGGGTGCCAAGATCACCATTGACTCCGCCACTCTCATGAACAAGGGCCTGGAGCGCATTGAGGCCATGCATCTGTTTAACTGCGACCTCGATTTCATTAACGTGGTCGTGCAGCGTCAGTCCAAGATTCACTCTATGGTCGAGTTCGCCGACGGCTCCGTGATGGCGCATCTCGGTGCATCCGACATGCGTATTCCCATCCAGTTCGCGTTCTCGTATCCCGAGCGTTGGGATACCCCGGCGCCTCGTATCGATTTCCGCGAGCTGGGGCAGCTCACGTTTGATGCTGCCGACATGGATACCTTCCGCTGTCTGGCACTGGCCGAGCGTGCCGGCAAGACGGGTGGCACCATGCCGTGCGTGCTCAATGCCGCCAACGAGGTCGCCGTCGATGCCTTCCTGCACGATGGCTGCAGCTTTACCGATATCGATCGCATTGTGGAATCCTGCATGGACGCCCACGATATGCAGGCGGTCGATTCGTTTGAGCAGCTTCGCGACATCGATGCGTGGGCGCGTGAAAAGGCTGCGCAGGTGCTCGCTGCAACCCGTTCCTAACCCATAAGGATTGCTTTTTCGTTTTATGGATACTGTTCTGAGCGTTCTCTCATCGGTCTTTTGGGGCCTGCTGATGCTTTCCGTCCTCGTGTTTTTGCACGAGGGCGGCCACTTTTTGGCGGCGCGTGCCTGCGGCGTCCGTGTGACCGAGTTCTTTTTGGGTCTGCCGTGCCGCTTTGACATCCATTACACGTCGCGTCGCATTGGAACCAAGTTTGGCGTGACCCCGCTGCTGCTGGGTGGCTACGCTGCCATCTGCGGTATGGATCCGACCGATGTCTCGTGCTCCGATCGCGTGCTCGCGGCTATCTATCGTCATGGTCGCGTGACCGTGGCCGACCTTGCTGTCGAGCTCGAGCTTTCCGAGGAAGATGTGCTCGAGGCATGCGCCCTTTTGCTAGGCTGGGGCTCCATCGCACCCTGGTATGAGGAAGGGGAGAAGCCCTCGCCGAGCTACTATCCCACCAAATATCAGACGTTGCCGCGAGACGCTGCGGGTTACACCACCTTTGACGGCCGCCGGTTCAATCGAGAGCATGCGACTGCCGAGGGCGATGTGTGGGAGCTGCCGTGCGGCGAGGCTGATTTCTTGGCGCAAGAGCGCTCGCACACTTATCTTGGTCAGGGTTTTCTCAAGCGCGCCTTTATGCTGCTCGCGGGCATTCTCGTCAATATCCTGACGGGTTTTTTGCTCCTTATGAGCATCTATTCCATTGCGGGTGTCACCGTGCCAATGGATACCAACGTGATCGGTCAGGTTGACGAGGGGTCTATTGCCGCCAAGGCGGGTATCGAGGCCGGTGATGCGATCCTTTCGGTCGACGGTGTCTCATGTTCCACTTGGATGGACGTCTACGATGCTATCGGCAAGGCCGCCGGTAAGGACGATATCGCCATTGTGTATGAGCGCGACGGCAAGCAGCATTCGACCTCGGTTGCGCTCAAAGAGGACGAGCGGTTAGGTGTGTATGCTTCTTCGGAGGTAGTCCGTTTGGACCCCATCACGTCGGCTCGCCTGTCTTTCTCCTATGTCGTGCAGACAGCGGAGGGCGTGATGCGCCTACTCCAGCCGCAGCATACGATGGAGATTCTCGATCAGTCTTCTTCGATCGTGGGTATTAGCGTTATGTCCTCACAGGCTGCTGCTGCCGGCCCTGCCACGTTCCTTTCGTTTGCCGCCCTCATTTCGTTCTCGCTTGGCTTTATGAACCTGCTGCCCATCCCACCACTCGATGGCGGCAAGCTGGTCATCGAGATCATTCAAAAGGTTGCCGGTCGTGAGCTGCCACTCAAGGTCCAGACGATTGTGAGCTATGTGGGCATCGCGCTCTTTGCGCTTCTGTTTGTCTATATGCTTCGTTCCGACATCCTTCGATTTATTCTGTAGGGGAGTGTTTGGATTGTCTTTATCCCATTCTTTGCCGCGCGAGCTGACGCGCCCCGTGCATGTGGGCGGCGTGCAGATCGGCGGCGGCGCGCCGGTGGTGGTTCAGTCCATGACCTGCACTGATACCGCCGATGCCCAGGCAACGCTTGGGCAGGTTCGCGCGTTGGCGCAGGCGGGCTGCGATATCGTGCGCGTGAGTGTACCCACCGAGGCCGCGCTTGAGGGTTTCCGCACCATCTGTGCCGAGTCTCCGGTGCCGATTGTCGCTGATATCCACTTTAACCATAAGCTCGCCATTGGTGCCGTTGAGGCCGGTGCCGCCAAGCTCCGCATCAATCCCGGCAACATTGGCGATTGGGCCAAGGTCGATGCCGTGATCGATGCCGCGGGCGCCGCTGGGTGCGCGATTCGTATTGGCGTGAACGCGGGCTCGCTTGAGCAGGATATCGCCGAGCGCGAAGACCTCACGCAGCCCGAAAAGCTCGTGATGTCGAGCGAGCGCTTCGTCAAGCACTTTGAGGATCGCGGCTTTACGAACATTGTGCTTTCGGCCAAGGCCCATAGCGTGCAAACGACGCTCGATACCTATCGAGCCCTGTCACGTGAGATTCCCCACGTTCCGCTTCACCTGGGCGTGACGGAGGCGGGGACCAAGCTCCAGGGCACCATCAAGAGCTCTGTAGGCTTGGGTATCTTGCTTTCCGAAGGCATTGGCGACACCATGCGTGTGTCGCTCACGGCCGATCCGGTTGAGGAGCCGCCGGTCGCCTGGGGAATTTTGCAGTCACTGGGCCTGCGTCGCCGTGGTCCCGAGATTGTCTCGTGCCCCACGTGCGCCCGCTGCCAGGTTAACCTCATTCCCATCGCCGAGGAAGTAACCGAGCGGCTTAAGAACTATGCCGCGCCGCTTTCGATTGCCGTCATGGGATGTGCCGTTAATGGCCCCGGTGAGGCTTCTGATGCCGACCTGGGCGTTGCTTGCGGACGTGGTCAGGCCTTGCTCTTTTCGCATGGCCAGATCATTGGTAAAGTAGCTGAGGACCAAATTGTCGACGCGCTTATGGCCGAGGTCGACAAGCTTATTGAGGAGAAGTAAATGACTCGAGCAATGTATATGTCTAAGCTCTATGCGCCGACGCTTAAAGAGGATCCGGCGGACGCTGAGCTCGCCAGCCACCGCCTGTTGCTCCGTGCCGGCATGATCCGCAAGGAGGCCGCCGGCCTGTATTCCTATCTGCCGCTTGCTTGGCGCTCGATCCGCAAGATTGAGAACATCGTGCGCGACGAGATGGACGCTGCCGGCGCCCAGGAGCTTATGATGCCCATCATGGTCGATGCCGAGCTGTGGCGTGAGTCCGGCCGTATCGATGCCTATGGCAAGGAGCTTGTGCGCTTTGATGACCGCCACGGCCGCGAGTTTGTGCTCGGACCCACGCACGAGGAGACTGTGACTGCCCTGGTGCGCAATGAGTTGCGTTCCTACAAGCAGCTGCCAGTGAACCTCTATCACATCCAGGATAAGTTCCGCGACGAGTTCCGTCCCCGTTTTGGCCTGATGCGCGGTCGCGAGTTCATCATGAAGGACGCCTACAGCTTCTCTGCTACGCAGGAGAGCCTGCAGGAGGAGTACGACAAGATGAAGCAGGCCTATGCCAACATTTGCGAGCGCTGCTGCATCAAGGCTCTGCCCGTTGTCGCCGACTCCGGCGAGATCGGTGGCGATACCTCCGTCGAGTACATGGCTTTGGCCGACGCCGGCGAGGCTTCGCTGGTCTACTGCGACGATTGCGGCTTTGCTGCCGATGACGAGGCGGCAAGCACCAAGGTCGTCGTGACCGAGGGCCCCGGCGACGGTACGCTCACCAAGGTCGAGACTCCGGGCATGGGTACCATCGAGGCCGTTGCCAAGTTCTTTGGCTTCCCCGAGAACGGTACGCGAAAGTCGCTGGCGTTGATCGATGCCGAGGGCAAGCCAGTCGTGGCCATTGTCCCGGGCGACCACGAGCTCAATGACTGCAAGGCCGAGCACGTCTTTGGCAAGGGCTATCGCATGATGACCGACGAGGAGCTCCAGACCTACGGTCTGCACAAGGGCTTTATCGGACCGGTTAACTTGCCCGAGGGCATCCGTCTGGTGTGCGACGAGAGCCTGCGCGAGTCCAAGCAGTGGGCCTGCGGTGCCAACGAGGTCGATTATCACTTTACCGGTGCCTGCCCCGAGCGCGACTTTACCGTCGATGAGTGGGCAGATCTGGTCACCGTCGTTGCCGGCGATCCCTGCCCGCACTGCGGCAAGCCGCTCTCTGCTGCCCGCGGCATCGAGGTCTCTCAGGTGTTCCAGCTGGGCACCAAGTACTCCGAGGCCATGGGTGCCACCTTTATGGACGAGGACGGCAAGGAAAAGCCGCTTATCATGGGTTGCTACGGCGTGGGCGTTTCTCGCTCGCTCGCTGCCGTCGTGGAGCAGCACAACGACGAGCACGGCATCGTCTGGCCGGTCTCCGTTGCCCCGTACGAGGTTGCGGTGATTCCGCTCGACCCCAAGAAGGAGGAGTGCGCTTCCGTCTGCGAGCAGATTGTTGATGGCCTGTGCGCCGAGGGTGTCGAGGTCGTCGTCGACGACCGCGATGAGCGTCCCGGCTTTAAGTTTGCCGATAACGACCTCATGGGCTTCCCGTATCAGGTGGTTCTGGGCAAGCGCGGCCTTAAGAATGGCACCGTTGAGCTCAAGGACCGTGCCACGGGCGAGCGCGAGGACGTGGCGATCGACGAGGTCGTCGCCAAGGTCGCCGAGCTCGTGAAGGCAGCCCGCCGCTAATCGACGATTTCGCTTGTAGTTCGATATGTGGGACGGCCTTGCATTTATCCAGATTGGGGAGATGCAGGGCCGTCCTTTTATCTTGTCGGCGTGCTCAATCGCCAAAAGGAAACCCCACAGCCCATATGAGCTGCGGGGTTTTTCCTTGTGCCTCCGATGCGAAATAAATCGCTCAGATATTACTGATAATCGACGACGTCGATCCAGTTCTTCAGGAACTCATCGTTCACGTTGCGCTTACGAGCGAGCTCGGAAGCGGCGACGATGCTCGTCCACTGACGCACGACCTGCATGGGCATGTCGGCGCGGTCGCAGTAGAGCTCCAGGTAGGCCTCAGCCTGGTCCTTGCTGTTGAGGGCGAAGAGCAGGTAGGTGGTGGCAACGTCGGCAGCAGGGGAGCCCTGGGTGGCGTGTGCCCAGTCGCACACATAGAGCTGGCCGTCGTCGCCGACGATGACGTTGGAGGGGTTGAAGTCGCCGTGGCAGACCTTGAACTCCTTGGTCATGCCGTCCAGACGCTCCTGAAGGTTGTAGCGCGTGGTGGCATTGAGCTGATCAAGGCTGTCGATCATGCGGGCGAACTTGTCGCGCTGACGGTTGAGCAGCGGGGAGGTGTAGCCGTGGATTTCAATCTGAAGGTCGACGAACATCTCGAGGTACTCACCAAAGCGCTGGGGCTCGGCAGTCATCTTCTCGGCAAGGGTGGTGCCCGGAACCTTCTCGGTCACGAGCGCCCAGCCGTTGGCGTTCTCGAGCTGGGAAACCTCGAGAGCCTTGGGGCTGCGGATGCCGCACTCATTGATGCGGGCAAGATTCAAAGCCTCGTTGAACACGTCGGAGACAGGCTTGGTCTCGTTAAAGACCTTGACGATCTTGTCGCCCAGGTCGTAAACGACCTTGTTGCCACGGCGGACGAGCTCGGTCTTGGAATCGGGTAGCAGCATGGTTGCATCCTTTCAACGATGCGATAGAAGCGACGGCGGGGGTGTGTGAAACACCCGTGCACCCCCGCCGTTAAAAACCGTGCTAAAACTAGCAGACGGCGTAGTCCTGAGGCTCGCGGCCGTAGTAGGCGTCCAGGTAGAGCTCCTTGATCTCGCTCATGAGCGGGTAGCGCGGGTTGGCGCCGGTGCACTGGTCGTTGAATGCCTGCTCGGTCATCTCGTCGAGGGTGTCGAGGAAGTACTGCTCGTCAACACCGTAGTCGGCGATGGTCTTCTTGACGCCGATGAAGTCCTTGAGCTCCTCGAGCTTCGTGATGAAGTTCTCGAAGACCTCCTTGTCGTCCTTGCCCTCGATGCCGCAGTACTTGGCCATCTCGGCGTAGTTGTGCAGTGCGTTGGGGTAAGGATACTGGGAGAAGGTACCCATCTTGACGGGAGCCTCGGCGGCGTTGTAGCGCATGACGCGGGTCAGGATGACGGCGTTGGCGAGGCCGTGGGGCAGGTGATGGAAAGCGCCGAGCTTGTGAGCCATGGAGTGGTTGAGGCCCAGGAAGGCGTTGGCGAAGGCCATACCGGCCATGCAGGAGGCGTTGTGCATCTCCTCGCGGGCATGCGGGTCCTTGGCGCCGTTCGTGAAGCTGGAGGGCAGGTTCTCGAAGACGAGCTTAGCAGCGCGCTCGGAGAGGCCCTTGGTGTAGTCGGAAGCCATGATGGAGACGTAGGACTCGATGGCGTGGGTCATGACGTCGATGCCGGAGGCAGCGGTCAGGCCGCGCGGGGCGGTCATGCAGTTGTCGGCGTCAACGATAGCCATGTTGGGGAGCAGCGCGTAGTCGGCGAGCGGCCACTTGATGCCGGTCTCCTTGTCGGTGATGATGGCAAACGGCGTGCACTCGGAGCCGGTACCCGAAGAGGTCGGGACGGCGACGAAGTAGGCCTTCTTGCCCATCTCGGGGAAGGTGAAGATACGCTTGCGGATGTCCATGAAGTCCATGGCCATGTCCTCAAACTTGCACTCGGGGTGCTCGTACATCATCCACATGATCTTGCCGGCGTCCATAGCGGAGCCACCGCCGACGGCGATGATCACGTCAGGCTCAAAGAGAGCCATCTGCTTGGCGCCGCGACGTGCGCACTGCAGCGACGGATCGGGCTCGACGTCGTAGAAGCAGTCGTGGGCGATGCCCATCTCGTCGAGCTTGGCCTCGATGGCGCGGGTGTTGCCATTCTTGAAGAGGAACTGGTCGGTGACGATGAAGGCGCGCTTCTTGCCCATGACGGTACCGAGCTCGTCGAGGGCGACGGGCGTGGAACCCTTCTTGAAGTAGACCTTCTCGGGAGCGCGGAACCACAGCATGTTCTCACGGCGCTCGGCCACAGTCTTAACGTTGATCAAGTGCTTCACCCCAACGTTCTCGGAGACGGAGTTGCCGCCCCAGGAGCCGCAGCCCAGGGTCAGAGACGGCTTCATGCCAAAGTTGTACAGGTCACCGATGCCACCGTGCGAGGACGGGGTGTTGATGACGATACGGCAGGCCTTCATGACGTGCTCGAATAGGCTGATCTTCTCGGCCTGGGCGGGGTGCACGTACAGAGAGGCGGTGTGGCCCGGGCCACCGGCGAGCACCAGGTGCTCGGCCTTGTCGACGGCCTCCTGGAAGTCCTTGGCATGGTACATGGCCAGGACCGGGGAGAGCTTCTCGTGGGAGAACTCCTCCTTGGCGGGGTCGGTGGAGGTGACCTCGGCGATCAGGATCTTGGTCTTGGCGGGAACCTCGATGCCGGCGAGCTCGGCGATCTTGGCGGCAGCCATGCCGGGGATGCGGTGATCGAGAGCGCCGTTCTTGAACATGGCGGCACGCAGGGCCTCCATCTCGGCACCCTGCTTGACGAAGTAGCAGCCGCGCTTCTGGAACTCGGCCTTAACCTGGTCATAGATGGTGTCGATGACGGTCACGGACTGCTCGGAAGCGCAGATCATGCCGTTGTCGAAGGTCTTGGAGTGAATGATGGAGTTGACGGCGAGCAGCACGTCGGCGGTGTCGTCGATGACGACCGGGGTGTTACCGGCGCCAACGCCCAGGGCGGGCTTGCCCGAGGAGTAGGCGGCCTTGACCATGCCCGGGCCACCGGTGGCGAGGATGATGTCGACGTCGCGCATGACCATGTTGGTCAGCTCAATGGAGGGGACATCGACCCAGCCGATGATGCCCTCGGGGGCGCCGGCCTTGACGGCGGCGTCAAGCACGAGCTTGGCGGCGGCGATGGTGCACTTGGCGGCTGCCGGGTGCGGGGAGATGATGATGGCGTTGCGGGTCTTCAGGCTGATCAGCGTCTTGAAGATCGCGGTGGAGGTGGGGTTGGTCGTCGGGATGACGGCGCCCACGATGCCGATGGGCTCGGCGATCTTGGTGATGCCGTAAGCCTCGTCGCGCTCCAGAACGCCACAGGTCTTGGTGTTCTTGTAAGCGTTGTAGATGTACTCTGCGGCGTAGTGGTTCTTGATGACCTTGTCCTCAAGAACGCCGCGGCCGGTCTCCTCGATGGTCATCTTCGCCAACGGGATACGAGCCTTGTTGGCGGCCATGGCGGCCTCATAGAAGATCTTGTCGACCTGCTCCTGCGTGTACGTAGCAAAAAGCGCCTGGGCCTCTCGCATCTGAGCGAGCTTAGCCTCAAGCGCCTCTACGTTGTCCACAATTGCGGGAGTAGTGTTTTCCGGTGACTTTTTCACCATTTGTGTCTCCTTGCGATCGGAGATTTACCCTACGCCTTGCATGATAGCAAGAAATTATTCGGCGAACGGTCAGATTCCTCTAAAAGGCACACTAAAACGCTTCAATAAACTGAAGCGTTTTAACTAAAACTATCTGCCAGTGCATCGCCCCGCTCATTGGGGACAGACTTACATGAGTGCTTTCACGCATTTGGGACAGACATCGATTTGTCATTTTGTCGTTTTGGGCATGTTTTTGTCGTTCATTGTATATAAATAGGTCACAGGCTCAGCATTTTGCGTTGCTTCTCTCCTTTTAGGTGTTGCCTGATCAGTTTTGAAAGGAGAGATTATGCCTCGATGCGCCCGCGCCGTTTCACTCACCGGCTATTATCACGTCTTTGACCGTGGCAACTCCAAACAGATTATTTTTGAAGATGACTCCGACCGCTATCGTTTCTTATCGGATATCTCGGACAGGTTCGCGCGCCATGAAGTGGCGGTGTTGGCTTGGTGCCTTATGGACAATCACTTCCATTTGATGGTTGATGACCCATATGACAACCTTTCAAAGGCAATGCAGTGCGCGCTGACGGCCTATGCCAAGTATTTCAATGGAAAAACGGGAAGAACGGGCCACCTGTTTGATAATCGCTATTCGCGGGTCGCGGTCGAGTCGGACACGCAGGCGGTGCAGTTGCTCGATTATATCCATCTCAATCCTGTGAAAGGCGCGCTCGACTCGCTCGATGCGTACCGCTGGTCAAGCTTCAAGGCATATCAGCTGGGCTACGATCCCTTTGATATCTGCGATGCGGCTCCCATGCTCGATATTGTCGGGGGTTCCCGTCGCTATTGCGAGCATCTTAGGGAAGTTGCCGAGCGTATTTGGTCAGTTGAGATTCTTCCGCGCCGACGGATCCCCGATGAGGATGCCCTAGCCGTCGCGCGCGAAGTCCTGCCGAGCATAGATCCTGCGCTGCTCAAGGCTCTGCCACGTCCCGAACGCAATGCCTGTCTGCTGAGGCTCAGGCGGGCGCATCTTACGGTCAAGCAAATTGCCCGTATCACCGGTATCGGCGCTACAAGCGTAACCAAGGCCACCACAGGCTGGAACGAGGCGGCCTGAGGTATGGATTGGGGCCGATCGATGCACTGTGAGCTTAGGAAAGCATTCATCTAAGTCTGTCCCCAATGCGTGAAAGCACTCATGTAAGTCTGTCCCCAATGCGTGAAAACACTCATGTAAGTCTGTCCCCAATGAGTGCAAAAAAGGCACCCTCCGTGGGGGAGGACGCCTTTGGTAAGTTCTATGTGAACGCGAGGTCTTTGACCCGGAGAGTCCGAGGTACTTGTTGGTAAGACCTTATTTAGGAGCGCGCAACCTTGCCGGACTTGAGGCAGGTGGAGCAAACGTTCATCTTGCGACGATGACCATCGACGACGACGTAGACGCGCTGGATGTTGGGGCGGAACT
Source organism: uncultured Collinsella sp. (assembly GCA_934643145.1). Classification (GTDB taxonomy): domain Bacteria; phylum Actinomycetota; class Coriobacteriia; order Coriobacteriales; family Coriobacteriaceae; genus Collinsella. The sequence continues at coordinate 59,588 of CAKUBM010000005.1, read as the reverse complement.
TACGGTTGGTGACGCGGTGAGAGTGGCTGATGGAGCGACCGGCAACGGGGTGCTTACCGCAAACTTCGCAAACTTTGGACATAACTGACCCTCCTTGGGCGACAAACGAACATGTCGCGTTAACAAACAAGCCTGAACTATAGCACAGAAGCAGCTCCCTGTGCGTAATCTACACAGAGATATTTCTCTTTTGGCGATAGTGCCCACGCCACGGCCCTGGACGTAGATCCGAATTGCGTGCAGCAGAGGGGATTATGCCAGCTCGCAACAAGGTTTTCAAGCGCGTCCCACAAATATATATAGGTTTATGGAGCGATTGGCACCGTTTACGGATTGCCTTGTATTTAAGCTCGCAATTGAGCCCGAGGTTGGCTACACTATCCCTTGACCATTAAAGGGGTACGAGATACCCACATGGAATTACATAGCTGCCAATCGAGCAGCCTTTCCTGTGGGTGTCTGGTCCGCTTTGAGCGGTCGGGCATCTATTTTTTTGACTGTGTCAGCAGTCAAGACATGTGAGGAAGGAGATCGATGGGCACGACTTCCCCCAAGGCGGTCATCATGGACGAGACCGCCATCAACCGAGCGATGACCCGCATCGCGCACGAGATCCTCGAGCGCAACGAGGGCTGTGAAGACCTCGCTCTGGTCGGCATCGTCACGCGCGGCGACCTTCTGGCAAAGAAGCTCGCCGAGACGATCAAGGAGATCGAGGGTGTCGACGTTCCGCTCGGCAGCCTGGACATCAGCTTCTATCGCGATGACTATGCGACCAATTTCGCTCCCGCGATCCACGCTACCAACATTCCCTTCAGCGTCGACGGCAAGCGCGTCGTGCTGGTGGACGACATCCTGTACACGGGTCGTACCATCCGCGCCGCTCTCGATGCCGTCATGGACCTGGGCCGTCCGAGCCGCATCGAGTTGGCTGTTCTCGTTGACCGCGGTCACCGCGAGCTCCCCATTTCGCCGGACTTTGTCGGCAAGAACGTCCCCTCGTCGCACGAGGAGAACGTGCACCTATATATGAAGGAAGTCGACGGCCGAACCGCCGTCGAGATCAACGACGTCGCGCCGGGCTCCCATGTGGGTTCCGCGCCGCTGGGAGGTGAGTAGTACCGTGGCGTTCAACCATAAGCACCTGATCGACATTACCGAGTACTCCGAAGAGGACATCAAGCTCATCCTTGAGACCGCCAAGGCGTTCTCCGAGGTCAACGAGCGTGCCATCAAGAAGGTCCCCACGCTCAAGGGCAAGACCATCGTCAACATGTTCAACGAGCCCTCGACGCGTACCCGCAGCTCCTTCGAGCTCGCCGAGAAGCGTCTTTCGGCCGACAGCCTCAACTTCGGCGGCTCCTCGACCTCCACGGTCAAGGGCGAGAGTCTCGTCGACACCGTCGAGACCCTCAACGCCTACAAGATCGACTGCATTGTCGTGCGCGACAAGCATGCCGGCGCTCCCTACATCGTCACGCAGAACTCGCCCGCGAGCGTCATCTGCGCCGGCGACGGTAAGCACAACCACCCCACGCAGGCCCTGCTGGACCTGTACACCATCTGGGAGCACAAGGGTGACTTCCACGGTCTGAAGGTCGCCGTCGTCGGCGATATCGCCCACTCCCGCGTCTGCGGCTCGCTGATTCCCGCCCTTAAGATCATGGGCTGCGAGACCTACGCTGTCGCCCCCGGCACGCTGCTGCCGCCGGCACCCGAGGTCCTGGGCTGCGACCACGTGACGAGCGACCTCGATTCGGTTCTGCCCGAGCTGGACGTCGTCTACATGCTGCGCGTGCAGCAGGAGCGCCTCGAGGGCGCGCCGTTCCCGACCATTCGCGAGTACCACAAGCTCTTCGGCCTGACCAAGGACCGCGAGAAGCTCATGAAGCCCGACGCGATCATCTGCCACCCGGGCCCCATCAACCGCGGCGTCGAGTTCGACTCCTATATGGCCGACCACCCGCAACGCTCCGTCATCCTGGAGCAGGTCTACGCCGGTATCTGCGTGCGTATGGCTATCCTGTATCTGCTGCTTGGAGGTGCCGATAATGGCCTTGCTTCTTAATAATGCCCACGTCGTCGACCCGTCCGTCGAGCTCGATGGTGTCGTTGACGTCCTGATCGACGGTGACAAGATCGCCGAGGTCGGCGAGAATCTCGCCGCCGAGGGAGCCGAGGTCCGCGACCTTTCCGGCAAGTACCTCGTTCCCGGCCTGGTGGACATGCACGTTCACCTGCGTGAGCCCGGCTATGAGGTCAAAGAGGATATCGAGAGCGGTACCCGCGCTGCCGCCAAGGGTGGCTTCACCGGCGTGTGTGCCATGCCCAACACCGATCCCGTTGCCGATAACGGTACCGTCGTGGAGTTCGTCAAGTCCCGCGCTGCCGAGGTCGGTCACTGCCGCGTCTATCCGTCGGGCGCCATGACCCGCGGTCTTAAGGGCGAGGCCATGTCCGAGATGGGCGATATGGTCGCCCACGGCGCCGTCGCCTTCACCGACGACGGTCGTGGCGTGCAGGGCGCGGGCATGCTCCGTCGCTGCATGGACTACGGCAAGATGTTCGGCAAGGTCTTTATGAGCCACTGCCAGGACGAGGACCTGGTCGGCCACGGCCAGATCAACGAGGGCAAGGTCTCGACCCGTCTGGCTCTCGAGGGCTGGCCGGCTGCCGGCGAGGAGCTCCAGATCGCCCGCGACATCGAGATTGCCAAGCTGACCGGTGCCAAGCTGCACATCCAGCACATCTCCACCGCCCATGGCCTGGAGATCGTGCGTGCCGGTAAGGCCGCTGGCGTTCAGGTTACCTGCGAGGCCACCCCGCACCACATGTTCCTAACCGAGAACGACCTGGACGAGACCTACAACACCTCGCTCAAGGTCAATCCGCCGCTGCGTACCGAGGAGGATGCCGAGGCCATCCGCCAGGGCGTCATCGACGGCACCGTCGACGTCATCGTTACCGACCACGCTCCCCACACCCCGTGGGAGAAGGCCCGCGAGTTCGAGCTTGCGCCCTTCGGCATGATCGGCCTCGAGACCTCGCTGGCACTCGTGCTCACCGAGCTGGTCAACACCGGCAAGATGGGCATGGGCCGCATGGTCGAGCTCATGGCCATCAAGCCGCGCGAGATCCTGGGTCTGGACCAGGTCCAGGTCAAGGCGGGCTCCGTTGCCGACCTGACCGTCTTCGACGCAAACGCCACCTGGACGGTCGGCGAGGACGGCTACGAGTCGCGCGCCGAGAACTCCGGTTTTGCCGGTCGCACGCTCACCGGTCGTGCCACCGATGTATTTGTCGGCGGTAAACAGACACTTGCCGACGGCTGCATCTGCTAGCATAGCCTTATCGCTTTTGTGCGCGGCGCCCTTGCGGTGCCGCGCTTTCTGTTCGTTTGGTCCATGCAAACGCATGGGGGATTGGAGCGTCTATGCCCACACCTTCCACTGCACGCATGCACGACTTCGAGGTCGTCTCGAACCGGGAGATTGCCGACGGCATCTTCTCGCTCGTTATCTCGGCCCCCAAGCTTGCAAGTGCGCTCAAGCCCGGTCAGTTTGTGAACATCGCCGTGCCCGGCGATGCGTCCTCGCTGCTTCGCGTGCCCCTGAGCTTCTATCGCGCCGACGCCCAGGCCGGCACCGTCGAGCTGTGGTACGCCGTCGTGGGCGACGACACCCGTCGTCTGTCGCAGATGGCCCCTGGCTCCACCTCCAACCTGCTGGGCCCTGGCGGTCGCGGCTGGCTCGTGCCCGAGGGCACCAGGAAGGCGCTGCTTGTCGCCGGCGGCATCGGCGTTCCGCCCGTGCTCTGCCTGGCCGGTATGCTTGCCGAGCAGGGTGTTGACGTTGACGTGTGCCTGGGCTTTGGCACCGCGTCCAAGGCCGTGGGCGTCGATGAGTTCCGCGCGCTGGGCGCCACGGTCAACGTGTGCACAGACGACGGCACGCTGGGCACGCACGGTTTCTGCACCGATCCTGCCGCCGAGCTGCTTGGCGAGGGCGGTTACGACTACGTCGCCAGCTGCGGTCCCGCCGTCATGATGAAGAAGGTCGCCGCCGCTGCCGCCGAGGCCGGCGCGTATTGCGAGGTGTCGCTCGAGCGCATGATGAGCTGCGGCTTTGGCGCCTGCAACACCTGCAACGTCGAGACGGTCGACGGTATGAAGGGCGCCTGCATGTGCGGCCCCGTGTTTGATGCTTCCAAGGTGGTGGTCTTCTAGTGGGTACCGTGAACATGGCCGTCGATTTCGGCGGCGTCAAGATGCAGAACCCCATCAATACCGCAGCCGGTACCTTTGGCTACGGTTGGCAGTTCCAGAACTTCTTCGATGTGTCCCAGCTGGGTGCCATCACCACCAAGGGTTGCGCTGCCGAGCCCTGGCCCGGCAACCCTGCGCCCCGCATGGCCGAGATCCCCGGCGGCATGATCAACTCCGTGGGTCTGCAGAACCCCGGCGTCGCCGCCTTCGCCCGTGAGTCCGGTCCGTGGCTCGAGCAGCTGTCCAAGGACGGCTGCCAGGTCATCTGCCAGGTTGCCGGCCACTCCGTTGACGAGTTTGTCCGTGCTCTCGAGATGTATGTCGAGCTGTGCCCATGGGCTGCCGGCTACGAGATCAACGTGAGCTGCCCCAACATCGCCGCCGGCGGTGCCGCCATGGGCTCCACGCCCGAGGGCGCCTCTGCCGTCATGGCCGCCTGCCGCAAGGTGACCGACAAGCCGCTGTTCGTGAAGATGGCTCCGGTCAACGTCGCCGAGATCGCCAAGGCTCTCGAGGCCGAGGGCGCCGACGGCCTTTCGGTCATCAACTCCATTCAGGGTATGGCTATTGACGTGCATACCCGCAAGTCGCGCGTCGCCAAGCCCAAGGGCGGCCTTTCGGGCCCGCTGTGCCACCACATCGCCGTGCGTATGGTCTGGGAGGTTGCCCAGGCCGTCGATATCCCCATCAACGGTGTTGGCGGCGTCATGACCGGTGAGGACGCGGCCGAGTTTATCCTGGCTGGCGCTACCTGCGTGTCGGTCGGTATGGCCAACTTCGTCGACCCGTGCGCTTCGCTCAAGATCGCGCATGAGCTCGAGGCCTGGGCCGAGTCCCAGGGCGTGAAGGACATCAACGAGCTGGTAGGTGCGTTCGAATGCTAGAGACCGATGCCCGCGACCGCGTTATCGTCGCCCTCGACTGCGACCGTGAGCGTGCGCTCGAGCTCGCCCGCGAGCTTTCGGGCCATGCTGCCTGGCTCAAGGTCGGCATGACGCTCTATTACGCCGAGGGCCCCGAGATCGTCAAGACGTTCAAGGACCTGGGCTTCAAGGTCTTCCTCGACCTTAAGTTCCATGACATTCCGCATCAGGTGCGCGGCGCTGCCCGCTCGGCCTCGCTTGCCGGTGCCGACCTGCTTTCGGTCCACGGCCTGGGCTCGGGTGCTATGCTCGCTGCCTGCCGCGAGGGTGCCGAGGAGGCGCGTGAGGACCGCGCCAAGCTCGTCGCCATTACCGTGCTCACGAGCATGAATCAGGATGCCTTGAGCGAGATCGGCGTCGAGTCGCCCGTGGCCGAGGAGGCCGCCCGCTTGGCAAAGCTTGCTCAGGCCAACGGCATCGATGGCATCGTGTGCTCACCGATGGAGGCTCACGACATGCGTGAGCTGCTGGGTCCTGATGCCCTGATCGTGACTCCGGGTGTGCGTCCGGTGGGTTCCGCCCTTGGTGACCAGTCCCGCGTGGCGACGCCTTCCCAGGCTATCGAGCGTGGCGCAAGCCACATTGTGGTGGGCCGTCCCATCACCGGTGCCGACGATCCGGTTGCCGCCTTTGACGCCATCGTTGCCGAGCTGGTCGAAAACGTCGCGTAAAAGATTCCCCTAAGTCACCACTTTTGGGTCTCATTAGCACAATTTAGCCCCTGTGCCTGCGAAAACTTTCCCATCCTTTGTGTGGAATCGCAGGTCAGGGGCTCAACTTTTAGCGCAATATATTGCACTTTTTGCGGGTATCGTCTAACCTATGGAGCCGCGATTGAGCATTTTGTACGTTTTACGTGCTAAAATGCCAAATATTGAATCAGATATAACCCAACTATTTGGAGGTACGAATGGCACTCCCTCAGCTTACCGACGAGCAGCGCAAGCAGGCTCTTGAGAAGGCTGCCGCCGCACGTCACGCCCGCGCTGAACTTCGCGAGCAGATCAAGAAGGGCGAGAAGTCCCTCGAGTCCGTGCTCAACTCCGATGACCCCATTGCTTCCCGCATGAAGGTTTCCACCCTCATCGAGTCCCTCCCCGGTTATGGCAAGGCCAAGGCCGCCAAGATCATGGAGGAGCTCGGCATCTCCGCTACCCGTCGCGTCCAGGGCCTCGGCGTCCGTCAGCGCGAGCAGCTCCTCGAGCAGCTGACCAAATAAGTGAGCGCTCAGGATTCAAAGCTCTTTGTGATTTCTGGACCGTCAGGCGCAGGCAAGGGCACGCTCGTCACTCGTGTGCGCGAGCGTCGCTCCAACCTGGGCCTGACGGTTTCGGCTACCACGCGAGCACCACGCAAAGGTGAGGTCGACGGCGTCAACTACTTTTTCCTGACGCGCGAGGAGTTCGACCGCCGCGTGGCAAACGGTGAGTTTGTTGAGTGGGCCGAGGTCCACGGTAACTGCTACGGCACGCTGGTGAGCGAGGTCACATCCAAGCTCGCCTCGGGCTCGTCTCTGATTTTGGAGATCGATGTCCAGGGCGCCCTGCAGGTGAAGGAGCGTTTCCCCGAGGCCGTGCTGATCTTTATCAAGCCGCCTTCGCTTGAGGTGCTCCGCGAGCGTCTAGTCGGTCGCGGTACTGAGACGCCCGAGACGATTGAGCTGCGTATGGCAAACGCCGCCGATGAGCTTGCCCTTGCCGACCGCTACGACGACGTCGTGGTGAATGACGATCTCGACCGCGCGACCGACGAACTCGTTCGCGTTCTCGATATGCATGAAAGGATCTGAGGTCCGTGTCCGTTGTAAAGCCTTGCATTGACGATCTTCTGGAGAAGACCGATCACAACCGCTTCCTGCTCGCTTCGCTTGCCTCCAAGCGCGCCTGCGACATCAATAGCATGCTGCGCGGCCAGCACAACCGCGTGCTTGCCGTTCAGGATGTCGATGACATCACCATCGGCCTTTCTGGTGCCGATACCATTTCGATGGCTATGGACGAGATCGTCGACGGCGATATCTCCTACGATGAGGCCCGTTACGAGAAGGCGCTCGGCCACAAGGTTGCTGAAGCCTAAATGGCAGCTCGCGTCTGCCTGGTCCACTATCACGAGGTTGGACTGAAGGGCAAGAACCGCGCACATTTTGAGCATATCCTCATGGATAACATCAAGGCGGCTTTGGCCGCCTTTTCCGTGAATGCCGTGTCTCGAATTTCCGGTTATATCCTCGTGACCTTTAACGAGCATCAGGCCGACGAGGCGGCGCGTGTCATTCGCACCGTCCCCGGCGTTGCCCGTGTGTCCCTGGCATACCACACCAACCGCGACCCGCAGGAGTATTGCGCAGCCGCCGTCAAGGCGTTGCGCGAGTTCGGTCCCTTCGATTCGTTTAAGGTGCATGCCAAGCGCTCCAACACCGACTATGAGCTTACCTCCATCGATATCAACCGTCAGGTGGGCGAGGTGCTGTGCGAGGCGTTTCCCGATAAAAAGGTTCAGATGCACGACCCCGACGCGATGGTGCATGTGCTGGTGGTCCAGGGCAGCGTCTATGTATATGCGCGCTCCGAGCGCGGCGTGGGCGGCCTGCCGGTGGGTTCTGCCGGCAAGGTTGTGACGCTGCTGTCTTCGGGTATCGATTCGCCCGTGTCGACGTGGATGCTCGCCCGCCGCGGCGCCGTGTGCGTACCGGTGCATTTCTCCGGTCGTCCGCAGACGCCCGATACGAGTGAGTATCTGGTGCAGGACATCATCCGTGCCCTTGCGCCTGGAGTCCAGATCGGCCGTCTGTACGTGGTTCCGTTTGGCGACTGCCAGCGCGAGATTTCGGTCACCTGCCCCAGCAACCTGCGCGTGATCATGTATCGCCGCATCATGTATTCGGTTGCCGAGCACATCGCGCATATCGAGGGCGCCAAGGCTATCGTGACCGGTGAGTCGCTTGGCCAGGTCGCCTCCCAGACGCTCGAGAACATCATGGCTGTCAACGAGGCTGTGAAGATTCCCGTGTTCCGTCCGCTCATCGGTTCGGACAAGCAGGAGATCATTGCGCGTGCCGAGGAAATCGGTACATTCGACATCTCGACCGAGGCCGCGCCCGACTGCTGCACACTCTTTATGCCGCGCCGTCCCGAGACGCATGCCAAGCTCGATGCCGTTCATGAGGCCTGGGAGCTGTTCGATCACGAGGAGATGATCGAGCGTCTGCTCAAGCAGACCGAGTACATCGACTTTGAGAGCAACACGTATAAGGCCCCTAAGACCTTAAAACGCAAACATTCGGAGCTCGCTCCGCGTGAGATTTACCATGATCACGAATAGTTCCTGCATAAACCGACGGTACGTTTGTATTGTCGGTTTTTTTGTTATCTGGGTAAACAATATCAAAATGTTCATTCGCTGACGTGTGACTGAATAAATGGACATGTTTGCGCAAGGTTTTGGTCAGCTTTTGGTTTGACCGTCAAAACTGGTTTGCCCGAGCGGTTCGCTCGGCTGCGATTTCCTGACACGATGGTGTTGGGAGGTTTTTGCTATGGCGCAGCGCGAACAACACGAACGGGTCAAACGAATGGACCGCTGGGCGGGCAAGGTACTCGGGCATAAGGCGGTAGTCGTGGCGATGCTCGTCGCCATTGCGATGGCGAGCGGCTTGGCGATGGCGAGCTTTGGTGACCGCTCCGGCAATGTTTCGTTTGAGCGCGTTGAGGACTCGGGTCCATCGGCGGAGCCGGGGTCCGGCGATGCTTTGGACGATGCATCCGATGGATCTTCGTCTAAGGCGTCTGCCGAAACGGAGGTGTACGTCGATGTAGATGGTGCCGTTGCATCCCCGGGCGTGTATCGGCTTCAAGATGGAGCGCGGGTATCCCAGGCGATTGATGCTGCCGGAGGGCTAACGGCAGAGGCGGATGTGACGGGGCTTAACCGTGCTTCGAAAGTCACGGATGGACAAAAGATCTATGTGCCGACAGTGGGGGAGCAGCAGGCGGCTTTGGCGGCTGGCGGGGCCGATGGCGGCACCGCTGCGGCATCGGGCACGGGCGCTTCGTCGGGGCTTGTGAACATCAATACGGCAAGCGCGGCAGAATTGCAGACGCTTTCGGGCATCGGTCCCTCTATGGCCCAGTCGATTATCGACGAGCGGACCCAAAACGGCGCTTTTGCCTCGGTCGACGACCTGATGCGTGTGTCGGGAATCGGCGAGAAGAAACTCGCCAAAATCAAAGATTGCATCTGCGTATGAGTGCGACCGAGCGTGAGCACGTGATGCCTCCACGGCCATTGTTGCCGTGGACGATGGCCCTTTGTGCCGGCTTGTGTGCGAGTTGCGGCTTGGTGCTTAACGTGGCGGCTGATGCGCTACTGGGAGAAGGACTGACTTCCGTCACGTTACTCTGGGGCATTCCCGTTGTGGCTGTGGTGTTCGTCGTATTGGCTCGGTCTTGCATGCGTCTTGTGCGATGGAAGCGATGTCTGTATGCCGCGGCGGTCGGACTCGTGGCGGGAGCGATCGTGTCCGCGGGGTGGGCGATAGGTGCCCTCCGAGCTTCCAACGCTCTGGATGGACGGGCTGCAAGCAGTCTTGAGTTTGTGGTGCAGGGCGATCCGTCTATCAACGACGATGCGTATTCCTATACCTGTGACGCGATCGCGGTCGGTTGGCGCGTGGGTGCCGTTCGATTATCGTGCGATCGCGAGCTCAGTGCTGGGTCGCGCGTGCGTGTCATCGGCCGCGTTTCGCGCTTCGAGAATGATGCGTATGGGCGTTCGCGCGTGCTTCGGGGTGAGCTGCGCAAGGTTAAGGCTGTCCGGATTGTGTCGATCGATGGGGGCTCTCCAGGGCCGTTGCTTCGGCTGCGAAATGAGCTGCTTGCCGCCATTGCTCCCGCGACTGATCCGGCGCGCTCGCTCATTGCCGGCGTTGTCTGCGGACGTTCGTCCGAGCTGCGCGCTCAGCCGGCGGGCGAATGGTTTTCGGTGACGGGAACGGCGCATCTCATTGCTGTTTCGGGTAGTCATCTGGCTATCGTGGGCTTTGAAATCGAGAGCGCTTTACAAATGACTCGTTGCTCGCGTGGGCTGCAGCGGGCGCTTTTGGCGGCAACGCTTGTGGCCTACGCCGCCTTTACAGGTGCATCGCCCTCGGCTGTTCGTGCGTGCTGCATGGTGTTCGCGACGCTTGTCGCCAACGGTGCCGGGCGTTGCCGCCACGGCATCTCGGCGCTCTTTGTGACCATGTCGATTTTTTTGCTACTCCGTCCAACGGTGCTGTTCGAGATGGGCTTTCAGCTTTCGTGTGCCAGCGTCTTTGCCATCCTGTGCTTTTGCCCGTATGCCACCTACGCTTTGGGCGAGTTGGGCGTGCCGGCGGGCATTGCCGGTATACTTTCCGTCACGCTCTGCTCGCAGCTGGCAACGCTTCCCATCACCGTTCCCGCATTCGGAACTTTTTCGCTTATTGCCCCGATTGCAAATGCCGTGATCGGCCCGGTGGTGAGCGTGTTGCTTGCTGTTTCGATTGTGCTGGCGCCGTGCTCGCTCGTGCCCCTGTTGCGACCCTGGGCGCTTGTGGTGCCCATAGTTGCCGCGCGCTGCGCGCTGTTCTTTGAGCAGCTCTTCGCAGCCGTGCCGGGTGCGTCCGTGAGCGTATCGCCCGATTCCGTTTGGGTATACGTGGTGCCGCTTTCTTTGACGGCTCTCTTGGTATGGTGGCCACGACCCCGCGCTCGCCCCATGGCTGTAGGGTTGCTGTGCTTGGCTCTCACGGCGGTCGTCCCCTACGTCTACTGGGATCGATTCGCTCCACCTTCGGTGACGATTCTCGATGTTGGCCAGGCTGATGCCATTCTTATTCGCCAAGGCGGTGCCGTGGCGCTCGTCGACTGTGGGCTCGACGAGCGTGTGGTGACGGCATTGGTGCGCAACAACGTTCATCATATCGATGCCGTTTTTGTAACGCATTGGGACGAGGATCACTGGGGCGGTCTACCTGACGTGTTGGAACAGTTTTCGGTTGGAACCATTGCCGTGGCGGCGAATGCGCTGGAGGATGCCCCTGCCGAGGTACTGAACCGATCTGGCGTGGAGTATCGGCAGGTGCGGCGTGGAGATACCGTTGACATTGGCGCATTTTGCGCCCGCGTGATGTGGCCATTCGAGTCCGTGGATGGCGAGGGCAACGAAGACTCGCTTGTCCTGCTGCTCTCCTATGCTCAGGAAGGCAAGAGCCTGCGTATGCTCCTAACCGGTGACGCCGAGCTCGATCAAGAGCGCGAGTTTGCACGGGAAGTGGGGGACATCGATGTCCTTAAGCTTGGACATCACGGCTCTAAGGTCTCGGTCGACGGCGAGCTGCTGGATGTCTTAAAGCCCGAACTCTCCATTGCGAGCGCCGGCGAGGGTAACCGCTACGGTCATCCGTCGGATGCCTGCCGCGATGCCGTGAAAGCTGCTGGCGGCGCGTTTGCGTGCACGATCGAGCGCGGTGACATTACCGTCACGCCGACCGCGAAGGGCTTTGCGATGCGATGCCGGCGACCGTAGCGACGTCGTTGGCGCGCCGTAGGTCCCTGGGCTAGAATGGCGTGGTACGAATTAGAGGGCCTGTGAGAGGGGAGCGCGATGTCTGAAAACAGTCTGCTGCCGGCATATCTGATCGTCGGTACCGACGGAGTCAAGCGCGACCACGCCGTCTCGCGTATGAAGGCTCGCTTGGAAAAGTCGGGCATGGTCGAGTTCAACCTCGACGAGCGCGACATGTCCAAGGACCCCGATATCGAGTCGATCATCGGCTCGCTCAATACTTTTCCCATGGGTAGCGAGTTTCGTCTGGTAATCCTCGACGGCTGCTCAAAGCTCGCCAAGTCGGTTTCAGAGCCGCTCGTCGAATACCTCGCAAGTCCCAGTCCTACGACGGTCTGCCTCATCATCGCCGACTCACTTGCCAAGAACACTCGCCTGTATAAGGCGGTCGCAAAGCTCGATAAGAAGGCCGTGATCGATTGCTCGGGCACCAAGCGCTGGGAGCTGCCGCGCCGCGTGCAGCAGATGGCGACGCAGCACGGCAAGTCTATCTCGACGGCCGCGGCTGAGGAGCTCGTCTCGCGTTCGGGCGAAAACACCCGCATGCTCGATAACGACCTGGCAAAGCTCGCCCAGATGGTCGAGGCGTCCCAGATTGAGCTTGCCGATGTGGAGCGTTGGATCGTGCGTACGGCCGAGGTTCAGCCCTGGGACTTCCTCAACGCCGTCTCGGCCCGCGACATGCGCCGTTCGCTCGAGCTCTTTAAACTGCTGCCCTCCAAGAGCTACGTGTGGACCTACACGCTGCTGTGCGGGCGCATCCGCGAGCTGATCGTCGCCAAGGCACTCGATGCACGCGGACAGGGGCGTGAGCTTGCTGCAACGCTCAAGCTCCAGTCTTGGCAGGTCAAGAACCACCTTACCTGGGCGCGTCGGTATTCGATGGCAGAACTCGTTGCCGCGCTCGAAGGTGCCGTGGACGTGGAGCTCGCGCTCAAGGGCTCGGCCAATTCCGAGACCGCGCTTTTGCTCTGGATTACGGACATCTTGAGAAAATCGTGATGATACCTGCATATTTGACAAATTCGTTCTATCCCTTTGCAGGGGAGCGTGCTATAGTAGGCGCTTGCATGACCTCACCGTGTCTCAGAGGTGTCATACATTTTTTTGCAAGGAACTCGAAAGGAACTCCAGAAGTGGCAAACATCAAGTCTCAGAAGAAGCGTATCCGCACCAATGAGGCAGCTCGCATGCGTAACAAGGCTGTCAAGTCCGAGCTCAAGACTCTGACCAAGCACGTCCAGTCCGCCGTCGCCGAGGGCGACGCCGAGAAGGCCCAGGCTGCCCTCAAGACCGTCACCAAGCGTCTTGACATGGCTGCTGCCAAGCATGTCATTCACAAGAACCAGGCTTCCAACCGCAAGTCCGGTCTTGCTAAGCTCGTGAACGGCATCAACGCCTAAGTTGTAAATTTCACACCACACAGATTACGCGCATAAATGGAGCCTGTTTTATGGAACAGGCTCCATTTTTTGTACCGCTCGGGTAAGATAGTCCGCATGAATACTTCAATTGACATTTCCCACATCCGCAACTTCTCGATTGTTGCGCACATCGACCATGGCAAGTCCACGATCAGTGACCGCATCCTCGAGCTCACCCATACCGTCGACGAACGCGACATGGAGTCGCAGCTGCTCGACACCATGGATATCGAGCGCGAGCGCGGCATTACGATCAAGTCCAATGCCGTCCGCGTTTCCTATGACGCCGACGATGGTGAGACGTATCAGTTCAATCTGATCGATACGCCGGGCCACGTTGACTTTACTTACGAGGTCTCGCGTTCTCTGGCCGCCTGCGAGGGCGCGGTGCTCGTCGTCGACGCCACGCAGGGCGTCGAGGCGCAGACCGTCTCCAACGCGACGCTCGCCATGAACGCCAATCTGGACATTGTGCCGGCCATCAACAAGATCGACCTGCCCTCGGCCCATCCCGATGAGGTTAAGACCGAGATCGAGGATGACCTGGCGATCCCTGCCGATGATGCCGTGTGCGTCTCGGGCAAGACAGGCGAGGGCATCCACGATCTGCTGGAGTCCATTGTCTTTTTGATCTCTCCGCCCAAGGGCGATGCGAACGCGCCGCTCAAGGCACTCATCCTGGATTCGTACTTCGACGAGTATCGTGGTGTCGTCGCCACGGTGCGCGTCTTTGACGGCTCTATCAAAAAGGGCGATACCCTGCGCATGATGCAGGCAAAGGGCGACTTCTTGGTCGACGGCGTGGGCGTCAAGCGTCCCGCCGAGACGCCGGTCGACGCGCTGACCGTTGGCGAGGTGGGCTACGTGGTCACGGGCCTGAAGGACCCCGAGGCCGTGCGCGTGGGCGATACCCTCACGTGGGCCTCGAACCCCTGCCCCGAGCCGCTTCCGGGCTACCGCGAGGCCAAGCCCATGGTCTACACGGGCTTGTTCCCCATCGACAATAAAGATTACGAGAACCTCCGCGACGCTCTCGACAAGCTGCACGTCAACGATCCGTCGTTGGTATGGGAGCCCGAGACGTCGGTGGCGCTGGGCTTTGGCTTCCGCGTGGGCTTCTTGGGCCTGCTGCACATGGAGGTCGTCAAGGAGCGCTTGGAGCGCGAGTTCAACCTGGACCTCATTGCCACGAGCCCCTCGGTAGACTATCACGTCTACAAGACCGATGGCGAGATGATCGATGTCCGCAGCCCGCAGGATCTTCCCGAGGCCACGCGCATCGAGCGTATCGAGGAGCCCTACCTCAAGGCCAAGATCATCTGCCCGCCCGAGTACACGGGCGCTGTCATGCAGCTTGCCATCGAGCACCGCGGCATCACGACCGATATGATCCATCTGACGAGCAAGTCGGTCGAGATGCGCTTTGACATGCCGCTTGCCGAGCTCATCTTGGACTTCTTTGATCAGCTCAAAAGCCGCACCAAGGGCTATGCTTCGCTCGACTACGAGTTCAACGAGTACCGTCCCTCCGAGCTCGTCAAGCTCGACATCCTGCTTTCGGGCGATGAGGTGGACGCGCTGTCGTTTATCGTCCACAAGGACAAGGCCTATGGCCTGGCCCGCGGCCTGTGCGACAAGCTCAAGGAAATCATCCCGCGCCAGCTGTTCGAGGTGCCTATCCAGGGTGCCATCGGCAACAAGATCATCGCCCGCTCCACCGTTAAGGCCCGTCGCAAGGACGTTTTGGCCAAGTGCTACGGCGGCGATATCTCGCGTAAGCGCAAGCTGCTCGAGAAGCAGAAAGAGGGCAAGAAGCGCATGAAGGCCATCGGCTCGGTCGAGGTCCCGCAGGAGGCCTTTATGGCGATCCTCAAGGTGGATGAGTAGGTCCATGGCGCTTTCCGAATACAGCAAGCGGCTGCTGGGCGCCTATGCCGAGCAGCCGTTCCTCATGGCCCCTATGGCAGGCGTGACCGACCCTGCCTATCGCATCATGTGCCGTCGCCGCGGTGCTCAGCTCGCCTACAGCGAGATGGTGAGTGTGGCCGGCCTTGCCTATGCCAGCAATAAGACCTGGCGCCTGGTGCTGCCTGCCGACGAGGAGCAGCAGATTTGCGTGCAGCTCTTTGGCTCCAAGCCCGATCAGTTTGCGAGCGCCGTCGCTGCCGTCGAGGAGCGCGTGGGCGATCGTCTGTCGCTGATCGATATCAATATGGCCTGCCCGGCCCGCAAGGTCGTTACCAAGGGCGAGGGTTCGGCGCTTATGCGTACGCCCGACCTGGCCGAGAAGATCGTCGAGGCTGCGGTGGGTGCGGCGCATGTGCCCGTGACCGTCAAGATCCGCAAGGGCTTTTATGCCGAGGACCGCAATGCCGCGACGTTTGCCCAGATGCTCGAGGGCGCCGGTGCCGCCGCAGTTGCCGTTCACGGTCGTTGCGCCACGCAGCTCTATACCGGTCAGGCCGATTGGTCGGTGGTCGATGAGGTGGCTGACGCCGTTGAGATTCCCGTAATCGGTTCGGGCGATGTGTTCTCTGCCGAGGATGCGGCTGAACATTTGAGCAGCTCGGGCGCCAGCGCGGTGTTTATCGCGCGCGGCATCTACGGCAATCCGTGGGTGTTTGGCGATGCGCGCGCCCTTGCGCTCGATGGCACGCCGGTGCCGTCGCGCAGCTCGGCCGAGCGCCTGGACGCCCTGCGCGAGCACCTGACGCTCACGCACGAGCTGTTGCCGCTCATGTCGCGTGCCCGTACGTACGCGAGCTGGTATCTCAAAGGCATGCCCCATGCCGCCGCCTGGCGCGCTCAGGTGGTGCGCTGCTCCTCGTATGAGGAGTTTATGGCGCTGGTCGATGATATCGAACGCGATGTGGTGGCCTGTGAGACAGCGCTTGCCGCCGGCGAGTCGGTGCCCGCGCATCCGCTGGAGGCCTAAGGGTGGCCGTTACCGCGCTGTACGTGCACGTACCGTTTTGCGCTCAAAAGTGCCGCTACTGCGACTTCGACTCGCGCAGCTTTGCGCCGTGCGACCTGAATGCTGCGCTCGATGCCTATTTTGAGCGGCTGTACGCGCGTCTCGATGCCTTTGGCGACGCCGGGGCGCTCGAGCAGGTCCGCACCGTCTACGTGGGCGGCGGCACGCCGTCGCTGGCGGGGGAGCGCCTGGTGGAACTTGCCCGGCGCATCTCCATGCGGTGTAAGCCCGTTGAGTTTACCTGCGAGGCCAATCCTGAGTCGCTGACTGCCGAGCTTGCAGAAGCCCTTGCCGTGGCGGGTGTCACGCGCATTTCACTTGGCGTGCAAACGCTCGATAATGACGAGCTTGCCGCTATCGGCCGCATCCACGATGCCGAGCGGGCCCTCGCGGCCATCGCGATGGTCAAAGACGCTGAGCTTGACGTGTCGTGCGACCTTATGTGCGGGCTTCCCGGACAGACGGCTGCGAGTTGGCAACGCACGCTCGATGGCGTGCTTGCGGCTGCCCCGCATCACGTGTCGGTCTATCCGCTCACGCTCGAGGAAGGCACGCCACTCTATCGCATGGCGTGCCGAGACGAGTCTCTGGAACCCGATGAGGATTTTCAGGCCGCCTGCATGGATGTGGCGCGCGATCGCCTGAGTGCGGCCGACTATCACCCCTACGAGGTAGCGAGCTATGCCCTCGATGGGCATGAGTGCGCCCACAATATCGCTTACTGGACCGGTCAGGGCTATTTGGGCCTAGGTCGCTCTGCCGCCGGCATGCTCGATACCGATGATTTTGATCGCTTGGCCGGGCTTTTCCCCGGCGTTTCTTCTCGTGGAGATGCGTATCGCGTACGTCTGGTGCAGCGCGACGATGCCGCCACGGCGTTTGAGGCTGAATTCCTGTCTCGCCTCGAGGCGGCAGCCGAGGATCTGATGCTTGCCTGCCGCATGACGCGCGGCGTGGGGTCCGATCTGCTGGTGCGTGCCGCGCGGGTAATTCCCGTGGATGAACTGGTGTCCGCTTGCGACCGCGCTCTTGAGCTTGGACTTGCCGTGTGGGTGCCAGACGCCGACGATCCCTATGTGGGCTCCGTCGCATCGGCCGACGTCATCGCGGGTCGCACCCGCGCCCATCTGGCGCCGACTCACTTGGGCTGGCTCGATGGAAATGTTCTGTTCGAGCTGTTTTGGGGTCTAGCTTAGGCCGCTCGGGTAGAATTACCGCAATATATACGCTGCTGTGAGCAGGAGGTTGCCGCGCATGGCGACGATGAACGAAAAAGATTACTACGAGATTCTGGGTGTCTCCAAGGACGCCACCTCGCGTGATATTCAAAGGGCCTTCCAGCAAAAGGCCCGCAAGCTCCATCCGGACGTGAATAAAGAGCCGGATGCCGAGGAAAAGTTTAAAGAGGTCTCTGAGGCCTATGCCGTGCTTTCGGATGAGCAGAAGCGCGCGCGTTACGACGCCATGCGCTCGGGGAATCCCTTTGCCGGTGCGCCGACGGCTTCGCCCTATGGTGGCGGCTATGCTGGCAGCACAGGCTATGGCAACCCCTTTGAGGGCGGTTTTCCCTTCGGTGGCGCTTGGGGGCAACAGCGCCGCGGTCAGGCTGCCTACAACCCCGAGAACGGCGCCAACGTGGTCGTCGACATTAAGCTCGACGCCAAGGAGGCAAAGGAAGGCGCCCGTAAGACCGTGCGCTATGCGCATTACGATACTTGCGGTCATTGCGGAGGATCGGGCTCCGTTTCGTCCGAGCATGCCCATACCTGTCCGAGCTGCGGCGGTCGAGGCCATATTGACGTCGACCTGTCCTTCCTGTTCGGCGCCGGCACGTTCCAGTCGGTCTGTCCCGAGTGCGGCGGTTCCGGCAAGGTCGTGGCCGACCCGTGCCCCGATTGCGGTGGCAGCGGCCGTACCCGCGTGACCTCCGAGCAGACGATCGAGTTCCCCGCCGGCACCCACGACGGAGACGAAGTGCGTATCCCCAACATGGGCCACGCCGGCACGAACGGTGCTTCGGGCGGTGACTTGGTCGGCCGTGCACATGTTGAGGCCGAGCGCCTGGAAGGCAAAGCGCGCACCGGCTTTTACCTCATGGGCATCATCGCGCCGTTCTTGGTGCTGTCGGCCATTTCGGGCGTGTTCTCGGCCTTTGCCGTGATGTGCTTCATTCCGTTTGCCATGGGCCTGTTCATGGTGCTTTCGGACGGTATGCTTCATCGCAGCCTGCTGTGGTGGAAGCGCGGTGCGATGCAGTTTGCCAACGGTTTTGCCAACGGCTTCATGTTCGCGCTCGTGTCGGTTTGGTTCGCGAGCTGCTCGCAACGGGCCATGCTTTCGCCGTACCAAATGCAATAACATCAAACCCTCTGTTTGCGGTCGGCCCAGCTTGGGTATAGGACGCACTGTGACAATAATGAAAGTCGGAAGGATTCGGTCGTGTCGGAAAATAGGGATTACTACGAGGTGCTTGGCGTCGACAAGGATGCCGACGCGCGGACGATCAAGCGCGCGTTTCTAAAGAAGGCCCGTACCGTACACCCGGATGTTTCGGACGACCCCGAGGCCGAGGCCAAGTTCAAGGAGCTCAACGAAGCCTATTCCGTTCTTTCTGACGAACAGAAGCGTGCTAACTATGACCGCTACGGCACCGCCGACGGCCCTGGTGGCTCTGGCTATGTCGACATCAACGATATCTTTGGCGGCATGGGCATGGATGACCTGTTCTCGTCGTTCTTTGGCGGTGGCGCCGGTGGCGGCGCCCGTAGCCGTCGTGAGCGTCGTCGCGGTCGCGATATGGCTATCTCGCTTTCGGTGACGCTCGAAGAGGCGGCGCTCGGCTGCAAAAAGACGATCAGCTATGATCGCCTGGCCCCCTGCGATGACTGCAACGGTACCGGTAGGGCCGAGGGTGCGACCGAAAAGCAGTGCGGCCGCTGCCATGGCACGGGTTATGTCACCACGGTCCAGCGTTCGTTCCTGGGCCAGGTTCAGTCTTCCTCTCCCTGCCCCGACTGCCATGGTGAGGGCACGGTCATCGACCATCCCTGCGAGACTTGTGACGGTCAGGGTCGTACTCCCTCGCACGAAAAGATCGATATCGATATTCCCGCCGGCGTCTCGACCGGTCGCCAGCTGCGCGTGAGCGGTTTTGGCGAGGCCGGCCTTCGCGGCGAGCCCTCGGGCGATCTGATCGTCAACGTGCGCGTTGCCGACCACGAGCGCTTTAAGCGTAATGGCGACGACCTGTACCTGGTGAGCGATATCTCGATCGCGCAGGCCGCACTTGGTTGCGAGATTGAGGTCGAGGGCATTATGCCCGATGAGGTCGTTAAGGTGACGGTCCCCGCCGGCACGCAATACGGTGACACCGTGAGCGTGAACAACTACGGTATGCCCCGCATTGGCGGTGGCGGCTCGCGCGGCCGCCTGATCGTGCAGCTTCGTGTGGTCGTTCCCACCAATCTTTCCAATAAGCAGCGCGAGCTGCTCCGCGCCTTTGCCGACGAGATGGGCGATGACGTCGCATCCGGTAAGAAGTCGGTGACCGACCGTATCAAGAGCGCCCTCGACGACATCCTCGATTAAGGAGCCCGCGTGCTCGCACCCCATATTTCCGTCGTCAACCTCGGCTGCCGCGTCAACCGGGTTGAGTCCGACCGTATCACTGCCGATCTTATGCGCCTGGGCTTTGCGATGGTGGAGCCCCAGGACGCCGAGCTGATCGTCATCAATACCTGCGCCGTGACGGGCGAGGCCGAGGCCAAGACCCGCAAGGCCGTTCGTCACGCCCTAGCCTATCCAGGCGAGCCCTACGTGGTCGTAACCGGCTGCGTGGTCAACCTGCATCCTGAGGAGCTGCTTGAACTCTCCGATCGCGTGATCGCTGAGCCGTCCAAGATTGACGTCGCCGAGCGCGTCTGCGAGGTACTGGGCGTCGAATCCGATAGCGTGCCCGCCTGCAGCGAAGGCGATGTGGTCGACGCGCTCGGTCGCTCGCGCCTGGGCGTGAAGATCCAGGATGGCTGCAACCATCGCTGCACCTACTGCATCGTGTGGAAGGCCCGCGGCCCCGAGCGCTCCGTGCCCGTCGAGTCCGTGCTCGATCAGGTGCGCGAGGCGCAGGAGGCCGGCGTGCCCGAAGTGGTGCTGACTGGCGTGAACCTGGGCGCCTATGACGGCAAGAGCACGACCGACGAGCATGTCGAGATCGACGAGCTGCTCGAGGCCATTATGGAGCGCACCGATATCGCCCACGTGCGCATCTCATCAGTGGAACCAATGGATATCTCCGAGCGCTTGCTCCAGGTGATGGCTCGCTATCCGCGGCGTATTGCCCCGTTTTTGCACCTGCCCGTGCAGTCTGGTTGCACGGCGACCCTGCATCGAATGGGACGTCCCTATAGCGCCGAGGCCTTTGAGGACACAGTGCGTATGATTCGTGCCAACCTTCCGCAGGCGTCGCTTTCGTGCGACGTTATCGTTGGTTTTCCCGGCGAGACGGACGAGGAGTTCGAGGAGTCGCTGGCGCTGTGCCGTCGCGTTGGCTTCTCGCGCATGCACGTGTTCCGCTATAGCAAGCGCCCCGGCACCCTTGCCGCCGACATGCCCGACCAGGTGGCTCCCGAGGTCATGGCCGAGCGTAGCCGTCGTATGCGTGCCGCAGCACAGGAGCTCGCTATTGCCGACGCCCGTCGTCGCGTGGGCACCGTTGAGCGCGCTGTGCTCGAATATGGTGACAACCTGACGCTCGGCTCGTTCCATCATGCCCGTCTTGATGATACCTGTGGACTCACAGCCCCGTGCCTGCTCGATGTTGCTATCATCGGAGTCGATGATTCCGGCTTGGTCCATGCACGCAGGGAGGTTCATGGAAGCCTCGAAGATTAGACTTACCGTTCCCGAGGGGATTGACCCTTCGCGCGTTTTGGGTGCCGGCGACGGTGTCCTTCGCGCGCTCGAGAACTTAGTGCGCGCCCACGTGGTTGCCCGCGGCGATAGCATTGCCGTGAGCGGCGATCCGGACGAAGTCGAGCTGGTGGCGCGTTTTTTCGAACATGCTTTCCGCGAGGCGGCCGCCGGGCGCACGCTGTCTGCCGACGATGTCTCTCGCTGCCTGGCCGTCTTGCGCGACGGCGAGCATGAGGCCACATCGCTTCGCGATGACGTGCTGCTTTCATACCGCGGTCGTGTCATTCGTCCCAAGACGCTTGGGCAAAAGCGCTATGTGGATGCCATTCGCTCGCATACCATCACCTTTGGCTTGGGTCCTGCCGGTACCGGTAAGACCTATCTGGCCATGGCGCTCGCCGTTGCCGCGCTCAAGCGCCACGAGGTGGGCCGTTTGATCTTGACGCGTCCGGTTGTCGAGGCGGGGGAGAACCTGGGCTTTTTGCCCGGCACCCTCGAGGAAAAGATCGATCCGTACATGCGTCCGCTCTACGACGCCCTTTTTGACATGATGGATCGCGAGCGAACCGATGAGCTTATGGAGCGCGGCGTGATCGAGATCGCCCCGCTTGCCTACATGCGCGGTCGTACGCTGAGCGATGCTTTCGTGGTGCTCGACGAGGCGCAAAATACCACGCCCGAGCAGATGAAGATGTTCCTGACACGCCTTGGATTCAACTCCAAGTTCGTGATTACCGGCGACCTGAGCCAGCGCGACCTGGTGGGTCGTCGTGGTGGCTTGGCGGATGTCGAGAAGATTTTGGGCCGTGTCGACGATGTGGCGTTTGCACACCTGGAGCGCGCCGATGTGGTGCGCCATGCCCTGGTGGGTCGTATCGTCGAGGCATACGATGCTTATGATGACGTGCGTGAGCAGCGCTCGCGCGACCGAAAGGAGTCCCGTTGAGTGTATTGATCAGCAACGATGCCGAGCTCGATACGTTGCTCGACGCGCAGGAAGTGGAGCACATCTGCGAGGTTGTGCTTGCCGCCGAGGGCGTTGAACGTGAAGTCGAGATTTCCCTTTCGTATGTCGACGAGGACGAGATGCACGAGCTCAACCACGAGTGGCGTGGCATCGACCGCACCACCGATGTGCTCTCGTTTGAATGCGACTCGGCCTTTGACGAGGATATTCCCGCCGACGAGACGCTCGAGCTCGGCGATATCATCTTGGCCCCGCAGGTCATTGCCCGTCAGGCCCCCGGCTTTGGCAACAGCCCCGCCGACGAGTGCCGCCTGATGCTCGTGCACGGCATGCTTCACCTGCTAGGCTACGATCATATCGAGGACGACGAGGCCGAGGTCATGGAGGCGCGTGAGGACGCTATCCTGCGCGATCTGGCGCTTGAGCGCGGCGAGGATCCCAAGCTCGTTCACGTCGGTCCCATCACCAACCATGCCCACGACTAGGAGCCGTCTATGATTCCCGGATCGAACAAGGACCATCCGTCCTTTTTAAAGTCGTTCTCCTATGCCATGGAGGGCTTCGTTACCGCCGTTAAGACCGAGCGCAACATTAAGGTCATGCTCGTGGCCGGTGTGTGCACTGTCATTGCCGGCTGCATCGTGGGGCTCGACATTGCCGAGTGGGGTACGGTCATTATCTGCTGCGGCCTAGTGATTCACGGCGAGCTGTGCAACACCGCCATGGAGGCGATCGTCGACCTGGCAACCCAGGAGCTCCATCCGTTGGCCAAGCGTGCGAAGGATATTGCCGCCGCTTCTGTCTACGTTCTTTCCATTACCGCCGCGATTGTGGGTCTTTTGGTATTTGCCCACGCGCTCGGCTTTATTTAGAAAGGGATTCCCATGTCCGACAATATGCAGCCTGCCGATGAGATTCTGGACGACGAGTCCTTGGACGCGGTGGATGCCGAGGAGTTTGAGGAAGTCGAGGAGTTCGACCCGTTTGAGGGCATGAGCGATGAGGAGCTCGACGCCCTGTGCGACGAGGACGAATGTCTCGCGGGCTTTGGTGACGTGGAACCCGGCTTCCGCAGCGGCTTTGTTGCCTTGGTCGGCCGTCCCAACGCCGGCAAGTCCACGCTGCTCAACGCCTGCTACGGCAAGAAGGTCGCCATCACCTCGCCGGTGGCCCAGACGACCCGCCGCCGCATGCGCGCCGTCGTCAACCGCCCCGGCTACCAGCTAGTCTTTGTCGATACCCCGGGTATTCACAAGCCCAAGGACGGCCTGGGCTCCGAGCTCAACAAGAGCGCTCTGTTTGAGCTCAACGACGTGGACGTCGTCGCGTTTTTGATCGATGCCACCAAGCCCATCGGCAGGGGAGACGCCTGGGTCGCCGAGCGTGTTAAGAGCGCCCGCTGCAAGAAGGTCCTGGTGCTCACCAAGGCCGATGAGGCCGATCCCGCCCAGGTCATGGAGCAGCTCAAGGCTGCTCACGAGCTCATGGAATATGACGACGAAATCGTGACGTCGTCGGTCAAGAACTTTAACGTCGATGCGTTTATCGAGACTGTCGCACACTTTTTGCCCGAGGGCCCGCGCTGGTTCCCCGAGGACATGGGCACCGACGCGTCTGACGAGACGCTCGTTGCCGAGTTTGTGCGCGAGAAGGTCCTGCGACGTACCCGCGACGAGATTCCGCACTCCGTGGGCGTTATCTGCGACGCGCTCGAGCAGACCAAGAAGGTCCTGCGCGTACACGCCACGATTTACGTGGAGCGCGAGGGCCAGAAGGGCATCATCATCGGCAAGGGTGGCGAGATGATCAAGCATATCGGCATCGACGCGCGTCGTGACCTTGAGCGTATCTTTGGCACCCAGGTCTTTTTGGAGCTGGATGTGAAGGTCAAGGCCGGCTGGCGCGACGACGAGGCGCAGATTCGCCGCTTCGGGTACAACGCGGAGGATTAGTCCACGTCAATGGCAGGCTCTCGCACATATCGCACGAAGGTGCTCGTCCTCGACAAGACCAAGCTCAAGGAAACCGACCTGATCTTGACGATGCTCGACGAGCGGGGGCGGCAGGTGCGTGCCGTGGCAAAGGGAGCGCGTAAGCCCGGCGGTCGCCTGGCGGCGCGCTGCGAGCTGTTCTGTACCGTGGATATGCTGCTGGCGCATGGGCGCTCGCTCGACGTGGTCTCTCAGGCGGAACTTATGGAGGCGCCGCTCGGTGCTGCGCCTGATTACGAGGCGACGTGTGCCGCAAGTGCGATTGCCGAGGTCGCTCGCGTGTGTTCGTTCGAGGATGCCGAGGATCCCTTTACCTTTGCCATTACGCAGCGGGCGCTCGCGCTTGTTGGCAGTGGACTCGATTCGGCACATATGGACCTGCTCGTTGCGGCGTTTGTCTTTAAGCTGCTATCGCATATTGGCTATCGGCCCGATTTCTCGGCTTGTGTCTCGTGCGGCGACCCCATGCTCTCGTATTTCTCGGCCCAGGCGGGCGGGCTTCTGTGCGGGTCGTGCGCCTCGAGCGTGCCCGGAGCCGAGTTGGTATCGGTCGGTGAGGTCGCATGGCTGCGCGCCCTAATGTCCATGACGTTCGATGCCCTTATGGCCGAGCAGATCGATCCGCATACCGCAGCGTTTTTGCTGGGGCTTTCGCATGTTTGGGCCGCCACGCATACCGATCAGCGGCTCCGTGTGATGGAATTCATGTTGGGTCGGTGATGATGCGCAGGCGCGGGCTGCTTGTGGTAACATACCGACCTGTTGGTACCTCGACCTTGGATGCTCGCTCCACCGGCGGCTTCCCAGTCCGAGGCGAATAGAGTCGCCCGCGGGCGACGCGAAACGAAAGGTGAAACAATGACTGTTTCCAAAGAGCGCAAGGCGGAGCTGACCGCCCAGTTCGGTAACTCCCCGGTCGACACCGGTAACCCCAAGGTTCAGGTCGCCATCCTGTCCGAGCGCATCAAGGAGCTGACCGAGCACATGAAGTCCCACCAGAAGGACTTCCACACCCGTCGTGGCCTGCTCATGCTCGTCGGTCGTCGTCGTCGTCTTCTCTCCTACATCAAGAAGAACGACATCGTCGAGTACCGTGAGCTCATCAAGGCTCTGGGCATCCGCGACAATATCCAGTAGGATTTGTACATGCTAAGAGCGTCCTGCGCAGCGGGGCGCTCTTTTTGTGTAAGGGCGTGAACAATCACGCTCTGAAGCGTGGCGGGGGCAGGGGGCCCGCGTCACATGAGAAGCCCGCAGGCAAGGGGCCTGTGGGGTAAAGGAGAACAATGACACTCGTATCCAAGACCTTTGAGCTGTACGGCAAGACCTACACCTTCGAGTCCGGCGAGCTTGCCAAGCAGGCTACCGGCGCTTGTCTGGTCAAGCAGGGCGACACTACGATGCTCGATACCGTGGTCGTCTCCAAGGAGCGCAAGAACTACGACTTCTTCCCGCTGACCGTCGACTTCAACGAGAAGATGTACGCTGCCGGTCGCATCCCGGGCGGCTACCTCAAGCGTGAGGGCCGTCCCAGCGAGAAGGCCACGCTCACGGCCCGTATGATCGACCGCCCGATCCGCCCGAGCTTCCCGGACGGCTTCCGCAACGAGGTGCACATCGTCGCGACCTCGCTCGTCGCCGACCAGGTCAACCCCTTCGACGTCATCAACGTCATGGGCGCCTCCCTGGCCATGACGCTCGGCGGCGTGCCCTTCGAGGGCCCGCTCGCCTGCGTGCGCATCGGCCGTAACGTGGAGACCGGCGAGTTTATCGTCAACCCCACCTATGAGGAGCGCGAAAACTCCGACCTGGATCTTGAGCTGGGCGGTTCCGCCGACTTCATCTCGATGGTCGAGGCCGGCGCCGAGGAGATCTCCGAGGACGACATGCTCGCCGCTATGAAGTTTGGCCAGGAGGCCCTCGCTGCCTTCTGCCAGGCTCAGGACGAGTTCGTCGCCGAGTGGGAGCAGGTCAACGGCGCTATCGTCAAGAAGGAGTACCCGCTCGACCAGCCCGTCGAGGAGGTTCAGGAGCGCATTTTCGCCCACTACGACGAGATGGCCGCTGCCCTGCGCGATGCCGACAAGCTTTCCCGCATCGGTAAGGTCGAGGCTCTGAAGGAGTCCATCCGCGCCGAGTTCTCCGATGAGGAGCAGGCTGCTTGGGAGCGCGAGATCCCCGTGGCGCTCAAGAAGCTCGAGAAGAAGGCCATGCGTACCATGGTCGTCGAGACGGGCGAGCGTGTTGACGGCCGCGCCGCCGACGAGATTCGTCCCATCATGGTGAAGGACAACTACCTGCCGCTCGTTCACGGTTCCGGCCTGTTCCAGCGCGGTCAGACCCAGGTTCTCTCCGTCCTTTCGCTCGGCATGCTCAATGAGGGCCAGCGTCTGGATACCATCGAGCCCACCGAGGGCAAGCGCTACATGCACCACTACAACTTCCCGCCGTTCTGCACCGGCGAGACCGGCCGCATGGGCAGCCCCAAGCGCCGTGAGATCGGTCACGGCAACCTGGCCGAGCGCGCCCTGCTTCCGGTGCTCCCCGATGAGAACGAGTTCCCCTACGCCATCCGCGTGGTCTCCGAGGTCATGGAGTCCAACGGCTCTTCTTCGATGGCTTCGACCTGCGGTTCCACGCTCGCCCTCATGGACGGCGGCGTACCCATTAAGCGTCCGGTCTCCGGTATCGCCATGGGCCTGATCCAGGAGGAGGGCAAGACCGTGGTCCTGTCCGACATCCAGGGTCTCGAGGACTTCCTGGGCGACATGGACTTTAAGGTCACCGGTACCACCGAGGGCATCACCGCCCTGCAGATGGACAACAAGGCCACCGGCCTTACCTTCGACATCCTGGCCCGTGCCCTGCAGCAGGCCAAGGAGGGTCGTGCCTTCATCCTGCAGAAGATGCTCGATGTGATCCCCGAGCCGCGCCACACCACGCGCAGCACCGCTCCGCGCATCGTCTCCATTCAGGTTCCGACCGATAAGATCCGCGACGTCATCGGTTCCGGCGGCAAGGTCATCCGTGGTATCCAGGATGAGACCGGCGCTTCGGTCGACATCCAGGAGGACGGCACCGTCTTTGTCGGCGGTACCGGCGAGTCCGTCGATCAGGCCGTCGAGCGCATTAAGCTCATCATCAAGGTTCCCGAGCCGGGCGAGGAGTACACCGGTCGCGTTGTCTCCATCCAGCCGTTCGGCGCCTTCGTGAACCTGCTGCCCGGTAAGGACGGCCTGCTGCACATCTCCCGCGTCGCCAAGGGCCGCGTGGAGAAGGTCGAGGACGTCCTCAATGTGGGCGACGAGGTCAAGGTCGTCGTCATCGAGGTCGACGATCGCGGCAAGATCTCGCTCGATCGTCTTGACAAGCCCGAGGCCCCGGCTCGTGCCGAGGGTGCCTCCGAGGGCGACGGCGAGCACTTCCAGCGCCGTGAGCGTCCGCGTCGCGAGCGCTCCGAGCGCAGCGACCGTCCGCGCCGTCCCGGCGACAACGGAGGCCGCAAGCCCCGCCGTCACCACGACGCCGAGTAACAGCCGCACATAAGCAGCTCACCAAGGGCGACTCCGTACTGGGGTCGCCCTTTTTGCTTGCGCGCGGGGGCGGCGCATATGAAGTTTCCTGCTCTACAGTCCTGCGCAAGACGGAAAGCACATTAAGTGCTTTACTTTGCGTGCGGAACTCGCGATAAACTTCATATGCGCCGCCCCCGCACGCAAGCAAAAAGGGCTGGTTGACGTTGTTGGGCGCCTGCTTCGTTCTTGTTCTTAGTTGCTATACTGTGCCCCACATTTGATATGTAGCTAATGGAGGCGGGCATGACAAATAAGGCTGAATGGGATCGTATGATTGCCGGGGAGCTTTATAACCCCTATAGAGTTGGCGGCGATTCGTTTAGTAGGGTGCATGCGGCTCAGAAGTTGTTTAATGAGTCGGAGTATTGGGCTGATTCGAGTGCCTTTGAGGAACTTAAGAAGTGTTTTCGCGCCGCTCCGGACGATATGGCCTTAACGGCTCCCGTCTATTTTGATCACGGCGATAGGATTTCGTTTGGCAATCATTTCTATGCGAATACTGGCCTGACGATTCTGGACGAAAACTACGTGACCTTTGGCGACAACGTTTTTCTGGGACCCCACGTGAGCATTTTCACCGCTGGGCATCCTATTGATGCAGATGTGCGCAATCTGGACCTTGAGTATGCAAAGCCTGTCACAATTGGCGACAACGTCTGGATGGGCGGCGGTGTGATTATCAATCCAGGCGTCACAATCGGAAGCGACGTTGTCATCGCCTCAGGCTCAGTCGTTGTCAAAGACGTCCCCAGCCACGTCATCATCGGTGGCAATCCGGCTCATATCATTCGAGAGATTACCGATAGCGATCACAATCTCTGGCAAAACCAACTGAATGCCTACAACAAGGCAACTAGGTCATAGCTGCCAAATTTCCCCATATAAAACCGACCAAAATAAACCTGTCCCTTTTTGGCAGGTTTGGCCCCGAAGGCCCGGCACGGGCTAAGCTTATCGCGAGTTCCGCACGAACAGGAGGCCACTTAATGTGGCCTCCGTCGTGAGCAGGACTGTAGAGCAGGAAACTTCACCAGTGCCCGCCCCACGGGAAACCGGCGGGATAGACGGGTCCAGATGGGACTTTGATGCATGGGTGGTCTGTGGCTGTGCAAATGGGTATCATATTGGGGTTAATGCGTCGACTCCGTGATGCATGTTTGTACGTTCCCGACGGTCGGTTTGCCAGAAGCGCCCCGTCGGTTGTTCCAGACCCTGTTTCGAAGAAAGGAAACAACATTCACTTATGGCAGCTAAAAAATCATCTCCCTTGAAGATCATCCCGCTCGGCGGCCTTGATGGCATCGGCAAGAACATGACGGTCTTCGAGTGCGGCGACGACATGGTGCTCGTCGACGCTGGCCTCATGTTCCCCGACGACTCCCAGCCCGGTATCGACCTGGTGCTCCCCGACTATACCTATGTTCTGGAGAACGAGGAAAAGCTCCGCGGCATCATCGTTACCCATGGCCACGAGGACCACACCGGTTCGCTTCCGTACCTGCTGCAGGACCTCAACAACAAGGTGCCCATCTTCTCGAGCAAGCTGACGCTCGGCTTTATCGAGGGCAAGCTCTCCGAGTTCCGCATCCGTGCGCCTAAGTTCCGCGAGGTCAAGGGCGGCAGCCATGTCAATCTTGGCGGCATTTCGCTCGACTTCTTCTCGATGACGCACTCCATCCCGGGCGCTCTGGGCGTGTTCATCCGCACTAACCAGGGTACCGTCATGCACACCGGCGACTTTAAGCTCGACCAGACGCCCATCGATGGCGTCACGCCCGACTATGCCGCCATCAGCCGCTTTGCCAAGCAGGGCATCGACCTGCTGCTGTCCGACTCCACCAACGCCACGGTCCCCGGTTTTACCAAGTCCGAGGCCGAGGTCGGTCCCAATCTTTTGCACGCTATCAAGAATGCTCCAGGCCGTGTGTTCGTCGCGTCGTTCTCGAGTCACATCCATCGTCTGCAGCAGATCTGCGACGCCGCCCGCAAGTGCGGCCGCAAGGTCGTCGTGACCGGTCGCTCCATGCTCACCAACACTCGCGTGGCGCGCGAGCTGGGCTATCTCAACATCGACGATGCGGATATCATCGATGCCTTCGATATCGATAATCTGCCCGACGACAAGATTGTCGTCATGTGCACCGGTTCTCAGGGCGAGCCGCTGTCGGCGCTGTCGCGCATGGCCAACGGCGAGCACAAGACGCTCTCCATCCACGAGGGCGATACCGTCATCCTCTCGGCAACGCCGGTTCCCGGTAACGAGAAGGCAGTCCAGCAGGTCGTCAACAGCCTGGCCAAGCTTGGCTGCGACGTGTGGGATAAGAACCGCGCTCTCGTCCACGTCTCCGGTCACGGTAGCCAGGAGGAGCTCAAGCTTCTGATGGCCATGGCCAAGCCTACTTACTTTATGCCGGTCCACGGCGAGGCCGTGCATCTGCGCGCCCATGCCCAGCTGGCCCGCAAGATGGGTCTCAAGGACGATCATATCTTTATCCTCGATAACGGTGACACGCTCGAGATGCGCGGCGGTATCGTCAAGCGTGGTACGCCCGTCGAGTCCGGCGTCGTCTACGTCGACGGCCTGCGTATCGGCGATACCGACCCCATCGTCCTGCGCGATCGCCAGAAGCTCGCCAATGACGGTATGGTCACGGCCGTTGCTATCGTCTCGCTCAAGCACAAGAAGATCGAGGCTATCGAGTTCTCGGGTCGCGGCGTCTCGTTTGCCATCGACGATCAATTCTCCGAGGATGCCTCCGCGTCCATCATGAAGACGATCGAGAAGGGCAAGTTTAGCTTTACCAGCAGCGGCTCCGATGCTATTCGTAAGGCCGTGCGCGATTCGCTCTCCAACTTCATTTGGAGCCGTACGCGTACCCGTCCGATGATCATCCCGGTCGTCATGGAGGTTTAGTTTGGCGCGCGGATCTGCACAAAACGCCAAAGGCAATAAAGCCAACAACCAACCGGCATCTGCTAAGGGTGCCGGTTCCCATCTGCGTGCCAATAAGGGCCATGAGGCAGACTTCGACGATTTTGAGCCCTTGGTCGAGCCTTCGGCCAATCGCGATATCGCCGGCGTGGTCATTGCCGTTTTGGCGATCGCGTCCTTCATTGCCGTTATCTCACCGGCAACTGCGCCCGTGACGGCTGCTGTTGCCGGGTTCTATCACCTGGGCTTTGGCCTGGGCGCCTACGTGCTGCCGATCGTCATCTTGCTGTTTGCCGCCACGCTCTTTTTGGGTGAGGACTCGCCGCTCAACGTGCGCTCTGTTGCGGGCGGCGCCGTGGTCTTTATCGCCGTCGTCTCCATTCTTTCGCTGATGGTGCCGGGCACGAGCGATTCGTGCGACCTTATGTTTACGCCGCAAAATCTGTCCGCCTCGGGTGGCTACATCGGTGCGTTTATTGCGAGTGCGCTGCAGAATGCCCTGGGTAAGCCTATCGCGATGGTGGTCCTGTTGGGTCTGGCCGTCGTTGGTTTTGTCATCATCGGCTTTTCTGTGGGTGGTGTGCTGCGCTCTGCACGCGATCGTGCGGCAGATTTTGCCGAACGCCGTCGTGCCGATGTCAACGCCAGCCCTTGGGGTGACGACGAAGCCCTGTCGGTGCCCGGCGTTGCCCGTCCGCACCTGAGCATTCTTCGTCAAAAGGGCTCCGATGCTGCCGTGACCACGGTCATGGGCAACGATGTGGACCCGGTTTTGGACGATGACGACGAGGACGATGACCCGTTTGTCGACGTATCCGAGTCGGTTGAAGCTGAGCGGGCCAAGACCACGCTGTTGCCGCACCGCCATGCCAAGAAGGGCAAGGCCGCGCCCAAGCTCAATACGAGTGAGCCCGACCCGTCTTGGTCCGATAGCGAGATTGAGCTCACCGAGGGCGATGACGAGGACGACGAGGCTCCGATTGAGACCGCAAAGACAACTTTGCTGCCGCGTCGCCATGCAAAGCGCGGCCAGGTAACCGGCCAGCTTTCGATGGAAGACGACTCCGATAAGATCGACGAGTCCGAGCCGCCGTTTGCCGTGAATCCCGTCTCGGCCGCACCTCAGATTCCCGACTTCCTGAAGCATCCCAAGGTTGCCGATGCGCCTGCCACGAGTGCTGTCGAATCGGCTGCGGCTCGTGATGGGGGAGTGGACGACGGCGCCGCAGATAACGAGGGCGAAGAAGAGGACGGCCTCAAGCTTCCGCCGCTTGAAATCCTGCATGCCAACCCGCAGTCGGCTTCCGCCGCGTCTTCGGACAAGGAGCTTGAGCAGACCGCTGAGTCACTGCAATCCACCTTGCTTGAGTTTGGCCGCAGTGCCCGCGTGGTCGGCTGGATCGCCGGCCCCACGGTGACGACCTTTAAGCTGCAACCTGGCGAGGGCGAGCGCGTGAGCAAGATTTCGAGCCTCGAGGACGATATCGCGCTTTCGCTCGCTGCCCAGTCGGTACGTATCTTTGCCCCGATCCCCGGCACCTCGCTCGTGGGCATCGAGATTCCCAACCGCAAGCGCCAGAACGTCAACCTGGGCGACGTTCTGCCCTATGTGAAGGGCGGTCCGCTCGAGCTAGCCATTGGTCGCGATGCCGAGGGCACGCCGGTTGTCGCCGATCTCGCCAAGATGCCCCACCTGCTTATTGCCGGTACGACCGGTTCTGGTAAGTCGGTGATGATCAATTCCATCATCACGACCTTGCTCATGCGCGCCCTTCCCGAGGACGTTCGCCTGATTATGGTCGACCCCAAGCGCGTCGAGCTTGCGGGCTATAACGGTCTGCCGCATCTCTATGTGCCCGTGGTGACCGAGCCCAAGCAGGCCGCGAGCGCTCTGCAATGGGCCGTGTCCGAGATGGAGCGTCGCCTGAAGGTCTTCGAGCGTCTCAACGTGCGTAAGATCTCGACCTACAACGAAAAGCAGGCCGCCGGCGAGTTTGAGCATTACGACAACCCGCCGCAAAAGATGCCCTATCTAGTCATTATCATTGACGAGCTCTCTGACCTGATGATGGTCGCAGGTAAGGATGTCGAGGCCTCGATCGTGCGTATTGCACAGCTGGGCCGTGCCGCCGGTATTCACCTTATCGTTGCCACGCAGCGCCCCAGCTCCAACGTGGTGACGGGCCTCATCAAGGCCAACATCACCAACCGCATCGCCTTTAACGTCGCCACGGGCATCGACTCGCGCGTCATCATCGACCAGATGGGTGCCGAAAAGCTCACCGGTTTGGGCGACATGCTGTTCTCAAAGGTCGACTGGGGCAAGCCTCGCCGTATCCAGGGCTGCTTTGTCTCGGACGACGAAATCAACGAGATTGTCGAGTTCGTCAAGTCGCAAAGCGAGCCCGACTACCACGAGGAGATTCTGTCCGCCGTGGCGCCCGCTTCCATGTCCATGGCTGGTGGCGGCGGCATTGTCCGCACCGGAGTCGCCGAGCCGCAAGATGACGACCCGCTTATCTGGGAAGCCGCCCATATTGTGGTGGAATCGCAGCTGGGCTCCACATCTGGCCTGCAACGTCGTCTGAAGGTTGGCTATGCGCGCGCCGGGCGTATTATGGACATGCTGGAAGAAAAGGGTGTCGTCGGCCCGCCCGACGGTTCCAAGCCGCGCGAGGTCCTGTTGGACGAGGAGGGGCTTGCCGCGCTGGAATCTGTCGACGCCGAGATGGCACGTGAAGATCGTGAGTTTGGAGGATTCTGATGGCTGCACGCTTTGGTGACATGCTGCTCGAGCAGCGTCGCCGAATGGGCCTTTCCATTCAGCAGGTCGCCAACACCATCAAAATCAGGCCGCAGATCATCGAGTTTTTCGAGACCGGTAATTTTGCTTCGATGCCGCCGCGTGGCTATGCGCAGGGCATGATTTCGAGCTATGCTCGCTTTTTGGGCCTCAATCCGCGTGAGGTCGTCAATGCCTACTTTGACGACCTGATGGCATACGAACGCGAGACGTCGCAGCAGGGCGGTCGTTTCCAGGACGCTGCCGGCTACGTCAATTCGCGTTCCTCTGTCGATAACGGGCGCTTTCTGATGGTTCAGGGCGGTCGTTCGACCCGCTATGGACAGCGTCCTCAGCAGGCCGGTTATATTACCGAGACGGGTTCGGGCGAGGAGATTCGCTCACAGCGTGACCGGTTCCGCAGTACGCCGATGCCCGAGGACCGTGCACTTCCCGCTGCCCGCGGCGTGGCGCGTGACCCTCGTGCCGGCTACGGCGACGGCGGCTATTCCGATCGCGGTCACCGTGGTATCTCCACCGGACGCTCTCGCGGTGGCTATGCGGACGCCGACACCACGCAGGTGACGCCGCGTCTTCGCTCTCAACCACAGCCGTATGGCCAGCGCTCTTCGGCTCCGCGTGCGGGCCAGCGTGGCTATCAAGGTCGCG
The DNA here is from genome assembly GCA_934643145.1 of uncultured Collinsella sp. Lineage (GTDB taxonomy): Bacteria > Actinomycetota > Coriobacteriia > Coriobacteriales > Coriobacteriaceae > Collinsella. The sequence continues at coordinate 25,591 of CAKUBM010000005.1, read as the reverse complement.
GTGAACTTGCGCCCCGCTCGGGTCAGCGCTGCCTTCAGGGCCAGGGTGGCTATCGCGGCCGTTCCGATAGCAATCGTGGTCGTATGCCTCAGGGAGGCGGCCGCAGCAGTTCCAGTCGTGGACGCGGCGGTTCCCGTGCTCCTCAAAACAACGGGCTCGATCCGCGTATCGTCTACGCCGGTATCGGTGCCGTGGCGTTGCTGCTGATCGTGCTCATCGTGGTACTTCTGCGCGGCTGCGCATCTTCGACGCCCGAGACCACGCCCGAGACGCCCACTGCTACCAAGACGACGACCAAGAAGTCTTCTAAGAAGACCGAAACGGTCGACGAGGACGAAGACACCGATGAGGCGACGGATGAGTCGACCGATTCGGATGCCACCAAGACGACGGCTAAAAAGGAAGAGAACGAGGTAACGAAGGTCAAGGTCTCCGTTGCCAAGGGAAAGACCGCCTGGATTGAGGTCAAGGTCGACAGTAAGTCGGTCTATGGTGCCCAGGCGACTGGCCCCTTTGAGCAGGAGTACACGCCCGAGTCCTCGATCGAGATCACCACGTCCAAGCCTTCCGATGTCACCGTTACCAAGAACGGCGAAAAGGTCCGTTACGATACCAAGACCTCGGGCGTGGCGCGTGTGACGATCACCGTTCCCAAGAAGGAGACGACTGATTCCGAGAATGGTGAAAGTTCTGATGGTGCCGACACCACCGATGGTACCGACACCACCGACGGCACCGATGCCCAGTCCACGGATGGCGCCGATACCGCAACTGACGGTCAGATGCCCACCGATACTACCGACTATTCGTACGATAGCTACTAAGTCGTTCGTACGCGAAAGGAAACATCATGGCTAAAGATTCCAGCTTCGACGTCGTGTCCGAGGTCAACATGCAAGAGGTCGACAACGCCTTCCAGCAGACCACGCGCGAGATTTCCCAGCGCTATGACCTGAAGGATTCCGGCGCCACGATCGAGCTTTCGAAGGGCGACAAGCTCTTTACGATCAACGCCCCGGCCGACTTTGTCTCCAAGCAGATCATCGATGTCCTGAGCTCCAAGCTCATCAAGCGCGGCATCGACCTCAAGGCTGTCTCGTGGGATGCTCCGCAGGCGGCATCGGGCGGCACCGTTCGCGTGCTCGGCCATATCGTCGAGGGTATCGACCAGGCGACCGCCAAGAAGATCAATAAGGACATCAAGGACCAAAAGCTCAAGGTCAAGGTGACCATCGAGGCCGAGAAGCTGCGTGTTTCCTCTGCTTCGAAGGACGCGTTGCAGACCGTGATCCAGTTCCTGCGCGACCAGGACTACGGCCAGCCGCTGCAGTTCACCAACTACCGCTAATATCAATCGAAAGGACCGCTCTCCAACATGGATACACCGTTGGGCTCCGTGCTCTACATCACCCTCGGGTGCGCTAAGAACGAGGTTGACACCGACCGCATGCGTTCTCTTTTGACCGCCGCGGGCTACGAGGAGGCATTCGACCCGCAGGATGCCGATATCGCTATCGTCAATACATGCTCGTTCCTTGCCTCCGCAACGTCCGAGAGCATCGAAACCACGCTCGAACTCGCCAACGAGGTTCAGGACGGCGTTCGTTCTTGTCCCATCGTCATGTGCGGCTGTGTGCCGTCGCGCTATGGCGACGACCTGCCTGACGAGCTGCCCGAGGTCGCTGCCTTTGTGAAGGCCGACGAGGAGGACGGCATCGTGGCGGTCATCGATGGCGTGCTGGGTGTCGAGCGTGAGATCGCTGCCTATATTCCGCAAGTCAAGCGCACTGTCGAGGGTGCCGTTGCCTACGTCAAGATTTCCGATGGCTGCAACCGCTTTTGCAGCTTCTGCATGATTCCCTACATCCGCGGCCGCTATCACTCGCGTAGTGCCGAGAGCATTATCTCCGAGGTGCGCGACCTGGTTGCCGGCGGTGTGCGCGAGATCGTGCTGATCGGCCAGGACACGGGCATTTGGGGCACCGACTTTGCCGACGAGGACGTCACCGTTGGCTCGCCGCGCAATCTGGCGCAGCTTCTGCGCGCCGTAGCCGAGGCCGTGCGTCCGCAGAACGTCTGGGTCCGTGTTCTCTACCTGCAGCCCGAGGGCATGACCGACGAGCTTATCGAGACGATTCGCGATACCCCCGAGGTGCTACCCTATATCGATATCCCCGTGCAGCACTGCGACGCACGCATCCTTAAGGCCATGCGTCGCTCCGGTTCGCGCCAGGAGCTCGAGGACCTGTTCCGCGACCTTCGCAAGCGCATCCCCGGTATCGTGATTCGCTCCACGGCCATGGTCGGCTTCCCGACCGAGACCGACGACGAGTTCCGCGACCTTATCGACTTTATGGACACCGTCGGCTTTGACTACACGAGCGTCTTTGCCTACTCGCAGGAGGAGGGCAGCCTGGCCGCCAAGATGGAGGGTCAGGTCGACGAAGAGGTCAAGCTCGAGCGCGCCCAGGAGGCCATGGACTTGGCCGAGTCGCTCGGTTTTGCTGCAACTGCCGCACATGTGGGCGAACGCGCCCAGGTGATCGTCGACGGTATCGAAGAGACCGAGGACGGCGCCGAGCTGATCGGCCATGCTTGGTTCCAGGCGCCCGATTCCGATGGCGCGGTGCACTTGGACGCCAGCGAGGCGTCCGTGGGCGATATTCTGACGGTCGAGTTTACCGATAGCTTCTGCTATGAGCTTATCGGCCATGTTGTGGAGTAGGAGAGCATCGTGGCAAACGAGAGCAATAAGGAACTGACGAGTGTTTGGACGCCCGCCAACATCGTGACGTGCGTTCGCATCGTCTTTATCCCGGTGTTCATGATCGTGTCGGCGCTGTCTCACACGAGCGTTGCCGGTACGGATTGGAGCACCTTCGACGGCCCGCTCGCCGCCGCCGCCTTTATTCTGTACGTCATCCTGTCGTGCACCGATAAAGTTGATGGCTACCTGGCGCGCTCGCGCAATGAGATCACCGACTTCGGTAAGTTCTTGGATCCCATCGCCGACAAGCTACTCGTGTTCTCGGCCTTGCTGCTGTTCTTGGACTTTGGCGCCGTGTCGGTTTGGTCCGTGTTCATCATCCTGTTCCGCGAGCTGTTGGTAAGCGCCCTGCGCATGGTTGCGAGTGCCGCTGGCGTGGTCGTTGCGGCCGATAAACTTGGCAAGTACAAGACGGCGACCACGATGGTCTCCATCTGCGGTTACCTGTGCGTCTTTGCGATGGCCGGCTTGCACCTTGGCCCGCTGGCGCTGACGCTCGGCATCTACTCGGTGTCGCGCTTCCTGTACGCTGTTGCCGTTGTCCTGACCGTTATCTCGGGCGCCCAGTACTTCTGGAACTGCCGCAAGATCGTCTTTTCGGTCTAGGTCCTGGTGGGTATGACGGACTCTTTTGAGCAGATTTCCGCACATAACGAGGAGCTGACGCGTGATATTGTCGAGCGCGCGAGCGCTCGGGGCGTGACGGTTTCGACGGCTGAGTCGCTGACAGCAGGTATGATCGCCTCGACGATTGCCGATATCCCGGGCGCCTCGGCGGTGCTGCGTGGCGGTGCGGTGACCTACTGCGATGAGATCAAGCATCGTGTTCTGGGTGTTGAGCAGGAGACGCTCGAGCGCTATACCGCGGTGTCGCATCAGACCGCGCGCGAGATGGCGGCTGGTTCGCTGGAGCTGTACCAGAGCGATATTGCAGTGAGCGCAACGGGTTATGCCGGCCCCGGCGGCGGCACTGAGGACGATCCGGCTGGCACTTTCTATATTGGCTGGGCGTATCGCGCGGCTGATGGGGAAGTGCCGGTCGTGGACTCTGTGCGCTGCCACTATGAGGGCGACCGTTCGTGTGTTCGTGCCCATGCGGTCGCTGAGGCATTGGGACGCATTGCCCTTGTGCTTAACTCTATGGAATAGACGTGTTTTAAGGGGCCTTCGGGCCCCTTAATTGTGGAGATAGGGACCTTAGTCTCATTTGGCGTTTGTGCTGGTTGTAGACGAAATTTTGCCTGCCTTGTTCATATTTGGTCCTTTGTGGTCAAGCATTTGGTCAGTGTTTGGTCGGCGTTTGGTTGGGTTTTGGAAAGGTCGGCTGCATATGATTTATCTGAACGGTTGACCACGAACAGCCGTTCGTTTATTATCGATGCAGGTTGTTAAGAGGAGGGCTTTTCATGGCCAAGAATTCAGGTCCCGTACGTACCGTTCATGCTCGCACGACGGGTAAAGAGCGCGATGAGATGATCGCCACCACCAAGGCCGAGATCGAGAAGAAATTCGGCCAGGGTTCCATCATGAGGTACGGCGACGGTGGCCCCGAGCTCGAGGTCGAGGCCATCCCCACGGGCGCTCTGGCACTCGATGCCGCTCTGGGTATCGGCGGTGTGCCGCGCGGCCGTATCGTCGAGATTTACGGTCCTGAGTCCTCCGGTAAGACGACGCTTTCGCTCGAGATCCTGGCCGAGGCCCAGGCAATGGGTGGCGTGGTGGCATTTATCGATGCCGAGCACGCGCTCGATCCCACGTATGCCGCCCGCATTGGCGTGGATATCGACGAGGTACTGATTTCCCAGCCTGATACGGGTGAGCAGGCGCTCGAAATTGTTGACATGCTCGTGCGTTCCGGCGCCATCGATGCCATCGTCGTCGACTCCGTCGCCGCGCTGACCCCGCGTGCCGAGATCGAGGGAGAGATCGGCGATACCACGGTCGGCTTGCAAGCTCGCCTGATGAGCCAGGCGCTCCGCAAGCTCGCCGGCTCGCTGTCCAAGTCCAACACGACGTGCATATTCATTAACCAGCTGCGTGAGAAGATCGGCGTCATGTTCGGCAACCCCGAGACCACGACGGGCGGCCGCGCCCTTAAGTTCTTCTCTTCGGTGCGTATCGACATTCGCCGCATCGACAGCATTAAGCTTAAGGACGAGGTTATCGGTAACCGCGTGCGCGCCAAGGTCGTTAAGAACAAGGTGGCAGCTCCGTTCCGTTCTGCTGAGTTCGACATCATGTACGGTACGGGCATCTCTAAGGAGGGCTCGATTCTGGACATGGCTGTCGAGTGCGGCATCTGCAAGAAGATGGGCTCCTGGTTTGCCTATGGCGAGGACAAGCTCGGCAACGGTCGCGAGGCCGCCAAGGCGTTTCTGCGCGAACACCCCGATTGCGCCGACGAGATTGAGCATAAGGTCCGCCTTGCCTGCGGGCTTGAGTTTGATGACGATGCTCCGTCCGAGGTCGAGCTGACCGATCATCCTGCGCCTGAGGAGTTTGACGAGCTTTACGCCATCGATGGTTCCGCCATGCTCGATGATGACGACGAGTAACGGTTACGCTCATGTCGTATACGGTGACCGAGGCCACGGTCGTCTTTCCCGATAAGAAGGCGGCCTCCTCGTTCTCGAGCGGGTATGCGTCCAAAAAGCCTTGCGCACATATCGATTGTGAGCTTGAGGGCGGTTTTGAGCGGTCCATTTGGATCCCTGTGCGGGTCGCGCGGCTGTATGTCAAAAACCGCCCCGATCTTCCCTGTGATTGGGATAACTTTCGTGATGCGGTGCAGCTCATCGAGCGTAAATGTGCACTTACCATGGTGACCGAGATGTTATCGCGCCGCGACCATGCGACGGGTGAGGTCCGTGACAAGCTGGCTCGCTATGGCTTTCACCAGTCCGCGATCGATTTCGCCGTCGAGCGCGCCACCGAGTATCGCTTTTTAGACGAGAACCGCTTTTGCTCGTACTTTATCGAGGAACGCAAGCGGCGCGGTTGGGGACAGCGCAAAATCGAGACCGAGCTCAAGCGTCGTCATGTCGTGCTCGATGATATTCCCGGTTATCCCGAGGATTATTTTGCCGTCGAAGACGATTTGGCGCGTGCGTCAGCCCTGCTCGCCAAGCGGCGTGTTCCAGAGACGCGCGGATTCGAAAAACTGGTTCGGTTTTTGATGGGCAAGGGCTTCTCGTATCACATCGCCGCCGATGCCGTTAAGGCACGTCTTAATGCCGAACGCGAGGAATGTTCGGTTTAGGCGTATGCGTTTTGTGGCCCTGCCGTTCACCGCGTTTTAGCCGCCGTGCTGGGGCCATTTATTTGACAGCTGTTGTGGTTCAACGTAGGATAAACACTGTCATTTGCTTTGTGATATGTGCTCATCTGTGATGAGTTTGTTTATATGTTTATCTGTATCCGACCCGCATAAGCTGCGCCCATATTACTCAAATGTCGCGAGCCGTTCGTAAGGACGGTTCGCTTTGTTGTGTAACGAATCCATAAAAAGGAGTGAGCATGCCTATCATCGCAGCGCTCGTTGGCATCGTCTTGGGTGCCATCGCCGCCATTGCCTACATGCGCACCGCCAAGCAGGGTAGTCTTCACGAGGCCGACGAAAAAATCCAGTCGGCACACGCACAGGCTGAGTCCCTGATCGGTGATGCTAAGCGTCAGGCCGAGACCCTCAAAAAAGAGGCTCTGCTCGAGGCTAAAGAGGAGATCATCAAGAACAAGCAGGCCGCCGAGGCCGAGGACAAGCAGCGTAAGAACGAGATTCGTACGCTCGAGAACCGCGTGATGCAGCGCGAGGAATCCCTCGATCGCCGCAACGACGCTCTCGACAAGCGCGAGCATCAGCTGTCCAGCCAGGCCGGTCAGGTCGAGAAGCGCTCCCGTGAGCTCGAGGAGCTCTGCGCAAAGCAGACCTCCGAGCTCGAGCGTATCGCCGACCTTACCCGCGAGGACGCCCACAAGGAGCTCCTCGATAAGGTTCGCGGCGAGGTCACCCACGAGGCCGCCACGATCATTCGCGAGTCCGAGCAGCAGGTTCGCGCCGAGTGCCACAAGACCGCCCAGGAGATTCTGTCTCTGGCGATTCAGCGCTGCGCTGCCGACCACACTGCCGAGGTCACCGTTACCTCCGTGCACATTCCCTCTGATGACCTCAAGGGCCGTATCATCGGTCGCGAGGGTCGCAACATCCGGACCTTCGAGCAGGTTTCCGGCGTCAATCTCGTGATCGACGACACGCCCGAGACCGTCGTTCTTTCGAGCTTCGACCCGGTCCGTCGTGAGACCGCCCGTGTCGCCCTCGAGAACCTCATCGCCGACGGCCGCATTCACCCCGCCCGCATCGAGGAGATGTATCACAAGGCCGCCGACCTGGTTCAGCAGCGCGTGCGCGAGGCTGGCGAGCAGGCTGCCTTCGATACCGGTATCCACGACCTGCACCCCGAGATCGTCAAGACCCTTGGTGCCCTGCGCTACCGTACCTCGTTTGGTCAGAACGTGCTTCAGCACTCCCTCGAGGTCTCTGATCTGTGCGGCGTGATGGCTTCCGAGCTTGGCCTGGACGTTGTGACTGCCAAGCGCGCCGGCCTGCTGCACGACCTGGGCAAGGCAATCGACCATGACGTCGAGGGCCCGCATGCCGTCATCGGCGCCGAGCTGGCCCGCCGTTATGGCGAGAAGCCCGTTATCGTCCACGCTATTGAGGCTCACCATGCCGATGTCGACCCCAACACGGTGCTCGATGTCCTGGTACAGGCCGCCGATGCTGTCTCTGCCTCTCGCCCCGGTGCCCGTCGCGAGTCTGCCGAGAACTACATCAAGCGTCTTGAGAAGCTCGAGGAGATCGCCAACTCCCATGACGGCGTCGAGCGTACCTATGCCATGCAGGCTGGTCGCGAGGTTCACGTCATGGTTCAGCCGGACAAGATCTCCGATGCCCAGTCCACGGTCCTGGCTCACGATATCGCCCATCAGATCGAGGAAGAGATGGAGTATCCCGGTCAGGTGCGCGTTGTCGTGATTCGCGAGAGCCGCGCTGTCGATATCGCTAAATAACATGAGCGACGCGAACGAGCTCATCTCATTTATCGCGTCGATGTCGGGGGAGGGCAACCTTCGCGTCGAGGAGAACCTTGGCGAGGGGTATGTCCGCCTCCGCGTTTCGGAGGCCGAGCGGCGCCAGGCAAAGCACGACATTCAGCATGTCGAGGATATCGTCATCGAAATGCTCCGTAATGCTCGCGATGCCGGCGCCGACAAGGTCTATCTCGGCACGACCAAGGAAGACGGCGTCCGCACGCTTGTCTTTCTGGATAACGGTTCGGGCGTTCCGCAGGATATGCAAGAGCGAATCTTCGATGCCCGCGTTACCTCCAAGCTCGAGAGCATGAAGATGGACCGTTGGGGCGTTCACGGTCGTGGCATGGCATTGTTTTCGATCAAGCAGAACACCGATGAGGCCCGTGTGGTCACGTCCGGTGTCGATCTTGGTTCAGCCTTTAAGGTGAGCGTCGCGGCCGACCGCCTCAGTGAGCGTGCCGATCAGTCCAGCTGGCCCCAGGCCGTCAAGGATGAGGACGGACGTTATGTCTGTGCTCGCGGTCCGCATAATATTATTCGCGCTGCTTGTGAGTTTGCGCTCGAGGAGTTGCGTGGTTGCGATGTCTATCTTGGTTCTCCGTCTGAGATTGCCGCGACCCTTTATGCTCAGGCGTCAAGCCGGCTTGATACGTCTCGTCTCCTGTTCATTGATGACGAGAGCGAGCTTCCGGTTGTCGATCGTTTAGGCCTTGCCTCTGATGCCGAGGACTTTATCCGTATCTGTTCCGGTTTGGGCCTTGAGATGTCCGAGCGCACGGCACATCGCATTTTGGCAGGGCAGATTAAGCCCGTTCGCGGTGTGACCGCGCGTCTGCTGCGCGAGCGTGATTCGTCCTCTCATGCGCCGGCTCCTGTCGATCTTGCAAAGGATCGTCGCGGGCTACGTATTGCCAAGGATGATATGGCACAGTTTTCGCGTGCTGTGGAGCGCGACTTTAATGACCTTGCCGCTCGGTACTATCTCAACCTTTGCGGCGACCCAAAGATCCGTGTCTCGCGTGATCGAATCACCGTGACCTTCGATCTTGCCAAAGAGGAATAGTGCCTTTACCGAGTCCACTCGGTACGATACAGTTATTGCAGTTAAAACGTACTTTTAAATGCAGGAGTTTCTTCATGGATTGCCTGAAGGTATCAAGCAAATCATCGCCCGCGTCCGTTGCCGGCGCCATCGCCGGCATGGTCAAGGATGGTGTACCCGTCAACATCCAGTGTGTCGGCGCCGGTGCCGTCAACCAGGCCATTAAGGCCGTTGCTATCGCGCGCGGTTTTTTGATTCCAACTGGTTTTGATATTTCCTGCGCGCCCGTGTTCTCCGACATCCTCATTAACGGGGAGTCGCGCACGGCCATCCGCCTTTCTATCTATGTTCACCAGATCAATCGAGCTGCTATGGATAACGTCGTCATGGATGATGTTAAGCCTGTGGCATAGCTTCTGCTTGCCTCGTTTCGCTCCCCATCGTTAGGACTTATGCACATGGACCAGCGTTCCGTACGCGATATTCTTACCGGTAAAACCTACTTTATCCGCACCTTTGGCTGCCAGATGAATCAGCACGACTCTGAGCGCGTGAGCGGTCTGCTTGATTCGTATGGCTGCCTCATGGCGCTCGATCCTGCGCATGCCGATATCGTTGTCTTCATGACGTGCTGCGTGCGCGAGGCCGCCGATACTCGCCTGTACGGTCAGTGCAATTCCTGCAAAAGCCTGCCGCCTTCGCCTTCGGGCAAGCGCGTGGTTGCCGTTGGTGGCTGCATCGCGCAGCGCGATGGCGAGGGCCTGCTCACCAACGTCGATAACGTCAATGTCATCTTTGGCACTCATTCCATCGCGCATGTGGCCGAGCTCATTGCCGAGGCGTTCCTCGATGGTAAGCGTCATATCCGCACCAATGAGCATGAGGATACGGACGCCATGAGCATGCCGTGGCATCGCGAGACTCAGTATCACGCCTGGGTGCCCATCATGACGGGCTGCAATAATTTCTGCACCTATTGTATCGTGCCGTACGTGCGCGGTCGCGAAAAGAGCCGCCCCTTCGAGGAGATTGTCGACGAGGTGACCGGTTTGGTGCGCCAGGGCGTGCGTGAGATTACGCTGCTGGGCCAAAACGTTAACTCATATGGTCGCGATCTGTTTGGCAAGCCGCGTTTTGCCGATCTGCTGCGTGCCGTGGGCGATACGGGCGTGGAGCGCATCTTCTTTACGTCTTCGCATCCCAAGGACCTGTTGCCCGAGACCATCGATGCCATGGCCGAGACGCCCGCCGTTATGCCGCAGCTGCACTTGGCCGTCCAGTCCGGTTCGACGCGGATCCTCAAAGAGATGAATCGCCGTTATACACGCGAGGACTATCTGGGCCTTGTCGATCGCATTCGCAACCGCATGCCCGATATCGCGCTCTCGACCGACATTATCGTTGGCTTCCCGGGCGAGACTGAAGAAGACTTTGAGCAGACGCTCTCGCTTGCCGAGACGGTCGGCTATGCTCAGGCCTATACCTTCATCTATTCCAAGCGTGCCGGTACCCCGGCCGCCGAGATTGACGATCCTACGCCGCATGAGGTTATTCTCGAGCGTTTCAATCGCCTGGTTAAGGTTATCGAGACCACGGCACACGAGTATAACCAGGGTGAGCTTCATACTGTGGTTCCGGCGCTCATTGAGGGAACGAGTAAAAAGAACGACGCGGTCCTGCTGGGCAAGAGTCCCAAGAATCAGACCGTGCATGCACCTATCCCCGAGGGTTACAGCATCGATCAGCTTGTTGGCAAGATCGTTGATGTTGACGTTGACGTTGCCAAGACCTGGTATTTGTCCGGCTCCGTTGTGGGCGAGCCGCGCTAATGGTTTCTCCCGGGGCAGGTCTTTCCGCCGTTGCGATCGTCGGTCCGACGGCGGTTGGTAAGAGTGATGTTGCCGACCGTTTGGCAGCTCGTCTTTCGTCCGAAGTGCTGTCGTGCGATGCGATGCAAATCTATCGCGGCATGGACATCGGTACCGCAAAGATGGCACCCGATGAGTGCACGGTGCCGCTGCGTCTCGTCGACATTGTAGAGCCGGGTGTGGCATATTCTGCTGCGCTTTATCAGGCAGACGCTCGCGCGCATGTTGAACGTCTCCTTGGTTCGGGTTGCCTGCCGGTTTTTTGCGGAGGTACGGGGCTATATCTCAAGGCAGCCCTCGATGAGATGGACTTTCCCTCGGGTGAACTTGAGGACGATCGCCGTGCGGGCTATCAGGAGCTTGCCGAGCGTATTGGCGAGGAAGAACTGCATGCCTTGCTTGCCGAGCGCGATCCAGAATCGGCTGCTGTTATTCATCCCCATAACGTGCGCCGTGTGATTCGTGCGCTCGAGATGCATGATGATGGTATCTCCTATGCACAGCAAAAAAGTCAGTTTAGTGTTCCGCGCGAGCATTATCATGCCCTATGGTTTGGTCTGACGCGTAATCGCGAGGTGCTCTACGAACGCATTAATCTGCGCGTCGATCTGATGTTTGAGCAGGGTCTTGTCGATGAGGTCCGCGGTCTTATGGCCCAGGGTCTGGGAGATGCCCTGACGTCGATGCAGGCAATTGGCTATAAAGAGATCATTGATGCTTTCAATGGCGTGATGAGCATGGATGAGGCCCGCGAACTCGTTAAGATGCGTTCGCGTCGTTATGCCAAGCGTCAGCTTTCGTGGTTTAAGCGCGATGACCGTATCGTGTGGTTTGATATGGATGAATGTACGATCGATGAGGTCGTTGAGGATATCCTGCATCGTATTGAGGCTGCCTAATGGCCTGTTTCCCCCTTGTTCCCACGGCACCCGAGCCCGAGCGTGCCATTTTAGTTGGTGTTGAGTGGCGCGACAATGCATGGCCGCTCGATCGCTCGCTTGATGAGCTGGAGCGTCTTGCCCACACAGCTGGTGCCCGGTGCGTGGCACGCTTGTCGCAGCGTTTGGTAAAGCCGTATCCTAAATCGTTTATCGGTTCTGGTAAGGTTGAAGAGCTGTGCGGCCTGGTGCATCGCATGGATGCCGATGTCGTTATTTTTGACGACGACCTGACCCCCTCGCAGCAATCCTATTTGGAGAAAGCCGTGGGCGAGCCGGTAAAGATTATCGATCGTACAGCACTGATCCTGGATATCTTTGGCCTGCATGCTCAGACGCGTGAGGGACGCCTGCAGGTACAGCTGGCACAGCTTCAATATTTGTTGCCTCGCCTGCGTGGCATGTGGAGCCATCTCGCCAAGGAGCAGACGCGCGGCGGCATCGGCTCACGTTTTGGTCAGGGCGAAAGTCAGCTCGAGGTCGACCGTCGCCTCATTCGTAATAAGATCGCTGCGCTTCGTCGTGAGCTCAAGCAGGTTGAACAGCGTCGCGATGTTCAATCCAAGAGCCGCATTGAGTCACCGGCGTTTCGCGTCGCGTTAGCCGGTTATACCAATGCCGGTAAATCGACGTTACTCAATCGTCTGACCGGCTCTACGGTACTTTCGCAGGACAAGCTGTTTGCTACGCTCGACCCGACGACGCGTTCGTATCGTCTGCCCGGCGGTCGCGGCATGACGATTACCGATACCGTCGGCTTTATTCAAAAGCTGCCCCATGGTCTGGTCGATGCCTTTAAATCGACGCTGTCCGAGGTTTTGGGTGCCGATCTAATTCTCAAAGTCGTAGATGCGTCTGACGAGGACTATGAGCGGCAGCTGGAGGCTGTCGACCGCGTGCTTGATGAGATCGGCGCCGGAGAGCGTTTAACGCTGACCGTATTCAATAAAATCGATCTTCTCGATAGCGTCGATCGATTGAGTTTCCGTCGTCGCTATCCGGAGGCCGTTCTGTTCTCGGCCCAAACGGGCGAGGGGCTCGACGATCTCGTCGACCGGATTGCTCGCGAGGCAGCTGCCACCGATGTGTTGCTCTCCGCTGATATCCCGTATCGTGAGGGCGCTCTCATCACGCTGGTGCATGAGCAGGGAACCCTTCTGCATGAGGAATATCTCGAGGACGGCGTTCGCATTGTGGCGAAGTTGCCGGCTCGTATTGCACCGCGGCTCGAGCGTTATCGCACCGAGTAGACGAGCTCCAAAATGCCCAGAATGATGGGCTGATGCAGCAGATAAAAGGGGAGAGCGTGACGTCCAAGGCTGGCGAGCGCCGGCAGGGGGTTGGCGTAGGCCCAGCTAGGGACGGTCTTATCGATTCCCTGCGCTATGTGTGCGGCGAAGTATCCTGCAAGATACATAAAGATAAACGGGATGATGGGGTAGTAATCACCTGAGATAAACCCAGGGCTCGGAAATCCCAGCCACGCCAGGTAGGGGACAGGGTAGATCGTTTTGGGGATGCTCCAGGTGATTGCGAACAACATAAGGCATAGGGGCATGCCCCATCTCGCCGTTATCTTCTTAAGGACGGGATCGGTCAACGCTACGATGCCGGTGCATGCGGCCATGCAGTAGATGATGCCAAAATTAACCGAATCGTCGACTGAGACAAGTGTTGTTGCCAACCAGACAACGAGTGCTGCTAAGGCGTATTTGGCGGCACGTTTGATATTGTTGCGCGAAAGGGTGCACATCCAACCGGCGATAAACAAAAATACCCAGCTGATGCTGGCGCGCCAGATGTCTTGAAAGACTGACTGGGTAAACCAGGGCATATCCCAGCCGTACAGGTAGGCGAGATCATAGCAAGCGTGAAAACCTGCCATAGAAATCATCGTAAACCCGCGGACGGTATCAAATATGGTTATGCGTTTTTGCATTACGAGAACCGGCGCATCAAGCCGACGACTTTGCCCAGGATAACGGGATTCGTTGCATAGATAGGTTCCATGGTGTCGTTCTCGGGCTGCAAGCGCACACGCCCCTGCTCCTTGTAGAACGTCTTGACGGTCGCCGAACCATCAATCATGGCCACGACAATTTCGCCGTTCATGGCACTCTTTTGTTCACGGACGATGATGTAATCGCCATTGAAGATGCCGACATTGATCATTGAGCTCCCATGCACCTCAAGGATAAAGGAACCCTGATCAGTGGCGATTTCGGTCGGGATAGTAAACGTGTCTTCGATATTCTGCTCGGCCAGAATGGGGATCCCAGCCGCGACGCGACCAACGAGCGGTAGCGAGACCGTTCCGCGAGGTGCGGTGGGCTCGTCAGATTTAGAAATTGAGACAGAGGAACCGTCCTCGTTAAAGAGTTCCAGGGCGCGCGGCTTGGTGGCATCGCGCTTGAGCAGCCCGCGCGCCTCCAGGGCAGAGAGATGGGCGTGCACGGTGCTTGGGGAGGAAAGGCCCACGGCAGAAGCCATCTCGCGCACGCTGGGCGGATAACCCTTCTCCTGCTGATATTCCTTGATGAAGTCGTAAATTTGCTGCTGACGCTTGGTAATTTTGCGAGCCATCAGGGCATCCTCTCTACCCATGTCAAACAAATGTTCGAATTTTGCTTGACAGGAACAACTGTTCGAAGATAATAATAACCGAACATTCGTTCTCGCGCTAGACATTTTTGTCCGCGCGGCTTGATAAAACTGTTCTCAGCAAAACACGCGAGAGGAGAACATGATGAACGCAACGAATATGGTCCAGGGAAACCTCGCCCTTAAGCTCGAGACGCCTGCAGAACCCACTTTTGCGGTTGTTCAGGGTGGCCGCTCCGGCATTCAACCTTTGACCGTAAAGCCTGCTCGCAATCAGCAGGCTGTAGTCGCGCCGGCCCGCGTTGCCCTGAAGGTTCCGACGATTGTCGCCGTTGCGCTTACGCTCTTCTTTGTCCTCGCTACTTCGGTCTTTAGCGCTCGTCACGCCGCGTATGCCGAGTCCGTTTCCAACATTACTTACGAGACCATTCGCGTTCAGACTGGCGATTCTCTTTGGTCGCTTGCCGAGGAATATCCAATCGAAGGCCTTTCCACGCAAGAGACTTCCGACATGATCCGTAACGTCAATCATCTGGAGCATGGTTCGCTCGCCGCCGGTGCGCATCTTAAGGTTCCTGCTCGTTCGTAATCATTATCGCGCTGCGCATGGTACCCTTGTTATCGTTTAAGAGGAGGTACCATGCGCTGTCCCAAATGCGGCAAGGCACATACCCGCGTCGTTGATTCCCGTATGCAGGAGTCAAATAACACCATTAAGCGCCGTCGCGAATGTTGCTCGTGTAACTATCGCTTTACAACGTTCGAGCGATGCGAAGACCCAATCGAGGTCATTAAGTCAGACGGAACCAAGCAGCGGTTCGATCGCAATAAGCTGCTCGTCGGCTTGATGCGCGCCACCATCAAGCGCGATATCGACACTAAGAAGCTTAATGAGATTATCGACGACATCGAGGTCGAGTTGCGCTCTCGCACGCTGACGGCCGTCACGTCCCATGAGTTGGGTGACATGGTGCTCAAGCGCTTGGCCAAGATCGACAAGGTGGCCTACATCCGCTTTGCCTCGGTCTACCGCGATTTCAAAGACGTCGATGAATTTCTGCAAGAGCTCGACAAGCTAAGGTGATTCCATGTCCAACATTACCGTCAACATAAAGCGTCTCGACCCCACCGTCGAGCTTCCCAAATACGCCCATCCCACCGATGCCGGCTTGGATCTACGCTCCAACGAAGACTGCGTCCTGAAGCCCTTCGAACGCCGTCTGGTCTCTACGGGGCTGGCCATCGCTCTGCCCGATGGCTACGCCGGCTTCGTCCAGCCCCGCAGCGGCTTGGCCATCAAGCAGGGCCTGTCTATAGTCAACACGCCGGGCCTCATCGACGCCCACTACCGAGGAGAACTCAAAGTCATCCTCATTAACCTAGACCCCACGAACAACATCCAAATCAACAAAGGCGACCGCATAGCCCAACTCGTCATCCAAGAAGTCCCCACGGTCAATCTCATAGAAGTAGAAGAGCTAGACGAAACCGACCGAGGAGCCGGCGGTTTCGGTTCTAGCGGCGTATTGTAATGTCCGCTCACCCGTGGGAGGCCCCTATATATCATTCCATGCTCAAACATTCTCACGGGGCGCTCGTATCCCTCCCGCCTGCCTCTCCCACATATCATTCCATGCTCAAACATTCTCGCTTCGCAGGGGCGCATGGATCCCGCTTTCGCCTGAACCCCATACATATCATCCCGTGCTCAAACATTCTCGCTGCGCTGCGAAACTGCGCGCGGGATGATATGTATGGGGCTCAGGCGAAAGGGCTACATGCTTGAGATAAAACAATCTTTCTAGTTAGCCGATGCGATAAAGGGATACCTCCTTTGTCGCATCGGCTATCTGTATTAATATTTTCAGGTTTCGCCTTTGAAGGTTCTAGTGGTGGGGAATCTGGTATAGCTGCTAGTACGTAAACGCAGCTTACCTGCGGGAGGCCCCTATATATCGTCCCGCGCGCAGTTTCGCAGCGAAGCGAGAATGTTTGAGCACGGGATGATATATAGGGGCCTCCCACAGGTAAGCGGACATTAAGACGCTAGCGGATATGCGCGGGCTTTCCTCCCCAGTAGAAGCGGCAGAAGGCTCGTTTGCGCTTTTGGGGTTTGCCTACGAGCTCCATGGTAGCGATGGCGATGTCCTCGGCTGCGCGTGGACGGCGCAGCACTTCGCCGTTGATGAGCAGTGCCTTGAGCGACTCGGGATGATCGTGGAGATGACGCAACGTCACGATGAGCTCTCGTGCGGTGGTGACATGCATGCTGGCGCCCATGCCGGTGAGCATCGTGGTGTTGGCCTTTTCCTGGCCGTATGATTTGCCCAGCAGGATCATCGGCAGATGTGCGCATAGGCACTCGGTGACGGTGAGCCCGCCCGATTTGAGAATTGCCAGGTCGCAGCCGTGCATAAGCGCTGCCATATCATCGACATAGTCCAGAACCGTGACGTTTTCGAGCTTCATGGCGTCGAAGAGCGTTTTGAGGCGGGTGGCATATTCGGTGTCTTTGCCCGGCAAAAAGACAAAGTGCATGTCTTCGAAGCTGCGTAGGAAGGGGAGGGTGCGGTCCATCTCCGCGCGAAAGCGAACGTACGGTTGAGGCAAGCTGGCACCGGCCATTACCAGCACGACGGTCTTGTCGGTGGGGAGGTTGAACTTAGCTAGCTCTTCCTCGCGATCGTAATCCGTGTCGAATCCGGCGCGAATAGGAATGCCGGTAATGCGAATCTTTGTCTCGAGCACCTTGCGCGGACGCAGCGTTTCGGCCATAAATTCGTTGGCAACACAGAATAAATCGGTGTCCTTGTGGGGCCACCATCCCTCGACTTCGTAGTCGGTCGGTACGCAGATGACCGGATAATCGATACCCGTAATTACGCGGGCGCCCACGGCAACATTGGCTGCTGTGATGTGCGTTGCAACCACGGCTATGGGCCTGCGGCTACGAATATATTCGTTGAAGGCGGGGAACATAATTCGCGACCATGCCGTTCCGCCACCCCAGAGAAGATGTCCCGTAAGCGTATATCGCCAGGTCAGGTCGTAAATGGGGCGCGTGGCTCCCGTAAAAGAAGCCGCGGTCTTATTACCGTCGAATTTAATACGTCCAAAATCAAGGATATCGAGCACTTCAATCTCAATATCCTCGGGGATGCCATTGGTGCCGCGGATGAGGTCGAATGCGTGCGCAATCGCATTTGCGGCGGCCTTGTGGCCCGAGCCAACGGAGGCGTGCACGATGGTCACGAGAGGTTTTTGCTGAGCCAGGAGCGTGGTTTGCTCCGATTGGGGAGTGCTGTACGTGAGCAGGGGAGCGTCGTCACTCGTCTGCGCCTGGTCCATCGATAACTCCCCTTCAGCTTTGTAATACGGATTTATCATTGTAGTGCATGAGTGTCACGTTCACGTAAATTTGGGTATGAGCGCAAAGAACGACAACGTTTCGACGAAAGGACGCTTCATGACTACCGATAAGCCGATCGATGTTGCGATTATCGGTGGCGGCCCCGCGGGCTATGCTGCCGCCATTTATGCTGCGCGTGCCAACCTGACGACGACCGTGATTGAGCAGGGCATGTCGGGAGGGCAGATCGCCACAACCAATGAGGTCGAGAACTATCCGGGTATCTCGCTCCTGAGTGGCGCCGAACTCGGCGAGCGTTTTCAGCAGCATGCAGAGGGCCTGGGAGCACAGGTTGCATGGAGCATGGTTACGGGTATCGATTACGATGCCGATGCAGCGTTGTTTACGGTGCATCACGATATGGGCGATACGCTGGCCCCGAGCGTTATCGCTTGCATGGGTGCCACGCCGCGTCCGGCAGGTTTCGCAGGCGAGGATACGTATCGCGGTCGTGGCGTTTCATATTGCGCAACATGTGACGGCATGTTTTTCCGCGGCAAGCAGGTTTTTGTAATCGGTGGTGGCAATTCGGCATGCGAAGAGGCTCTGTTCCTGTCCGACATTGCCAACAGTGTGACCATCGTGCTGCGCCGCGACCAGTTCCGTGCGCCCGATGGTGTTGTTCAGAAAGTACTCGCAAAGGACAATATTACAGTTAGGTACCAAACTAGTATTGTGGAGCTATCGGGCGAAGCCATGCCAACGACGATTACCTTTAAGGACAATGCATCCGGCGAGACTCATACCGAGTCATTTGAGCCCGGCTCGTTTGGCATCTTTGTTTTTACCGGAACGCAGCCCCATACCGAGCTTGTTGAGCATCTAGTCGATCTGGCGCCTGATGGCGGCATTCTGACTGATGAATCCATGGCGACCCGCACGCCAGGTCTATTTGCCGCTGGCGATATCCGTTCCAAACGTTTACGCCAGGTTGTGACCGCTGTTTCGGACGGAGCCATAGCGGCAACGAGCGCATACGCGTTTCTCCGTGGATAAGTACGATAATATATCTTATGTAAGGTTGCTATCTTTAAACAAAGTGGTTGGACGATGCATCAATGTGTTGTCCAACCACTTTTACTTGCCGGCTATGTGGTATGTAAAACTAGATAACCTAGAATACAATATAGAAAATGAACGGAGGACCTTTATGAACCACGTTAAACACGTTATTCCGATGTCCGATTCGTCGGTCAGCATTAAGCCTGAGGATATTCAGCCCACTGTGCTGCCCGATGCATTTATTCAGTCCGAAATCGTGCGCAAACTCAATACGTTGAGTCTGCCGCGCTATGACCAGTTGCCCAATGTGACGCTCTACCGCGACCAGGTTATTGAGTATGTTGCGCTGTGGATGGAGCCGCTGTCCATTTGCGTTGAGCACCCTGTCATTACGCCATCGATGATCAATAACTACGTGAAGGTCGGCCTGGTGCCTGCTCCGGTCAAAAAGCAATATGGCCGCGAGCAGATTGCCCGCCTGATCGCTATCTGCCTCTTTAAGCAGGTCTTACCTATTGCTGCGGTGCAGGCACTCTTTAACATTCAGCGTTTGAGCTACGATGCCCCGACGGCCTTCGATTATGTGGTCGATCAGCTCGAGGCATCGATTCGTTCGGCGTTTTCCGTCGAGCAGACGCCGGTTCCCGATACGGCGCATCAGGTAACGCGTGAGTCGCTGCTTGTGCGCAGTGCGGTTTCATCCTTCGTTTCGAAAGCGTACCTGATGAGCTATCTAAAGTTTAATGGGTTTAATAGCTAGCCGACGTATAAAACGGGCGGAACAAAGGGCTATCTGCCACTTTGTCCCGCCCGTATTTTTGCTTGGTTGGACGTTATTGGCCCGAAGCCACGCCCATGCCGTAGCCGATAATGAGCCCATGCATTTCGGCATAGTATGAATCTAGCCCGTTACAGGGCATGATGATAGTCTTGGAGCCTGGCCAGCGCTCCACAATTCGGCTGGCAAGTGCTTGGGCGCCTGCCTCATTCTCGACATGGTCGATAACGACCTCGCCGCCCGTAAAACCCTCGGCTTCCATGGTGTCGATGATCTTATTGAGTATCTTCTTTTCGCCACGCGTGTGCCCGACGAGTTCGATTTTACCGGCCTCGCTCGCCGTGCCCAAAATGCGGATATTGAGCTTGTTGGCAATGACGCCGGCTGCCTTAGGGATACGTCCGGCTTTGGCCAGGTTTTCGTAATTGCACAAGCTGAAGAGGATTTTGCTGTTCTGCTCAAGGCTATCGAAGTATGCGCAAGCATCCTCGAATGAGACATCCGGATTGCTTGCAAGATAGCGGTCGAACAGCAAGAAAATGAGGTCCATTTTGCCGCCAGCTGCGCGCGAATTGACTAGATGAATCTGCCGGTCGGGCTCCTCGGCAAGAACCATATCGCGAGCCGTGGCTGCTGCGTTGTAGCTTCCCGACACGCCCTCAGAGATCGGCATGCAGATGGTCTTGTCTGCCAATTTGAAGAGCTCGGCCCACTCCCCTACGCTGGGACAAGCGCTCGAAGAAGCGTTCGTCTCCGCCTGAACAGCGCAGTTGAGCTCATGAACATCGAGCGAAAGGTCATCGATGAATTCACGCTCCCCCACTCGAATTTTGAGGGGCGCAAATGCAAAGGTGGTATGGGGCGCGGTCGGTTGCCAATCGCGGAGGTTGCAGCTTGAATCGGAGATAAGTGCCCAGCTCATAGAGGGTCCTTTCTAATTGTTCTTCAACAATTATAGCCATCTTGCAAACTGAATGTACGGCTATCTAGTTTTGAATACTAGATAGCCGTACAAGATTAGAGACAAAAGAATGGACCTCGCGACTTAAAGCCTCGAGGTCCACATTCACACGCTGTGTAAGATGACTTAGTAACGCACGAAGATGTAGTTATTGTTCATGCCGGCGGCAACGGAGCTGATGATGACACCCGTGTTGTAGTCGGAAGCATGAATCATCTGACCACCACCGATGTAAATGCCGGTGTGGTACGAGTTGACCACAACGTCACCGGGCTGCGGATCGGACACACGCGTCCAGCCCATAAAGGTGCCAGTGGTGCCGAGGCGGCAATAGCGACCCGTGAGGCAATAGCTAACAAAACCAGAGCAGTCGAAGCTGTTCGGGCCAATTCCGCCCCAAGAATAAGCGCAACCAAGCTTGCTGTATGCACGCGAGACAACAGAACCGCCATCGACGGACTGGCTCGGAGCAGAAGGCGTCGGAGCCGGAGCAGGCGTGGAGGGCTGCGGCGTCGGAGCGGGTGTCGGCGTAGGAGCCGGAGTGTTGCCGCCCTGGTTGTTGTTATTGCTGGTCTGACCACCGTTGTTGGTGTTCTCGGTCGTACCGGCAGTCTCGTTGCTCACCGTGGCCTTCTCAGCGGTACTGGCGTTGATGCCGGCCTGCAGCGCGGCGTTGGCCTCGGCCTCGGCAGCAAGCTCGGCCTGCAGCTGTGAATCCAGGGAGTTTACGACGCTCTGGGCTTCAGCCTGCTGAGCGTTAAGCTCGTCGACCTTTTTCTGCGTGGAAGCGACGTTCTTCTCCTGCTCGGCCTGCTTATCGGTGAGCTGCTGCTTAAGCTCCTTTACCTCTTGAATGGTCTGAGCCTGCTTATCGGAAACTTTGCCATAGTAGAACAGACGATTGAGCATATCGCTCAGGTCGTCAACGCCCGTCAGAACCTGAAGCAGGCTCAGACCGCCGGTCTTGTACTCGCCGGCGACATAGGTCGAGAGCTTGGCCTGACCATCGGCGATCTCCTGCTGCTTTTGCGTGATCTCGCCAGCAGTCTGATCGAGCGCCTGCGTCTGCGTGGCGAGCTCATCGTAAATCTGCTGGGTTTGGGTACCGATCTGCTCGAGCTTCGTGCGAGCAGCGGCAAGGTCGGATGCGGTATCGGCGTAGGCAGGAGCCGCGAGGCCCAAGCCCAAAACACAAGCGAGGGTTGCCGTAGCAGCGCAGCGTGCCATGTTTTTGTGCGTGTTTGCTGTGCGCATGTAGCTTCCTTTCCAGTAACTAAGGGTAACGGCTAGTCTACCGTCACCAGGCTAAAGAGCTCAACATCGTCGTCAGTCGGCGTGAGCTTCTCGCGCGGGTTGAGAAACGCAAGCTCAAGGATACACCCGTAGCCCACAAGCTTTGCGCCCATATCTCGCACAAGTTTACCTGTTGCCTCGACGGTTCCGCCCGTCGCGACCAAGTCGTCCAGAATCAACACGGTATCTTTAGAGGTAATGGCATCGGCATGGATTTCGATAGAGTCGGTGCCGTATTCGAGCTCGTAGCTCTGGCTCACCGTCTTGCGGGGTAGCTTGCCCGGTTTACGTGCGGGAACAAAGCCGGCACCAAGGGCCACAGCCACCGGTACGCCAACCATAAAGCCGCGAGCCTCGGGACCCACGACCTTGGTGATTCCCATGCCGGCAAAGTGCTCGGCGAGGGCATCGGTCATGGCTTTGAGCGCCTCGGGATTGCCAAAGAGCGGCGTGATGTCTTTGAAGATGACTCCGGGCTCGGGATAGTCGGGGATGTCGACGATTTGAGATTCGAAGTCGTACATTGCATGACCTTTCAATGGGTTGCCGGATAAGCGGCAGCGGTTATTTGCCCGCCGTGGCGGTGCCGGAGTGCGAAGGGGCGACGACCTTGAGCGGCTTTACGAGAGAATCCTCGTGCGAAGCCGGCGTGGCTATCTCTTCGTTTTTGGCTTTGGTGGACTCGGAGCGAGTGATTTCCTCATCGAGTGCATCGATGTCGGCGTCCTCGACCACGGCGTTGAGCGACTCAAAAACGCGGTTCTTGAGCAGCGCAGTGTGCACACCCTCGGTCAGGTCGTGAAGCTTCTTAAACGCACGCTCGAGCTTGGCGTCGCGCTCGTCATCGGAGGTATCCATGCCGAGCATGCTCACGAGCACCTGCTCAAACATCGAGGACTCGCGGTTGGCGGAAGACACGTACTGACGCAGGTTGCGGGGCTCGATATGGAAGCGTGACAGCTCGGAGCAGTAGCGGATGATTGGAAAATCGCGACCATCGACGAGCTCACGATTCTGCGGACTCTTGATGATGCGAATGAGGTCGTTCTCGGCGAGCGAGCGGATAAACGAAATCTCGACGCCCAGCATATCGGGAATGGTCTCAATGGGATGCAGCTTTTGTTTGGTCTCCTTGGGCTCCGTCTTGAGCGGAACATCGGACAGCAAGCCCACCTCGTAGGCGAGCGTTGACAGGTCCGTGGCGTTTTCCAAGCGCTGCTTAATCACGTTGAGCGGCATGTAGCGGGTCTTCTGCAAGTGCAGAATGACCTCCAGGCGATCAACGTCCTCCTTAGAGTACTGACGGTATCCCTTAGGCGTACGATGAGGGGTAATGAGCCCCTCATCTTCTAGAAATCTAATTTTTGAGTTCGAAAGATCGGGGTATGCGCCTCGAAGAAGGTTGACGACTTGGCCGATACTCAGATAGTTGCGTTCGGCCATGCCCTACTCACCGGTTTCGATGCGCTCCGGCGTGCTCTCGTGGTAGATGAGCGTAAACGTACCGATCTGGACGGAAGAACCATCGTGCAGCGGGGCCGCGTTGACAATGGCGCCGTCGACCCAGGTGCCATTGAGCGAGCCCAGGTCCTCAATGCGAGCGCCGAGCCCCTCGCGAATAATGCGCGCGTGGCTACGCGAAACGGTCATGTCATTGAGGAAGATGCCGTTCGCAGGATCGCGGCCGATGGTGGTCACGTCGTCCTCGAGCTCAAAGGCGGCACCAGTCTGCGGACCCTTGACGATGGACAGAACGGGTGCGGTGATGCGCACGTTGGCCATGAGGTCGGGAACGGTGACGTCGCTTGAAGGCACGCGGAATACGCAGGTAGCGTCAGCAGCCTTATCATTCTGAGGCATATTGTTAACCATGTTGTCCATGACAACCCCTAACTTATCGCGGACGTGCCGCAAATAATGAACCGTACGTAATCATACCCCAACGAATCAGTCTTCGATTTCAGGGTTCAGAAAGTCGATGTCCTCGTCCTCGGGATGCGCGAGAGCCTGTTTAATGGCCACTCCGCCCTTAATGGAATAGATGACAGCCGTGAGCATGGAGAAGATCACGCCGCCGTACACAAAGAAGATGCCGAGGGGCACCGAGCTTCCGTTGAGGCCCGGGAAGGCCGTAAGGGTTGAAGGTAAAAGATGCAGGCCTTCAATAACGGGGAACCCGAGCAGCATGAGCGAGAAGCCGGTCATGAGCAGTGCAGTGGCAATCTTTCCGGGAAAGACGACATCGATGGGGCGACGGTGATAATGACGCACGATAAGCGTGCCGATGCCCAGATAGATGTCGCGGCCAATAATGAGCACGCAGACCCAGATGGGCAGCTCTCCGCGGACCACCAGCCCAAGTACGCCGGTGAACAGCAGCGCACGGTCGCAGATGGGATCCATGACCTTGCCGAGCCACGAGACCGTCTTGGTCATGCGGGCGATCTGACCGTCCATCCAGTCGGTAGAGGCGGCAACGGCGTAGATAACGATGGCGATGACGCGGTTGTTATCCGTCACAAACAGGTACAGAAATACCAGGGTGAGGATCAGGCGCGTAAAGGTGATGAAATTGGAGATCGTAAAGATCTTATTCGACGGGTAATCGGAAGTGCCGATAAGCTCCTTTTTGATCTTCTTTTTGATGCCCACAGGACTCCCCCGCTGGTTAACGACAAAACTTTCGCTACTATACCCGTTCCGGCGATGTCTATCCAGCGCAAGCATAGAGAGTCCAGACATGAGGAAGGCGCTTTTGGGCGGCGGTGGATTTCACATTCGTGTACATCAGCCTCCAAACATGCCGAAAAATGTCGGTTTTGGAGGGTGATGTACACGTTTTGATTCGGTGATTACATCGATCGGGAAAGTTGTTGCCTTAAGCAAATTAATCATGATGTGCGGGTCGAGAAGGGTTGGCGCCAAAAGAACCCAACGGCCGTTATGGCTTCGTTAGAAACGCGCCCCACTATGGATGGTGAACCCGAAAGGTAAGGCGCGCGGGCACGGTGACTCGGCCCGCGCTCCCGGAAGAGAAAGGATAAACCCATGGGTTACATGCTCGAGACGCGTGGGCTCACCAAGCGCTTCGGCCGCGGCGACCAGGCGCAGGACGCCGTGGCCGATGTGAGCCTTCATATCCGCGAGGGCGAGGTGTACGGGCTGCTCGGTCCCAACGGCGCCGG
Source organism: uncultured Collinsella sp. (assembly GCA_934643145.1). Taxonomy (GTDB): domain Bacteria; phylum Actinomycetota; class Coriobacteriia; order Coriobacteriales; family Coriobacteriaceae; genus Collinsella. Next base: position 656 of record CAKUBM010000005.1, on the reverse strand, counting down.
CAAGTCGACAACGCTCAAGATGATCTGCGGGATGCTGCGGCCGACGGCCGGGGAGATCCTCTTTGCCGGGCACGCCTGGTGCCGCGAGGACCTCTACGCAATCGGCAGCCTCATCGAGGAGGCGCCGCTCTACCCCAACCTCACCGCGCGCGAGAACCTGCGCGTGCGCACCACGCTGCTGGGCCTTCCCGAGAGCCGCATAGATGAGGTGCTCGCCGCCGTGGACCTCGCTGACACCGGGAAGAAGCGCGCCGGGCGCTTCTCGATGGGCATGCGGCAGCGCCTGGGGCTCGCGCTGGCGCTGATCGCCCGGCCACGCCTGCTCGTGCTCGACGAGCCCACCAACGGCCTCGACCCCATCGGCATCGAGGAGCTGCGCGACCAGATCCGCGGCTTCGCGGCGGCGGGCACGACGGTGATCGTCTCGAGCCACATCCTCTCCGAGGTGCAGCAGATGGCGGACACCATCGGCATCATCTGCGGGGGGCGCCTCGCCTACGAGGATGCGCTTCGGCCCGGGCAGGACCTCGAGGAACTCTTCATGAGCTTCTGCCGGGAAGGGCGACGAGCGCGCGGGGAGGTGGCGGCATGACGGGCGAGAAAGGCGGCCTGCTCGCGGGCCTGCGCGCCGAGGCCCTGAAGTCGCGCCACGCGGC